>JAFRQF010000014.1 GCA_017428765.1 Erysipelotrichaceae bacterium
CACCAAAAGAAAGACTTTATTTCCGTGCCGTATGAGCCGAAGAATGTGGAGTAAGACATGAGATTTGACAACGCGTATTTTATTACTGGTACGGCCTATGCAGGCAAATCAACCATGGTAAAACTGCTTGCAGAGAAATATAACGGTATCCTGTGTGAAGAGAACTATCATGACCAGCTGTTGCCAGGGCTTGACAGTACAGAGTTTCCTTTTCTGACTTATACCCGTGATCTGGAGGACTGGCATGACTTCATTAGAAGGACCCCAGAGGAATACAAGGCATGGATGGACGGCGTGTCTCGCGAGTGTGAGATACTGGAACTCAGGCTTCTGGATGGCCTTAAAGACCAGGGCAGACCAGTATTTGTTGATACAAATATTTCGATAGAGACACTGAAAAGTATTGCTCCAGAAGATCATGTGCTGGTCATGCTGGCGGATCCTCAAATATCTGTGCGGCGTTTTTTTGAAAGGCCAGATCGGGAAAAACAGTTCTTATATCGGCTGATAATGGATGAACCCGATCCAGAGAAGGCACTGGAGAATTATCGGAAAGGGCTCATGCTGATCAATTCGCAGGAAAACTATGACCACTGCCTACACTCTGGGTTTCATGTGATTATCAGGGATGAAAGCCGAAGCATTGAGCAAACACTGGAAATGGTAGAAAAGGCTTTCGGTCTGGATTGATGAGAAGGAAAAAGCTTGAACCATTAACTGTCACAAAATATGCGAGAGTTGAGCTGCCGAGTCGTATATCATAGAGTCGAGTCAGTGATACAGATGTTTTTTGCGGCAGGGTCATACCTGCTGTCATCATCGGCGGCAAAGCATGAGGAATGGGAAAATTCATGAAGGTATTAGCGATAAACGGAAGTGCTCGAAAAGATGGGAATACTGATATTCTTATACGGACAGTCTTTGAGCAACTTGAAAAGGAAGATATTGAAACGGAAGTGATTGATCTTGCCGGAGAGGTGATCGAACCATGCAAAGCATGCTGGGCTTGCGGCGGCAGGGGAAACTGTGTGCATAAGAAGGATCGATTTACGGAGATCTTCGATAAGATGAAAAAAGCCGATGGCATCCTGCTTGGTTCACCGGTCTACTCTGCGAATATTTCAGCCAACATGCAGGCGCTGCTGGAGCGCTCAGCGGTCGTATGCGATATGAATGCAGGACTGATGACTTATAAAGCAGGAGCTTCTGTAGCGGCTGTAAGACGAGCCGGTTCTCTGCAGGCAATAGATGCCATGAACCATTTCTTCCTGAACCACGAGATGATAGTGGTCGGTTCAACATATTGGAATATGGCTTACGGTCAGATGCCCGGTGATGTGCTGAAAGACGAAGAAGGAATAAACAACATGCGAAATCTTGGGAAAAACATGGCCTTCCTTTTGAAACGTATAGCAGGGAAGACGGTATGAAAAGATCGGCTTGCCTTCTGATGATTGTGTTGCTGCTGCTTGGAATATCTGCCTGCGGCACATCACAGCAGAAGAGTCCTGAAGATGGAATGAGCACTGATACAAGGGCAGAAGAAGACGAAACGCAAAGCAGTCAGTTCGACTTTGAAAGGAAGACCGTAATGTTAAACAGTGGATATGAAATGCCGATCATCGGACTTGGCACGTGGACATTAAATGATGACGCTGCCGAAAACAGCGTTTATCATGCGCTCAAGTCAGGCATGCGTCTGATCGATACAGCAAGGTATTACGGCAATGAAGTAGGTGTCGGTAAGGGGATCAAAAAAGCGATCGACGGCGGCATCGTTTCACGCGAGGATGTTTTTATCACCAGTAAGATCTACGGCGGAAACTATGAACGTGCCAGAGGCATTATCGATGATGCCCTTGCAGATCTTGATGTTGAATATATCGATCTTTTGCTGATCCATCAGCCCGGTGCAGATGACAAAGGTGTCTACAAGGCTATGGAAGAGGCCGTGAAAGACGGTAAGCTCCGGTCAATAGGGATCTCCAACTACTATACAAAAGAACAGGTGGATGAGGTGCTCTCATTTGCGACCATCACACCGGCAATCATACAGAACGAGAATCATTTGTATTACCAGAACACAGAACTGCAGGATTATGTAAGTCAGTACGGCATCGTGATCGAATCATGGTATCCGTTTGGCGGACGAGGGCACACATCCGATCATTTCAATAACGATGTGATCCTGGAGCTTGCGGCAAAATACAATAAAACATCCGCACAGATCATCCTGCGGTGGCATCTGCAGGCAGGCTTTATCGTGATCCCCGGTTCCTCTGATACGAAGCATATAGCGGAGAATTTCGATGTTTTTGACTTTGAACTGTCGAAAGAAGACATGCAGAAAATTCAGGCGCTGGACAGACATGAACGATATGAGAACTGGTAAAGAAAAAGTCGATTGAAGCAAATATCACTCGTTCAGCCCGGATTCGCCATCTGCGGGGAATACAAAGCACTTTATCTATGATGGTTTGATGACATCAGATACGGAGGTGCACACAATACAAAATCGGCAGGTTTATAGCTGAACAACGGAAACAGAAGAACATGACGCAGGAAGCGTTAGGTGAAAAGGCCGGCGTGACTAATATGCAAGAGATCTGGTACTGACAGAATCTGACCATATAGAATATAAATCGTTCCGGGAAGAAGAAAAGCTGTGTGGGCTGTGCCGGATAGACGTATACAGACCTTTCACTTTTTATGATACTGTTCAAATGGGGGAGCAGATGAATAACATAAAAAAATATCAGATACTGGATGGGACGACATTGAAAATAATAGCTATGATCAGCATGGTTTTTGATCATGCAGGCGACATGTTTTTCCCTGATGCAATGTGGCTTAGAATGATCGGAAGGCTGGCTATGCCCATTTTCTCCTTTTGCATTGCAGAAGGATATACGCATACCAGGGATAAGATAAGGTATCTCTATCGCATCGGTATTTTTGCCCTGATCAGTGAGATCCCGTTTGATCTGGCATTTGAAGGAAAAATAGGGTTCTCGCATCAGAATATCATGCTTTCATTTTTTCTCGCTGTCGCAGCACTGATGGTATATGATCGAATTATAGGTGAAGAAGGCTCCGAAAGAAAACATGGCGGGAAAACAGTGTTGGGAGTGCTCGCAGTTGCGGCAATTTCTATTTTGTCGTTTCTGCTGCGTACGGACTACACTTTCTTTGCGGTGATAGCGGTTTTCCTGTTTTATGTTTTCCGGAAAAAGCATCCGCTGATCCGGGCAGGCATTGGAGTGGCATTTCTTTCCATCACGAGAACGATCGGCTACTACTGTGCAACAGGATTCAGTTTTATTCCTCTTGCCATGTATAACGGGAAGAAAGGAAAGGGACTGAAATGGCTGTTTTATCTCTTCTACCCCGGACATCTTCTCCTTCTGGCTGCAATAAAACACATACTGCTTGGCTGATATCATTTGCTGCATCAAAATTGTATCTCATTCAGCTTTCGGCTTTTCGACTTGTTCCCGATAAGGGACAGAAGACAGAATCGGCTGATATGTTACCGCCAATAGAAAGGCTTTATACCGATGCTGAATGAACTGAAGAATGAGCAGCATCTGAAACAGCTGAAATAAGACAGACAAATTCATGTTTTGAGGTGATAGTATGGCACGACAATCGGTATTTGATATGTGTTTTCAAAAGGTCTATTCGGCTTTGATCCACAAGGCTGAACGTAAAGGAAGGACAAGAGAAGAAGTCGATGAGGTGACTTCCTGGCTTACAGGATACTCGGCACAGCAGATCGCTGCTGCAATGGATTCGGATATGACATATGGAAGTTTCTTCTGCGATGCACCTGCCTATAATCCTCGTGCATCTCTCATCACCGGAAAGATATGCGGGGTTCAGGTAGAGACGATCGAAGATCCTCTGATGAAGAAGATACGGCAGCTTGATAAGCTGGTGGATGAACTTGCCAAGGGCAAACCGATGGAGAGCATTCTGAGATGAGTGGAACAAAAAAGTATGAATTTGATGCGATCCTTCATGAGGATCCGGACAGTGGCGGCGCTTATGTGATCTTCCCATGGGATCTCAAAAAGGAATTCGGGAAAGGAAGAGTAAAGGTCCACGCTGAATTTGATGGGATATCTTATGACGGAAGTATCGTTAATATGGGCGTCAGGGATCCTGATGGCAGTATCTGCTACATCATCGGTGTATTAAAACGCATACGCAGTGCACTTAATAAATCGGACGGAGACAAAATACATGTCATTATCCGGGAACAGTCTCTCAGCGGTGCCGAAGGAAACGGATCGGTATGGAAATGCCCGAAATGCGGAAGAGAATTCAAAAATAGAAATCAGGATCATTACTGCGTGAAACCGCAGAATATCGATGACTACATTTCTTCGCAGGACGCTCAGGTGCAGCTGCGGCTGAAAGAACTCCGGGAGATCTTAAGAGCAGCACTTCCGGAAGCGGAAGAACGGATATCCTGGTCGATGCCTACATATTGGAAAGGCAGGAATATCATTCATTTTGCGGCCTTCAAGAAGCATGTCGGTCTCTATCCGGGTGATGAGGCAACAGCTGTATTCAAAGATGAACTGACAGGATTTGATGTAAGCAAGGGGACGATCCGTCTGCCGTATGAAAGGCCATTGCCTGTAAAACTGATCAAAAAGATCGCCAGGTGGTGCTATGAGAAGTACGGGAAATGAGCACTGTCGATCATGTCATAGGCAACGAAACGCTTCTGCTTCTTGATAAGCATTTCAGCATTATCGATTTGCCTGTACCGCCAAAAGAAAGATTTCATTTCCGTACCGTATGAGCTGAAAGATACTGCTGTTTGAAATAGTATGAATGATCTGATCAGATCCGGATCATGTGAGTAAATCCAATGATAAATGTTCTGGAACTCAGCAAAAAATATGAAGTACGCAAACTGAAAGATTCGGACGCTGAAAGCATTTTGGATCTATGTTTTGGCAATGCACAGTTTTATCGATACTGTGAAGCACAACCCACTATGGAACAGGTCCTTAATGATCTGCATATTACGCCGCCGAATATCTCAATGTCTGATAAGTACTATGTAGGGTTCTTCGAAGATAAAACGTTAGTGGCAGTCATGGATCTGATCGACGGATATCCAGATGCAGATATTGCGTATATCGGATTCTTTATGTTGAATCCGATATATCAGGGAAAACAGATAGGAACAGCAATAATCGAAGAAGTTACAGATCATTTGAGGTCGATCGGAAAAACGGCAGTTCGGCTGGGCATAGATAAAGGAAATCCGCAATCAACTCATTTCTGGAAGAAAAACGGTTTTAAGATCATTTCGGAAGCTGATGTCAATGGCTGGGTGAAGCTGGTGGCTGAAAAGCAGCTTTGATGATTTCTATATTGAAGACAAGTTTCATCTGCGTGAACAGTAAGAGCTGAATGCCTGATAATGTGAAAATGCCTGCGGGAGCGCGATGTGAGAAGTTCCGCAGGTTTTCTTTTTATATGAAAAGAATGGAAAATGAATGAAACATGACATACAGATGTCATGTTCTGCCTGTTATGATGAAGATGGAGTATGAAACGATGAAGATAGACAGACTGATAGGAATATTATCGATCCTTCTGCAGGAAGAAAAGACGACGGCTCCCGAGCTTGCAGAAAAGTTTGAAGTATCCCGCAGGACGATCAGCCGTGACATCGAAGATCTTTGCAAGGCCGGTATTCCGATCCGTACGGTGCAGGGCATCGGCGGCGGCATCAGCATCATGGACGGGTACCGGATGGACAGGACGATCCTGACATCAAAGGACATGCAGATGATCTTAGCGGGATTGCGAAGTCTCGACAGTGTCAGCAAAAGCAGCTACTACAGCACACTGATGGAGAAGATCCGGGCAGGATCCTCGAAATTCATCAGCGGCAGGGATTCCGTTTTGATCGACTTGTCTTCGTGGTATCGGGATTCATTGACACCGAAGATCGAAACGATACAGGATGCGATCGAAGACAGACATATGGTGTCTTTCCGATATTATTCTCCTTCAGGGGAAAGCAAGCGCACTGCCGAACCATATTTTCTGGTCTTCCGCTGGTCAAGCTGGTATCTCTGGGGCTGGTGCACGGACCGAAAGGATTACAGGCTGTTCAAGCTGAACCGCATGGATGAAGTCAAAGAAACAAGTGATACGTTTCTCTGCCGCAATGCGCCGATGCCGGATCTGTCTGCGGAAAAGATCTTCCCGGGCGGGATCAGAGTGAAGGCACTGTTTTCAAATGATATGAAATGGCGGCTGATCGAAGAATTCGGACCGCATTGTTTTACAGAAACGAAGGACGGAAGACTTCTTTTTACGGCGGACTATACGGACATGGAAAATCTCGTGACATGGCTCATGACCTTCGGGGCAAAAGCCGAAGTACTGGAACCGGAAGAAGCGCGGGATATCCTGCGGAAGAACGCCGAGGAAACACTAAAGATCTACAAGGAGGATGAGACTGATGGCGTTTGATTTCAAGAAAGAATACAAAGAGTTCTATATGCCGAAGAATACGCCTTCGATCGTGAACGTTCCGAAGATGAATTTCATTGCGGTACGCGGAAGTGGCGATCCGAATAAGGAAGACGGCGAATACAAGAAAGCGATAGGCCTTCTGTATGGCATTGCCTATACGATCAAGATGAGTAAGAAAAGCGATCATAGGATCGATGGTTATTTTGATTATGTGGTACCGCCTTTGGAAGGATTCTGGTGGCAGGATGGAGTGACCGGTGTCGATTATGGGAATAAGGATTCTTTTGAGTGGATCTCTGTGATCCGTCTGCCGGATTTTGTGACGAAACAAGATCTTGACTGGGCGATCAGAGAAGCTGCGGCAAAGAAGAAACAGGATTTTTCGAAGGTCAGATTCTTTACTTATGATGAAGGGCTTTGCGTTCAGTGCATGCATATCGGATCCTATGACGATGAGCCCGATACGGTAGGGAAGATGCATGAGCTCATGAAACAGGAAGGCTATGAGCTGGATATCAGCGATGAGCGCATGCATCATGAGATCTATCTGAACGATGCCAGAAAGACAGCGCCGGACAAGTTAAAGACGGTCATACGTCATCCGATAAAAAAGAAGGAGGACTGATCCTATGGAGTATATCGCAGTTACAAAAGAAAATCTGGAAAAGGAACACATCTGCTGTGCCATTTCCAACAACAATGATGTTCAGGTATCATCAAAAAAAGCGTGGCTTGCCGACAGATTCGATGAAGGACTCGTTTTCCTGAAAAGCACAGAAAGAGGCAAGTGCTTCATCGAATATATCCCGGCGGAAAATGCATGGGTACCGATCGATGCGGACGAGTATATGTACATCGACTGTCTGTGGGTGTCAGGTTCCTTCAAGGGGCATGGCTATTCAAACGACTTATTGAATGCCTGCATCGCCGACAGCAAAGAGAAAAGGAAGAAGGGTCTGTGCATTTTAGCGGCAGCGAAAAAGAAGCCCTTCCTTGCCGATCCGAAGTTTTTGAACTATAAAGGATTTACTGTCTGTGATGAAGCGGACAACGGCATACAGCTGTGGTACCTGCCGTTTGTATCGGATGCACAGAGACCATGTTTCAGGCAATGCGCAAAACATCCCCACATCGAAGAAAAAGGCTATGTGCTATACTACACAAGCCAGTGTCCGTTCAATGGCAAATATGTTCCGATCCTGGAAGAAACAGCGAAAGAAAACGGCATACCCTTCCATGCGATCCATATCACAAGCAAAGAAGAAGCACAAAATGCGCCGACTCCGGTCACGAATTATGCGCTGTTCTTTGATGGAGAATACATCACGAACGAGCAGATGAACGATAAAAAGTTCCTGAAGCTTGTGAACGGATAGGAGGTTCAAGTGGCATCGACGAAAGAGTACCTGAACTTCATCCTTGAACAGTTATCGGATCTTGATGAGATCGGTTTCAGGTCGATGATGGGAGAATACATACTCTATTATCGTGACAAGGTGATCGGGGGCATTTATGACGACCGCTTTCTTGTGAAGCCCGTTAAGGCGGCAATGGAAATGATGCCGGATGCGCAGATGCAGGCACCTTATGACGGCGCAAAGGGGATGCTGGCGGTTGAAAATGTCGAAGACAAGGCATTTCTTAAAAAACTGCTTGAAATGATGTATCCTGAACTCAGCGAGCCGAAGAAGAGATAGGCTTAAGATACAAGATATACGTAATGACAAATACGAAAGAGGAGATGTGAACATGAAGATCCTGGTATTGAACGGCAGTCCGCGACCAAACGGTGAGACGGCCAAAATGGTAAACGTTTTTGAAAAGGAAGCGCAGGAACACGGACATCAGGTGGATGTCATCAATGTCTGCAATATGAACATCCGGGGCTGTCTTGCCTGTGAGTATTGCCATGGAAAAGGAAACGGGCAGTGTGTGCAGAAAGACGACATGCAGAAGATCTATGCGAAACTGAGCGAAGCGGGAATGCTGGTACTTGCCGCACCGATCTATTATCACGGGATATCCGGGCAGTTAAAATGTGTGATCGACCGCTTCTATGCAGCCCTGTATCCGAAAGCACCGGAGACGCTGAAGAAGGTCGCCATGTTCCTCAGCTCCGGAGATCCCGATATGTATACCGGCGCTGAGTTTTCGTATGACGGAGATTTCCTGGGCTATCTGAAACTGGAAGGAATGGGCATCTTTACCAATCATGACGAGGATGTCATGAACAAGATCAAAGAGATGGTCTCCTTGCTTTGACAGACGGATAAGAGTCCTTTATAAAAGACGGATGATGATAAAGACCTTTGAACTGCAATGATGGCTCAAAGGTTTTTTCGTTTGGATTTTTTATCGGAAGTATTCTTTGGTCCGTCACGCTTTCAAAGTAAGATGCCGGTCCTTGTCTTTAGGATCCTTCGATCCATAGTTCTTTTTTCCGCACATTTCCTGTGATCTGTTCGCTAACGTACAGAAATGCAGAAGTGATCATGGCATCTGTCTGTTTTGAAGTATATATTATAGACAGTAAGATAATGAACACTATGTTTGAAAATAACGGAGAGAGGAAACAAAAGATCAAATCGATCCTGCATGCCATACTGGCTGCTGTCCTGTATTCGCTGATGACGCCGATCGCCAAGCTGATGCAGACAGATGTAGGTCCTATGGCGGAAGCCGGGCTTCTGTATCTGGGTGCCGGGATCGGCATGTCACTCATCTATATCATCCAGCAGAAAAACGGTGTGAAGGTCTCAAGGCCTTCCGTTTCAAAAGAAGATCTGAAATACATACTGGCGATGATACTGCTGGATATGCTTGCGCCGATCTTTCTGCTGATCGGTCTGTCTTCCTCAAATCCGGAAAGCGTATCGCTGCTCAACAATTTTGAGATCGTCGCAACGGCTCTGATCGCCGTGTTCCTGTTTCACGAGAAGGCGAAAAGAAAGCTGATCGTTTCGATCTCTTTGATCACATTGTCGTGCATGCTGCTGTCGCTGGATTCGGAAAATGCCCTTCGCTTTTCTTCCGGATCGCTGTTCGTCCTTCTTGCGTGCGTCTGCTGGGGTTTTGAAAACAACTGCACCAGTTCTCTTTCGGATAAGGATACCCGTCAGATCGTGATGATCAAGGGACTGGGATCGGGGTGCGCATCGCTTCTTCTGTCATTGTTTCTTCACGAATCGTTTGGTTTGATCACAAGCTGCATCACAGTCATGATCCTGGGTTTTCTTTCCATCGGCATGAGCGTCTATTTCTATGTCATCGCTCAAAGCAGGATCGGAGCTGCCAGGACGAGTGCCTACTATGCCGTATCCCCGTTCATCGGTGCATTCCTGTCGTTGCTGATCTTTCATCAGATGCCGGGAAAACTGTTCTGGATCGCTTTATCGATCATGGCGATCGGGGTCTATATCGATGTGAAAGATCAGGACTGATCATAAAAATATTTCAGAGAAACGGATGTTGTCCGTTTCTTTTTCTCACTTGTTATCGGAAGATATCTTCACTATAATTAGCACATAGAAATAACAAGAAAGAAGATAAATGACACAGACTTTGATAAAGAAAAAGGATAATGGTCCTGTAGTTTGCTTTTCGCTCGTGCAGGCCGGCTTCTGGATGAGCTTTTGCATCAGCGTGAGTTTTGCTTCGATCTACCTGCAGTCGATCGGCTGTTCCAACTCGCTGTTAGGTATCATACTGGCGCTGGGCAATCTGTCGGGTGCGATCCTGGCGCTTGCGCTGGCCGACTGGATCGACCGGGATGCAAAGATCAGCACAAAGCATCGCCTTTACGACGACGACCTTTGGAGGTATGCTGGCAAGCCTGATCGGCGGACTTTTCTATGACCATCTTTCCGTTGTTACGACTTTATGTATCGCACTTGCCATCGGGATCATCGGTGCCTTCATCATGATCCTGGGGATAAGAAACAAAGAAAGATAGACTGATCAGAAGCGGTCAGATATGATTTAAGAAGGAGGAAGCGCATGGATATCTATGAGAAGATCCTGGAAGAGATCGAAGAGAGAAGATATGTCATCCATCACGGAGATGAAAAAGAATTTGAATATCTGAAAAAAGACGGATATGCGATCGAAGTGGTCAATGAGACGGGAAACGAAGAGGATTCCCTTTTCATCGAATATTTCGAAGGAAAGTACGCCTTGTTTTTTGCGGGGACCTTTGAGACCTACATCCCGGAATATGAGGAAGACGTCTATGTCTTGCTGAAAGATATCTCGGATATCCTCAACAGCCGCAAGTGTGCCGTCTCTTTGTTTTACAATACCGACGATTTCCCCAAATGCATGGCCTCCGGTTTCATGAAAGCCAAGGACGTCAAAGGCAAAAGTATCGATGATGTCTTCCGCTATGTCTTCATGTCCAAGACACTGAAAGACAAGATCGACATCAACGGCGGAAGAGCGGACTACCGCTTCTTCGATACATCGAAAAACGAATCGATACTCATCGATAAGAAAAACAGAAACTGATGATCAAAGGACTCAAACGGGGCACCGTCATACTGGAGGACCACCAGAAGGAATGGGAAGACGATGCGAAAGATACTGCCGCTTTATTGAAAAGGGTCCTTGGCGATAAGATACTTGGCATCGAACATGTCGGTTCGACCGCCATCCCTTGTTTGAAGGCCAAGCCGATCATCGACATCCTGGTCGGTGTGAAGAAGTATGAAGACATCCTTGAAAAAGAAAACGAATTGAAAGAAAACGGCATCTTCTTAAGAGAAAGCAGAATTGAAGATGAACTTCTTCTGGTGATGGGCGATCTTGAAAAGGACACCAGGACCCATCACATCCATGCCGTGCTTTACGGATCGAAGAAGTGGGAAGACTATCTGATCTTCAAAGACTTTCTTGAAAAGGATGAAGAAGGAAAAAGAAGATATGAGAAGCTCAAAGAAGAGCTTTGTCAAAGGTATCCGAAAGACCGTGCGTCTTATACGGCGGGCAAGGAAGGATTCATTCGGGAAGCGATCGAAAAAAGGAGAAAAGACATGGATGAGCGTTTAAGAAAGCAGCTGGCATTTGCCCTGGAGATCGACAAGGAGAAAAACATCTTCCGTCAGACCCATCTTTCCGGAAACGGCAGGAATGAGAACGATGCCGAACATGCCTGGCATATGGCGATCATGGCGTATCTGCTGAGGGAATATGCCAATGAGAAGGTCGATATCGCAAAGGTGATGCTGATGTGTCTGATCCATGACATCGTCGAGATCGATGCCGGGGACACCTACGCCTATGATGCGGAAGGTCTGAAAACGCAGAAGGAAAGGGAAGACAAGGCAAAGGAGAGGATCTTTTCTCTCTTGCCTGAGGATCAGAAGAAAGAGCTCATCGCTTTATTCGATGAATTTGAAGACTATGAGACGATGGAATCCAAATTCGCCCACTCGATGGACAACCTGCAGCCTCTGCTGCTGAATGATTCCAATGAGGGCGGGGACTGGAAGGAACATGATGTTTCCGCAACGACCGTTTATGGCAGACAGAACAAGACGGCGCTCGGTTCAAGGAAACTGTTTGAAGTGACCGATCAGATCTTACAGAAACATATCGAAAAAGGAAATCTGAAGAAATGAAAATGATGCCTGCGGGCATCATTTGTTTTCTGAAAGGACGGGATGGCCGATGAGGTCGGACACCTGCATGAACAGACGGTTCTTGTATTCCCTTCTTTCCTTGATACCGTCCATCATGCCTCTGTTGTAGATGGCGGAGAGTTTGTCGACTTCAACGTCGAATCTTTCATGTAACATGTAGAAGATGTCCAGAGGCATACTCATATCGATGAGGTCCATCTTTTCGCCATTGTATCTTCCAAGACCATAGATCTCGATGTTGATCTCGATCTCGGAGATATCGCCAAGGGAATCGATGAAGGCTCTGCTTCTGGCTTTGGATACACGGTTGTATAAGAGACGGATCAGATTTGTGATCGCAAAGGCGAAGACGAAGACCATCGGAAGCGAGAAGGTCCCCGGGATCCAGTCGGTAAATTTATAGAAGTCACGCCAGCCGCCAAGCTCATCGCCAAGCAGGATGGCATTGTAGAGATAGAACAAAGAATAGATGAAGAACGGCGCCATGCCGATCAGAGAATCGGAAACTTCCAGTGTGCGGTCGATCTCGACCGAGAACAGCAGAAGCAGCGAGAAGATCGGACACACCACATGCATCCAGAAGTTCGGACCGCCGAAGGCGACCTCCGGACCGGAGGAGATGCAGATGAAGGTGCAGGCAAAGACCATGGTCACGCTCGTACAGCAGGCTCCCGCATATTGGAACAATGTGACCCATTTCGGAAGTACGAAACGCTTCTTGCGTATGCCTTCGATGGCGTAGGGGATCATGAAGGCGGCACCTAAGGAAGATAAGAGAGCTGAGTTGACTGTGAAGTAATTTAAGAAACCGTAGGATGCGTCATCCTGACGGAAGATATACTGCTCGATAAGACCTTGCGAGATCGCCCGGAAATTGAGGTAGACCACTAAGACGCCGGCGATCAGAGCGACGACGCTTCGTCTGCGGTAGAGGGTGATCATATAGCTGCGTTTTGCCTTCTGGGTACCGCTGAGTTTCGGTTTGCGCAAAGAGATCTTCGTATCGCTTACGCAAGGGCCAAGATAGGTGTTTGACTGTTTCCCGATGATGAAGAAGAAGACTGCTTCCATGAAGATGAGGCCATACGTCATGTAGGTATCGCAGCCAAAGCTTCTGGCAAATTTGAGCTTCATGAAGAAGTGATAGGCATAGGCTGTAATGAAGCTCAATACGGCGAAGACACCGCGCAGTGCATCTTCCATGATCCTTCCTTTCGTGAAGCCGAGGAATGCCGATAATATGGCAAAGATCAGATAGACATAGGCATGCTTTCTTTCCCAGCTGAGCTCATAGACTTCGCAGATGTTATACAGAGGAATGAAGGCTTTGTAAGGCTTTCTTCCAGCTTTTTTGAAGATCAGGTAAAGACCGTAAAGTTCCATGCCCAAAAGGATGACAGAAAAGATGATGATCGGGGCTGCCAGTTCTCGGGGATAGACGATCATCTTGATGATCGTATAAAACAGAAATATCAGGTCCATATAAGGTTCCAACTCAATCTTAGCACAGAAAGGCGGAGTGAAATACATAGGAAAACATACTTGAAAGAGTGGTTGGCAACTGTATGGCAAAATACTCTATAATAGAGATAGATTTGCAATCCAACATGTAACAAGGAGGATCACATCATGGAAATCAATAAGATCTTAAACGATAAAACCTGCACGATCGAACTGACGGGACGTCTGGATACCCTGACTTCTCCGCAGCTGGAAGAAGCTCTCAAGGAAGTCCCGGCAGATGTCGAAAAGCTCGTGCTCGATCTGAAAACATTGGAGTATGTCTCTTCTGCCGGCCTTCGTGTATTCCTGAATGCACAGAAAAGCATGATGAACAAGGGTGAGATGATCCTTCGCAATGTCAACGATGAGATCATGGAAGTCCTTTCCATGACCGGTTTCACACAGATACTGACGATCGAAAAAGACTGAATCATGACACAGGCAATGGAAAACAGAATTACCGATCCAGAAAAAGCCTGTTTGATTGAAAGAGAGTTTGAGGCAGATGATACGTGCCTTCCGGAAGTCCTGGCGTTTCTTGAGGAAGAACTGGAAAGACACGATGCCGGGCCCAAACAGATGATGGCTTTATCTCTGGCGCTGGAAGAAGCGTTCGTCAATGTGGCGCACTACGCCTATGAAAACATGCCGCAGGGAAAAGCCTGGGTCTCTCTGTCCTTTGAAGGTGACCAGGTCTTTATCACGCTGAAGGACCAGGGTATGGAATTCGATCCTTTGGCCAATAAGGATCCGGATATCACCGCTTCGGCAGAAGACAGGCAGATCGGGGGTCTGGGCATCTTCATGATCAAGAAGTCCACAGATTCCTGTTCTTATAAACGGGAGAACGGTTATAACATTCTGACGATGACTAAGACGATCCGCTGAGGATCGTTTTTTCTTAGATCCGTCAAAACGGGTATCAGGCTTTGTGCCTTTTGCTGCCGCATCTGATTTTTTTGAAGGCCGGTTGAGTTTGCCTTCAGGTGTCAGAAAAATCTTATAAAATAAAAGTAAAGAGATATGACATATCTGCAGTTCATGCTGAATGTCGCGATCGACTGTTTCGGAGCTGCGGTCTCCCTGGTCGGTCTGCTGGCATCGATCATCGCTTCCCGTATCAATTCGCTGGTGAAGAGATATTTCATTATCCTTTTCGTATGCCATCTGGTCTACATCCTTTCCAATCTGACGGCACTGATCTTCCGCGGTTCGCAATACCGCGCGATCGTCTATATCGGAAACTTCGGAGAATTCTTATGTTCCGCTTTGATGGCCTATTTCGTATCCAACTACATGGTCGATATCACGCTCAAGGATGAAGACAAGATCCGGAAATACAAAAATATCTTCAATATTTTATTAGCGATACATGTGATCACCTTGCTTATATCGCAGTTCACGGGACTCTATTACCGGATCGATGAAAACAACATCTATCATCGAAGCCGTCTCTTCCCTTTGTCCTTCGTATGGTCGGGTATCATGCTGCTGATGGATATGAAAGTGATATTGGACAATACGGGTTCTCTGTCCAAGAAACAGATCGTCGGTTTCTGGGCCTATCTGATCTCACCGTTCATCGGCATCATCATTCAGGCCTTCGTTTACGGTCTGGATTTCCTGGTCGCTTCCACGGTCCTGGCAGGTCTTTTCATGTTCATCCTGGTGGCTCTGGATCAGACGGAGCGCAACGTACAGGCATCCATCGAAAACGAGAACATCAAGGCTTCCCTCTTACTGGGACAGATCTCGCCGCACTTCATATTCAATTCACTGATGACCATACAGGATCTCTGCTATACCGATTCGACGCTGGCAGCGGACAGTATCGGTGATTTTGCGGTCTATCTGCGTCACAACATGGAAGATCTGACGATCAACGAGATGATCCCGTTTGAAAAGGAACTGGGATTCATCAAGGAATATGTGAGGATGGAAAAACTCGATCCCGATCGGGATTTCGATATGGAGTACGAACTCGAGATCAAGGAGTTCGTCATGCCGACGCTGACACTGCAGCCGGTAGTGGAGAATGCCATCAACTACGGAGCACTTACCTGCAAGAAGCAGAAAGGTAAAGTGATACTCAAGACAAGACGGGAGAACGACCAGGTCGTGATCACCGTCTGGAACAACTTTGAAGGAAAGCGTTCGGTGACGGAAGGACAGAAGAAACACCGCAGTATCGCTACGGAAAACATACGGTCGCGTCTCAAGTATTTCTGTGAGGGGACCTATGAGATCGATATCCGCGAGACGGATGCGATCGCAACGATACGCTTGCCTATGAACAAAGTGATGGGAGGGCTTGTTTCATGAGAACATTGACAGTTGATGACCGCCGGTCCGTCGTGAATATGATGCTGAGGATACTCGATAAGATCGATCCGGAAGGCGAACACATCGGTACCACCGATCCGGAAAAAGCTCTGAAGGTGATCCGGGAAAAGGAAGTGACAGCCGTCTATGTCGATGTGGAGATGCCTAAGATCAACGGCATCGAACTGGCCAGGATGATGCAGGAAGTCAAACCGGAGACCAATATCATCTTCATCACAGGCTACCAGGAATACATGCCGGATGCCTTTGAACTCTATGCCAGCGGCTATCTGATGAAGCCGGTGGATGAAGACGATGTCCGCAAATCTCTCGAACATCTGCGCTACAAAGGCGAACCGATCAAGACCTCGGCCGTCCGCGTACAGTGCTTCGGCAATTTCGAAGTCTTCGTGGGCAATACGCCGATGCTGTTCCACCGTTCCAAATCCAAGGAACTGTTTGCCTATCTGATCGATCGCAAGGGTGCCGCCTGCACCAACGATATGATCATCGGAAACCTCTGGGGCGACAAGCCGCTGACGGAATCTCTGAAGTCCTTACAAAGAACGGTCATCTCCGAGATGATCAAGGATTTCGAACAGGCAAATATCGAAGGGCTCTTCTCCAAATCCAAGAACGGTATTTCCGTCAATACGGACATGGTGGATTGCGATTACTACAAGTATCTCGACGGCGACGAGAAGGCGATACGCAGGTTCAAAGGGGAATATATGACCCAGTATGAATTTGCCGAAGAAACAAGAAACAATCTCTTGAAGAATTATTGAGTGTGAATGCTATGAAAATTGAAAAGATACAGTATGAAGACATCCTGATCATGTGCCCCTTCGGCAGGATCGATGCACTGACATCGGCAGAGTTTGAAAAAGCACTGATGGAAGCGATCGATGAAAGCCCCAATCTGATCATCGACCTGCAGGAGACCGAGTACATCTCCTCTTCCGGCTTAAGAGCCTTCCTGGCTGCCAGGAAGAAGATCTCCAATACCGGCGCCTTCTCCATCATCAACGTGAACGAAGACGTGATGGATGTTTTTGACATGACGGGCTTTACCGATATGTTCCGCATCGAAAGAGCGAGCGGAACATCGAAAGACATCAAAGTCATCTTTTTCGATATCGACGGAACATTGCTTTCCCACAGGACCGGAAAAGTCCCGCAAAGCGCGATCGACGCGATCGCCAAGATACAGAAGAAGGGCATCAAGATCGTCGTCGCTACCGGCAGAGACATCGTCGAGATGAAAAAGCTGCCGCTGCAGGGGATCCGTTTCGATGGTTTTCTGACGCTCAACGGCAACATCTGTCTCGATGAGAATGAAAAGATGTTCGCCGGCAACCAGATCGATCCAGGGGAAGTCGAAGTATTAGTCTCCATATTCAAGGCGGGAAGGATCCCGTTCGTATTGATCGGCGAAGAGAAACGCTACATCAACTATGTCGATGACGTCGTCATCCAGACCCAGGAAGCCACCCATGGCACGATCCCGGACATCGGGGAATACCACGGCGAGAAGATCTACCAGTGTCTGGCTTTCGTCGATGCGAAAACCAGGGAGAAGCTCGAACGTCTCTTGGACAAGTGTTCGATCACATCCTGGAACGATACCGGTATCGACATCATCGCCAAGACCGGCGGCAAGGCGGCAGGCATACAGAAGTTTTTAGACAGAGAACAGATCCTGCGCAGCCAGACCATGGCCTTCGGCGACGGGGAAAACGACAGGACGATGCTGAAGTATGCCGGGACCGGTATCGCCTTAGGCAACGGTTCCGAATTATTAAAGAAAGATGCCGACTACATCACCGATGACATCGATGAAAACGGCGTCCGCAACGCATTGATCCATTTCGGACTGCTGGGGGAAGACGAATGAAATACATCGGACTCGATCTGGGGTCCGTGACCTGCGGTGTCTCCAAGTCGGAGACCGGCAGGATCGCCCAGCCGGTAAAGACGATCCGCTTTCATCCGGATGACTACGACGAGGCGATCGACAAGATCCTGGAATACCTCAAGGAAGAAAACCCGGATCTCATCGTCATGGGCTATCCGCTCTTACTGAATGATGACGAGGGTCCCAAGGCGAAACTGTGCCGTGAGGTCGGAGAGATCATCGAACAGGAATCCGGCATCAAGGTGGTCTTACAGGATGAAAGGAACACCACCAAGGATTCTCAGGAATTTCTGATCATGGCCAACGTTTCAAGAAAGAAACGCAAGAAGGTCATCGACCAGCAGGCAGCCGTAAGGATCCTGCAGTATTATCTCGATAAGAACAACTAGACGATCCCGGAACATTCCGGGATTTTTGTATAAGAAAAACGCTCCTAGGAGCGTTGGATCAGATCGGTGACTAAGCGTATGTATTCTTTCGTAAATCGTTTCGCATCGACATCGAGTGCCACTCTGTGGCGTTTTTCTTCAAGATTGAGTTCCTGAAAGGTACCGATGGTCCTGCCGTTTTCTTCCGCCGTCAGATTGCAGGGAAACCAGTTGGTGATGACCGAAGGATCTATAGAGGCATAGGCAGCCAGCGGGTCGTGCATGGCTCCTCCGACATCCTCACCGCCAAGTTCATGGACGTAGTAGAAATGAGCGATATCATAGATATCTTTTCCTGCTTTGTTTAGATCCTTAAAATGAGCGATATCGGAAACTTTGAACAAGGTCTTCAGTGTCGCATCCAAAGGAATGATCGAAAGATGAAGCGGCGAAGCAAAGACTTCCTTTGCGGCCAGCGGGTCGGAGCCGATATTGGCTTCCGCATAGACCGACTTGTTGCCCTGCAGTGTGAGGGCACCGCCCATGATCGTGATATTGCCGACAAGCTTCAGAGCCTCGACATCTTTTCTTATGCAGTCAGCCAGGTTGGTCAGAGGACCGACGAAGACCAGATGAAGTTCTTCCTTGTATCTTCTTGCGCTTTCGATGATAAAATCGACGGCGCTTTTTTCTTCTTCCTTGTTTTCCGGCGTGCCCAGATCGACATCGCCGATGCCGTTATGGCCGTGGACCAGCGGAGATTTGTTTCCTCTGACATAAGAGTCTTTGCCATAGGCATGATCTGCACCTCTGTAGACACCGATGTCTTTCTGGTGAAAGAGCTCCAGGATCGAAAGGCTGTTCCGTATCGAAGAATCGACATCGATGTTGCCGTAGGTCGTCGTGACGCCAAGCAGTTGTATCTTCGGGTCGGCAAGGATGTAGGTGATGGCTAAGGCGTCGTCGACGCCGGTATCACAGTCGATGATCATTTTTGTCTCTGGCATTGTCTTTCCTCCTGCTTCCGGTTTCAGTATACTATATCCTTCAAAAAGACCGGTATCTGCCGGTCTTAGTGAATCTGCGTCCTGTCGTTGACTTTGATCAGATCGATCTTCCATTTGTTGAGATCCGGGATCTCCGAAACGAAGGTCTTAAGGGCGTCTGCCATAGGAAGGTCGGTCGTATAGGAATCTTTCAAGGTGTTCAATAAGCCCGGGATCGTGAAGAGAAGATTCTTCTTTCCCAGAGCTTTGAAGATGGCGTCGATGACATCGTCGAAGCGGTCTTCGCAGATCAGCTGCAACGCCTGTCTGCCGTTGATGTGTCTGCCATTGACATCGATGCCGCCGAGTTCATTGGTGAGCTTGACGATCAGGTCGGAAAGGATCTCGATCTTGTAGTCGGCTTTTGAACCGAAAAGATCTTTGAGCTGCGCATCGATGTCTCTTCTTTCATCGATCATTTCATCCGTCAGCTGAAAGATGTCGGTGTGGTTTGCGATCGTGTCGGCTTTGGCGAACAGATGTGTCTTTTTATTATCGTTTTGCGTGTCGATGAGGACCGCATGGATCGAAAATCTGCTGTTCATCTAACAATCGTGCAGGGCCTTGGTCAGCTCGGCGATGATCCTTTCTTTGCCCGGACAGAAGGAAGCACGGGCGGAATAGAGATTGGAGAGGATGAAGTCTTTTTCGTTGAAACCGAAGTGTTTCGCGATGACATCGTACTCGTGTTTCAGACTGATGCCCATCAGACCCGGGTCATCGGTATTGATGTTGATCATGACGCCTTTGTCCCAGAGTTTGCGTATCGGATGTTCCTCTAAGGAAGGAACGCAGCGTGAGAAATAGTTGGAGGTCACCGAGATCTCCAGCAGGACGTCGTTCTTAACGAGTTCGTCAATGACTTTCTCATCTTCGATCGCATGGATGCCATGTCCGATCCTTCCGCCTTTCTGGCTGATCGCAAAGGCGACATTGGATGCCGGACCGGATTCGCCCGCGTGGATCGTATAGTGAAGACCGAGACGCTTTGCCAGATCGAACTGCGGTTCGTAATTTTCGATCGGTGTCGCCAGTTCATCACCTGCCAGGTCGATGCCAACGACGCCCTGGTCCTTGTATTTCTTGGCGAGAAGGATAGTCCTTGTATTGTTTTCGATCGTACCCAAGTCCTGACCGAGATTCATCATACATAAAAGGAAACCGCAGACCATATCCGGATAGACTTCAAGAGCTTTCTTTCTTCCGCGCAGGACGGCCTGTACGGCCTGTTCCATGGTCATATGGTCATTGGCGTGGGACTGCGGCGAGAAGCGCAGTTCCACGAGTCTGGAACCGGACTCGTACATATCCTTGAGCAGCTCGAAAGAGAGTTCTTCCAGACGTTCTTCGTTCTGCAGAAGACCTGTCAGCAAGGCAAATTCGCCCATGCATTCCGACAGGGTCATCGTGTCAGACATCACATGATCTCTGATCCATTCTTCATCGCTGATCTCAGGTGTGAGAAGTCCGTCTTCACGGCAGTATTTGACGAATAAACGGTTGGGGATCGCGCCGTCCATGTGGCAGTGCAGTTCTACTTTAGGATATGACATGTTATTCCTCCGAAAATCAATATCAACATTATATAACAAAAAGACCGCACAGAGTCTGCTGTGCGGTGTGTGGATCTTTGGTCTTAGAGAATGGTTTCGGAACCGTCGGAACGGACGATCGCGAAACGGTAGTTCATGCCGAATCTCGTGACGAGGCCGGCGATGATGAGAAGCGGAGCAGTGTTGGAGATCAGAGCCAGTGCGCCGATGGCAGCACCGCCGTTGAGGCTGACGCCGGCAACTTTCTTTCCGTGATTGTCGCGGACTTCAAGCTTCGTCGCATCGCCTTGTTTGATCACCTCTTTGATCTTCTCCATGATCGTCTCGGCGTTTCTCTCTGTATCTTCTGAAAAGTTTCTGAAGAATGAGCCGAAAGTAGAACGATCTTTGTTTTCAAGGTAGATGATCGCATCGATCACGATACCGTCTGAATGGTCCAGAGCTTCCTTCGCCTGCGCGTAAGAACAGCCGGTCCTTTCGATGACCTGATCCACATCCTGAATCGTATAATTCATTTTTGGCCCTCCTTTAGCACTCTAGTGCTTTGACTGCTAACAGTATATCGTGTTTTTGACCCTGCGTCAAGAAATATATATGAAGTGTTAAAATGAGGAAGAGAGGTACGATTATGATCTGTTTGAATAATGACTGGAAATTCACGGAAAACTTCAATGAAGCTTTTCTTAACGGTGATGATACAGACTGCACTACAGTCCGTCTTCCCCATACGGTGAAGATGCTGCCGTTACATTACGCGGACGACAGAGATTATCAGATGATCTCCGGCTACCGCAGGAAACTCTATGTATCGGAAGATCTGAAAGGCAAGAGGCTCTTTCTGCAGTTCGATGCGGCAGGTCACATCGCAACGGTATACATCAATCACAAGGAAGCATATACGCATATGGGCGGTTATACGGCCTTCCGTTTTGAGATCTCCGATCTTGTGGAATATGGCAAGGAAAACGACATCTGCGTCAAGCTCGACTCGACGGAGAATCCTTCCGTTCCGCCGTTTGGCTATGTCATCGACTATCTGACCTATGGCGGACTTTACCGCAGCGTCTATCTTGATGTACAGGAAAAGGAATACGTGGAAGATGTCTTCGTCTTTACGCCGTCTACAGACATAGCACATGTGCAGATAAAGATCGATGGTGATCCCGAGCAGGAAAAAAGGATCGTGATCCTTGATAAACAAGGAAACTGTGTCTATGAGAACGTGACGGCAGAAAATGAATTCGATTGCCATGTGAAGGACGTCAGAACATGGGATGTCGATGATCCGTATCTTTATACGTTGGAAGTCTCTTTGAACAACGGAGCCAAAAAGGAAGTCCGTTTCGGCTTCCGCACGGCGGAATTCAAGGCGGACGGTTTCTATCTCAACGGAAAGAGACTTGTGATGCGCGGACTGGACCGTCATCAGTGCTACCCGTACATCGGTTATGCGGCAAGCGATTCTCTGCAAAGAGAAGATGCGCGGATATTGAAGGAAGAACTGTGCTGCAACGCGGTGCGTACTTCCCACTATCCGCAAGCCCAGGCCTTCATCGATGCCTGCGATGAGATGGGACTTCTCGTATTCACCGAGATCCCCGGCTGGCAGCATATCGGCGATGAGGCCTGGAAAGATGTTGCCTGCAAGAACGTCGAAGAGATGGTCTTGCAGTATCGCAATCACCCATCGATCGTCTTATGGGGCGTGCGTATCAACGAGTCGCAGGACGATGATGCCTTCTATACCCGCACCAATGCGATCGCCCATAAGCTCGATCCTTCCAGAGCGACTTCCGGTGTCCGCTATCTTCTGAAGTCTTCCTTGCTGGAAGATGTCTATGCCTACAACGATTTCTCCCATACCGGAAGTAATGCCGGGGCAAGGAAGAAGAAAGATGTCACGACCGATATGAACAAGGCCCTGCTGATCTCGGAGGCGAACGGCCATATGTTCCCGACCAAGGCCTTCGACTTCTGGTCCAAGCGCCAGGAACATGCCCTGCGTCATGCCAGAGTCATGGATGCGGCACTTGGATCTGGGGAACACGCAGGGGTATTCCAGTGGTGCATGTTTGATTATGCGACACACAAGGATTTCGGATCGGGCGATCGCATCTGCTACCATGGCGTGATGGATGCCTTCCGCAATCCGAAGCTGGCTGCTTATACCTATGCGATACAGGGAAATAACGAAGATGTCCTGGAGGTCTCTTCGCTGATGGATATCGGCGATTACCCGGCTTGCAATATCCCCGATCTTTATGTTTTCACCAATGCCGACAGCGTGAAGCTGTATAAGAACGATGTCTTTGTCAAAGAATATGTCAAGGGTCCTTACAAGGCTTTGAAACATTCGCCATTGAAGATCAACGATCTGATCGGCGATCTGTTAAGGGCGAATGAAGGCTACGATGAGGAAAAGGCAGACGAGGTCCGCAAGTGCCTGCTGCTGTTAAAGAAATATGGTTTTGAAAAGCTGCCGATGATCTATAAGGTTAAGATCGCCCGGGCCATGAAGAAATATAATGTTTCGGAAAAAGAGGCCAATGCCTTGTATGGAAAGTATGTGGGCAACTGGGGCGGTTCCGCTACCGTATGGCGCTTCGATGCGATCAAGGATGAAAAGGTCGTGAAATCAAAGACCTTATGTCCAAGTGCCGACTTGCGCATGGAGGTCAAGACTTCTTCTGAAGTATTGAAAGAAGGCGAGACTTACGATATGGGCAGCGTACGTATCCGCGTCCTGGATGGCAATGACAACATCGCACCTTATGGCATGAATGCGATCACTTACAGCACGGAAGGCGCTATCGAGCTCGTAGGTCCTGCGGTCTCCGTCGCCGAAGGCGGCATGACCGGCACCTATGTACGGACAAAGGGCGAAAAAGGAAAAGGCGTCCTTCACATACACAGCGATGGCATGAAGGATGTCGACATCGAATATAACGTGATATAAAAGTGAGACGGCCTGATCATCGGGCCGTTACTTTGTCTTGGGTAAGAAAGACGTTAGAGAAGTATATATGATACGAAAGACCTTCTGTGATCTTTTTGCAGGAGGTCTTTTTACGCTGAATAAGGTTCGAAGCGTCACTTCTTATATGAATGGATGCAGGATGGGTTTGCTATAATTTAGGTGTCTATGAGTTTTATTACTTTTAAGGATGTTTCCAAGATCTACCAGATGGGTGAAGTACAGATCAAGGCGCTCGACAGCGTCTCTTTTGACATCGAAAAAGGCGAATTCGTCGTCGTTTTGGGTGAATCGGGTGCCGGCAAGACAACGATACTCAACATCCTGGGCGGCATGGATACTGCCTCCAGCGGCAGCATCGTCATCGACGGCAAGGATATTGCCGGTGCTTCGAGAAGAGAGCTTTGCGATTACCGCCGCTATGACATCGGTTTCGTCTTTCAGTTCTACAATCTTGTGCAGAATCTGACGGCCAAGGAAAACGTCGAACTTGCCCTTCAGATCTGCAAGGATCCGCTTGATCCGGTCTTCGTTCTGAAGATGGTCGGACTTGAGGAGAGGATGAACAACTTCCCGAGCCAGCTGTCCGGCGGCGAACAGCAGCGTGTGGCGATCGCCAGAGCGGTGGCGAAAAACCCGAAGCTCCTGCTGTGTGATGAGCCGACCGGCGCTTTGGACTACGTGACCGGCAAGCAGGTCTTAAAGGTCTTACAGGACATGTGCTATAAAAACGGCATCACGGTCGTCATGATCACGCACAACCAGGCCCTCGCACAGATGGCGCAGAAGATCATCCGCGTCAAATCCGGAAAGATCGTTTCGATCAGCAAGAATGATCCGGTCGATATCGAGGAAATCGAATACTGATGTTCAATAAAGACACCTTCCGGCTGATCAGGAAAACGTCCAACCGTTTCCTGTCTTTATTCATGATCGTATTGGTCGCATCGGCTTTTATGATGGGACTTTTTACCAATGCGCTCATATTGCGGGAAAGTGTCGATCGCTATAATGATGAATACGGCCTGCAGGATCTGCAGATCTATTCTTCCTACGGCTTCTGTGAGGAAGATGTCGATGCCTTAAGAAACAATGAAGATGTCAAAGACGTCTTTGCCTCAAAGTTCGTCGATGCCTATGGCGAGATCCGGGGAAGGACCACCAGCGTCTTCCGTCTCGAGGAACTGGAAAGGAATGTCAACCGTTTCGAGATGACTTCAGGCAGGATGCCGAGGAACTCCTATGAAGTCCTCTTATTGGAAGAAGGGCTGAATGACCCGGAAGTCTATCTGGACAGATACGTGGATGTCTGGCTCAATGGGGAAGATATCCATGATCACCTTTTGAATGACCAGTACCGTATCGTCGGTACCTGCAAGTCACCGGCCTATACCGCCAAGATCCTGGGTGCTTCCAATTGCGAGAACCAGGATCTCGATGCGATCCTTTTCGTGCCGGAAAAGAATTTCATCTTTGATTACTATACGACCCTGTATCTGAACGTGAACGGGGCGGATGAATACATGTCCTATACGCCGGAATATGAAGATTATATTTCCGAAAAACTGACTTCCATCGAAGCCACCAAAAACAAGCAGGAAGGCTATCTCAGAGACAGGATCTATAAAGAGAACCTGAAGAAGCTGCAGGATGGTGAAAGGGAATTTCTCAAGGCGAAGGAAGACGGCCAGAAGGAGCTCGATGAGGCAAAGAAGAAGCTCGATGATGCCAACATCGAACTCATCGTTTCCCAAAGCCTGATCGATTCCAATAAGGTGACGCTGGAAACGACCCTGACCCAGCTCGATGCGGCGGAAGGCGTCCTGGAAGAAAACGAGAAACTGGTTGAAAACGGGATCCGGCAGGCGGAGGCGCAAAGCGGCATGGGTTTCGATACCTTATATACCGAAGTCTCGGCTGCCTATACTTCCTACATCATGATCCGGGAATCGAACTTCGATACCGGCAATGTCACCGATCGGATCCTGGAAGAGCTGAAGACAGAGAAACAGAACAATCTGAACAGGATCGCAGCGATCGATGAAGAACTTGCCTCACTTGACCCGGCGGCGGAAGACTATGCGGAAGTTTCAGCCTCCCTGCAGGTCGAAAGGCAGGGCCTGGAGATACGGAATACCGTCATCGACGAGACGATGCGAAACTACGAGGAAAACTCCGAAGAAAACATACAGCAGTCCAAGGAAGAGATGCTGAAGGCGATCGATGACCAGTTTAACGGTTCGGTGGAATCCACCTATATACAGTTAAAGACCTTATACGACTCAAGAGAAAAATTAAGGACTTCGAGACTTGAGCTCGAGGCCGGCAAGAAACAGGCCATAGACGGCCAGGCCGCTTTGCAGGAAGCCCAGGCCAAGCTCAATGCCGGCAAGCGGGAATATGAGAAAGGTCTCAAGGATTACGAAGAAGGTCTGATGAAGTTCAATGATGAGATCGAAAAGGGACAGAACGATCTCAATAAGGCAAGGGAAGATCTGGAAGCTCTGCCGAATGCCTCCTGGGTATTGCTGGACAGAGATTCCCATTACTCTTCCTATATGTTCAAGAATACGATCTCACAGATGACGGCGATCGGTTATGCCTTACCTGTGCTTTTCTATCTGGTGGCAGCCCTTGTCTGCATGACGACGATGACCAGGCTCATCGATGAACAGCGCTCGCAGATCGGTATCTTCATGGCACTTGGTTTTTCCAATGGCCAGATCATCGGCAAGTATGTCCTCTATGCCCTGATCGCTTCTTTGGGCGGTTCAATATTGGGCGTTCTTTTCGGACAGCTGGTCTTCCCGACGGTCATCTACAATACCTGGCGGCTGATGTATGCCTTGCCGCCGATCAAGCTCTATTATCCTTTGGGCTATGTGGCTGTCTGCGTTCTGGCCTTCAGCGTGCTGATGGGAGGGGTGACTTTCCTTGTCACCAGAAGCTCCCTGCAGGAGATGCCGTCTCAGCTGCTTCGTCCGAAGGCACCGAAGTCTTCCAAACGCGTCATCCTGGAAAAGATCACCTTCCTGTGGAAGAGACTGCCGTTTACTTCCAAGATCACGGCAAGAAACATCTTCCGCTATAAGGCAAGGTTCTTAATGACAGTCATCGGTGTCGCCGGCTGTACGGCCTTACTGGTGGTGGGTTTTGGCATCAAGGATTCGATCTCCGATATCGTATCGATACAATATGGCGAGATCTTTGCCTATGACTACCAGATCAATCTGGAGAACGACCATCATCTGTCTTCCAATCTCAGCATCCTGAAAGACAATCTGGGCAACAAAGAGGTCGTGCCTTTCATGACCTATACCACCAAAGCCTATCTGAGTGAAAAAGAAGATGACACCCTCTATGTGGAAGTTTTCGATGCCAGAGAATCCAAACAGGTCCTCAACCTGAAACGCACGGACCGGAAGACACCGATCGAACTCGACAATTCGGGCGTGGTCATCTCCCACAAGTTTGCGATCAATCATAACCTGAAGGAAGGCGATACTTTGACCATCGAATCGCAAAACGGTCTCAAGCGCGATGTGAAGATCGCCAGGATCTGTGAATTCTATTTCCAGCATTACCTCTTTGTTTCGCAATCCTATTACGAGGACATCTTCGGTGAAAACGTCCATGCCAACTGCATCGCTGTCTCGACGGATGACAAGGAATCTTTGAAGAAAGACTGCGAGTCCTTGCAGGATTATGCCTCGATGGTGGATTTCTCGGGCATGATCGAACAGTTCGAGACGATGATCGAAGCTCTGGATTTCATCATCTTAGTCATCATCGTGGCTGCCGGATCTCTGGCTCTGGTCGTATTGATCAACCTGATCCAGGTCAACATCGCCGAACGCATACGGGAGATCGCCACCCTGAAGGTCTTGGGTTTCCACGACCAGGAAGTCAATTCCTATATCTTCAAGGAAGTCTTCTTACTGACGATCATCGGCGGATTACTGGGTATGCCTTTGGGTGTCGTGGAACATCACTTCATCATGAATGTCATCAATATGGATATGATGATGTTCGGCATGAATATCTCACTTTTCAGTTTCTCCGTTTCACTGGCGATCACGCTGGTATTCACGGTGCTGGTGATGCTGGTGATGAAGAAACATCTGCGCAATATCGAAATGGTCGAGTCGCTCAAATCGGTCGAGTGATCTATAATGGAAGAAGAGAGGAATCAATATAATGAATGCTTTAGAAAGATATAATGAATGGCTGGCCAAGCTTGACAAGGCCGATCCTTTGTATCAGCAATTGCTTGATATCAAAGATGATCCCAAAGCGATCGAGGAACGTTTTTATCAGAACATCACCTTCGGTACGGCGGGACTTCGCGGCAAGGTCATGGCCGGTACCAACTGTATGAATTACCTCATGGTCGGCAGAGCCACCCAGGGCGTTGCCAACTACATCAAGCGCTTCGGCCAGGAGGCGATGGATAAGGGCGTTGTCATCGCACACGATTGCCGCCATATGTCCAGGGAATTCTGTCTGCATACGGCAGCCATACTGGCAGCCAACGGCATCAAGGCCTACATCTTCGATGATCTTACGGCGACGCCGGAACTGGCCTTCATGGTCGGCCGTTTAGGCACCAAGGCCGGCATCAACATCACAGCTTCCCACAACCCGAAAGACTACAACGGCTACAAGGTCTATTGGGAAGACGGCTGTCAGGTCTCTTCTTCGGTTGCCGATGGCATCCTGGCGGAGATCGAACTGATCGATCCGTTCATGAACGTCCTCAACGGTCATTTCCGTGCCGAACTGGAAAAAGGCATGATCACCATCCTGGATGAGAAATACGACCGTGAATACATCGACCACATCAAATCGCTGGCGATCCACGAGGGCGATGAATTAGATCTCGACATCCCGATGGTCTATACGCCGCTGAATGGCTGCGGTACCAAACCGTTTGCCGCCATGATGAAAGAAAGAGGCTTTCGCAACTGGCACTTCGTCGAAGAACAGAAAGACCCGGATCCTGATTTCAAGACCGTCGGTTATCCTAACCCGGAAGATCCAAAGGCCTTCAAGCTGGCGGAAGAACTGGGCAAGAAAGTCGGTGCGGAACTTCTGATGGCGACCGATCCGGATGCGGACAGGTTTGCGATCGAACTGAGAAACGATGAAGGCGAATACGTTCCTTTGAACGGCAACCAGACGGGTTACCTTCTGGTCAACTACATCCTGGAAGGCCGCAAGGATGCCGGTACGCTTCCGGAAAAAGGTGCGATGGTCAAATCCATCGTCACTTCCACGATGTCTACCGAGATCGCGCAAGCTTACGGCGTGAAGATGTTTGAAGCTCTGACCGGTTTCAAGAACATCTGCGGACGCATCCCGTATCTGCAGCAGAACGGTTATACATATCTGTTTGGTTATGAGGAGTCGGTCGGCTATGCCGCATCACCTCTCATCCGTGACAAAGACGGCATCTCTGCCGGCATGCTGGTAACGGAGGCGGCAGCCTACTACCGCAAACAGGGCAAGACCTTGTTCAACGTACTGAATGAGCTTTATGACAGATACGGCCATTATGCGGAAGATGAACCGAACCTGATCCTGGAAGGCATCGAAGGCGCAAAACGCATCAAGAGGATGATGACCTACGTTAGGAACAATCTGCCGAAAGAAGTCGCCGGCATCAAGGTCGCAAAAGTCATCGACTACATCAAGGGCTATGAAGACATCCCGGCTTCCGATGTACTGCGCTTCTTCTTGGAAGACGGCAGCTGGTTTGCCGTGCGTCCTTCCGGCACCGAACCGAAGATCAAGTTCTACTTCTACACGGACCAGGAATCCAGAGAAAAAGCTCTGGAGGTCAATAAGAAGATCAAAGAAGCCGTCATGGCTATGATCACGGCCGTCGAATAAAAGACAAAGAAAAATAAAAATGCTCCGGATCTCCGGAGCATTGTCTTACAGTAAGGAAAGCTGTTCTTCGCTTTCCTTTTCTTTTTCAGGCATCGTCTTATGACAATAGCCGTAGTACCAGCACTCATAGGGATGCGTACATTGTTCGCCGACCGGGATATCCGGTTCTTCCTTTTCTTTCTGGTGAGAGTTAAGACGCCAGATGTTCTCGTTGATCCAGCTGTAGAGCTTCTTGACTTCTTCGGTGACTTCGACCGGATGGAAGAGCTCTTCCCCTTCCTTCCCGTGTAAGACGATGTAGATCTTATCGATATTCAGTTTGTTTCTTCTGATGATGTAGTATTGAAAGGCCGCATCTTTGATGAACTGCTCATGGACCTCATCGGTATTCTTGACTTCATACATGTCATAGCCCTTTGCGGTCTTTCGTAATATGTCGAGTGCACAGTAATTGTTGTAGTCCATGAAGGCCGCTTCGCATATGACAGGGGTCCCCAGTCCGAGATGTTCCTTCGTCTTTTCGACCATTGCCTTCTTATCGGGTATGTGCGTGCCGGGGCGATAGATCGTCATCTCTTCATAGGGACCGAACATCCCCATCGCCGCATCGCCGAACTCGTTGCCGGCATCAAGGCGTTCCTGAACCTCTTCCGGTATGACTTTCAAAGAAGGCTTGTGTCTGTCAAGCCATAACATCTTTTCACATTGCATGCCCCGCATGAAGTCGGTCTTGGTGATCGCCATGTCTTCATTATCCCACAAAGACGTTTCAGAGTTTCACGGACCTATCGTCACAGGAAAATATGAGATAATACATACGCAAAGAAAAGAAGAAATAATAAGAGGAGAAAGACAGTATGACAGACAGAAAACTGGGATTCGGTACGATGCGTCTGCCTTTGAACGATCCGGATGACAGTGCCAATATCGATATCGAACAGTTCAAGAAGATGGCTGACATCTTCATGGAACGCGGTTTCACGTATTTCGATACAGCCTATCCGTATCATAAAGAAAAATCAGAAGAGGCTTTAAGAGAAGCGGTCGTAAAGCGTTTCCCGAGAGACTCTTTCACAGTAGCGGACAAGATGCCGGTCTACAAAGTAAAATGCTATGAAGACTACGAAATGATCTTCAATGAACAGCTTCAAAGATGCGGCGTGGAATACTTCGATTATTACCTCCTGCACAACTTAGGCAGGGACCGCTATCCGGATACGCAGAAGTACGGCGGTTTTGAATTCGTAAAGAAGATGAAGGAAGAAGGAAAAGTGAAGAAGATGGGCTTCTCCTTCCATGATACGGCTGATGTCCTCGAACAGATCCTGAACGATCATCCGGAAGCCGACTTCATACAGCTGCAGATCAACTATCTCGACTGGGATTCTCTTGTCGCGCAATCCGGCAAGTGCTATGAAGTCGCAAAGAAACATGGCAAGAAGGTGGCCGTCATGGAACCGGTCAAGGGCGGCACTCTGGCAAGACTGCCTGAAAAGGCGATGGAAAAGTTCAGAGAATTCTATAAAGATGATTCTGTTACGCCGGCTTCTCTGGCGATCCGCTATGTGGCTTCTTTGGAAGATGTCTTCATGGTATTGAGCGGCATGTCCGATCTTGAACAGTTAAAAGACAACACTTCCTATATGCAGGAGTTCAAACCGCTGACCGATGAGGAAAGAAAACTGGTCGATGAGATCACGGCGATCCTCAAATCGACGATCAAGGTACCTTGTACGTCCTGCCGGTATTGCCTTGAAGTCTGCCCGATGAACATCAATATGCCGGGTTACTTCGGCCTGTTGAACCTGTATGCCGTGACCGGCAACAAGACCGGCATGTACTACCAGCGTTATTCGATGAACCATGGCAAGGCATCGGACTGCATCAAGTGCGGACAATGCGAAGCCAACTGTCCGCAGCACATTCAGATCCGGGATCTTTTGGAAGAATTTGCAGCTTTATACGAAACACCGCAGTCTTAAGGAGGAGAGTTTATGGAAGCATTTCGCTGGGCATTCATCGGTGCCGGTACCTTGGGGAAACAAGTCGCAAAACAGATCACAGGATCCGGACGTCATAAGATCGTTTCGGTCTATGTCAGAGACCGAAAGAAACGCATCGGATTTGCCGATCAGTATACGGCCTTTGCGGCCGATTCTGCAAGGGAAGCGATCGACAGGGAAGATGTGGATGGCGTCTACATCTGTACGCCGAACACCTCACACTACGAGTACACCGTGCTGGCACTGGAACTGGGCAAGCCGGTGCTTTGCGAAAAGCCGGCAACGACCGATGCGGAATTATTGAAAGAGATGATCGCCTTAAGCAGAAAGAAAAATGTCTATTTTGCGGAAGCGATGTGGACCTGGTTCTCACCGATCGCCAACAAGGTGAAAGAGTGGTTCGATGAGGGAGAATACGGAACGCTGAAAAGATTCGATCTCAACTACCATCTCAAGTCGATCAATTATGCGCCAAGATGTTCCGACCCGATGCTGGCTGGCGGTGCCCTTCTTGATGTGACGATCTATCCTCTGACCTATGCCTATCGCATTCTGGGCAGACCGGAAACGATCTCCTGCAAGGGCGTGATCAAGGAAGGCATCGATACGAAAGAAGACATCGTACTGACGTATCCGGATGGCTTTGTCTGCAATATTTCCGCTTCGATCGTCGATATGAAGGGTCTGGAAAAGCTGATCATCGAAGGTGATAAGGCAAAGACGAAACTGCTTTTCTTCCATGGCGCCGATCAGGTGAAGCTGAAACGCAAGAACGGGAAAAGTGAGGTCTTCAAAGGTGATGGGGGCATGCTGAACGAATTCGACATCGTGGCCGACGAGATACGAAGAGGTCTTAAGGAAAGCGAATATGTTCCCCATGAGGCGACACTTGCCGTCATGGAGATGATGGATGAATGCCGGAAACAGATGGGACTCGTATTTCCTTTTGAAAACAAGACCGGATAAAGACGGATCTGTTTCATTGGTTTCAGATCAATGAAACCTTCATTTCGTACCATATAAAACATTAAAAAAAGAATTTTTTACAAAGCAGGAAACCGTGAGCGTTTCCTGTTTTTCTTTCGTATCGGCAGGAAGAAAATGTTTCATTGGTCTTATCTGGTACTATCGGAAGAGCTGATAAATGTTATTGAAAGCGCAAGAAAAACTGTCATAAAATGAAATTGATACAGGAGGATACATATCATATGAGAAAAACTGCAGGATTTTTAAAGTTTTGTTGTACGTTCGCATTGGTTTTTGAGATCATAGGGGCCATCATGCTGGTGATCGCAGAAGCATTCCTGTTGTTTGCCGGAAAGTTTTCCGATCTGGCAGCCAAGGCAGGCGATGCCATCACGGTGGAAGGAAACGGTCTGACACCGGAACAGATGGATGCCCTCAAGCCGATCATACTGATCGTCATCGCTTTGGGACTGCTGTCACTGGCATTTGCGATCTTCGGCACCTTGAAGACAAGGACGGCTTTGCAGGAGTGCAGAGAGGAAAGACCGTTCTCTAAGACTTGTGTCGATGCGATCAAGGCATCTGCGCGTCTTGAGATCATCGGCGGTATCATCGGTATCGTCGGTTCGATCGTCGTTTCATTCATGTCGGCACCGGTCAAGATCCTGGGCACCAATCTGAACAGCTCGATGTCATCTTGGAACCTCTCATTCTTGTTCTATGCGTGTGAGAAGTATCTGCTTTACCATATCGCGGAATACGGTCACTCATTGGAAAAAAGAGCTTAGGTTATATTCAACATCAGAAAAGAAAAAATCTGTTTCGGCTGAAACAGATTTTTTGTTGTCACTCGACGATGACGATACCGTCATCTTTGATGGTGATCTTCATTCCGTCTTTGACGTAATCTTCAAATTCTTTTCCCAGATTGTCGATGACCGGCATGGCGGTATCGGACCAGACCGAGGCAAGTACGGCACCGGCACAGGCCAGCGAGTCGATCGGGTTGTAGAATAACATCGCTGCCGGGTTGCGTTTCATGACGGCGGAACAGTATAAGACGAGCCCCCCGGTGGTGGAACCGATGGTCTGCGGTAAGCATAATGCCTTCCCGGCGATCGGCTTGCCGAAGAGATCTGGGTTGTTCTGATCGCCGACCTTGGCGCTCTTGTCTACGAACTGCAGTGCTTTCTGCAAGGAGGCAAGGGTATTGAATCCCCGGTGGGAGACCACCGCTTCACTGACACAGGTGCCCGGTGTGATCACTCTGCCCTTGAATTCCTTCATCTCAGTTTCCTCCTTTGCATAAGAGATCTTTGATCTGCTCATTGGTATAATAGCGCGATGTCGTATAGGTACGAAGCTTGTTGGAAGAAGTGATGACCCGCATCTTTGCAGAGAGCGGGTTGTTCATATACATCAAAGGACAGATGTAGGATAAGACGATACCGGTCTTATCGAGACGCGGCCAGTAGTCGGTCTTTTTGAATTCCTTGATGACGGCAGGCGACGCGGTAAAGACCGTCGGTATCATTACCTGGCCGCTGCCGCTTTCCTTCAATCCTTTTTCGATGGTATCGGTCCAGTCTTTCAGCTGCTGCAGGGACATATGCGGGCAGCCCATGAAACAAAGCTGCGGAGCGGCGTCCTTGTCTTTCCAGACGATCGGATAGTTCCTGTATGTCTCTTCCAGGACTTCATCGGTGACGATGAATTCTTTTGCGCCTTCTCTGATCAGAGATCTGCCGAACTTCCTGGCCTCCGGGGTCAGATTGTCGATGTGATAGAGGCCGACGGCACCGTTGGATGCGGTGGCGGCACCGAAGTCTTTGAGATAGGTACAGGCTTCATCGTTGAGTTCGCTTCCAAGCCATCTGTCAAGACCGATGACATATGGGACATCTTCCATGACTTTCATGCCGATGGCCGATCCCAGCAGCTGGGCTTCCGGTTTCCTGGAAGTTTCGATGCGGATGATCCAGTCGGCTTTTCTTCCCTCGTCGGTAAGAAGTCCGAAGTAAGGCACATAGCCTAAGATTGATCCCATGATGTCGATGATGCCGGAGTTGCGGTTGCAGCGGGCACCTAAGACGGAGTTGGCATAGACGACAGCGGAAGATTCCGACCAGGAAAGGATGTCGCCGTATTTCGGGGTATTGCCGACCTGCGGCATATAGCAGGTGCAGGTAAAGGCATCTTTATCCAAGAGACCCAGTTTTTGAAGCTGTTTCTCATAGAAGTCCTGCCTGCTGTACATGAAGTATCTGAATACGATGTTCTGTAAGAAATTCGATGGAACGTTGGGGTCCAGAGGCCTTGGGTCGACGGTGAACTTCTGTTTGGACAGTGCGTTTTCTTTCAACAGCGTATCCATGAGTTCGTAGACCGGTTTCATGACGCCCAAACCGAAGGATGTGACCAGATGGTTATAGTCGGATGTGACTTCGGCCATCCTGGTTGCACCGAAGGCTTCCCCGTACATCATGAGGGTCTTCATGATCTTGGCGAGCGTTTCACCTTGTTTTCCTTCCAGTATATCTTTCTGTAACTGCGTTAATTCCATGTTGCTCCTTAGATCTTCATGGCAGTCTCGTAGGCCTGCCAGATGACGGTACGCAGATTTCCCACTTTCTTGCAATCGCCAACAAGATGAATGTTTCCTGATGCTTCGCTTAGCGGCGCAGGGACATAGCCAACCGAAGAGATGACAGAGTCGCAAGGGATGCTGATCTCTTCGCCCTGTCTGTCACAGATGATGCATCCGTCTTTCACTTCCTTCAGGGAAGTGTTGAGATAGACCGGGACTTTGTGAAGTTCGAACCATTCCCTGAGATAGGAGGAGTTGGCCAGACAGACACCGGTCTGTTTGATCAGGTCATCCTGCATCTCGATGATCGATACTTCCTTGCCCTGCAAGGCGAGCTCATAGGCGATCTCCGAGCCGGTCAGTCCGCCGCCGATCACGGCAACAGATCTTCCGACCGGAGTGCCGTTCAGGAAGTCGCAGGCTTCGATCGTCTTTTCAAAGCCCGGGATAGAGAGCTTTCTTGCTTTGGCACCGGTGGCTACGATGACCGGCGATCCTTCAAACTGTGAGAGATCGCTTATCTTATCGTTGTAACGGATCTCGATGCCCAGGTCTTCCATCTGCCGGATGTACCACTTGAGCAGGTCTCTGAGCTTTCCTTTGTAGAATTCCGCCGATGCGGCAATGAAAGTGCCGCCAAGTCTGTCGCTTTGTTCGTGGATGATCGGCTCATGTCCGCGCAGTTTCAGCACTCTGGCAGCTTCCATGCCGCCGATGCCGCCGCCGATGATGTGAACTTTCTTCGGCGCATCCGTCTTTCTGATATAGTGCTTGTTCGTCTGCATGGTCTCGGCATTGACGGCGCATCTTGCCAGATGTAAGGAATCGGAAAGTTCCTGATCGTTTGGCACGCCTTTGTAATGGCACATGTTGAAACAGCCGTTGTGGCACAGGATACACGGACGTATCTCTTCTTCTCTGTTTTCCATGAGCTTTGTGACCCATTGATTGTCTGCTAAGAACGGTCTGGCAAATCCGGCAGCGTCGATCTTTCCGTCTTTGATTGCATCGGCTGCGACTTTCGGATCCATGCGGCCTGCACAGACGACCGGGATATCGCAATACTTGCGGATCTCGATGACATCGTCGAGGTTGCAGTTTTCCGGCATGTAGATCGGCGGATGTGCCCAATACCAGGCATCGTAGGTGCCGTTGTCGCAGTTGAGCATATCGTAGCCGGCTTCCTGCAAGAACTTGACGGCCAGCTTGGATTCTTCCATGTCTCTTCCGACCTCGATATAGTCCTCACCCGGCAGTGCGCCTTTGCGGAAGTCCTTGGTCTTGGAGACGACGGAATAGCGCAAGGAGACCGGGAAGTCGTTTCCGCAGAGCTTCTTGATGGCTTTGACGATCTCGGCCGCAAAGCGGTAGCGGTTTTCCAGAGAGCCGCCGTATTCATCGGTTCTTTTGTTGACGTATTTCAAAGTGAACTGGTCGAGAAGATAGCCTTCGTGGACTGCGTGGATCTCCACGCCGTCGACACCGGCATCCTTGAGCTTTCTGGCGCTCAGGGCAAAGGAGTCGATGAACTGCTGTATCTCTTGTTTGGTCATCTCCCTGGAAGGGACTTTGTCTGACCAGCGGTTGGGACTTGGTGAGGCGGAAGCGGTGATCTTGTCTAAGTCCATGACCGGTTTGGAAAGAAAACGCAGGACCTTGTTGGTGTAAAGTGTCTCCATCATTTTGGAGATCGTAAACGATCTGCCAAAGCCTGCCGTCAGCTGTACGAAGAGCTTGGCACCGGTCTTGTGGAACTCCGGCATCCAGGCTTTCAGGTCTTCATACATCCTGTCATTTCTGTGCAGCCACTGTCCGAACATCGGGTTATAGATGGGCTGGCAGCCCGGCAATACAAGTCCGCAGTTGTTTTTCGCGACCTGCAGGATGAATTCCGCGCCGGCTTTGTCGAAATGGTTGTTTTCCATCCAGCCCAGAAGGTTGGTCCCGCCCATGGATGTCATGACGATGCGGTTTTTGATCTTGCAGTTTCCGATCTTCCAAGGCGTGAACAAAGGATCATATCTCTGATTCATGATTGTCATAAAAATACCTCTATTTGTGAAAATTTTAACATATTTTGAAAAGCCTGCACAATAGTCCGGGGAGAGAAACAGCTGTCCGTTGGTACAAGTTCTATGTGTCTGAAGACCGGCAGCATGCGTTTTTTTGAACTCTGGGGGTTTTGGGAATGTAAAATAGATATATATGAGTGATATCATTTTTTCTCTTGTCATCATTGCGTCGATCCCGCTTCTTGCGAGCGTCGTTTTATATGTCCTGTTCCGTTCGGAGAAATTCGAGAAGTTTTCGGAAAAAAAGAAACAGCTCACTGCCGGAATACTGTTCGGACTTCTGGCGGTCCTGGCGACCGAAAAGGGCGTGGCTTTTGACGGATCCATCATCAATGTGCGTGATGCCGCAGTCGTCTGTGCGGGACTTTTCTTCGGTCCGCAAGCCGGTATCCTTTCCGGTCTGATCGGTGGCATCGAACGTTTCCTTTGCGTCTACTGGGGCGGCGGTCACTACACCAGGATCGCCTGTACGATCTCGACCATCCTGGCCGGCTTTGCCTCGGCCTATGTGAGAAAGCGGCTCAATGAAAACAAGATCCCGACCTTTACGCAGGCGACGATCGTGACTTTTGCGATCGAGATCGTCCACATGCTGATGATATTCGTGACCAATCTCTCCGATGCAAAACGGGCATTCTTATATGTCGAAGTCTGTACGGGACCGATGGTCGCCGTCAACACGGGAGCGGTCGCCCTGGCGGCTTTGATCATACAATTGATCGAATATGACGGATCCAATCCGTTTTTGAAAAAGGAACTTCCGACCATCACTTCGCAGCTGCAGAAATCGCTGGTCGTTGTCGTCTTCATCGGTTTCCTGCTGACGCAGGCCTTCAACTATTCCTTACAGAACAACATTTCGATGGAAGATACCCGCACCATCCTGTATCTGAATACCGAGGATGCGGCAAGCGATGTACAGCTGGAGACAAGACGTTACATGTATCTGCAGGCCTCTTCTTCCGCAAAAGATCTCGATCCTGAGATCTCGCAGAGCGATCTTTACAGCTATATGGTCCGTCATGACCTCAGCGAGATCAACCTGGTCGGCAAAGACGGCATCATCTTCCAGTCTTCGAATAAGAAATATGTCGGCTTCGATATGGAATCGACGAATCTGGCTTCCGAGTTTCTGAAGCTTCTGGAATTCCCGTCCAGATACATACAGAATCTGCGTGATGATGAATGCATCGGAAGCGATCCGTGCAAGTTTGCAGGCGTTTCCACCGATTACGGATTCATCGAGATCGGCTTCAATTACGACCAATATCATAATCTGATCGAAGAAGGCATCATCTCCGTGTCGGACAGCCGCCATGTCGGTGAGACCGGCATGGTCATCGTCCAGGATGAAGAAGGACGCCTGCTTTCAAATAATTACGAGTATCTGTTTTCGATCTCCAATCTGCTGAAGACCATCCCGTTTGACCAGCTGAAGGAGATGACGGTCTATGAGAATCACGAGGGTTACATCGATGTCTATTACATGTTCAAGAACGTCGAAGGCTATCGTGTCATCTCCCTGTATCCGACATCGGAAGCTGACTTCTCGAGAAGAGTTTCGATCTATCTGACTTCCTTCATGGAGACGGTCGTCTTCGCGATGATCTTCTATGCGATCTTTGCGACCGTACAAAGGAATGTCGTCAAAGAAGTCATCGACGTCAAAGAATCTCTGAACAAGATCGCGGTCGACGGTGATCTTGATACGATCGTCGATGTCCGTCAGAACAAAGAGTTCGACGAACTCTCGACCGACATCAATGTGACGGTCGATAAGCTCAAGACTCTGATCTCAGAGGCGAAGGAACGCATCGACAGCGAGCTTCAGTATGCCAAGGAGATACAGTTCTCCCAGCTTCCTTCGACTTTCCCGCCGTATCCTGAACGCGATGAGTTCGACATCTATGCATTGATGAATCCGGCCAGAGAAGTCGGCGGCGACTTCTATGACCTGTATATGCTGAATGATGACAAGCTGGCCTTCGTGGTCGCCGATGTATCCGGCAAAGGCATCCCGGCATCCCTGTTCATGATGCGGGCCAAGACGATCCTGAAGAACCTGGCAATGGGCGGCGTGAAGATCAACGATGTCTTCACCAACGCCAACTACCAGCTTTGCGAAGGCAATACCCAGGGAATGTTCGTCACTGCCTGGATGGGCGTGCTGAATCTGAAGACCGGCAAGCTCCACTTCGTCAATGCCGGCCACAACCCCGCTTTGCTCAGAAGGAAGGATGGCGGATACGAGATACTCAAGACTTCGCCGGGCTTCGTCATGGCAGGAATGGAAGGTGTCGTCTACAAGAGACAGGCCATCGTTCTCGAACCGGGAGATGAGCTCTTCTTATACACCGACGGTGTCGTGGAAGCGACCAACACGGAAAAACAGATGTATGGCGAAGAACGGCTGCTGGATTGCATCAACTCGCATCTCGGTGAGGACGCAAAAGCGATCTGCGAACATGTCCTCAACGATGTCAATGAATTCTACAAAGGCGCCGAACAGTTCGACGATATCACAGAGCTGTCTTTGCGTTTCGTGACATACTCCCACCACCTACGCTGACGCTTAGAGGTGGGGGCTTCCCGGTCAAGAACACCAGTGTGTTCAGATAACCCGGGCTTATCGGATCCCCTGTGCCCCAGGGTACCATTGTTTACTTCAGTACCTTACAGAAGCGCGATTCTGAGTGCTTCTGTTTTCAGATTCAGCGCAGCGTTATGGTCTCTGTCATGATGACTTCCGCATACCGGACAATCCCATTCACGGACAATGAGATTCTTTGTCAAAGGATTTCGATAACCGCAGACATGGCATATCTGGCTTGAC
>JAFRQF010000015.1 GCA_017428765.1 Erysipelotrichaceae bacterium
AACCCCATATTATCATTATTTCTGAGATTTGCAATATTGAGGTTATTTAAGTAGAGATGAATAAGATGGTAGTCCATCGTAGTATTGAGCTCCATCAAGAGGCTGCGATGGGTACGTTTGTAATAATGAATGATCTTATTCCTGCTGTCCTGTCTTTTATCTTTGTCCTTTTCTTTTCTTATCTCTGACTTAAGGATAACAGATATGATTTATATTGTCCTTGTTCATATATGGATAAGGATTATTTATAAGAAATATACTTATTGTTTAGATCTTATCCACTTTAATAGATGATTGATTCTGTCAGGTTTGTATTGATACCTATCATAAACACCATGGTATCCCATTACAGTTTTGAGCTCTTCAAGAAGCCACGATAGGTACGTTTGTTGAATGCTTTTTTGATCTTCCTTCTGGCTGTCTCTCCCTCTCTTTGCAATTCGAAAGTAATATGTCAAAAGAAGAAAATCCTTGTACGAAATCGGACAAGGATCTGATGTTTACAATGATTTCTGACTGATTGCGATTTCTATTTCGTGACTTTCTGTCCTCTTGTGACTGCTTGCGGATCGATGAAATCTAACTCTTTATCATTGGGATTGGTAATAATTAACATCGTAGACATGTCATAGGTCTTGGATAACTTGGCAACATCGACCTCAACGATCGGATCGCCCGCCTTGACGCTGTCGCCCTGCTTCTTGCTTAAGACCTTGAAACCGTCACCGTTGGCATTGACCGTATCAACACCGCAATGGACCAGTAATTCGACACCATTGTTCATCAGTATGCCATAGGCATGACCGGTAGGGAACAGTACGCCCAAAGTGCCGTTGGCCGGTGAGCACAGCACGACCTTGTTTGCATTGTACTTGAAAGCAGTGGACTTGCCCATCATCTGCTCGGCAAAAACAGGATCGGAGACAGTCGCGATATCGATCAGTTCGCCATCAGCCAAAGCGACGATATCCTCATCGGAAACATTCAGTTCAGGTAATGCTACCTCTTCTTCTTTTTTAAATAATTTGTCAAATAAGCCCATGTTAATCTAAGTCCTCCCCATTGCTTTCAATGACCTTCTTGTACCAGAAGAAGGAATCCTTGCGGCTCCTCGCCATCGTGCCCGTGCCGTCATCGTGCTTATCGACATAGATGAAACCGTAACGTTTTCTCATCTCGCCGGTCGAAGCTGCAACCAGATCAATCGGACCCCAGGTCGTATAGGCTCTAAGGTCAACGCCGTTTTCCACAGCCTTCTTCATCGAAGCGATGTGTTTGCGGAAGTAGTCGATACGATACGAATCATGGATGCTGCCGTCAGCTTCGACGGTATCATAGGCACCCACACCGTTTTCAACGACCATCAAAGGTCTCTCATAACGATCGTAGATCATCTCCAGATAATACTGTAAGCCGTCCGGGTCATACGCCCAGCCCCAGTCGGAGTATTCCAGATACTCATTCTTGGTACCTCTGACCATGTTGCCGGATGCACCTTCATCACCCTTATGCGTCGTGACGGACATCGACATGTAGTAAGAGAAGGTATACATATCAACCGTGCCTTCCATCAGGGAATTGATATCATCTTCCGTGATATCGAGCTTCACATTATGTTCGTTCCATAATTTCTGCGCATAGGTCGGATATCTTCCGAAGCATTGCACATCGCCGCAGTAGAAGATGCCCTTTTCCCATTTGTAACGGTTGAACAGGATGTCCTTTGGATCTTCGGTATGCGGATAGTAGGTGATGCCGCAGATCATGCAGCCGATCATGTTGTCCGGATCGATCTCATGACCGATCTTGACCGCCTTGGCCGAAGCGACAAACTGGTTGTGCAGATGCTGGTAGGCATCCTGGAAGTATTCATCCGGCATATTGTCTGGTAAGAAATTGATCGTATTGTTGATCTCGTTGAAAGTCAGCCAGTACTTGACTAAACCCTTGAATTCAGTAAAGCAGGTCCTGGCAAACTTGACGAATAACGGAATCAGTTCACGATTCTTCCAGTCACCTAAGGTCTCTTCCAGATACAGCGGCGTATCAAAATGCCAGATGGTGACCAGCGGTTCGATGTTGTATTTCTTCAGTTCATTGAAGACATTGCGATAGAATTCAATGCCCTTCTGGTTCGGTTCTTCTTCCATGCCGGTCGGATAGAGTCTTGACCAGGAAATGGACATACGGAAGACCTTGAAGCCCATTTCGGCAAACAGAGCGATATCTTCCTTGTAACGATGATAGAAATCGATGCCCTCATGATTCGGATAGAGGCAATCATCTAATACAGCGTAATGGGCACCCTCCGGCAGCTTCTGTAATCTGGTAATATATCCCGGTTTGCCGTCCTTATCAATATAGGTGATCTTACGCGGATCAGTGGCAGTACCGCCGGTCGTGACATCGGTCAGAGCAGGACCTCTGCCGTCGACATTCCAGGCACCCTCGATCTGATTGGCAGCGGTCGCACCGCCCCATAAAAAACTTTTTTTAAATGGCATTGTTATTCTCCTTACAAAAGCATTATATCAATTGAACTCATGCGCAATAATAATCAAAGAACCCGATATTCAGGTTCTTATAGCTCATCGTAAGTAATCAGTTCTACTTTTTGATTATTAATCCATCTGATCATTTCCGGATCAGTCAGCATCTCCACTTCTTTCGTGCGGTTGACCGTAAGTGAAGAGACCTTAAGGATATAGGCATCAAGATATCCCGGATGAGCAACGAAGATATCTATGACGGATTCATCTTCATCCATCACCAGTTTCTTCAGCGATGCATAAGGATCATAGTCCGGTCCCATGGAATCGATCGTCATACGAAGAAGCTTGTCTGCATATTGCATCGGCTTTGCATCAAAACCGACCGGGAACATCTTCAGATCATGCTTTTGTGCAACGATAGACAAGGCCTTCATGAAATTCATTGATGCGATCGCATGCCCTTCAAAGTAATGCGGCTTTTCACCAGTCAGCTTTTTAAACTCCTGGTATTGTGCTTCGATCTCTATGACGGCCTCATTGACATCAACGATGTCATTACCGTTTCCGAAATTTTCACGATACTCTTTTGACGTCTTGAACTCGCCGTTTTCCTGAACAAGAGACGGGATCAGTTTCGGATCGCTCAAGGGTCTTCCTGCACAGATATTGGTATGCTGGCCAAGACAGACGCCATAGTCTTTTATCATCTCGACACCTTCTTGCGCATTTTCCATATTTGGCATCAGACCGACGCTTTGAATCAGACCTGCTCTGACGCTGTCGGCGATCCCCAGATTGATTCCTCTGGAAAACCCGAGATCATCTGCCCGGATGAGGATCTTCTTCATAAACTAAGCCTTATCATCCAGACCGAGCATGTATGTTGCGATAGCCGCACCGACCATCGCGATCACGCAAGAGATGATACCATTGACAAGATTGCCTGTTCCTTCGCCAATGTAACCCAGAACCATCAGGACGTTGGTTGAAGTCAAAGCATAGACATTGACGTGCATCAGACCGGCATACAAGCCACCCAAAGCAGCACCAATCGCCATTCCGATCAGAGGCTTGCGGTATTTGACGCCTGTGCCGTATAAAGCCGGTTCAGTGACACCGCCTAAGAAGCCGGCGATGAAATAACCGATATTTTCTGATTTTTCTTCTTTATCTTTGATCAGTAAAGCTGCACCCAGAGCCATACCGAAGGCTGCAAACGTTGCGCAGCAGGCAGCTGGGGAAACGATGCCTTCATGGCCTGTCGTGAACATGACAGTCATCATCGTGACGGCTAATACCAGATGCATACCGGACATGACCAGGAATTCCCACAATGCAGCGATGATCGCCACTGCAATGAATCCGCCGACGTTGCCAAGGCTTAACAGGGCTGTACCGATCCCGGTACCGACGAAATTGCCTAAAGGTGCCAATGCGCATAAAGCAACCGGAACCATGACTGCGATCGTTAAGAACGGCGCGAAGATCGTTCTCAGCGTTGCCGGAATGACCTTATTGAAGAACTTTTCAACATAAGACATGACCCAGACCGACAGAATGATCGGCAAGATCGTCTGTGAATAGTTGGCAACACTTGCCGGAATGCCGTAGACCTTTAAGGTCTGGACACCGTTATTTGCCAACGCGATCAGTTCCGGAGCGATCAGGATCCCTCCCATCAGCATGCCCAGCGCCGGATTGACACCCAGCTTCTTGGATGCAGTGTAACCGATGTAGATCGGCATGAAGTAGAAACCGGCATTGTAGACCATGCCAAGGACCGTATAAAGGTCACTCGTTTCAGAGATGACACCGAGCATCTGCGGACCTAAGACCGACTGAACAGTTCTGAATAAAGCAGCTGCCAGGATCAGCGGGATCAGCGGTGTCAGCGATCCGGAAAGATAATTCAGTGTGTTGTTGAAGGCAGACTTGAATGTCAGCTTCTCTTTCGGTGCATCGACATTCTCTTCGATCGCTTTCTGGGCGACGAAACCGCCCTGTCTGACCACCTCGTCATAGACCTTGTCGACCGTCTGACCGACGATGATCTGATGCTGACCACCCTGATTGACATAACCCATGACGCCCTTGGTGTTCCTGATGCCATCGACATCGACCTTGGAATCATCGACGACATTGAAGCGTAAGCGGGTCATGCAGTGAGTGACGTTTGTGACGTTTTCTTTACCGCCGACAGCTTTGATCACATCATTTGCGATCGTTTCGAAATTATTTGCCATTCTTCCTCCCTTTTTACATCAATTTTCGCTGCTCCGTTTTTCCTTGTACTATAATGAATTTGAGCAGATTTGATGCATATTTCTCTATCTGATCCCAGTATAGCGTTTACAATATCCGTCAATCTACGACATAAACCCAGCATAATTACGACAATTTTCTACCTATGAACAGAGAAGAGATCCAAAAACACTTGAATGAGCTGAGTGATTCAGAGATCAGCTATCGGGAACACCCCGAAAAGATCCTGAATGAGTTTTATCTCGCCTTGGACCAAATGGGCCTGAAAGATGAAAACGGCGTCTATCTTTTTCCCGAATCTCTGATCAGAAACCAGAGTCAGTATACTCATTCCACCCATCATGGCTTCTGGGACATCCTTGAAAAAAGCGAACACCAGAACGACTTCGTATTAAAAAAAGCGACCCGCTTTTATCGCGAGCCTTTTATGAAAGCCGATTTTATCGTCATCCGCTACGTCTATGCGGGAGAATGCATCATCTATACCCCGAACAAGAAGATCGTCTTGCATGAAAACGATGCGATCATGATCGACGCCGGCTTCATCATCTCTCAGGAACTGAAACACGAAGAAGACACCGTCTTCTCCTTCCTCTTCACAAAAGAGTTTATCCTGAATCTTCTAAAACAAGGTCCTCCGATCTCAAACGAGATCACCCGCTTCTTCTTCGATTACGTCAATCAGAACAGCCAGCAGAACTGCCAGATCTACCACGGTGACAGGAACCGTCTCATCAAAGACGCCATCGAAGGAATGATCTGTGAATACCTCGATCCGGTCAACGAAGGCGGAAAAGCGCTGCTGGAGAGTTATCTGAATATCTTTCTGATCCAGTTATCGACTTGTGAAGCGGAGATCGAAAACGAATACAAAGAAGATATTTCGCGCATCGCCGGAATGCTGAACTACATCAATCTGAACTATATCGATGTCGATCTTAACACGCTCGCCGATCTCTATGGCTACAATCCCAAATACATATCACGGCTGTTCAAAAAGATCACCGGCGTCAATCTGAAAGACTATATCTACAAAAAGAAACTCGATTCCTTCTGCAGTTATCTTCTGAATTCCGACATGCCGATCCAGGAGATCCTGGCTGATCTTAACATATCCAGTGAAGCCTTCTTCTTCAACAGATTAAAAGAAGTCTACAGCGTTTCTCCTGCCCAGTATCGGAAACAGAAGATGATAACAGGATCCTGATTCGTCCTATTTCAGTTTTTCCAGAATCGTTCCGATATCTCCATCAATGCAGATTGACCGTTCTTCGATCTCTTGCGTCGTATAGGCTTCACCGTAATTCAGACAGGCATAGGTCGCGTTTTTCCATCGTTCTGTCATTTGTATGAAAGGCACTTTAATGATGACCGGTGTATTGAAACCGACGGCCAGTTCCAGAAACAGAATCTTCATATCCTGATGCCTTCGTAAGAAATCAGAATATCTTTGTGCCGCTTCATCCCAGCCTTCATCCTGAACAAAGAGATCATCCGACCTGAGATTCATCGTCATCGGCTCGCCACAGACCGGACAGACCGGGAATAGTTCTTCCGGAACACTCATCTTCAGTTCTCTGTTTTCCGGAACGATCAGTTCATTTTCTTCTCCGATCGAAAAGCCTTGTGAGAGAACCATCTTCCTTATGATCTCTTCATTGTCATAGGTCTTCTGATGGCAGGGTTTTGAACACTGAAAGAGTCCGTAATCCCCTTGTGTATAGAAGAGTCTTTTCTTATCAAAACCCGCTTTCTGGAAACAGTGATCGACATTGGTCGTGATGACAAAGTAATCTTTATCTTTCACAAGATCCAGAAGTTCTTCATAGACCGGTTTCGGTGTTTTTGTATATCGGTTGATCCAGATATAGCGGCTCCAGAACGCCCAGAACTCTCCCTTTGAAGGATAAGGATAAAAGCCACCGGAATACATATCTTCAAAACCATAATTCTTTATGAAATCCGAGAAGTATTTTTCAAAACGTTCGCCTGTATAGATATATCCTGCGGAAGTGGAAAGACCGGCACCGGCACCGATGACGATCGCATCCGCTTCATTGATGGCGTTCCTCAATCTGAGGATATTTTCTTTAAGATCTCTTTTTTCCGCTTTGATCAGATTCAACATGGCGTTCACCCTCTTTCATACGAACTGAGCAGTTTTTCATAGATATCAAGATCGCTGTCCTTGAAGACGTTGAAGATGACATCGATCTTATGATCTGCTTCCTTTTTAAACGCCTGAACTGTTTCGATCGCGATCTTGGCTGCAAGCAGATTCGGGAAGTGGAATTCTCCTGTCGAGATGCAACAGAAGGCAATACTTTTCAAACCGTTTTCTACGGCAATATTCAGACAGGAACGGTAACACGATTTGAGCAGTTTCTCATCTTCCTGCCGCACCCTATCATAGATGATCGGACCCACGGTATGGATCACATAGCTGCAAGGCAGATCGTAGGCCGGAGTGATCTTCGCCTTGCCGGTCTCTTCCTCATGTCCCTGCATGGCCATGATCCTTGCGCAATGATTTCTTAAACGGATGCCCGCATACGTATGGATGCAGTTATCGATGCAGCTGTGGCATGGCACATAACAGCCGGTCATCCCGCTGTTGGCTGCATTGACGATCGCATCACACTTCAACGTTGTGATATCACCTTGCCAGAGATAGATTCCTTCTTCAACCGGCTTCAATTCCTTATAATCTGTGATGCCCTTCTCTTTGATCGCTTCGGACAGATATTCGTCCTGAACTTTCAGAAAGTCTTCACCGATTTCATTAGGCATACGGATGTTCATCAAAGAACGGAGCAGCTGTTTCTGTTCCTCTGCGTTATCGGGGATCATTATCTTTTTAAACCCCTCTTCCTCATTCAGAAGATAGCGGATCAGATATTCTCTTCTTTCATTCTGCTCCATTTCAGATCCTCTTTTCCCCGCTGAAACGATGGACCTTTGCGCCCTTGTCTTTCTGAACGCCCCTGGCATATTTTATTTCCGGATAGCCAAAACCGACAATTAAACCGGTATAGTGATTCAAAGGGATATTCAGCATCTTTCTGGCTTCCGGTGCCAGTTCATTGAGCACTTCCGCTGAATAGGACATGATGATCGTTCCTAAGCCGAAGGCATTGCACAACAGTTCAAAATAAGCGGTCGCGATGATGCAGTCTGCCTTGGCATCTTCGCCCCATTTGCCTGAACATTTGCTGTGGGCAATAAAAAGATGCGGTGCCCCGCAAAACAGCAGGTCATCTTTGCGGATGCTGCCCTCAGACTCCTTCATCTTCTTATAAAAGAAATCGGAAAAACTGTGCGTATGAATGTGCTTTGATGTCTTTTCTTCCATGACCGGATAGGCCTTGTCCCATATTTCCTTGACTCTGTCCATATCATCGATGATCGTATATTCCACACCCATCGCATTGCCTCCAGTCGGCGCATTGTTCATTGCCCTCAGGATGCGGTCCAGGATCGCAGGGTCCACATTCTTTTTCAGATAACGGCGGCAAGACCGGCGATTGGAAACAAGGCTCTCCATATACTCGCCCATCTGTTCCGGCACCGGTTCAAGAGAATCAGAAGGATCCTTGCCAAAGATCGATATGGCCGCTTGCGGACATACCGCCAGGCAATGCTGGCACTTCCAGCAGCCCTTCCAGCCGAAACGCTCGAAGGGTTTCATTTCCGGATAACCGTCTTTGCCAAAACGCAAGACCATACCGGCGCAGGTATTGATACATCTTCCGCAGCGGATACACAGATCCTTATCGACTTTAAAATGTGTTCTTTCTTCAAACCCCATCTTTTTTATCCTTCCGATATGATCTGAAGATCTTTAAAAAACGCTTCCGTTCCGATCTCCGAAAAGAAGCCGACAGATCCGTGGCTGTCAGCTCCGTGTTTCAAATGTCTGATACTCAATACCGGGTCCTTTTCTTCATTCAGATAAAAGGCTGCCTCATCCTCATGGATCACGGCCTTCAGATCGATCCATTCATCAAGGCCGTTGCGGATCTCAGCTTCATATTCTGTGATCCCAAATTCCCGGAAATATGCAAAAGTATAACCCGGATAAGAGAAGTACTGACATCCGTGGGCTTTTCGCACAGGATCAGCTGTCATCGCGTTAGTCGGTCGGATATAGAACGATTCAAATTCACTGTTGTCCTCATTCACCCTGAACACGATACCGATAAAACCTCTGGCAAAATCCGGCGCATCCGCCAGGAGTCTGCTCCGCATCTTGACCTTTATGATACCATTGTGAAAGTCCAGTCCTTTGACCTTGACCAGTGTATTCTCGTCAAACTGCATCAGCTTGTCCTTTTTGACGACGCGCAGCACTTTTCTGCCATCGATCTCTTTGATCTGCAGATCTGTATGTATTGACTCAAAAAAAGATAACTCTTCCGGTATTCTCATTAATTTATCACCTGTGGGCTATTCATAAAGCCGTATACAGTTCTATTTATATAATGTTTTTCTTATTCAGGCAAAGATTTCAATAAACAGCTCACAGATCGCACCGACAACGCATCTCAGAAGATGCCCTCCATGGATCTGCATTTCCGTGTCCGCTGCATTTACATGAATATGGATCTTATATGCATCTTGTTCATTAACGATGTTGCCACTTAAAGAACTGATTTCCATCGGGATCTCAAAGTGTCTGGAAACAAAACAGTCATTGACTGAATCATAGACCCGCAGATCAATATCATCAGTAAAGCCGATGCCATCGATCTTTGCCAGAGACATATTTTCCTTTTTTGCGATCCCTTTGATCGTCTCGATGATCTCTTCGCCTTTTTCAACAGTCAGGAAAACAGTGCTTCCATATTTCCGATATTTCATAACGACTCAGCCAACAGGAAATGATTCGGATCACCCGATTTGACAAAATGAAGTGGGATATCTTCATTGCCCAAAGCTTCAGGCAGCCATTTCAGCATATACTTCATTCCGGGTTCCTCCAGATTGAAGTGACCCACATTGATCATTTCCTTTTTCATCTCCAGATCGTGACCGTCTCGCATATACTCGGTAACAGTGAAGTCGATCTGTTCCATTGTGATAAGCAGATCAATGTCCTTTCTGTTGACTTCCTTGATTGTTTCATTATCATTCAATCCCATGATATGCAAGGGGATCTGCGCCCGTGATATTTTTTTCTTCGGATCGCCGACGATCCTCAAGCCGTTGAGACCGGCACCTTTTATGATCTTTGCAGCGATACTTTCAACGCTCTCATTATCAAAAGCCAGATCACATGGAACATAATATCTTACAGCCTGATTGATCTTTGGAATGTAATTGCCGATCAGTCCCGTTTCTGACAGAAATCCTTTGAAAATCCCGTCATCCCATCCTCCTTTTCCATCAGGGATCCCGGAATGGATATAGTCATGGTTCCGCCAGACAGTCATACTGCAGCTCTCAAGCAGTTCCTTTTTTGCGACAAAGACTTTGTTTTCCGTTTCTATAAGCCAGTCGGTATGATCGCCATGATTATAGAATAACGCCTCGTGAGAGATGATGAGATTGGCACCAAGTTCATGTGCTTTTCTTATAACATCGACTGAAGCAAAGCAAGTCGTAACGATCCCGGTACATTCCTTTTCTGTTTCACCATAGAGTACCTGGTCGCGGGTCGTAAGATCATTGATAGGCTTCCCATTTTCACTGATGCCTCGGGAATATGCCTTTATTTTTCCGATTACATCTTTTATCAGCATATCTGCATCACACAATTAAGCTGTTTTCTTTCTGAATAAAGATCTTCCGTCATCTTCCACGCCGGTGATCATCGTCAGAATGAATGTGACCGCAAAGCCGACTGCACAGCCAATGATGCCACGGATCATATTCGAAGGATCATTTGCCGAAGCAAATCCCAGTGCACATAAGAAGTTTGATGAAGCAGGAAGATAGACTTTTGCCTTCAGAAGACCGGCAACAAACCCGCCGCAGAAAGAACCGATCGAAAGGTTGATCAGGGCTTTTGTATAACGGAACATGATACCAAACATCATTGGTTCACCAACACCGCCCAAAGCCTGAGAAGCCAATGTGGTCAGTGCCAGCGATTTCAGGTTCTTGTCCTTTGCCTTGATCATTGTAGCCAATGAAATGGCGATTGAACAGTAACAACCAACAGTCGTACCAACAAAGACAGCTGAATCATAACCTAATGTTGTCAAGGAAACGATGGCGCTTGTAAATAATGCCAGGTGCATACCGGTTGCGACGACTGGGAACATCAATGCCGCGATCACGCCAACACCAAACGCACCGAATGTGTCATGCAGCCATACCAGAACAGAACCGACAAAATTACCGATGAAACTGCCTAACGGACCCGCAATGCAAAGAGCGATCGGAAGCATGACCAGGATCGTGCAAAGCGGAACCAGCATGGACTTGACCATATCCGGAATCACTCTTGTAAAGAATTTCTCAACATAGGACATGATCCACACTGAAAGCATGACCGGGAATACAGTTGAAGAATATGTGACCGGGGTCATCGGGATACCATAGACGCTGAACGGCTCTCCGCTGTTGACGATGCCGATGAGCGTCGGATGAATCATGATGCCAGCAAGAAGCAGAGCCATCAGGATGCTGCAGTTGAATCTTTTCGCAGCAGTGTAGGCGACAAACACAGGGAAGAAATAGAATCCTGCATCACCCACGAAATTGAGAAGAGTATAAAGATTGGAAGTTTCTGAGACCAGATTCAGCATCGAAGGGCCGATCAGAGCGACGATCATCTTGACAAGACCCGCTGTGATAAGAACAGGGATCAGGGGTGTCAGACAGTCGACAATTGCCTGTAAGACCATCTTCGGAGCAGTCTTCCAGGTGATCTTTTCCTTATCCAGATTTTCTTCTATCACAGCCGTCTGGGCAATTCCGGCAAGGTCACAGAAAGGACCGTATATACTGGCAACTTTGTTCCCAATAATGACCTGCAACTGATCACCTACAATCTGGGTACCCATAATGCCGGCAATCTTTCTGATCTCTTCCTCATTTGCCTTGGAAAGATCTTTCAGGTTCAGACGCAGACGCGTCATACAGTGACTTGCGCTGACGACGTTTTCTTTTCCGCCAATCGCATCGAGAATATTTTTCGCAACAGTATTATTATCTGCCATTTTTCTCCTCCTTAAATTTTTCTACAAGGTCATCGTAGCATTTTAAAACCAAGAAAAAGAAAAAGTACATAAAACGTACTTTCACTTGAGATACAGCTGCTGATAGCACTCTCCTACAAGTTCGAAGAACAGGATCAGCGCATTGATAACGACTTCGTGGCGAACATTATCGGCATTTATTATGATCATCTCGCCGACTCTGTATTTTTCATTGTCCGTGTTTGCGGTGATCAGATAATTGGTATCGCTTTTCTTCCTGATATAGTCACTGATTTCATTCTTATAATTCTTCAGCAAGTTACCGCCCAGAGAAATAAAGATCGTCATATTCTCTTTGTGGTTTCCTTCATCAACTGAGCCATAATCTGCATTGATGCTTCTTATGATCTTCCCACATACAGCCAGCTGTATACGGAAGATTTCGGCAATACTTCCGGCAATGCCGATACCGGACACGTAAACGTTCTTATGAATATGGATGTCATTACACATTTTAAAGACCGTTTTTCGATCGATGGACGAGAGAATCGAATAATACTGATCGTTCTGCTTCCACAGCCATTTCGCCAGAGAAGCATTGAATTCCTCATCTCCGTCAAGCATATCGATCGAAATACGCAGCCTCACTCCATCATCCTTGATGTCATCGAGAAAATTTGCAATATTATATTTGAGATCCGTCAAACCTTCATATCCTATTTCTCTGGTAAAACGAATCACGCTCGGTGTCGATGTATAACATTTTTCAGCAATCTCTGACAGAGGCATATCCGGGATCTCAAAAAGATGGTCAATCATGAAACGGCATATGACCTCACTGCTGCTGTTACTTGTCGTCCTTTTCAGATAATCGTTTAGAATATTATAAATGCTGTCCATTTTTATCAATTATACTTATTCTATTTTACCATCGGAGGATTCCGGTATGAAGACCGTTGAGTTTAAAAACGTTTTTTATCAGCATATATAAGTCCAGAATAAATCCTGTTAAACACTTAACAGCTGTTATACATCTCAATAGCCTGCACCCTAATGAGGAGCAAAAAAACACCTCAATAGGGTCTATATTCGCATTTATGAGTGAAAAATCCCTCAAAAATATAATTTTGGAACATATGAGGTGTTTTATTTGACAATTTTTAATCCCATTCAAGATATAAACTATTGAATTGGCACTAATCTTTGTTGTTATGCAGACTTTTTTAAGTTTAATTTATTTGTAAATAGCAGACAGAAGAACGTAACTGCTGCCCAGTCTATCAAAATAGTGAGCAATACATGCCACAAAGGCGATCCTTCACTAATGAAAAATGGGATACCAACAAGCGATGCGCTTCCTGGGATGTAGTTAATAACACCGATTACCCCTACTGCTAAGCCACCTATCGCTGAGCCACAAAGCATTGCTTTCATATAGCGAGAATCTTTTACGCAGACACTGAATAATGCAGGCTCAGATACCGTAGCAAACAGCATTGCAACCGCCGTTGAGAAACCGATACTGTATTGTATAATTCAGGTGAACAAAGCTTAAATATCAGACTTCTTAAGAAGCCCATAAGTCTTTAGCTTATGGGAGGTTCACTCATAAGAGAAATCTTCCACTGGCTCAAGGCCAATGGAAGTTCTGCTTACTGATCCGCCTTGAAATTATAGACCGGCTTGATGATCTTTATGATCTTAGCCGTCGGCGTGATATTTTCAACGATATCTTTCATGTCCTTATAAGCCATCGGACTTTCATCCAGAGTCCTGCTGTTGGCAGTCGTCGTATAGATGCCTTCCATCTGCTTCCTGAATTCCTCTACCGACAAGGTCCTGAACGCTTCTCCTCTGGACATGATCCTTCCGGCACCGTGCGGTGCGGAGAAATTCCATTCTTCATTTCCCTTTCCGACACAGACCAGAGATCCGTCTTTCATATTGATCGGGATCAAAAGCTTCTCGCCCTTTCTTGCCGAGACCGATCCTTTTCTTAAGATCATGTTTTCCGTATCGATGTAGTTGTGAATGGTCGTAAACTGATCGATCACATGCAGGTCCATTCCTTCGACGATGATCTCCATCATCGTCTTACGGTTGATGTCAGCGAATTCCTGCATGATCTTCATGTCATGAATATAATCATCGAACAGTTCACCGGTGACATAGGATAGTTCCTTTGGAACATCGCTTTTCATTTCTTCCTTCATCTTCAGGATCACGGATTCGATCTCTTTCTGTCTTCCCTGCGACTTCAGATCATTGATCACTTTTCCGATCTCTTCCTTGGTGATGCCGTTGGTCTGCTTATACGCAAGGCCCTGATAGATCTCCGCCACTTCCTTGCCTAAGTGTCTCGAACCGGAATGGATGACGATGTACAGATTTCCTTCTTCATCCTTATCGACTTCAATGAAGTGGTTACCTCCGCCTAAAGAACCGATGGACTTGAGTTCTTTTTCAAGATGATCAACTTTATCGACGCATCTTAATTCAAATGCATTCGTCTGATCGGCATTTTTATGCTTTCTGTCTCTGACGTTCATACCGGCAGGGATCTGCATTCTGATCAAGGCATCCAGCTTTTCAAAATCGATCGACTTCTCAGCGATCACAGCTGTTTCCATACCGCAGCCGATATCGACACCGACCATATTGGGCGTGACCGCTCCGTGTAGTGCCATCGTCGTTCCGATCGTGCAGCCGGCACCGGCATGAACATCGGGCATGATGGCGATCTTGGAATCCTTATAGACTTCCATATCGCATATGGTCTGTAACTGCTCGATAGCCGATGCTTCGGCAGTTGAAGCATAGACGATCGCTTCGTTATACTTTCCTTTTATCTTGTACATAACATTTCCGTTCAAAGTCTGCCCGATCAGGGCAGAGGCCTGATCAGACACTTATTTTTTCATAACGTTCGCTGTTCAATACCGTCAGCATGTACTCGTACGGTGTCAGACCTGTGCCTTTGATCAGAGAATCAAAGACGACAGGAGACTGGCCGGACGCAAGCTGCACGCCCTTTCGGTCGAACGAAGCATGATACGTATTTTTACGGGAATTCACATTCCAGAATACGATATTCGGGATTTCATAGCCGTTTGCCTCGAACCTTGCTTTCATTTGGTCATAGAACAGCCAGTCGCCCATCACACAGCGATCGAACTCCATGTCGGTGATGATGACGATCGAAGAAGGCATATCCTTTTTCGCTGTTTTGTGTGTGACAGCTGTTAATAACACCAGTTCGAAGGCTGCCTCAAGGTCCGTATTCATTTCCCAGTCGGCATTTTGGATATAGCGGATCCTGTCAAGCAGTGTTTCACCTTTGATGTCCACAAGTTCCGGCCTGGCGGAAAAGGTCATGAAACGATCGGCAAACGGACCTTTGTTGCGCTGCGCAAAATACAGCGCCAGACCGATGGAAGTGGCCATCGGCCTTCCCCACATCGAACCGGAAACGTCCGCCATGATCAGGAAATTGTTTTCGCCTTCGATATAATCCGGCAGTGCTTTCCACTGCTGTTCAAGGACATCGTCCTGTCCGGAAACACCGTACAGATATTTTTCGACGATGTCATAAGGGTAAAGAACGGAAGAATTGATCTTCGCCTCCCCTGTTTTGACCTGTTCAAGATACTGTTCAAAACGTTCCTTATCGTTTCGTTTGAACGCATTGCGGTAATTGTTCATCGCCTTGGACGGAACAGCCGGATAATCGATATCCTCAAACCTTTTTGCCGACATATCGACTTCGACGACCCTCAAATAGTTGCGAAGTCCGGCCAGTGTTTTACGATATTCCTTTTCGCTCATACCCAGCCTTTTTGCCAGGTACTTTCCCTTTTTCACGGTTTCCTTATTGGAAGTATTGACGGAAGGCATCCACTTTGCCAGCAAGGAAACAGGCTCCATCCGTTTCATGTTTCCGATGTCCTGTTTCAGCTGCTTTGCGATCAAAGCAGAGACTTTATCAGGTGCATCGTCAAGAAGAAAGACAAGGTCGTCCCACCTTCCATATTCCGCGATCAATTTCAGGTTTTTATCAAGGATGTCAGGATATTCCTTTGCCAGATACTGCAGCATCAGCCGGCCTGTACGCCTTTCCCCCAGTCCTCCCCTGACATCCCTGGTATAGAACGCCAGTTTCGTGCCAAGCAGTCTGTCACAGACCATGGCCTTGGAAAACATATTCACGATTTCCTTTTCCTTGCGCTCACGCATTGCGCCGCAGACCGCAAAAAGATCGGTCAAAGCATCGGACGTGCTGTTAAGTGCCAGTGCACCGTTTTCCGTCAAAGTTAAGTTTTGTACAGTTTTGATATCATCGAGAAAAGTCATGGTCCTCCTCCTTCATTTTTCAAGAACACGGCGCTGCGGGCAGCAGTTTCCCGCGAGATCTGGTGAGCACTAAGATCGCTGTGAGCGCCGTTAAACAAGATGCCTTTTGTGTTTTGCTCTCATTCAGAAGTTTTGCTGCAGGCATCTTTCTTTTCGTGATCCCCGGATCGGGAATACCGATCCGGAGACCCTTACGAGATGCATCCAGAGGTGTGTGTTACACCTCCCTGTCTAACGAGTTTGCTGTACGCATCTCTTTTCCAAGACGTCTTTTTTTCAGATTGCAGGATTCGAACCTGCGTATTTCCGATTTTTAGTCGGACGCTTTCCACTGAGCTAAATCTCCAAGATGTTTGCTGCAGACGTCTTTCCTGTTTCGTCCCTTGGGACAATTTCATCTTATCAGTCACAAAGATCGAATAAAATTCTCGATTAAGAATTTTATCTGACCCCTCTTTTATATGCATTTTAAGCTTATTTTATAAATATATGTTTATACTTTGACCCCTTTATGTGTACTATGAAGATAGAAGAGGTCATGATATGGAAGAAAAAATAAAGATCTATATACCGGAAAGCGTAAATAACATCCTTCTGAAAGATATGGAACTGTTCGAATTCTTCAAGAAAGACGGTTCTTTGAACAGGAACGAATTCTATAACACGCTCATCGTCAATTACTACGAGCAGTACGAAGAGAACCAGAGCGCGATCTTTTCGCATATCAAAGATTCCATTTCGGAACGCTCTTTGATCAAAGATCAGGATGTCAGTGACATCGCCGCCGATATCTTACAGTATGTCGATGTCAGGACCTTCCAGCTCGACAGACAGAAGTTCGACGTTTCCATTTCGATCAAGCCGACCAGAAGATCATCAGACGATATCGGTTATATCCAGAACTGTCTTCTGGGCAACTCGACACTGTCCAATTACTTCCGCAATATGTTCGCTTCCTATTCCCTTCTTCCTCAGGACAAACGGGAGACCATCATCTTCAAACAGAATTTCGAACTGATCGATGAAGCCATCGAAAACGATCGGAAGATCTACTTCACGACCGCAAGCTCCGATGCGCCGCATATCGTTTCGCCATATATGATCGCTTCCTCCAAGGAAGAACTTTTCAACTACCTGCTTTGCAAATACAATAATTTCCCTTATAGCTTCCGCATGAGCCGTATCCGTCAGATCAAGATCCTCAATGAATCCAGAGATCTTGCAAACGACATCATCGATGTCTTTGACAAGATGGCGAAATACGGTCCGCAATACTCCTACGAAGTGAAAAAGAAACAGGTCCCGATCAAAGTCAAACTCAACGAAAGAGGACAGAGATCCTACAGACTGATGTATCTGCACAGACCTCAATACTTCAAAAAAGAAGATGACATCTACTATTTCGACTGTTCCAGATCACAGGCTTTTCAGTACTTTTCAAGATTCGGATCCAATGCGGTCATCCTGGAACCGGAAGATCTCAGAACGGATCTTCACCGGTTCTTCGAGTCTGCTGCAAGGAAGTACCGTAAGATCAATAGGCTGAACAAAGAAGAGATAACGGAGTGACTTCCTGCGGCACATCAGATCCTTTGTCACAAACAAAAGACGAATTGGTGGCCCGGGTGGGATTCGAACCCACAGACTGCTGTTTCTAAGACAGCATGCTATACCAGTTCGCGTACCGGGCCGTTGGTGCTCCTGATGAGATTCGAACTCACACTTCCTTTCGGAAACCAGATTTTAAGTCTGGTGCTTCTACCAGCTTAGCCACAGGAGCATTGGCGGACAGGGAAGGAGCTTGCACCTTCACAGTTTTACCGACTGCCGGGCTCACTCATGCCCGGCCTGTCCATTGGTCAGTGCGACAGGATTCGAACCTGTGGTCTTGTGGTCTGAGGCCACGCGCTTTGCCAAGCTAAGCTACGCACTGATGATTGGCGGTCTATACGGTTGACACTCCGCACGGCTTTAGCCTTGCGGAGTGTCAAATACTTAAAGGATCATATCACTATGATCCTAATTGAGAAATATCATGGTTTCTGATAAAAATTATTTTTAATCGAGATCTTCACCGTTGGAAAGATCAGTCTTTAAGGCATGAGAAAGGAATAACGGATATCCCTTTTTCTGTCGTATAAGCCATCGGAGCGTTCGCACAGATAACGATCAGCAGCGATGGTTCTCTGTATTTCACTCCCGGATGCGCAGGATCTTTGTCTGCGTTCCTGTTATGTTCTTTTATCAGATCTTTAAAACCCAGCAGGTTCTTTTCTGCTTCTGGTATCTTGTTGACTCCGGTCTTTATTTCGATCAAGGCATATCTTCCGTCTTCTTTTTCATATACGGCATCCACTTCCATTCCCGTATCATCCCGATAATGTTTTACATGGGCATTGTGCACTTCGCTGTATGCAAGCAGATCCCTTATGACCATGTTTTCAAACAAATGCCCAAAACTATCCAGATCTGAATTGAAATATTTCGGTGAAATACCCAAAGCTGATGTTGCGATCGATGTATCCAGGAAAATGTGCTTTTTGGAAGATCGGACTGCCGTTTTTGATCTGATCTGCGGCGTCCAGGCATCAATATCCCTGATAACAAAAAGCCTTTCCAAGGCAGACACATAGCTTGCCAGCGTAGGATCGCTCACAGAATAGTTCGCCTTTACATCTGCATAAATGGAAGTTTTTTTGGCAAGAGTCGCCGCATTTCTGGCATAGGACCAGATCAGTGTTCTGGCAATTTCCGGATCTCTTTTTACATCATCGATATAACTTATGTCCGTATTATATATCTGACGATAATAATCCTTCCCTACTTCCAGCTGTGCCGCTTTGTCTTTAAGCTCCAGACATCTTGGCCATCCGCCTCTGCAGATCAGGAAAAAATAATCTTCCAGTTCAATGCTTGAGTTTGCCGGCACTTTGATCGTTTTTTCTTCAAACAGCTGTTCCAAAGAAACGCTTCCGTTTGATTCTCCGCTTTCCCAGAGCGTCATCGGATACATCGTCAGGCTTGAGATCCGCCCCGTCCCCGTATGAGGAGTCTTTATTTTTCTGCTTGATGAACCTGTCAGATAAAATGAACCGGTGTCTTCAGGGCGATCATCACATTCTTTTCTGACAGCACCCCATATTTTCGGAGCATCCTGCCACTCATCAAAAAGGATGGGTCTCTCATTTCTGAAAAACAGATTCGGAGCTGTTTCAGCGATCTGCAGATTGGCTTGTCTTCTGCTCTCATCCTGAAACTCAATGATCGTTTTGCATCTTTCTTTACATGTTCTGGTTTTCCCGCAGCCTTTCGGTCCTGTGATGTTCAGCGCATTGAAAGCTTTACTGCGCGAATCTATGATCTGGTCTGCCAATCTTCTGATATATTTCATTCAACACTCTCCTGCAAGCCTGTTTTATCATTTTCGGCATTTTTGTTTTATATTTTTCGGCACTTTTATTTTATCATTTTCGGCGTATTTATTTTATCATTTTCGGCATTTTTGTTTTATGTTTTTCGATCATCTCTCTTCAAATGACATCTCTTATCATAAAAACTGCTGATTTCTAATGTTTATGCATTACCGGATCAGCAGGCAGTGCCTTTTCTTTTCTTGTTTGCAAGAGAATGAATGTACCGATTTAACCCCTTCGTCACTTCAGCTCAAAAGAAAGCTTTCAGCAGATCCGTTCAATACCTCCTTCATCTCATCTTTCTCATAAATAAACACACCCTGTTTTACAATAAATGTAGAAAACATGCAGGAGGATGCTTCATGTTAGTAAAAAACGCAAGGATCGAAAACAAGGAAGAACTGACCGATATCAGGATCAAAGACGGCGTCTTTGAACAGATCGGAAAGCTTGAAGCTATGCCGGAAGAAGAAGCGATTGACCTTAACGAAAAGCTTCTGCTTCCGCCTTTCATCGAATCCCATGTCCACCTGGATACCTGCCTGACGGCCGGCGATCCTGCATGGAACATGTCCGGCACCTTGTTTGAAGGCATCGAACTCTGGAGCAGGCGCAAGGAAAAACTGACGGAAGAAGACATCAGACAAAGAGTAAAGAAAGCCGTCTCCATGTATGCCCTCAACGGTGTTCAGCATATACGTACCCATGTCGACATCACCGATCCGAGTCTCATGGCTTTGAAGACGATGCTGAAACTCAAAGAAGAACTTCAGGATCTTGTCGATATACAGATCGTCGCCTTCCCCCAGGAAGGCATACTTTCCTACCCCAACGGCAAACAGCTATTGATCGATGCGGTCAAGCTTGGCGCGGATGCGGTAGGTGCCATTCCGCACTTTGAATTCACCAGGGAATATTCGGTGGAGTCTCTTGACTTTGCTATGCATCTGGCAAAGGAAGAAAACAAGCTCGTCGATGTACATTGCGATGAGATCGATGATGAGGCATCAAGAGGTCTTGAGACTGTGGCTGCCAGAGCCTATGAACTTGAACTCTTTGACAAAGTCACGGCATCCCATGCCACAGCCATGCATTCCTACAACAACGCTTATGTCTTACGGCTCATGCGCTTATTGAAGATGTCGAAGATCAACTTCGTTGCCAATCCTCTGGTCAACACCCACTTACAGGGAAGAGCCGATACCTACCCGAAGAGAAGAGGCATCACCAGAGTCAAGGAACTGTTACAGCAGGGCATCAACGTATCCTTCGGTCACGATGACATCTATGATCCGTGGTATCCGATGGGCAACGGTTCGCTTCGCGATGTGGTGTTCGTAGGCTTACATGTCACGCAGCTGATGGGCTATCAGGAGATCATGGATTCCTATAAGTTCATCACGACCAATGCAGCCAGGACCCTGCATATAAGTGATTCCTACGGCATCAGAGAAGGAAATTCCGCAGACTTCATCGTCTTGGATGCGGAAAACTATTATGAAGCTTTGATCAAAGACGCCTCTGTTCTTTATTCCTATCGGAAAGGAAGAAAGATCGTTGAAAACTCTCCATCCGAAAAACATCTTCTGGTCTGAGCAGAAGATGTCATAGTTAATAAATTCTTCGTGATCTCCTAAAGAGATCACTTTTAAATATCACATTGAATGGACGATCAGACCCAGGATAGCCATATGTATCGGATAATACCAGTAGAAGAACTTTCCCAGCCAGGAAAGCTTTCCCCGTTTCCCGTTATATAAAGACAGCAACGGTACCGCGAGCCAGCAGGCCATATGCACCATGCCATAGGTGTGGTTGTTGAAGATGTAGAACGCCACCGCATACATCGTCACGATGGCCATGAGCCATAACATCTGCGAATGAAAATCATCTCTGTTTCTACCCATCATGAGTATGGCAAGCGGTGCCGCAAAGCTCCAGTCGGAAGTGAGAGTCACAAGACAGCCGATCAAAGTGATCAGTATCTTTAACCATCTGCTTAATTCCTCAGAATCCCAGACTTTCAAAAAGATCAGTCCCCACATCAAAGGCCAGGCGATGCTGGTGGCATTGAACAGCTGGTTTTTGAATGGGTTGAAACTTGGCTGCGTAAAATAACAGAATGCGAAATGACTCACAAACGCCAGTAATGCCATACGTCCGAGATACTTTTTGAAGTCATGGGTATAGTGATAGCCTTCCGCTACGAAATACAACATGATCGGCGCAGTCAGACGGCCGATGCTGTGCAAAAAGATCTGCATAAGTGTTTCTGCCTGCACATATTCTTCGATCCCCATCCAGGAGACATGGTCGATGGTCATCGCGATGATCGCGATCACTTTTAGTGCGTTGCCGCTCAATGAAAACTTCTTATTATCTTCTGTCATATCTGCCTTTTTATCTCTTGCTTTTACTGTATATCGGTTCTATTTTAACATCGGCGAATAAAGAAAGAAATGCGCTTAACAGCGCATAACTGATCGAAATGAAAGTTCAGATCTTTTCCAGAACCACCTTGTGATCCGGAGCCGGAAATTCCTTTTCGATAAGATTCATATACCTTTCGACATCCGAATCAAAACACTTAAGATTTTCCTTCAGATGAACAGGATTGCTGGTACGGAACAACGCCGGGATATCATTATTACGGCTGACGAAACGCAGCATCAGTGAAGGAACGCACAGCCCTGTTTTTTCGCAGATCTCTTTGATCAGGGCATTGTTTCCCAGCAGATCTTTGCCGCCTCGTCTGTAATCTGTCGACCCGTAGGCCATTGCCATGATGCCGTGCTTCTTCAGATACGGAAACAGGTCGTATTCCGGACCTCTTGTCACGACATTATAGAGGATCTGGTCACAGAAACAGTTTTCTCCGTTCTCACAGGAAAGCAAGTCTTTCATATCATCCGTATCGAAGTTGGAAACGCCCCAATGTCTTATCAAGCCCTGCTTTACGAAGCGTTCCGCTTCATTGACGAATTCCTGCAGATCAACGTTTTCCCGCCAGTGAAGAAGATAAAGATCGAAGTGATCGGTATCAAGATGCAAGAGGCTCTTTTTCAGACTCTCTTCCATTTTTCCTGCACAGGCATTTTCCGGTGAGACCTTACCTGTCAGATAATAGGAATCACGGACTATGCCCTTCAATGCTTTGGCGACACTTTTCTCGCATTCCCCGTCTTTGTAAAGCTCGGCGGTATCGATAAGAGTGATGCCGCATTCTTCGATCGCCATGCGAAAACAACGGCTCGTCTGTTCGCTGTCCTGGTTCCAGAACTGCGTTGAACCCATCCCGGCAAGCGAGATCTCAGGATGATCGCGATGAAATTTCATAAGAAAGATCAGATCCTTCCTTTGTAATGTTCCTTAAGTTTATCATCATGGTCTTTATCGCCGGTCAGCACTGGTACTTCGATGCCCTGACTTCCAAGTTTTTCGATGACATCAAGGACCATCGTCTGGGCAACCACGTTATTACAGATACTGGAGACAGCTGTCACTTTGCCGATACCGGGTGTCGTTAACAATGCATCGCCATGAGGACCGCAGTTGTCGATGACGACATTACCGAATTCATACAGTTTCTTGCCGCTTGGATGTCTGCTCGCTTCGGCAAGGGTATGTTCCATCGATGTGATGATGATGACCTTGTTTCCGCTTTTCCTTGCCAGATCGGCAAGATCGATGACGATGCCGTTGATACCGGAATTGGAAATGATGATGAAACTATCCTGCGGGCGAACATCATAAAGCTCATAGATCTTCGAAGCCATGCCCGGTTTTCTTTCAAATACATTGACGTTGTCAGTAAACTCTTCGACCGAGACACCGCCCTTATAGACGAAGTCCGTCATGTTCATGATGTGGATTGGCGCAAGACAGCCCGGTCTGTTGCTGACATCGATGCCCATACCGACCGAATGGCCGGAGCCGAAGACATGGATGACGCCGTCATTCTTTATCGATTCGCTAAGGATGTCCGCAGCTGCTTCGATGTTTTCTTTCTGGCTGACATAGAGATGGTCGATCAGTTTCTTGACTTCTTCACGGAACACTTCAGCATTGATCATATCAGTCGACCCTCCTTCCGTATGGGATGCAAAGTTCATGGTTGTAAGCATCAGCGCCGGCGATATTCATCGAGATCAGAACAGGTGCTTTTCCATATTTATCTTCAAACAATTGATAGACTTCCGCAGTCAGCATCTGGGCAATGATCGAACCGATGGTCGTGCCATACTGCCCGTACTTTGATCCGTTGATATCGATCGCAAGATCCGGTTCATCGGCACCCATATCCAGATAAGCATCCGCATAATCAAGAAAGCTTCCGCCATTTTTCTTATAGGAGTTGAGATTTACGACTGCAACGACCTTCTGTCCCTTTTCCTTGGCTCTTCTTGCCAGCTCCAGGACAAATGGCTCATTGCCATTCAGTGAAACAAGACAGTACATGTCCCTGTCATCGAGTTCATAGACACTTACGACCGTATCGACCCACTTGGCATCGTTCACATATTCTTCTGCCGCCACATCGATCGGAAGCAGTCCTTCCATTGCCGACTGTTTCGCCCGGATCGCATGGAAAGGCACGAGACCTCCGGCACGGTAGTTGAGTTCGTTGACGAACTCTTCGCTCAGACGATGGCCAAACAGCTGGACGACGCCCTGATGATCCATACAGTCGAAAAACATCGCTGCAACTTCTTTGATCTTGTCCTGCTGTGTGATCGTGATCTCATCGATCTTTCTTAACAGCAGGTCCACATATTCTCTTTTGATATCAGACATGGAGCTCCTTTCTACAAACTGAACTCAAAGGAACCCTTCGAGATCTTTGATAATAATGCCAATACGGCGATTGCACTTGCCATCAGGATCGTCGACATTGCCGAAGCCGTGCCATAGTTGCCCAGACAGATCTCTGAATAGACTGCGATCGACATCGTCTTAGTCGTATAGGAATAGATCATGACACTTGCGGAAAGTTCGGTGATACATGAGATCCAGCTCAGCAAGGCACCAGGCAGGATGCCCGAGAACATGACCGGAAGTGTGACTTTGCCAAACGTATGCAAGCCATTGGCACCTAAAGACTGGGCCGCTTCTTCAATCGAAGCGGAGATATTATGCAAGACACCTGTCGTCGAACGGATCGTATACGGGAGTCTTCGTATCGTCCAGGCGGCAACGATCATGAACGGTGTGCCGTTAAGATAGAACGGTTTGCCATTGAAGGCAACGACCATCGCAATACCTAAGACAGTACCAGGAACGATGAACGGGAAGAACGTCAGTACATCCATGACCTTGGTCACCTTGTTTCCGTGCCTGACATTGGCATAGGAGATGATGACACCGATCAGTAAGATCGCAGCGATCGCAAAGACGCCATAGACATAGGTCCTTTGCAAGGAATCGCCCATCTTCTGGAAGACCCTGCGGTAGGAATCCAAAGAGAAGCCTCTTTGGAAGAACAGACCGTTGGATTTCTGAAAGGAGTTGAAGGTCACGACACCGATCGGAAGGATCGGAAGCAGTGTCATGAGGTAAACATAGGCGTGGCAGAAGAAGGAAGTCAGTCCCTTTGGATCTTTCTGATCGATCGGATGAAGGGCATTCATCTCGACGGTCCTTCTTGTCGCTAAATACCTCTGTAGGGAGAAGACGGCTGCCGTAAACAACAGAGTGATACTTGCCATCGCGGAAGCCATCGCCGAATCCTTGGCAACTTCACCCATGAAGGCATTGTATATCAAAGTACCCATGACGTTGTAGCCTTCACCGATCAGCTTGGCAACACCGAAATCCGAGAAGGTGCCCATAAAGATCAATAAGGCAGAGGATAAGACGGATGGTAAGATCAGCGGAATGATGATCTTGAAGATCTTACGCAATCCTGTACAGCCCAGGTTCTCCGCCACTTCATTTAAAGTGTTATCGACGTTTTTCAAAGCACCGGACGTATACATGTACATGATCGGCGTCTGGCTGACGACATGGGTGAAGATGATACCCCAGAAGCCATAGATGCCCGGCAGTGTTATATGAAACAGATTATTGAGAAATTTCGTCACATAACCGACACGTCCGAACAGCACGATCCAGGAATAGGAACCCAGAAACGGCGGTGTGATCGTCGATACCAGTAAGAGGATATCGAGGATCTTCTTGCCTTTGATGTTGTAATGACGGACGATCATCGCAAACGTGAGACCGGTCATGACGGTCAGTACGGTGACGATCGATGAGACTTTCAGAGAGTTGACCACTGCCTGCATGTAATACTTGGAGGCAAAGAATCTCTGGTATGAGGAAAGGTCGAGCCTTCCGTCTTTGAAGAAGCCGCTCAGCAATAAGCGAATCAGAGGATACAGGAAAAAGAATGCGAAAAATCCAAAAGCAATGAATGCCAGGATGTTCCACGTCACATAGTCCCTGGTATGTTTTCTTTTGACCGTCATTATCCGGCATCCTCCATGATCGACATGTTGTTGCCATCGGCCTCAAAGATATTGACGACTGCCGTCGGAATGCCGAGGTGTACTTTCTCCCCGGTCTCTTTCATCGGTTCGTTGACATCTCTTGTGATGACCAGTTCACCGACTGGCGTAGAGATGAAATAGGTCGTGATCGTACCGAAGAAGATCCTCTCGGATACGACACCTTCAAGTCCCTCATCAGCAAAGTAGAAGTCATTCGGTCTTACGACCATCTTTCCGCGTTTGACAGTATTGTCTTTTTTAATGCGGTCAAAGTGAAGCTTCACATCGGTGTTGTCGAGCCTGATGTCCTGACCATTCACATCGACGTCAATGATGTTGGTCTGACCCATAAATGTGGCAACGAAGAGATTGCGCGGTTTGCGGTAGATCTTGATCGGCTCATCGACCTGCTGGATATCGCCATTGTTCATGACCGCGATACGATCGGATACGGCTAAAGCTTCTTCCTGGTCATGGGTGACATAGACCGTCGTGATGCCGGCCTTCTGCTGCAAGTGACGGATGACGCTTCGCATCTCGACACGCAGTTTGGCATCCAGGTTTGACAAAGGTTCATCGAATAAGAGCACATCCGGGTCGATGACGATCGCTCTTGCCAGAGCGATACGCTGTTGCTGACCGCCGGACATATTGGAAGGCATCCGGTCGGCGAGTTCTTCGATCTGTACCATCTTGAGGATGTCATTGACCCTTCTGGAAAGCTCCGGTCCCTTCACCTTGTGTTCCTTCAGACCGAAAGCAATGTTCTCTCTCGCCGTCATGTTCGGAAAGATCGCATAGTTCTGGAAGACCATTCCGACATTGCGCATATGCGGCGGCAGATCATTGATCACTTTTTCGTCGAATTTGATCGTTCCGCCTTCGATCGAGTTGAAGCCGGCGATCATGCGAAGAAGCGTCGTCTTGCCGCAGCCCGATGGCCCCAAAAGCGTAAAAAACTCTCCCGGTTTGACCTGTAAAGAGAGATCCTTGATGACGACATTGTTTCCGTAAGCTTTTTTAGCGTGTTCAATATTGATAACTATACTCATAACCAAACCCTTCCTAAAAAAGGCCGGGGCAAGAATACCCCGACCTTATGATTGAAACGAATATGACTTAAGAACCGAAGTTGATATCTTCAAGTAATTTCTGCAGTTTTTCAACGACCTGTGTCTTGTGAGCAGCCGTCCACAGAGAGTCACAGTCGACGATCTTGGTGTCTGCGTTAAGACCGATATCGTTGTAATAAGGAACTTCGATATCTGTTCTGATGCTCATGCATCCAGGGATCGTAGCCTGAACTTCTGCCCACTCTTTGGAAGTGATGAAGTCGACATACTTCTTGGCATTCTCCAGATGCTTGCAGTTGTTGATGATGGCACCGCCGCCGAGCTTGGTAACGATACCTTCCTTCATCAGGACGATCTTGACGTCTTCGCCTGCCTCACCGGCCAGCGTCAGAGCGTTCAGAGCACCTGTATCATAAGTACAAGCGACCCAGTATTCACCGGAAACGACACCTTTGTAAACAGCGGATGAAGAGTCGACGATCTTGCCATCCAGGTTCTCATAGAACTGTTTGACGAAATCCCAGCCCAGGTCATCGACATTGTCGAAGTTGCCTTCTGTCTTAGCAAAGTCGACCAGCATGTTTTCTAGCTGGTAGTATGCAGAGTTGGAAGACAGCGCATTACCCATGGCGATATGGCCTTTCAGACGCGGATCGAGCAGATCCTGATAGCCTGTGATCTCGAACGGGCAAAGTTTGGTGTTATAGATGATAACGGAAGTATTACCACCATCGATGTAGGAATAACCGTCCTTGGAACGGTATTCTTCAGGAACCTCATCATTATGAGGTGAATAGTACTGATAGAACAAAGACAGATCCTGGTTGACCTCAGCAGGTCCACCTGCCGCAAAGACATCCGCCTGCGGATCTTCTCTTTCAGCTACGACCCTCTCGTAACATTCTGCAGAAGCCATCGAAATGTATTCGATCTCCAGACCGGTCTTTTCTTCAGCCATCGGCTCCAGGATCTCCAGGATATTGGAAGCTGTAGAAGTGTAGACGATCAAAGTATTGTCTTCTTCTGCTGGTGCTTCACCACCGCCGCCACCATTACTGCAGCCGGCAATACAAAAGACCATCAGCAAAGACAATAAAGCAATTGCCAGTTTTTTCATATTATGATTCCTCCTGCTTTGATTTCATTATACCACCAGTGTCTTTTTATGTTGGTCTGATGTACTTGATTTTCATAAAAAAGTTACTCTCTATCTTTTTGTATCAGATGATTTATAAAGGATGAAAAAGATCAGACTGACGTCAGCATCAACAGTCAGAATGCGGATGCATGTATCTGACAGGAAGATCATTACGCTATGTTCGCATTGCCGGCACAGAAGTCTGATCATCCGAAAAAAGCCGCCTCATAGTTAGTTATTGCTAATCATATTCAAAAGGAATATAATTCAGTTAGTTTAAACTAACTTGAGGGCTTATGTTTCTGGAACTGGAAGATATCCGCAAGAGATACGGCTGCACAGAGATCGTAAGAGGCTTCTGCGATGCCGATGACATCTGTTATGGCCATATGCATCCCAAAATCTCCTGGGATCGTACGAAAACGATCGGCTATGGCTATGACTGCTGTGACTTCAAAGCCACCATCAAAGACTGAAAGAAGATAAGACAGATACCCACCCGCTCAATTTCAACGGGTGGTTTTTGACTCTCTGATACAATGTTGAGTAGAGGTGAAAGACAGAAAAATTCATAGAAAAGCGCTGCCGATCTTTCTGATCCGGTTTGTGATATCCGGATATAAGGAAAAGACCGCGGTACGAAACCGTCTGGCAGATCGCAGAAGATCACCATGCGATCGTTTGAAGATCAAAGTACGATATATTTAAAGACCTGCGTATGGATATGAAAAATGATAAGAAACTGAAACGTTTCCTTGAGCTGAAAGACTTTGATGCATACCTGGAGAACTATGCCTTTTTCTGCGGCTTGAAGAAAGACGGAAATACCTTCAAAAAGCAGCAGGAGCTCATGGAAAATGATCCAAAGTATTCTCACAGGGAAAAAGAAAAGCTCATCCGTAAGAAAGAAAAAGAACTGATCAACGGATATAAGGAAAAGATCGCTTCCCTTCTCGACGAGATCGAAGAAGAAAGCATCTGGAAACTTCCCATACGTAAAGGAAAGGCCATTCCTTTCTTCTTTAACTATCCCAACGACAGAAAAGGTGACATCTCGTATTTCCTGTCCGCCTTATATTATGATCCGATAAAGAAAAAAGACGGCAGATATCTCATTGAGGTCGAAAGATCCGACTATAAGCTGCTTGAACTGCTCATCCTGTCTTCCGGCGTTCTGTTTGGAAAATACCGTATGCAGGGCAACGATAAAGCTCTTTCCTTTTTGAAAACATATAACCGTGTCTGTCAGATCGAAGACCTGATGGCAAAGATCGATTACTATAAAGATGAATACCGCTCTCTTCATTCGATCCCTGATCTGCGATTGAAAAACTTCCTGCAGGATTATCACAGGACACTGAAGGAAAAGACCTCACAGATCTACCAGTATCTGATCAAGGAAGGGCTGACCAGTCCCAGATGGAAGTCGGAACAGAAAGCCTATGCGATCGTCAGAAGCCACTATCCGGATGCGCTGTTCCAATACCAGCCGGACTTCCTCTTCGGCCAGAGGATCGACATCTTCATACCTTCAATGAATACCGCCATCGAATACCAGGGCAGGCAGCACTATGAAGCCATCGATTTCTTCGGCGGCGAGCAGGGGCTGAAAAACAATCGGGCCAGAGATGCCCGCAAGGCAAGACGCTGCAAAGAAAAAGGCATCACGCTTCTCTATTGGGATCATGATGAAGAACTAAGCGAAACACATTTTCTGAATACGATCAAACCGAAGATCGAAAAAAGATCTCATAGTACAGATCGGAGAAACAAGAAAGGGGAAAGACCATGAACGTGATCGAAGAACTCGTCCACTACTGCAAGGAAGAAAGACCGCTCGGGGCATTACTGTTTACCGGGGAATGGGGCTCAGGCAAGACCCACGTGATCGAAAACGAACTCAAGGAAGCGCTCGGCGATGCCTATGCCATCGTCAGGGTCTCCTTATACGGTGTCAGCACGGTAGACGCCTTGCACGATGCCATACGCAGACAGTACATCAGTGTCTGCTACCCCTTTGCCAACCGCATCCTTGAAAGCAAGGAACGCACTCAAAACAACAGCGGCTTTTCCAGATTCTTACAGACCCTGATCGGACTCAAGAACCCGATCTTAGGCACGGCTGCCGACTTGTTTTCTTCCGTGAATATCGTCAACATGATCACCATCAAACCGGAGTATGAAGACCTCAAGACGATGGAAAAAAGAAAAGTCATCCTTGTCTTCGATGACCTGGAGCGCTGCAATGTCGATATGGTGGAACTGCTCGGTGTGGTCAATGACTATTGCGAGAACCAGATGTTCAACACGATCGTCGTCACCAATCTTCAGTATCTGATCGTGACGATGGAAGGAAACATCGACCGTCTGCGCATGCTGAAAGGAAAGACGGTCAGCCAGACCGTTTCTTACCAGCCCGACTATCGGACCATCATTCACCGCATCATCAATGAACGTGAATGGCGAAGCGAAGAATACAAAGACTTCCTCTCCGACAGCGAAGAAGCCATCGTCGAAGTCTTTGCTTCCCCTGCCGGCAAGAAGAGCGAATATGAAAAACCGCACAACCTGCTGACGCTGATCATCGCCTTGCAGGAATTCTACAGGCTCTTCTATCACATCCGTAAGAAAGAGAGCGATGTAAACAGAGACCTGCTTACCAGCTTTATCCCGTATATGTTATGCAAGAACAATCCTGTCTTCAGACAGAAGGAGCCTGTCTTTGACATTGCCGATGATCAGATCGCTGTTCTCTATCCCGAATATCACAGTAAAGATGTCTTCCCATCCGTGAGACAATGGATCGACTCCGGTGTTTTTGATGAAGAAGCTTTCTACAAAGAGCTGGATAAACATACGAAAAAACAGTAATCATGAGACCGGTCGAAGCCGTCACATCCGAAAACCGGCATAAAAGACCGTATCCGTTCTTATCCCACCCAGGTCACAGGATTCCCTGTGATCTGTTTTTCTTTCTGCAGAAGGGTCTCTGCCTTTCCTAAAGCAAGCGCACCGGTGATATACTCATCCTTTTCCAATCCGATCGCTTCCATATAGGAAACGATCCTTTCGTTATCACTTAGCCAATGCAGCTGGTTGATGTAGCAGGAAGCCAGGTCCAGGGCATTGGCACCGATCATCATGTTTTCAAGTGCGCAGGCGGAGTCTGCCATCGCGTTGCCATAGCCTTTTTTATTCGCCGTGACGATCAACAGAGGTGCGCCATAGTGGAAGACATAGTCTCCTCTTTTTGACGCCAGGATCGAGTTTCTTAACGACACATAGGTATCCTCATTGACTTCCATCTTAGAAAACTCATCCCTTGCGATCTCTGCAAGATCCTTCAATACTTTTTGATCGCTGATCACGACGAAGTGTACGCTCTGCGAATTGGAACCGCAGGGTGCCTGCCTGCCGCATTCGATGATCTTTCCGATCTCTTGTTTTCCCGGCATCTCATTCGTGAATCTTCTGTTTGACCTGCGGGTCATGATCGCTTCTATCGCTTCCATAGCCTTACTCCTTTTTCTTCATTTTATTACGACGCTAAGACAGACTGCCCGGTTTTTGATCAGCCCGGACTTCCTGCCCTGTAAAAACAAAAAAGCCTCCGCTTTTCTGCGGAAGCTCATTGAAAACTGTCTTATCCTTCAATGACACCGATATCTTTCGGTGCACAGACGAAAACGTTCTGGTAGATCTTGGCGATCATGCCATCCATCGCCATGATGACACCGGAAAGAAAGTCGATCAGTCTGCGCTTGTCTTCGCTTTCCATGTTTTCCGTGTTCACCAGGACAGCTCTGCCCTGTTTGAGGTGCTTGCAGACGATCTCCACATCCTTGAAAGTAAAAGGCTTCACGACGATGATGAACGCTTTGATATCCTTCTTAGCTGCAGAATCCTGAAAGTCGAGCTGATAGCCTTCGTTATCTTCCTCGTATTCCTGCGGTTCTTCCTCAACGAGCCAGCCCTTGAGCGTATCCAAAAGTCCCATCACATGTTCCTCCTTTTTCCTTCAAAATCATTATAAGCCGAATGTCCTTCTTATGCATTTTCTGCCCTGATTAAGTTTCGCAAGGAAACTTCATGCAGATCACTTGATATCGATCGTTACCGTGCCGTTGGTATCCCCGACTGCCAGAAGCTGCAGGACATAGTCCCCTTTTTCCAGATGCAGTTCTTCGACATCCCCCGGCTTGACATTCACCATAGCTTCCAGATCGATTATCTCGTAGTCATCCTTATCATCCGCACCTGAAAGATCCAGCGCACTGGCAAAACCGATCTGCAGTTCCCCTTTTTCCAAAGACGAAGTCACTGTGATCGTCTTGTTTTTCCCGATCGAAATGATGCCTGACTCCGCATAGGTATCATTAGACGCATTCATGACTTTGATGGTCGTCTTATTCGGGGTCGAAGTGATATCGTAATGAAAGACCGTTCCGCAGGCACTTAAGCTCACACAGAACAAAAAAGAAATCAACAATGCCGATACTATTCTCTTCATTTCATCCACCTCTGTCTTTCATTATAATATTTCTCCGTTTTCCCAAATGTAAAACCTGTTTGATATTCGCTACAGAAAGCTCAAAAGGAAACCCACGATCCCTAAGATCAGTAAGATATGCGGAGCATCGAGCACCCCGTTTTCAAGATCCACTAAGGCATGCATCTGCCGCCAGTAGAAGATGCGGTACAAGACATAACCGATCGATACCGAAGCCGAAACGAACAAGAGTATACGAAACATCCAAAGTCCTCCTTTGATCGCTTATATTCTAAGCTTTGCCGCCCGCATAAAACCTGCCACCCATGAAGGCCCCAAAACCATCATTTTTTCAAAAAATTTAGGTATCGGACCTTCTTTTTACGAATAATGTAATGGAGGTTCTACTATGGCCAACAAAGACGCCGTAACAAAACAACTGACTTCAAACAATGCGTATTTCGCCGACCTTTTCAATCACCTTCTGTTTCACGAAGAGCTGATCGACCCAAAACAGCTCTCCCCCTTGTACAGCGATTCTGTCTTTCTTCACTCGCAGACCGGATCATCCAAAGAAAAGATCAGAGACATCCTGAAACAGGCAAGCATCAAAACAGACCGGAAATGTACTTATGTCTGCCTTGGCATCGAGAACCAGTCATCGGTCGACAGAAACATGCCGGTCCGGGTCATGCTGTACGATGCTTTGAGCTATGACGGGCAGATCACACGATCAAAGGCAAATCCCGAAAAAAGAAGTCATGCTGTCAAAACAGGATTGCGTCCGGTCATCACCCTCGTCATCTATTGGGGCAGCCGCAGATGGAACGCTCCCAGATCGATCAAAGACATGATCGACCCGGATATTCCTGATGTTTTGAAGACATATATCAGCGACTATCCCATCCATCTGATCAGCCCGCAGGACCTCTCAGATGAATCTTTGAAACAGCTCAAAACTGACATCTCGATCGTTTTCGAAATACTCAAATATTCCAATAATCGTAATAAAATGAGAAAATATATACAGGATGAACGCTTCAGAAGCATCCCCTATGACATTGCCCAAAGCATCAATATCCTGGCTGATATGGATCTGAAGATCGAAAAAGATGATAAAGGAAAGACAGATATGTGTGAAGGTTTGAAACAATTACTGAAAGAAGAAAGAGCAGAAGAAAGAGCAGAAATCATCAGGAAGATGATCTCTTACTATCTGAAATCAGGGAAAACAGAAGAAGAAGCACAGGCAGAAGTTGAGAAGATCCTGTCTTGATGCTGGTCTGGAGACTGAATATGTGTAAAGGTTTAAAACAATTACTGAAAGAAGAAAGAGAAAAAGGAATAGCAGAAGGAAAGGCAGAAGGAAGAGCTGAAGTCAGGAAAGAGTCTGCCAAAAAAATCATTTCTTATTTTATTGCAAACGGCATGAGCGAAGATGAAGCCGTAAACGAAACACAGAAGATCTTAACTTTCATTGATTCGTAAGTTCTTTACTTAATGTGATCAAAGATCACAGGAACTCTGATCAATAACATCACTGAAATAACGCGATCGTAAGGGTCGCTTTTTATATATTTTTCTTTCAGAAAATCTGTAAACGATAAAGACTCTGCGACCTTCCTTCGGTATTGATGTTACAATCAGATTGAAGATATGCCGAAAGTAAAGTGTGAATTCTGCGGTGCCTATATCGACGTAAGTGATGAAAAATGTCCCAATTGCGGAGCGGTAAACGTCAACTATAAGCGTTTTACCGATGCGACACCAAAGACGATCGAAGAACTGAAAGAATGGTATATGGCCAGGAAACTGCCGCCGGAAACGGTGACACGCTTTTTTATCGGCAAAGACATCAGAGAACCGAAGGCCTTCGGCATCTACAGAGACGGCAATGATGTCATCGTCTACAAAAACAAGGCCAACGGCCAGAGAAGCATCCGCTACCAGGGAAAAGATGAAGCCTATGGCGTCAACGAGCTCTACATGAGGCTCAAATCGGAGATCCTCGACCAGAAGAAGAACCGCCTGGAGAGAAGAAACAGACGCCGCTCTTCCGGCTTTGATTTTGATATAAGCAGTCCGTCGGGCATCTTCATGATCATTGCCGCACTCTTTGCCTTAAGCCTCATCGTATCCTTCTTTTCATCCTGGCTGCTCGGTATTTTCGCCATCATTTCGGGAGTGTTCTACTTCATATTCCGCAAGGACACAAAAGCCCTGATCATCTCGATCGCTTTGCTTCTGACGATGTCATCGGTGGCAGCGGTCGCCTACTACGCGGGAAGACGCAATTCTCACTCCCATGACGGCTACTACCAGTACGATGATGATTACTATTACGTCCAGGGAAACGATGTCTATTATTACGCCCTTGATGACTGGTATTACTATGATACCTACGATGATTTCGATACCTATCATCCCGATTCCACGTATGTAGGAGATGAGTACAGCTACAACGAATCCTATTCGGATTTTGCCGATTCCTACTATTATGAGGACTGGGATTCCTCTTCTTCTTCGTCATCCTCCTCTTCCTCATCCTCGGACTGGAGCTCCGATTCCGATTACGACTGGGACGATGACTCCGACTGGGATTCCGGCAGCGATTGGGATTCCGGCTGGGACTCTTCCGACACCGACTGGGATTCCGACTGGTAAAAAAATAAGGATCTGTCCGAAACCTGATAAACGATTCCCGTCAGGTTCAGGGAGTGACAGATCCTTTTTTATCGTTCAGTTTACTTCTTCATACAAGGAAGGCTGTTCGAACGTCTCCGTATTCAGATAGCCCCGATCGGTCAGTTTCAGCGTCGGGATACATGATAAAGACAGTAAAGTGAAATTCATGATGTTGTTGTTATGTGCATATCCCTGACTGTCAAAGGCATCGCGGACCTTCTGAAAGTCTTTCGCAGTTTCTTTCACGGACTTCTTACTTAAAAGTCCCGCGATCGGAAGTTCGATCATAGATGTGATCTTTCCATCCAGGCTCGTGGCAATGCCGCCCTGTTTTGAAATGACCGCATTGGCCGCAAGGACCATGTCCTTTTCCTCATTGCCCATCAGTATCAGATCATGGGAATCGTGGGCATAGCTCGACGCGCAGGCACCCCTTCTGATCCCTGCATTGCAGGAAAAGCCCAAAGATATCTTTTCATCTCTTCCATGACGTTCGATCACGGCGCACAGCTGACAGTCCGTCTTCTTCCATAAGAGCTCATGGTCTTTGACTTCCATCTTCACGAAGACCTCATCCGCTCTGTTATTGCCCGGGTAAAGTTTCATGACCAGCACGTTCACGAAGCGGTCTTCTCCTTCCACAAAGATCTTCAGATCCTCTTCCTTCAACAAGGAGTGACGGACAGACTCTTCAAACGATCCGCCCAGATCATACATCTCTTCTTCATCTTCTGTCACATTTTCATCAAAGATGCAGTTTCCCTTCTTGTATGTGGAAACGATGCTCAGATCGTCCTTCTCTTCTAGTAGTACGAAGTCGGCCAGTTTCCCCGGTGCGATGACGCCTCTGTCGGTCAGCCCCATCCGTCTTGCCGGCGTATAAGTCGCACAATAGATGGCATCCTCTGCCTTCATGCCCAGACGTATCGCCTTTCTTACGATCGCATCAAGATGGCCTTTATTCACAAGGACATCAGGCAGCGTATCATCGGTCACGAAGGAAAAATATTCATATAAATGATTCTCACAGACATAATCGATGACTTCTTTGGTGACCATGACATCCTGTAACTGCACGAACATGCCGTTTTCAAAACGCTGTATCAGCTCTTCCATGTCATGGGTGCAGTGATCCGAACCGATGCCAAGATACAGATATTTGGCAAGATCAAGGTCCTTCAAAGCCGGACAGTGGCCTTCCAATACGTAATAGGGATCTTCTTCATGGACCTTTCGAATGAACTTCGCAACCTCGGAATCGTCTTCCTCGATGATCTGTGAATAATTCATCACTTCGCCAAGACACAGCACGTTTTCCTCATCCTTGAGTTTCAACATGTCTTCGAAAGTGATAGTCCCGCCGCTGGTCTCATAGTCCTTCGATAAGATCGGCACATTGGATGGTATGGCATAGTAACAGTCATACGGACTTTCTTTTCCCGAAAGGATCATCGCCCGAATGCCTTCCATACCGCAGACATTGGCGATCTCATGAGGTTCGGAGACAATCGTCGTCAGACCGTTTCTCGCTGTGTACCTGCAGAACGCAAGCGGCGTCACCATCGAAGATTCGATATGCATATGGATATCGATGAGTCCGGGGATCATATACATCCCCCTGGCATCGATGAAACGATCGAAAGTCAGTTTCTCTTCCTTTTTCTTATCGATATATAAGAACTTTCCGTCTTTGATATAGACATCGGCTTCATCGAATCGTCTGAAATACGAATTTAAGACCTTCGCATTTTTCACACAGAGATCGGCATGATCAAGATCGCGTTTCATAAGTCACCTTCCTTCCCTTTTCTCCTGACAAAAAGACCTGCCTAAAGGCAGATCCTATAAGACATGTTTATACAGATAGTCGCCAAAACCGCCCTGACCGCAGTCAAGTTCCGTGATCGCATCAGCTGCCTTCTTCGTGCACTCTTCCCCGTTCTTCAGGCAGACACCGACACCGGATGATTCCAGCATCCCGTTGTCATTGTCCGCATCGCCAAACGACATGACCTCAGACAGATCGATGCCGTGTCTTTCGCAGAACTTCTTCAAAGGATAGGACTTGTCGGTCTTTGCGTGGACGATCTCATAACTTTCCGCCGTCGTCTTCAGGATCTTGAAGTCGTCTTTGTGTCTGTCCAGAAGCGGCTGCAGCTTTTCCAGTACCTCAGTCATCTGTTCCTTTGGCTGTATCAGTAAGAATTTATAGAAGTCGCCTTTGAGATAGTCTTCCCTCTTATCGGAAAGCCTGACATCACGGCTGACTTTCTTTACCAGTTCATAGAAATGGGAGCTCGGCGAATTGAAGAGCGTATAGTCGTCGATGTAGACATGGCATTCGTAATGATTCTCATCCATGACATCCATGATCTCATTGATCCAGTCCTTTTCAAAAAGAAGCAGCTTTTCTTCCTTGCCGAGGATGCCGTCATACATCGCCGAACCGTTGACGCCGATCAGAAGCTCCGGTTCAAAACTCAAGTCCCATTCCCTGACCTTATCTTTCAGCTGGGCAACGCTTCTTCCCGATGCCAGAGCGAAATATATGCCCTGCCTGTGCAGTTCTTCCATCGCTCTTTTATTGATCTCAGGCAGCGGATCGAGCCTATGGGTAAGGGTCATATCGATGTCTGCGCAGACCAGTCTGATCTTCTTTTTCATAATCTTCATCTCCAACGATACAATGATACAACTTCGTGCCCCTGTTTTTCTCTTTTTCTATCCTTTTGCCTTTGGCCGTCTCATTATGCGATCTTTTATGAAAATATTTTCTAAAATGGCTTACAAAAAGGCAGGTTTTATCTGTTTTTATCATCATTCTCAAAAGGAAAAAGGACATTTTGTTTTAAAATAGTCATATGTACTTTTAAGGGGGTTGATCATGTACAAAGACTATCTTGATAAGATCTACGCGTATATCGACGAACACAGAGACTCCATCGTATCCGACCTGATGGATGTCGCCCGCATCGAATCCGTCAGTATCGACGATTCCGACATCAAACCGTTCGGCCAGTCCTGCCGCAACGTCCTTGACCATATGCTGGCCAAAGGCGAAAAAGAAGGCTTCAAAGCAGTGAACCACGAATACTATGTCGGTTCTCTGACATACGATGCCGGAAATGAGAAACGGATCGGCATCCTGGCACACCTCGACGTCGTGCCGGCCGGCGAAGACTGGACGATCACCCAGCCTTACGAGCCGCTCATCAAAGACAATCTTCTTTTCGGCAGAGGCACCGGAGACGATAAATCCGGAGCGATCGCCGGCTTATATATCATGAAAGCCTTACGTGACCTCAACGTCCCGATCCGAAACAACATCGAAGTGCTCTTAGGTACCAACGAAGAGACCGGCATGAAAGACATGGAATACTATTCCAGGAACTATGAAGCACCGGAATTCACCTTCGTACCGGATGCCGGCTTCCCGGGTGCAGCCGGTGAGTTCGGACGACTCAGATATGAACTCACATCCAGAAAAGCCTTATCCGATGACTTCGTCGACGCTTTTGCCGGATCGGCCTTCAACATCGTGCCGAACAAGGCGACGGTCATCTTGAAGAAAGACACTTCGATCGACTATAAGTCCCTTCCGGAAGACTTCGACATCTGTGAAACGGAAAGAGGCATCGAGATCGTCTCCCATGGCGTTACCTGCCATGCGGCCGGCCCGGAAAGAGGAAACAACGCCATCCGCGTCATGACCAACGCCTTGCTGAAACTGGACGGACTGAAAGAAGAAGATAAGAAGATCCTCACATTCATCGACAACGTCAACAACGACTACTACGGATCCTTCTTAAATATCGACAAGACAGATGACATCTCCGGTCAGACCGTATCTTCCGGTACTGTATTGCGTTTCGACGAAGGAAAGATCACCCTGCTCAACGACTGCCGCTATTGCGTCACGGACAACGGCGACAGGCTTGAGGAAAACGTCAGAAAGAAAGCCGGTGAATGGGACTATGATGTAAATGTCGTGGAAAAGACCTATGGCTATCACCTCGATGTCAACGGACCGGTCATCCGGACCATCAAGAAAGTCTACCAGGACTTCTCCGGCAACATGGAGAAAGAGATCCTGATCGGCAAGGGCGGTACCTACGCCGGTGCACTTCCGAGAGCCTTCGCAACAGGCTGCGTCTATTCGGAGAACTGGGGCGAACGTCCCGACTATCTGCCGGAAGGACACGGCGGTGCTCACCAGCCCGATGAGTTCCTCAACATCGACAACTACATGAAAGGCATCAAACTGCTGGCCGCAATGGTCTTAGCAGTCGACGAGATCCTATAGAAAACAAAATCTCCTGCACTGCGGGAGATTTTTCATGATCTTTTTTCAAATCACGCCGCCGGAATCGATCTTGCAAGGCGTCGCAAAAAGTGTGATCCCGGGTGATGATAATACGGATCCGATCATTAAAACGATCGCATGAAATGACGGATCGGACGGATTCATATATCATTACAGTATGATAAGATTATTTGTCAGCGATATCGACGGGACTTTAGTCAACCAAGACGGGGAATTCGAAGAAGAAACGATAAAAGCGATCAAAGACTTCCAGAATCAAGGAGGCACCTTCATGGTCGCCACCGGACGCAATATCTGGGAACTGCCTGAGATCACTTCCAGAGTCGACCACGTGATCTTCAACTGTGCCAACGGCTCCATTCTCTGCGAAGAAGACGGCACAGAGATCCTTTCCTATGAACTCGATGAAGACAAGATCTTGCGCTTCTATGAATTCGGAAAGAAGCACGATCTGATCATGCAGTTCCACTGCCGCGACGTATCGATCATCCAGAACGACAAAGACCGTTTCCATAAACACGCAGTCAACGCGATCATGCGTGACTATCCCAAGACCGAAATGGAAGCGGAAGCACTGTACGAACGGATCTACGTCAGCGAACATACGATCATTTCTTCTCCTCTTGAAGAGATATTGAAACACGAAGTCCTGAAACTGGAATATCTGTTTATGGACAAGGAACAGTTTGAAAAGCTCTTCCCCATCCTTAAAGAAGAATTCTTCGACTGCAGCATCGCCGATCGGACCTTTCTATACAATGTCGAATTCTCCAATGAAAAGTGCGACAAGGGAAGGATCATCAAAGAATACTGTCGCATCAAAGGCATCGAAGAAAATGAAGTTGCCGTCATCGGCGATTCGGGCAATGACTTATCGATGATACGTCTGTTTGAGAATTCCTACGCCATGGGCAATGCCTCTAAGGAAGTTAAAAAAGCCGCCAGTTTCCCGGCCGACGACAATTCCCATCTTGGCGTATCTAAGGTATTAGAGCAGATCATGAAAGAAAACAAAAAGGCGTAACGCCTTTTTTACATGATCTTCTTGGGTACCCAGTTGAGATAATCCCCGGAGACAAGAGAATACTCCCTTCCCCGGTACTTGCCCTGTATCGAATCAAAGAAGCGCTTCTTGCCATGACAATGGGCATAGATCACCTGCAGGACATCATATCTCGAAGCCAGCCTCGTGAAAGCCGAATCCTTCTCTAAGACATTGGTCGGCGGATAGTGTAAAAACATGATGAACTTCTTGTAGCCGTCTCCCCTGGCCTTTTCAAAACTCGCGATCAGTCTTTCCTCTTCCCGCTTCACCAGCTTATCGGCATGTTCCTTGTCTTTTTCGTCATAGCCGATGACCTTGCCCTTGCGGTCAAGATAGAAGGGTCCTTCGAAGCTGTAGCCCTTGGAAGCCACCAGAGCGATGTCGCCGTATGGAAAATAGTCATCCTGTAAAAACGTAAGATCGGGTCCGTAAAGCTCATTGAGCCTTGCCGTCTTCTTGGCATCCCAGAACATATCGTGGTTGCCCCTGGTCAGTATCTTCTTGCCCGGAAGTAAACGGATGTATTCAAAATCCTTTTCACACTCCTGAAGATTCTTTCCCCAGGAATGATCGCCGACCAGCACCAAAACATCCTGATCTTCGATCAGTCTCTTACAGTTATCCATAAACTTTTCTTCGTGATCCGCCCATGCCGGGTCGCTCAGCTGCATCCTCGCCTTGAGCTCAGACCCGTAGTGCAGGTGCAGATCACCGATCGCAAATAATGACATATCTTCTCTTATTCTATCAGAAACGATGAAACTTCTTCCTTTATGGAAAGCTTTGGAAATGGTATACTCCATAAGTAAAAGAAAGGATCTTCGTCATGCTGCTGATCATCATCTACCTGGCCTTCATCTCCTTAGGCCTGCCCGATTCCTTACTGGGCTCCGCCTGGCCGGTCTTACATAAACAGATACAGGTACCCTTATCCTATTCGGGCATCATCTTCATGATCATCTCGATCGGTACCGTTATCTCATCACTCAACTCTGACAGACTCATACGCCGATTCGGCACCGGAAAGCTCACCGCCTTCTCGACGCTGACCACGGCGCTGGCTCTGTTCGGGTTCTCGCTGTCGCGTTCCCTGCTGTCACTTTGCCTTTGGGCCATTCCCTATGGCTTAGGGGCAGGAGCCATCGATGCGGCACTCAACAACTATGTCGCCGTCCACTATGCCTCAAGACACATGTCGTGGTTACACTGTATGTGGGGGATCGGCGCCATGACCGGACCGATCATCATGGCAGCCGCCTTATCAAATAATAATAACTGGTCTGCCGGCTATCGCAATGTCGGACTCATACAGCTGACACTGACGATCATCTTATTTGCGACGCTTTCTTTATGGAAGGCTTCACTCAACAAGGAAGAAGAAAACGCAAACCGCTCGCTCAGCCTGAAGGAAGTCTTTGCGATCCCGGGCGTACTGGAGATGATGCTCACGTTCTTCTGCTATTGCGCGATGGAACAGACCGCCGGGCTTTGGGCTGCTTCGTGGCTGGTCAATGCCAAAGGCATCAACGCGACGGCTGCCGCCAGGTTCGCTTCCCTGTTTTATATCGGCATCACCGCCGGAAGAGGTCTGAGCGGTTTCATCACGCTCAAGCTCGATGATACGAAGATGGTGCGGCTTGGCTTAAGCATCATCGCGATCGGCCTGGCACTCTTATTGCAGAATTATTCGGACGTCTGTGCCCTGTTCGGACTGGTCATCGTGGGACTGGGCTGTGCGCCGATCTATCCGTCGATGATCCATTCGACGCCTTCCCGCTTCGGCGAAGACAATTCCCAATCCGTCATCGGCGTACAGATGGCTTCCGCCTATGTGGGAAATACACTGATGCCGCCGTTTTTCGGCATCCTGGTAAAATTCTTTGATGTCTCGCTGTTTCCGTTTTACATGATCGTCATCCTCATCCTGATGATACTCGGCCATCACGGACTGGTGAAGAAAACAAAACAGTGATCTTCGCATTCGAAAGGAGAAAACATGTCCCCTTTATCTTCGATCGTCTTCCTGCCTGTAAGTGATATTCAAAAGACCTATCACTTCTACCACGAGATCCTTGGTCTCCCCGTCTTTCAGAAACAGGGCGATTCTTTGTATATCTTCGATACGGGCTATGGCTATTTCGGTTTCTGCCAGTATGCGGATCAAAGAAAACCTCTGTCCGGTGAGAAAGGCGTCTGTCTTTCTTTGAATCTCAAAGACAACGAAGCCGTCTTAACAAAATATGAGGAACTCAAAGACAAGGCCGAAGTATATAAAAGACCGGCCATGCATCCAAGCTTTCCGGTCTATTCCTTTTTCCTCTTCGACCCCGATCACTACCTGGTCGAATTTCAGAAGATCGCCGATCCTTCCGAGTGAGGATCGGTTTTTTTATTGCTTCGGTCTGTTTTCGATGCCCCAGTCGCAAAGCCTGTCCAGGACCTTTACAAGGGAGTGTCCCTTTTCACTCAGGGAGTATTCCACTTTCGGCGGGATCTGTTCATAGACTTTCCTTAAGATCAGTCCGTCTTTTTCCAGTTCCTTGAGATTGGAACTCAGTGTCTTATCGGCGATGTTTTTCAGATATCTTTGCATCTCGTTGAAACGCACCGGTTCATACTCCATCAGACAGTAAAGGATGATCGGCTTGTATTTGCCTGAGATCAGAGACAGAGTATAGCTGTAGCCCGTTTCGTTGAAATCGGCTTCTTCGATGTTTTTCTTCATATCACTTACCTCACAGTAAGTACCATACCTAAATGTAGGTACTTGTATTATTTACAGTTTAAATGCTACCATTCAAGCGTAGAACAGACAAGTTCGGGAGGAAAGAAAATGAAAAAAGATCTCGGAGTCATCCCGGCCGTCTATCCGATGCCGGTACTGATGGTCGCTGCTTATGATGAAAATGAAAAAGTCAACGTGATGAACGCTGCCTGGGGACAGATCTGTGACATGGACAAGATCATCCTGTTCTTAGGCGAAGACCGCAAGACTTTAGCCAACATCAAGGTCTCCAAGGCCTTCAGCGTCGCTCTGGCAGATGAGGCTCATGTCGATGTGGCAGACTTCTTCGGCATCGCATCCGGCAACAGGATCGATGACAAATTCGAAAGGACCGGCTATCACGCCTATAAATCCGACAAGGTCCATGCCCCGATCATCGAAGAATTCCCTCTGACGATGGAATGCGAACTGGCAGAGATCGTCAATACGGAAAACGTCTTCGGCATCGTCGGAAAGATCGTCAACGTCAAGGCCAATGAAGAAGTCCTCGATGAAAAAGGCAAGGTCGATGTCACCAAGCTGCACGCACTGATGTTCGACCAGTTCAGAAACGGCTATTATTCCACCGGCGAAAAAGTCGCCCAGGCCTGGAATGCCGGCAAAGACATCAACTTAAGAAAATAGAGCTCAGAAAGCTCTTTTTCTTTTAAAAAATAAAGGTTCAAAAAAGAGGATCTTTCATCCTCTTTCTACGTCCGATTCTTCAAAGCCGCCCGCCGTCAGCTTTCCCAGCATCTCATCGAGCCATTCCAGTGACTCATCCATCCAGTCATGATCGCGCTTTGAAACTTTATAGTTGTTGGTGAATTCATAGGCACCGCCAAAGCCGTGTCCCCCGAAGGCATAGACATGGGATTCGAAGCTGATCCCTTTTTCATGCAGGGTCTCCATCAGCTTCAAAGTATTCTCCACTTCCACGGTATTGTCATTCCTTGCCGAAACGATGAAACACGGACAGTTGTCTTCTCTGATGTATTCCAAAGGATATGGCATCCCCTCCTGGCAAAGGTCGACGATCGGCTTCAGTAATGCAGGATAGACCAGGATCGCTGCGGATGGCCGGAACTTTCCCATCGTCATGGCACACGCCGCCAAATGGCCGCCTGCCGAAAAACCGATGATCGCGATGCGCTTTGTATCGATGTGCCATTCTTCGCTTCTTTTTAAAATGACATCCATCGCCGCATCATAATCCTTCAAAGGATATGGCCAGCCTCCCTTGTTCGTCAATGTATATCGGAGTATGAACGTCTGATAGCCGTTTGCCGCATAGAACAAGGCGATCGGATCGGCCTCCCTCTCGGAAAGATGGTTGTAGGCACCTCCCGGTATCACGACGACAGCCGGCCGTTTTTCAAACTTCAGGCCTCCGCCCATCGGCTGTATGCAGGCATCCAGACTGACATTTCTTTCTTCATTCAATACGATCGTTTCACTTTTCATAAGTCGCTCCGCTATTTCCGCTCTTTTCTCTGTTACATCCCATTATACCCCGTTGTAAACAGATCCTTATTTTCAGATCCTTTGTTTCGTCATACCATAAAGGTATGAAACACAAAAGACTTCTGTCTGCCGTTCTTTTATCGATCACAGCTGTGGTCTTTCTTTCTTTTATCGAAAGTATCCTCAAGCCATCCTATCTTGTCAAAAGCATCCTCAAGATCCTCTGCTTTGCGGGATCTGTCTTTTTCTATTCTTTTGCATACAAGGAAGATATTTTTTCTTTGATCCATCTCAAGAAGAAGATGCCGGATAAGAAGCTCATCTTTTTTCTCCTCTTCGTCTATGCCGGGATCATCCTTCTGTTCTTCTTACTGAAAGAAAGGATCGATCTTTCTGCGATACGAAGATCTCTCTTGGAAAAAGAAGGACTCAATAAGGACAATTTCCTTTTCATCTTCTCCTACATCATCCTGTGCAATTCCTTTCTGGAAGAAGCCTTCTTCCGCGGCTTTCTCATCGAAGTCTTCAAAAAGGAAGGACTCTATAAGGCAGGATCTCTGTATTCCGCGATCCTGTTTGCCCTCTATCATATCGGCATCGTCGCAAGCTGGTTTCAGCCGGCCGTCTTTCTTTTGTGTATCGTCGGCTTGAGCCTGGCAGGCCTTTTCCTGGAGTGGATATGTGAAAGAAACGATACGCTTCTTGCCTCCTATGCCGTACACGCATTCGCCAACCTGGCGATCAATACGATCGGCACCTTCATGATGTTTATGTAAAAACTGCCTGCGGTAACAGCGCCATGGGATATCATAGATAGTAAGAAAGAAGTACATTATGAAAGAATTATTTAAAAAGATACACACCGAAAAATTCCGCTGGTACGATGAGATCATCATCGCATCCGTCTTTTCTTTTCTGATCGCGCTGGCCGGTCAGCTCGTCGGTCTTCTTGTCACGTACGTCATGGACCGCTATTTCGATCCGAAGGAGCCGTTTTACGAGACCTTCAGTCTGTATTTCGGAACAATCGGCGTCTGGATCTTTGCCTGCCTGCTGTTTTTGCTCATACGGCATCGCCGTCCTTTGTTCAAAGCCATCGGCACGAAGCCGAAAGGAAATACCTTCGGCATGCTCCTGGCCGGTCTGGCCATCGGCTTTGGCCTGAACTTTGTCTGTGCGCTTGTCGCAATGATCAATAAGGACATCCATCTTTCCTTATGGCATGTCGAGCCTTTGAAGATCCTGGCCTTGCTGTTTGCGGTATTCGTACAGTCTTCTTCGGAAGAACTGATCGATCGCTGCTACCTCTATCAGGTCTTACGCAAAGGCTATCGCAACAAGTGGGTCGCGATCATAGGCAATGCGCTCGTCTTTTCAGCGATGCACGGCATGAATCCCGGCGTAACACCGCTAGCCCTGACAAATATCTTCTTCTCGGGACTGCTGTTCACACTGTTCGTCTACTACTTTGATTCCATATGGTGCGCCTATGGTATCCATACCGGCTGGAACTTCACGCAATCCATCCTGCTGGGACTTCCAAACAGCGGCATGTCCGTCCCATATTCCGTTTTTCAGCTCGATACGGCTGCGGCAAACAATTCCTTTGCCTACCATATTGCCTTCGGCATCGAAGGAACGATCTTCTCGACCATCCTTCTGGCGATCGCCTGCCTTGTTGTCTATCTGATCGGCAGAAAGCGTCATCAGAAACCGCTCGACATCTGGAAATAAAAAACAAAAACCACGCGAGTGGTTTTAATAGATCGTTCTGATTTCGCCGGTGATGCCGTAGCGCTTTTTGAACTGCTCGAGATCCCTTTCACTCTGTAAGAGCTGTATCTCCTCGAACTTTCCGGTCTCGAGATTTTCAAAACCCGCGACCCTTTCCCCCGTACAGATGCTCGAACGGATGGCCGGCCGTCTTATCGTTTCATCATACTTTATCGTTTCGATCGTTTTCTTTCTGAAAAACATATCTCTTCCTTTCTAAGGGACATTGACCCTGCGGTTCACTTTTCTTCCTTCTTCTTCCTTGCAGAGGATGACGAAATCATAGAGATCATGTCTGATGCAGATCCAGAAATCTTTTTCCGGAAAGACCTCTTTCTGTTTTTCATCGAAGAACTTCTTTCCGTCCGTATCCTTCAGGGCAAGGAGCTTTTCTTCGATCTTTGTATCTTCCTTTCCTTCCAGAAGTCCCTTGATGTACTCCGCACAAAGGAGATCTTCCTTTGCGGACGTCTTTCCCGCGTTGCCCATACAGACAAGAGAGACTTCTTCGGGATCTTTCATTTTGATATACCTTGCGATCGCCTTGGCATTGAGGAAGGAGCCGGTCAGGATCTCATCGGCACGGACCGCATTTTCGATGCCCTGCGTACCGGCAGAGGTCGTATGAACGATCTTTCTTCCTGATAAATCGATCCCTTCAAAAGCACTTGGCGAATTCCCATAGTCAAAACCCTCGCACTTCTTTCCGCCTCTTTCGCCCACCAGAAGAAGATCAGGATCTTCCTTTTTCATGCGATAGGCTTCTTCCAGTGAGGCAAGCGGATAAACGCATTCCGCTCCCTGATGAAAGAGACAGGCTTCCAGAGAAAAAGCACGGAAGACATCGATGATGACACAGATGCCTTTCGCTTCTTTTGCGCCTTTGATCAGTTCGTAAACTTGAATATGCATTCTAATAAAACAAAGATACGGCGATCAGGATCTGACCGATGTAATATAACGACAGGTTGGCGATGCGCCGCCCAAAGGTGGATACGCCAGAGAAAGTGTTGAATATCAGTATGACATCCGACAGTGTGAATAAGATCGCCCCGATGCAGTAGATGATCGAACGTTTCGAAGGAGTGAATATCGCGATGCCGATGGCGATGCACATCATGATGAATACCGCACCCAGATAAAAGACACCGAAGATCTTAAACGCCTTCTTGACTTCCATCGTCTTAAAGATGTATGCCAGCAAGCCTCCCGCCAATACGATGCCCGCAAGGATGCATGGCCAAATCCAGACATGCCTTGCCTGCGGGATGAGACCTGCCAGATATAAGATGTGGCCGATCAGAAAGACCAGGATGCCAAGTAAGAAGATCTTCTGTCCCTGTTTCTTAAAGACATGACGAAGATTGAGCAGGATATCGCCCAGCATGCCAAAGACCAGTCCGATGAAGAAGGTCTTATTGAACGGGTTGTTGACCCTCGTATAGGCGATATAGCCGATGCTGACGAACATGAAGGCTGCAAGGCCCTTCAATATGACTGCCGGGATATACTTTTCCTCATGTTCCACTTTGATGAAGAGCCCCTGAAGGATACAGCCAAGGGCGATAAGCAGATAGATGATCGGTTTCATAACGTTTCTCCCGATTTCATTATACATCCAAACGAAAAGCTCCTTTTCAGGAGCTCAGTGTCAGATGGCAGAAAAATCGATCTCGTTTTTATAGGCATCGATCCTGCGCTTGATGTCGATCAGCATGTTCAAGGCTACCAACGGGTTGGGGAAACGGTCGAGATTCTGATGTTCGATGTCATATTTCAGCGTCGAATCCAGCAGATCCAAAGATGTGACGCTGGAAAGTCCCAGTGCCGGAAGCAGCAGATGGTCGGCATCCACATCCGGATACCATTCCTTGATAAATGCCGTCTGTACCTCGTTGAATTCGATCGTTCTTTCGCTCATTTGCCTACCGTTTCGACAGGTCTATCTTCTTTTTTGAAGATCTTCCTGCAGCCTTTCTTTCTGTCCTTCTTTCTTCGTCTTCCGCCATATTTAACGAAAGCCGTTTTGGAAGCTAAAGCTTATGATACAGAAGAGCGGTGAAAAACGCAAGACATATCAGGACATCATTTTCTCTTTGCCGATGAAGGCAGATACTTCCCTGAACAGGACATACGAACTCATGCGGTGGACGTCCTTATACGTCTTTCCTTCTTCCTTCATGAATTCAAATAACGCCCGCGTCCAGGACAGGATCGAGACGTCCTCCAGATCCTCTTCATCCGAGGTATCGGCAATGCGTATGATCTCCTTGGCGAGGTCCACATATTCCCTTTCCTGAGCGACTTTCTCTTCGCTCTGGCAGACGTCGATGCAGCGCATCGCATACAATAAGGACAGTACATAATCGTCCTCATAATTCCCGTTGAAGTCAGACTGTGTGAGAGCCTGATAGAGCTGTTTCAGTTTCTTATCGCGGATATGTTCCACTAACAAGCCATCCTCCTTTTTCCTGCCCTTTTTATACCATTTTCTTTCTGCAAAAAACCTTCCATAAGTAACGGATAGAAAAAGCAGCTTTCGATCTTTCATCGCAAAGCTGCTTTTTTCTGTCTGTGTTTAGTTTTGCTGTTCCTGCTCCGTCCGATAGAAGCGGTCGAGATCTTTCTTTAAAAGCGTGTAGATCGCAAGACCCTTTTCGCTCTTGAACTTCCGCACCAGTCCCCGGTAGATGTAATTCTTATCTGCCCGTTTTTCACTTGGGACCTTATTGAGATACTTGACGACATCTTCGACTTCATTGTCCGGATACTCAGTCAATACCTGTTTTACCGCATCGAGAGAAACGGAAGCTTTCTTTTCTTCCTTCTTTGTCTCCTTCTTCGGCTGGCCTTCCTTCTCTGCAGGAGCTTCTTTCTTTTTCGGCTGCTTTGAAGCAGCTTTCTTTTTCGGTTTTGCCTGTTCAGGTTTTTCCTGTTTCACTTCTTTGGCTTCCGGCTTCTCCTGCGATAGAGGTTTCCTGTTTTCATCCTTGACGATGATGCGCTTTTCCGAAGAGATCTGATTCGGATTCTTAACTTCTGCCGGCTGGTTTAGCGGCCTCGTCTCATTTTTCGGCTGCTGTTTCACCTGCAGAGAAGGCAGCTGGTCCTTGCGGACGACAGGCAGCTGACGGTTTTCTTTCTTCGGCTGATTCTTCTGCGGCATGGCTTCATTCTTCTTCTTGGAAGACTTTCTTGAAGCCTTGGTCTTTTTCGGCGTCTCCGGCTTGGTATTGATACGCTTGACGTCATAACCTTCATTGCACCAGTATTCGATGACCGAATCATAGCCCGTATCCTGGGATACGACGGTGTAGGAAGAATGTTTGTTCTTGCCGATCAGATAGCCCAAGTAGGAAGACAGATAAAAGTCCAGGGAGTTCTTTCCCGGCTTGCATTCGATGATATTGATCTTGTAGCGGTGTTCATCGGTCAGCTGCTTCAAAAGCGTGAAGTTCAGGCTCTTGGCATTTTCCGTGACACAGATATAAAGTTCGAACCTCTCGTCTTTCGATAAAAGGCTCGTCCAGGTCGATCCGACATTTTCGGAGTCGATCAGTATAGCGGGTAATTTTGAAAATAACATATATTTCTCTTATAAATAATCATTTGATAATAGGGATCTGAAATGAGACATCATTTCAGGATCTTCGTCCGGCCTTCCGTTTTCGCATCGAGCTCAAAACGGCTGCGTAACAGTTCCTCATAGGTCATCACGTCACTGTTCACGACCAGGACCGGTGCTTTGTACATCGAGAGTTCCTCAAGGCTCACGCCCAGAAACTCTTCGCAGTTGTTGAGATGGAATTCCTGCAAAGCCAGTTTCAGATGATCGTCTTCATTCAATTCCTTTCCATTGTAGGAACATTCGATCAGCTCATCTGTCTTTGCGTCATAAACGGCCTTCATGCCTTTGGAAAAAGCGAAATACTCAGAGGAGCCTTCGGAAACATAGGATCCCTTTAAGAAGTGATGACAGATCTTGCGCAGCAGTGCGCCGTCGACCTCCATCATATAGATCGCATTGTCAAAAGGATAGGCTTCCTTGAAGCTCAGATAGTCCACCACCGGGCCAAGCTTCTTTGCCCGGAAACATCCCGTCCCCAGCATCATCACATCGAAGCTCGAATCTTCTTTCATCAGATCGGCAAACAGGTTGGAAAGCTCCGTCTCCCTGCTGCGGGAAGGATGGGAGAGCTGCCGGCGGAAGGTCGTAAGCACCTGTTCACTGCGCAGTTTCACTTCTCCGGCATAGGCTTCCAGTACCGCCTCCATCAGGGCATCTTTCTTACAGGTATCGGAATCGATATCGATGAGCGACCATTTGAGATCTTTGAGCTTATGTTCACTCGTATCGATCGCAAGATCGAATCTTCCCAGATGTTCAAAACCGGAACCGACCTGAACGATCGGGATGCCGTTGACGACTTTCGGCTTTTTTAAAAGCGTGTGGGAATGGGCACCGATGATCAGATCGATGCCAAGCTTCGGGTCGATCTTTTCCGCCAGGACCTTGTCCTGTTCGTAACCGATGTGGGTCACCAGTACCGTGAGATCGACATCGACCGTCCGATAGGCATCAAGGATCGTTTTGATCTCATAGAGGGCATCATCGACGCGCAGGTAATCGAACACGAGGTCCTCCCCTTTGGCTGACAAGAGGACATCCATCGTCACCAGACCGATGAACATGACTTTCATCCCGCCGATCGTAATGATCTTGTACGGTTCAAACAGTCTCTTCTTGGAGCCTGTGACGTACATGTTGGCGTTGATGATGTCGAAACGTGCACACTTCTCGAGGAACAGCAGATGGCCGATGCCGTAGTCGACTCCGTGATTGCCGATGGTGACGACATCCGGCTCCAGCAGATTGATCAGCTCGATCGTCGAGATCCCCTTGTAATCATGATCGATCAGAGAGCCTTTGAACAGATCGCCCGCGATCACATAGAGACAGTTTTCTTCTTCCTTCCTTATCTGCGAGAGTTTTCCCGCAAGAAAACTGATACCGCCGCAGGACTTCCCGTTTTTCTCTTCGGGATAGAATGCGCCATGCGGATCATTGGAATGAAGGATCGTGAGCTTTCTGATTTCTGCCATTACCTTACAGTTTGCGTGCGTAAGCCAGGGTCTGCTTGAGTGCGGAATCCTTATCCACACCGGCAAGCCTGAGCTTGTGGGCATAGGCAAGGATGTCGGAGAACTTCCCGTCAGGCTTGAGTCCCGCATCGATCAGGTCTTTGCCTTTGACATAGTCTCTTGCCATATACTCCTTGTAGATCTCATAGCGGGCAAACAGATAATCGATATCTTTCTTTTCCGCTCTTTCCCCTTTGTCGGCAAGGGAAAAATAAATGAGATCTTCCGGCTCCATTGCCTCATCGAACATCCGATTGGTGGACTTGATCGAAGCGTTTGCTGAAGCAAGGGAGAAAGGACGCATGTGAAGCGGCGTCATGTTGAGGATGTACTTCAAAGGCTCTTTTTCATCCAAGAAGCGGTGATAGAAGTTCTCTATCAGAGGAAGACCTTCGATCTCATGGCCATAGGCATGGATGCGTCCGTTGATCGTCTCAGTCGTCACGATCTTGCCCAGATCGTGGCTCAGACATAACAACATGAACGCATAGGGTTCCTTCACCTTGTCACGGTACTTCGCACCTCGATCGAGCACTTCCATCGTGTGCGTGAAGACATCGCCTTCCGGATGATAGATCGGATCCTGCTTGAGACCGATCAGTTCCTCAAGTTCTTTGAACCAGTACGAGAGCTGGTCCATGTCCCTTAAACTCGTGAAAAAGATAGAAGGCGTATCTGCCTTCAACAGAGCCTTTTCCAGTTCCTCATTCACCCTTTGGGCATGCAGGGTACTTAAATCGATGGACTTGCATAATTCAAGGGTCTTTTGGTCGATGGAAAAACGGAAACGGGAGGCAAACTGGCCACAGCGTAAGACGCGCAAGGGATCTTCAGCGAATGTTCTTTCATCGACACAGCGCAGGATCTTATCCTGAAGGTCCTTCACGCCGCCAAAGGGGTCAATGATCTCCCCGGTGAGCACATCTTTCATCAGGGCATTGATCGTAAAATCGCGTCTTCTTGCCGCTTCCTTAAGACCGATGAACGGATCGACATCGACTTCGAAATCCCGATGTCCCTTGCCGATCGCTTTTTCTCTTCTGGGCATGGCGATATCGATATCATAGCCCTTCAGAGAATAGACGCCGAAGCTCTTGCCGAAGCTGAGCGGTGTCCCGAATTCCTCCAGGATGCGCTTCAAAGCTTCCGGTGTGATGCCGTGGACCTCGATATCGATGTCCTTGTTTTCCACACCCAGAAGAAAGTCCCGGACACAGCCTCCGACATAAAAGACTCTGCCGCCTTCTTCCTTAACTCTTTCAGCGATCTTCAAAGCTAAAACGGTCTTATCCATCTGACAGTTCAATTATAATTGAGCAGGCCCCTTCTTTCCAATACTATCAAAAGAACCCGCCTTGAAAGCGGGATCTTCTTATCTGTTTTTCAGCCAGTTTTCTCTGGTGAGGAGATTGCTGTGACCGGTGCGGAACTCCTTCATCTGTTTCACTTCAAGGCCTTCCGTCGTCCTCTGGTAGATGAAACCAAGCTTCTCCTGGACGCGTTTTGATCTGTCATTGCCGTCATAATAACCGGCCCAGATCTGCCGCAAGCCGAGATCTTCAAAGCCATGCTGAACGATCCTTCTTCCGGCCTCGGTCATCAGACCTTTGCCCCAGTAAGGAACGCCAAGCCAGTAACCGAGTTCCGCCTCATCGTCAGCATCTGCCAGATCGGAATGGAAATGTAAGGAGATGCTTCCGATGACTTTTGAAGTCTCTTTCAAAACGATCGCATAAGTCTCAGGAACGCACAGGACATTTCTGATGACGTCTTTGCTTTCATCAAGACTTCTGTGCGCCGGCCAGCCGGCAGCCGGACCGACACGTTCGTCTTTCGCAAGCTCATAGCAGTCTTTCGCATCCTTTACATCCCATGGCCTTAAGATCAGTCGTTTTGTTTCAAAACAGACAGACTCCTCCCTGATCAGGCCGTAGTGTTTCAGACCGTTGTAAACGCCATCCTCATCGATCGCATCCGTGACATATTCGGCAGCTTCCTTAGTCTCTTTCTGTCCGTTGCCCATCGCGATACCATGCCCCGCTGCCCTTAACATCGTTATATCGTTCATCCCGTCACCGAAGGCATAGGTATCTTCGATCGCTACGCCAAGATGTTTCGCTACCGCCTTCAGGGCATCGCCCTTATCGGTACCGATCACCGTCATATCGGCGCTTGGATGAGGACCGTGGGGATTGAGGATACACAGATCCTTCAGCGCTTCTTTGATCACGTTTCTGTGATCTTCATCATAAAAGCTGATATCGAAATTGTAGTAGTCTTCTTTTTCATCGATCCCTTTTGTGAGATAGCCGGGATCGCCGACCGCCTTGATCGGCTCATAGAGATCTTCCGGTCCGTCGTAATGACCTCTGTTCAATGTGTGGAAGACGTAGCCGGCATCAAGATCTTTCAGCCGTCTCAGAAGAAGAGTGACAGTTTCCTTATCGATCGGCGAAGAGAAGATGATCTGGTCCTTATAGTAGGCAAGACGTCCGTTGTTGGTGATGAAACCATCGGCGTATTGCGAAAAATTCTTTTTCACGTAATTGATGTTGCGTCCCGTGCAGATGAAGACCAGGTCGCCCTGACTTCTCAGGATCTTTATGGCCTTTTTTGCGCTTTCCGGTATGATCTTGCCGACCGCAAGGGTCTGGTCGATATCAAAAAACACGATATGCATGATCTTCCTCCTTCGTCTTTCTTTTCTCCATCTTACCTTTTTCTTCCGTCAAAAGAAAAGATGGTGCCTAGTACCATCTCGTATTCATCGCATGCAAGAGTTTCCTGTCGATGCGATAGCCCGAGGCATCAGATATCACCGCCAGGCTCCGGCAGTAGGGACAAAGGGCACTTGTCTTGCCGTCCTCATCTTCCACAAAGTCTTTCACCTCATACGGGAAAAACATCTTCTCACAGAAATAACAGCCGCAAAGCTCACTTCTTTCGATCTCTTCCCGGTTGTCGAAGATATAGCTGCGTGCTTTATAGAGATCGCATTGCGAATAGATCTTTTTCATCGTTTCCTCCCTTTTACAGGATAGGTCATCTTTCTTTATCCGCTGTCCAAAAAAATGACCAGTGAAAAAAGCCCCGCAGGGTGAACTAGTCAACAAAAAGTAGACAATTCATAAAAAGGCCTAGAACCCCATTTCGGTTTTGAACTGAAGTGGGGTTTTATAATTGAGTGAATATGACGGTCGTTCGTTGTTGAAGTAGTAAATATATTTTTCAATATCCC
>JAFRQF010000016.1 GCA_017428765.1 Erysipelotrichaceae bacterium
CATACAACGATCACCTCATTCATCATATCCATTCTACCAAGACAAAAGGAAAACCCTGTAAACAGGGCAAGACAGGCAACAATGAAGAATTATCTGTCAATTGTGCTTTTTTCTTGTGTCCGTTTTACAGGGTCCATTTTATATCGCTGAGATGATGCGTTTTTTAAATCTAAAATGATCGAAATGTTTAACGGAAAGACGGGATATCCTCAAAAACCCATCTTCCATCCTCATAAATCAGGACATTATCCGTTTCAAAAGCTCCCTTTACGGTCTCTGTTCCGGTATCGGTGTTAAATTCCAGTTCTTCATGACTGATACGCAAGATGATCTTGTCATCCTGCCTTATGATCTCGTGCCCGGTTTCTGACCCGACGGTGATGTCGCCGCCTCTTCCGGCAGATACGATCCAGAGTTCGTCATCCTTCTCATAGATGGAAGAAGAATGTGAATCCACCAGTTTATCGATGAACGTCTTGGACAGATCGTAATTGCCTTTCATATAGTCCTTGAATTCTGCTATGGAATGGCATTTCAAAGCAGGAGCCGCATAGGTCTCCTTATCCATACGATCATAGTCCGTTCCAAGTTCCCATTCGGGAGTTCCCAGATAGAAGTTCGTCTCTACGAATCTCTGATTCTTGGTATAGAGTTCATAGATATCTTCATCTGAGATCTCATCGATCGCAGTATCCTCCTTCGCTGTTTCCGTTTCGGGGAGATCATTTTTTGTTTCTGCTGAATCCTCTTTCTTATTCTGACATCCGCAGATCAGAAACAGGATCATTATCGCCAATATCAGTTTCTTCATGTTTGACATCCTCCCCCTTGATCAAAATCGCATTATGCGATTTACAGATCAGAATTATTCCTTTCAAGCAATAAACATTCGTTGTCTGTCTGATTTCTACAAAAATTTTATCATACGATCTTCCGCCGAAAAAACAAAGCGGATCCCTCAAAATACCTGTTTCATTTTAAAACCCGTACCGGATGGCACGGGTCTGTCATTTTTACAAAATCCGAAACAGGATTATTCCTTGTTTTCCTTTGCTTCCTCTTCGTACATCTTGTATAACTGTTTCCAATAGGTATCGTCATATTCTTCCCATAACGGTTCGACCTTGGAAGCCTCATTCATGAAGTAGAAGACATCTCTTCCCAGTTCAAATCTTCCCTTGTTGGTATGCATATCAATGGTCCAATCCGGGATCTCCGGGATCTCGCCCTTTTCATTTTCCTTCATGATGATGTTCTTGATGTGGTCGGTGGAACGCTCCTTCTTGCACTTGCAAAGATATCGGATCGCATATAAGAAGAAGATCGGACGATCGCCATCCCCGTATGGGAATTCTTTTCTTAAGGTATTGAGCGTATTGACGATCACCATCGCATTCGGATCGGCAAAACCGATATCCTCCACACCGATGACCAGAAGTCTGTTCCACATCTTTTCCTCATGGAAACTGGAAGTCACATATAATTCATACGCAAAACGCATCGCCAGATCTTCCTGTCCTCTGCGGATGCATTTCTGCATCGCTGAGATCAGCAAATCTGCACTGATACCGTGTTTTGAAACCGTACTTGCCCAAGGATCGTAGTATTCTGCCATATTTTCTTTCCCTCTTTCTTCAATTGAAATCCTACCACAACTGCATACGAATCTGTGAATCGTTTTGAATAAAACCGTTTTAAGAATCAGTTCTTTTTCCACATCTCACACAAAACAAAACTGTGCTGCTAAATGATCCCTAAACTCTGTGCCTTCGAGATGACTTCCTCATCATTAAGATCATCGACATCAAAACACTCCGTCGCTGCCGCATAGCCCATAAACGGATCTTCATTTCCCATTACGACAGCTGCCGTTCCATAATAACTTCTCAATCTGTCTCTGATCGAATCGATATCATACTCATCCATTTTTATGTACCTCATCTACATACTATAATAAAGCTATGAAAAGAAACCAGAAGATCGCATTCCTCTCTTTAGGGATCGCCCTATATGTCGTATTGTCCGCTTTTGTCATCATCCCGATCGTCAACCGCATCAAACTGGACCTGGGATATATCGTTTTCGGCATCTATCTCAACACGTTCGGTATCCCTGGTACGATCGTAGGCGTATTGGGCTGCATCATCGCAGAATTGCTCAAAGGCGGATCTTTCCGTATCGCCTGGCCCATCGGGCAGGCATTCATCGGCTTCACGCTTGGCTATCTTCTTCCTAAAACAGAAAAGATGTGGCTCAAGATCGTCTATTCGATCCTTTCTGTCTTCATCGGCATCGCCCTCATCAAGACGGTCATCGAAGTATGGATGTATCAGTTCCCCTGGGCACTTAAATTCGCCAGCAACTTCACCGCTTTTATCATCGATGCGATCGCAATGGTGATCGGCGTCTTATTGAACAAGAAGATCAGGATCACAAAATAAAATCAAAGGAACATCGATCCAAGCATCAGATCCCCATAGAGTAAGACCAGAAACAGCGCAAAGCTGATATACGGTCCAAAAGGGATCTTTTTGTTTCTGCCGATCGATATCCCAAATAATCCCAATACGCTGGACACAAACAGCAGCAGCACCCCTTTCATCAGTCCTGTATATAGGACAGCCATGAAGATCAGCTTGATGTCTCCGCCTCCGAAGTTCTCTTTTCCATTCGCTTTATTCATGATCATTGACAGAAAGATGATCGAAAGGCTCAGGAGAAAAGCAGATACAATGCTTCCATATTCAAAACCTGTAAACAGACTTCGAACGAACCAGTTTAAGACGCCTGTAATGATGAATCCGTCCGGTATGATATACGATCGCATATCGATCAAAGAAAGGCCGAAAACGATGCAGAATAAGCTCAGATCGAAGATCAAAAGAATACATGGCCTTTGATATCGCAGATATGTCAGTACGAATACTATCCCAAGAAAGATTTCGGTGAGTGGGTAGGACGTTGAAAGTCCGGCTCCGCAATAGCGGCACCTTCCTTTCAGATAAAGATAGGAAACGATCGGGATCAGATCCAGGAATCCCAACTCATGGTTACAGCTTTCGCAATGACTTCTGGAAGAAACGAAATCCTCATGATCCGCGATCCGCATTGCCATGCAGTTCAGAAAACTGCCGAAGATGCTTCCACAGATAAAAAAGAAGAGGATAAAGAAAAGATGTTCACTTACATACGATGATATCGATCCCATATTTCATGCACATTTTATCACGCCGTTTCATCGTAAAATTCCCAAAATAAAAGGCCATTTTCCACAAAAGAAATGGCCTTATTTTGAAGATCAATCATTATGATCGCCCGGCTTTTCCGGAGGCGTTCCTCCTTCGCCCGGTCCGTGACCGCCATCAGATGGCATATCAGGCATCGATGAAGAAGAACTTACAGTGACTTCGATCACTTCTCCTTCCATTGCTTCACCTGCGTTATATTCCACGCCGTTCACATACAGCTTATGGCCATTGAGATCGATGGAATCGGCATCGCAGGTCAAAGAAGTGATATAGGAGTCCTCGCTCAATACCCAGGTCGAACCTTCATCAAGTTCAACATAGACTTCTCCTTCCTCGCCATCCGCATTGATGGAACCGTTGAACAGCGAAGAATCACTCAGATACAGGTTCAGACTGGAAACTTCATCCACCAGGAAATCTCCGTCGATCGTCTGCTTGGATGCATTGAGAGTGACATGACCGCCATTGGAACCTTCATTTCCCCAGCCGGCTGCCTCTGCTCTTAAGAATACGCCATCCGCATCTTCATTTGTGATCTGCACATCGTATAAAGAGATCGCTGCTACCGTATTGTTGACAAAGAAGATATCGCCATTCTTATTTAAAAGGCTTCCGCCGTTCATCGTGAAGGAGGCAAGACCTTCGTCTGCGTCACCGGACATCGACTGGTAGATCATGACCGCCTGATAGTAATCGGACTTATCGGAATTCTTGGAATCATTTTCCGCGACCAGCTCCACATCGTTGAGCGTGACGGAATTCTGGCCTTCGACAACGACGCCTTGCGAAGAAGTGGACTCCAGATAGGCATCACTTACCGTGATATCAGCTGTCGAATAGATGACCGGCGAACCTTTGCCATCGGTGATGTAAGAGCCGCCTGTCACATTGACCGTTCCACCGCCTCTGTCAGAACGGATCGCTGCCGAAGAATTGCCTGTGGTATGGATGTTGAGGTTTTCCGCATTCATCGCAGCCCCGCCGGTCGTCATCAGACCGCCTGAGCAGTTATTGGAAGTCTCAATGACGGAATCGGAGATATTGATTGTCGTCCCTTCTCCATACGAGAAAACACCGTTGGCATGTGTGCCGTCAGTTTCGACGACGATCTCACTCAATGTAAGAGTTGCCCCATCATGTGCGTATATAGCTGCATTCTCGCCATAAAAGTCCGCTTCATCTCCCGAAGAATCGCCAGTTTTGTTTACTGCGATATTGGAGTAGGAAGCTTCTTCCCTGCTTGCTTCGATGGCATGCCCGCCATCTTCTGAGTTTTCATATGTTTCATTGACTGTAATATCGTCTTTTGTGATCAAAGAACTTGTTTCCGTTACTTGCGCTGTTTCTGTTGTTTCGTTTTCCTGAGTCTGAACATCTTCATTGACCGTTTCGTTTGAGGAACAGCCATATAAACTCAGACATAATGTCAGTGCGGCAATACCAAGCGTTTTCTTTTTCATCGTGCTTGTCCTCCTTTTGATGAAAGTATTGTATCGTAACAAATCTGAACTTCATCTGAACAGAAAGAGAAAAACAGCTGAACTTTGATCCATAAAAACAGTTAATGAAAGAACAACTGGTGCCCAAAAGAAAAGGACCGCACTGAGGCGATCCCTTGAATGAAACTTATTTCTTATCGGTAAAAAATCTGTTGAGGATGATCGTTGATAAGGCGATGATCCCCAAGGCAAAGAAGAGACCAAGCTCACCTTTGACGATATAGATAAGATTGTTTATAAAATTGATCGGAGTAAAATTCATCTTGACCTCCTACATAAAGAAGCTCATGATCAGACCGCCGGCGATGACCGAAGCGATCTGTCCGGAGACATTGACACCCATCGAATGCATCAGTAAGAAGTTCTGGTTGTCTTCTTCCAGGCCCATCTTGTGGATGATACGGCCGGACATCGGGAATGCCGAGATACCGGCAGCACCGATCATCGGGTTGACCTTCTTCTTCAGGAACAGATTCAAAAATTTCGCAAACAGGACACCGCCTGCCGTATCAAAGACAAAGGCAAACAGACCCATGCCTAAGATCATCAGGGTATCCGGCTTTAAGAAGTTCTCCGCCTGCATCTGCGATGCGACGGTGATACCCAATAACAATGTGATCATATTGGCCATAGCACCCTGTGCCGTATCGGACAGGCCGTTCAATACACCGCATTCCTTCAAGAGGTTGCCGAACATCAGAAAACCGACTAAGGATACGGAAGCCGGCGAGATCAGTCCGGCGATCACCGTGATGATGATCGGGAACAGGATCCTGGTGGTCCTTGAAACATCCTTCGGTTCGTAATCCATGCGGATCATGCGCTCTTTCTTTGTCGTCAGCGCGCGGATGACCGGCGGCTGGATGATCGGAACAAGCGCCATATAGGAATAGGCAGCGACCATGATCGGACCTAAATACGTGGAATGTAACTTCTGTGCGACGACGATGGCTGTCGGGCCGTCTGCAGCACCGATCGTAGCGATCGAAGCGGCATCATTGGCCGGGAAGAACATCGAAGCCAGACAGAAAGTGAAAAAGATACCGAATTGTGCAGCTGCGCCAAACATCATCAGCGCCGGATTGGTCAGCAGAGGACCGAAGTCACACATTGCGCCGATACCGATGAATAGCAGTAACGGGAACAGCTCGTTTGCGATACCCGCTTCATACAGAGCGGATAACGGGCCTTCCTGGAAGATCCCGTTGATCGTCTGATTGACGGCACCGGAAAACGGCATATTGACCAAGATCGCGCCAAAGCCTATCGGTAACAGCAATGACGGTTCCATGTCTTTGGCGATCGCCAGGTAGATCAATATACCGCCGATCACCCACATGGTGACTTGCTGCCAGGAAAGCTGCAGCAGATTCTCATATAGAAAACTCATAATAACCCCCAATTAAAGATGGAACGTGATCTCATCACTGGAAACGGAGATCTCTTTTCCGTCACACAGGACCTTCAGGGAATAATCCGCATCGATCCCGATGACCGTAACTTTTCTTTTTTCATTACGGATCATACAGTAGACGTCTTTCCCCTTGAGATAGTCATATTTTTCGATCTCAGGGTAAAGATCACATCCCTCTTTCAATTCTTCAATAGTCTGATTTAATCTTCGATAGATCTTCTCTTTGAAGGAAACGATATCGATATCTTCATGAAGCACTTTCTTCATCGACGTCGGCTCATGAAGAAGGCCTGTTTCAAAGTCTTCCTCATTGACATTGATGCCGATCCCAAGTATCAAAGCTTCCATCTTTTCTCTCGATATGGCTTCTAACAGGATCCCGCAGATCTTGTCGTCTCTGACATAGACGTCGTTTGGCCATTTGATGGAAAGATCTTCGATCACGTAAGACTTTAAGACCTTTAAGACACTGTAAGCCGATAAGACGGACAGTGACGCAAACTTTTCCATGACTTTCTCGTTTTTTATAAGTACAGAGAACGTCAGGTTCTTCCCTTTGGAAGCTGTCCAGGTCCGTCCGCTCCTGCCTTTGCCGGCCGTCTGTAAGTCCGCTGAGACAAATGTCAGATCTTCGTATTCTTCAAAGTGTTGTTTTAAATAGGTGTTGGTCGAATCGATCGTATCAAAGAATAGTTCTTTCATTACTCAAGTACGATCAGAACGTCTTTGTTGCGGACATCATCGCCTGCGGAAACGACGATCTGTTTGACCTTGCCGTCAAAGGAAGACTGGATCTCATTTTCCAGCTTCATCGCTTCGATAACGGCAACAGTCTGACCCTTCTTGACGGTATCACCGACATTGACCTTGATCGAAAGCACTTTGCCGGCGATCGGTGCCAAGATGTTGTTGGAACCCTGAGATACCACGACTTCTTCTTTCTGCGTTTGCGCAGGGGCTTGGATGCTGCCCTTTACTTCATCAACGGCCTCGACCTCAACTTCGTAGACCTTGCCGTTTACTTTGACTTTATATACTTTCATTAGCTGATCCTCCTGACACTTACGATCTGAACGTTTGAATGAGCCTCCTTGCGGCATTCGATCGCCGCAACAAGACATGCAACAGTCGCATCTTCGTCGTTCAGGTCGAGCGGTGCGATCTCTTTGGTTTCTGTAACAACAGATGTTTCTTCTTCTGTGGCCTCTTCCGCCTTCGGTTTCCTGAACTTCAGGACCAGAGTCAGTATGCACAGATAGACGAATATGGCAATGATGCCTGAATAATCCGGTGTAAAGTCCATCATGCCCTCCTAAATAAACATTTCAAACTCATCGGTTTCCACAGAATCTGCAGCATACTTCTTCTTTAAGAAATCGACAGCGACGTTTTCAAACAAAGCCAGCGACAGCACATCTTCATCGCTTCTGGCGATGTCCTTGTACTGTTCCTTGAGCTTTTCGAATTCCGGCTCCAGCAGGTCCGCCGGACGGCAGGTAATGATCTCATCATCGCCGATGATCTTCTTACGGATATCCGGATCGACTTCCGCCGGTGATTTTCCATATCTGCCGTGCAGATAATCCTTGATCTCCTTGGCACACATCTTGTAGCGCTCGCCATTCAATACATTGAGAACGGCCTGCGTACCGACCATCTGGGACATCGGCGTGACAAGCGGCGGATAGCCAAGGTCTTTTCTGACCTTCGGGATCTCCCGTAAGACTTCCTCATACTTGTCCATCGCTCCCTGATCGGTCAGCTGCTTGATCATGTTCGATAACATACCGCCCGGTACCTGATAGGTCAGGATGTTCGGGTTGATCTGCAAGGATTTCGGATTCAATAAGCCGTTCTTGACGTATTTATTGACGATCTGCGTCATGATGGGCTCTGCCTTATGAAGGACATCCATATTGAGTTTCGGATCATATTCCGTACCCTTTAAGGCATCGGCAAGAGCCTGTGTGGAAGGCTGGGCCGTACCGTTGGATAACGGCGACAGAGAAGTATCGACGATGTCGACACCTGCCTTGATGGCGGCCATATACGTCATTTCGCAGACACCTGCCGTACAATGGGAATGCAGTTCGATCGGGATACTGATCTCTTTCTTCAAAGCTGTGACGAGCTTCGTGGCATCCTCCGGTAAAAGGACGCCGGCCATATCCTTGATGCACAGAGAATCGGCGCCTAAGGATTCGACTTCCTTGGCCAGAGAAACATAATAATCGATGGTATGGACAGGTGATGTCGTATACGATAAAGCGATCTGGCATTCGCCGCCATATTTCTTCGTCGACTCGACAGCCTGTCTTAAATTGCGGATATCATTGAGCGCATCAAAGACACGGATGATATCGATGCCGTTTTCAATGGACTTCTTGCAGAACATATCGACGACATCATCGGAATAATGACGGTAGCCTAAGATGTTCTGTCCGCGAAACAGCATCTGCAGTTTGGACTTCTTACAGACTTTTCTGACTTCCCTAAGTCTCTCCCAGGGATCTTCGTTGAGGAAACGCATCGCCGCATCGAACGTTGCACCGCCCCAGACCTCGATGGCATAGTAACCCGCATCATCGTAGATCTTACATAAGTCGACGACTTCTTTGGTCGTCATACGGGTGGCGAACAGCGACTGATGACCGTCTCTTACCGAAGTTTCAACGATCCTTACCATGAAATACTAGTCCTCGATATGCGGACCGGCAGCGACCAGAGCCTTGCCGGCCTCGTTGGTTTCATATTTCTTGAAGTTCTTGATGAATCTGGAAGCCAGGTCTTTTGCCTTGACGTCCCAGGCATGTGCGAATTCATAAGTATCACGCGGATCCAGGATATTGGTATCGACACCTTCAAGCTTTGTCGGAACTTCAAAATCGAAGTACGGGATCTTCTTGGTCTCACAGTTGTTGATCGAACCGTTCAGGATCGCATCGATGATGCCTCTGGTATCCTTGATCGAGATACGCTTGTGCGTGCCGTTCCAGCCTGTGTTGACTAAGTATGCCTTAGCGCCGGACTCTTTCATCTTCTTTACGAGCTCTTGCGCATATTTTGTCGGATGAAGCTCCAGGAAAGCCTGACCGAAACATGCGGAGAAGGTCGGTGTCGGCTCAGTGATGCCTCTTTCCGTACCGGCTAATTTTGCGGTGAAACCGGAAAGGAAATAGTATTGCGTCTGTTCTTCATTCAGGATCGATACCGGAGGAAGGACGCCAAAGGCATCGGCAGATAAGAAGATGACGTTCTTGGCAGCCGGAGCAGCCGAGACCGGTTTGACGATCTTTTCGATATGGTCGATCGGATAAGAAACACGGGTATTTTCCGTAACGGACTTGTCATGGAAGTCGATCTTGCCGTTTGCATCGACAGTGACATTTTCCAGCAATGCATCTCTTCTGATCGCATTGTAGATATCCGGTTCGGATTCCTTATCCAGATCGATGACTTTCGCGTAGCAGCCGCCTTCCAGGTTGAAGACACCGTTGTCATCCCAGCCGTGCTCATCATCGCCGACTAAGAGTCTCTTCGGATCGGCAGATAACGTGGTCTTGCCGGTACCGGAAAGACCGAAGAAGATGGCTGTATTTTCACCATTCATATCGGTATTTGCCGAGCAGTGCATGGAAGCCATGCCCTTCAATGGCAGATAATAGTTCATCATCGAGAACATGCCCTTCTTCATCTCACCGCCGTACCAGGTATTGATGATGACCTGTTCCTTGGATGTGATGTTGAAAGCGACACAAGTCTCAGAGTTGAGACCCAGTTCCTTGTAGTTTTCAACTTTGGCCTTGGAAGCACAGTAAACGACGAAATCAGGTTCAAAGTTCTCTTCCTCTTCCTTGGAAGGTTTGATGAACATGTTTCTTACAAAATGAGCTTGCCAGGCAACTTCCATGACGAAACGTACTGCCATGCGCGTATCCTTGTTTGCACCGCAATACGCATCAACGACAAACAGTCTCTTGCCGGAAAGCTGCTTCCTTGCAAGCCCTTTGACATATTCAAAAGTTTCTTCGCTCATCGGATGATTATCATTCGGATAATCACTTGAAGTCCACCAGACAGTATCCTTGGAATTCTCATCCATGACGATGTACTTGTCCTTTGGAGAACGGCCGGTATAAATACCAGTCATGACATTGACAGCACCTAATTCGGTCTCCTGTCCTTTTTCATAACCTTGTAATTCAGGTTTCAGCTCTTCTTCATAGAGCGTTTCATAAGATGGATTATAGACGATTTCTTCAACATCGCTAATCCCATATTTTTTCAGATCGATATTCACTCTTACGATCCCCCTTCTAAATCTGTTCAAAAAACAGCATTCCCTCTTATTCTAACAAAATCGACTCAAGGATTCTTCTTATTTTTAGCTATTCTTGTCAATTTCAGTACAATTTTCCTTTCATATGAAAATACTTTCAGATTTTCGATCTTTTCCATCATTCAAAGCTGCATTTCGATGATTTCTCCGCTTCTCTCTGAAAGAAAAAGCCCTGATCTTTCGATACAAGGCTTTCGTTCTTATGCTGCTTGTATTACTTATTTGAAACGTCGGAACATATAGGAGGCATTGATCTTGAGCTGTTTCAAAGAAACAAGACCATCTTTGAGCCCGGCAAGCAGTGCCTCATAGTCTTTTTTGGACCCCGGCATGAACAGGGAATGGGAAGCTGCTGCGACCTTTGCCGGATCCGGATTTGCGTATTTGGCATTCTTTGTCAGGACGTCCGTCGAAACCACCCAATCGGTCATCAGGATGCCTTTATAACCCCACTCTTTGCGAAGGACATCGATGCACAGGCCCTTATGTTCGGAAGTGTGGGTCCCGTTCAGAAGATTATAGGAAGACATGAACGCATACGGATCTTCCTTCTTTGCACAATACTCGAAACCGCGCAGATAGATCTCACGCAGTGCCCGCTCCGAAACGATGGAATTGCTGGCATAGCGGTTGGTCTCCTGGTTGTTTGCCGCATAGTGCTTTATCGTGACACCTTTTCCCTTGTGACTCTGTACACCTCGGGTGATGGCAGCCGCCATCACGCCGGAAACCAGAGGATCTTCCGAGAAATACTCGAAGTTCCTGCCGCAGAGGACATCGCGGTGGATATTGAGTGCCGGAGCCAGCCACAAGTCGATCTTGTAGATCTCCATCTCCGTACCGACGATGTCGCCCAAGATACAGGCGAGATCCCTGTTGAAACTCTGAGCGATCGCCGTTCCGATCGGGATGGCAGTGCACCATTGTTCGAAGATATCTACACCTTTAGGAAGCTTTGCGCCGCGGCTCATGAACCACTTTATGATCTTCGGCATGAATTCAAAAACCGATTCCGGGATCGGCGAACCGACACTGTGGATGCCCTTCTTATCGACATAGTACTGTTTGGAGATCCTGAGTCCTGCCGGACCGTCCGACATGACGATGTTTCGCAAGCCTTTGTCCTTTAAGACGTCGGAACTCTCTCCTGCCGCACCGGCAACGGAAAGCGCCGCATTGCCCACGACAGAGAGAAGTCCGCCCTTTGGATCGAAGGCACCGACATTGAGTAATGCCAGCTTCTCAGCGGTGCAGTCCTTTACTTCTTCACAGATCTCATCCGGACTGTCATAATCGACTGTTTCCGTTTCAAACATAGAAGGATCCAGAACAAACCGTTTCAAGCTTTCATCGGCTTTTTCAGTTTCTCTTTCAATGACCAGATCCTTGAAATCAGGTGTCCCAAGACAGTTTTTTACGACCTTTGTGACGATTTCTTCCTTCACTTCGATCACGGCAGCCTCCTTCGTATCCACGGAAGAATTGCCGACACGAACGATATAATCGCCCTTTTCCAAGACATAACAATGATTCTTCGTATCATAAGAGGCAAAATCAGAAAGATCAAAGGAAAGCTTCAATTCCTTTGTCTCACCCGGCAGGATCTCCTCGCTCTTTTCAAAAGCTGCCAGTTCCTGGTATGGCTGATCGAGCCTGCCCTGCGGCTTGGACAGATAGACCTGTATGACCTCTTTGCCTGCATAGCGATCGCTTATATTTTTCACATCCGCTTTGATGATAAAACGTTTGCCATCAAGCTCTGTTTCATTTATCTGATATGCAAAGTCCGCATAGCCTAAGCCGAAACCGAACGGATACATCGCCTTTTTGCCGATCGAATCGAAATAACGGTAACCTACATAGATGCCTTCCTTGTAATGGGTATCGTCTTTCTGGCCGAAATCGCCTTCATGGCAATACTCCTCATATCTGTCCCAGGTCGTCGCCAGCTTGCCGGACGGATATAAATTACCTAATAAGATATCTGCCAGGGCATTGCCGGTCTCGACACCTAATTGCGATAAGACGAGGATGTTTTCGACGAAATCCACTTCCGAAAGATCCACCGGTCCTCCGGCATTGATCACCAGCATGAACCTGTCATATTTATCATTGAGCTCTTTCAGATTGGCGATCTCCGTCTCGCTCAGTTTGAAGTCACCGCGCTCCGGCAGCCTGTCGTTTCCTTCACCTGAGATCCTTGACAGGACATAGACCGCCGTATCGCATTCCTTATCAAAGCCGATATGATAATTTCCTTCTTTCATGACCTTGCCCATAGAGGCAACGATCGTATTGGTATGCGTTTCTTTTGCGGTCTTCTTGATGTCTTTGATGAACTCTTCCTTGAATCTTTTCTTGACCTCGTCGTATTTATCCAGCCAGGATCCCGTTAAGACATGAAAGCCTTTGTTTTCCAGGCCCTCTTCGACACTGACAAAGAAACGGGAATTGACTTCTCCCGATCCCGTACCGCCCTTGACCGTCCAGCGTCCGCCATTGCCATATAAGGCGATATCTCCCGCTTCCTTCAAAGGAAAGTCATCGTTCTTCTTCAATAAAACGACGAATTCTCCCATGTGCGGATAGATCGTCTCAAGATGTTTTTTCTCGTGATTCAACAGTTCCATACAATACCCCTTTTATTCTGAACTTGCATCAATACAAGCGCTTACATATCCAGTATAACAAAAGAAAAAAGGACAAAAGTCCTTTTCAGCTTGTTGACAAACCCGCAGTATCTGAATGATCTGCGGGTTTTCTTTTGCTTAAGGATGTTATACTTATTGAGACAGAAGAGGATCTCATTTCTAACCAACTTGTCATGTCTTCTTCTGTCTTTTATTTATCTTAA
>JAFRQF010000017.1 GCA_017428765.1 Erysipelotrichaceae bacterium
AAGAAAAACAGAAAAATAAAAATATCGGGATGCATCACGCATCCCTATATTCATAGGTGTTCTTTTTCGGCTCTATTAAATTAAGCGTGGACAGTTTTGTCTGCTTCCACGTTTTATTTAATTGAGCCTCTTTCTGGCAGGTCTATAGGAACATGGCAAGTATCCAGACGTAGCAGATGGTCTTCGGTATCATCAGCATCCCCATCTTGGGATCCTTCTTTGCCAGGATGACCGTGCCCATGTAGCAGGCAAAGGATATCAGCACCAACAGCGCCATGAAGTAGCGCTTGCAGAAGAGTATCAGATAGAAGATCGTGAGGATGCCCATGAGGCAGAACGGGATGTTTCTGTAGATGTGCCAGTTGTTTTCTGAAGAGTTTCGTTTGAACCAGTCGTTCTGCGGCATCGTCAGCATGTAGATCCTGACGGCACCAAGCGCCAGCAGAAGATGCAAGAAGAGCACAGGCAGATCTGCGTGGATCTGTTTCATGATGAAGTACAGGATCACATAGAACAGAGTGACCGTGACCGAGGAGATGATGTTACCGAGCTGCAGGCGATGGAAGTCATCTTTTCCTTCGCCTTTCAAGGCGATCTTGATGCGCGGGAACAGATGGAAGCTGTCACCCAAAGCCAGGCAGAAGGCAAGTGCCGCATATAAGTGCTGACCCCTCCATAAAAACAGCAGAGTGGCGATATAGACGAAGATCAGATAGGCGATGCAGAAGGCCGCTTCGACGAGCTTCATCGGTGATTGGCTTTGTTTTTTCATAGATGTATTCTCTTTTCAATTACTATTGTAGCGCAAGTGTACGGGACTGTTAACTTAAGCGGTAGGTACGCGGAGTCACGCCGTAGGTCTTTTCAAACAGGCGGTAGAAGTAGGAGAGGTTCTCATAACCGATATTGAGAGCGATCTCTTCGATGGTGAGTTTCGTATTCTTCAACAGGAAGGAAGCCTGGGCCATCCGCTTTTCTTCCAGCAGTTTCTTGAAGGTGGAACCGGTCTGTTTCCTGATGATCCTGGACAGGGTATAGACATCCATCTTTTTCTTTTCCGAAAAATCCGTCAGTGAGGCATCAGGGTACTTGTTTTCGATATAGGAGAGGACTTCCATGGTGATCTTGGAGTCAAAGGAGTTTTGTGAGACTTCGATGGATGAGGAATGGTTGATCATCGAAAGGAAAAGCAGACCCATCGTGATCTGGTTCATCGAACGCTTGTTGGGCTCATCTTCCAGGAGGTTCCAGATCAGGTTCTCGAGAAGGTTCTGTACCGGGATGATGTCGCTGGCTGAGAAGTAGAGATAATTGGAACCGGTATCTTTGGAGGTCAGACAGGAGATGATGAAGTCGCGAAGGGCGCTCTGTTCGCTGGAGATCATCTTGAAGGCCTCATCGAAAAACTGCGGCAGGATCATGAAATTGATGGCGATATCCTCTTTGTCAGCCGGATAGATCTCCTGGACGGCTTTCTGATTGAGGAAGAGAAGATCGCCTTGTTTTAAAAGGATCTTTTCCTCGTCGATGATATGCGTAGTCTGCCCCTTGGCCATATAGACGAACTCGATGTAGTTATGGGTGTGCCTGGGGAAGTAGACGAAGCGGGTGTGCGGACGGATGTCGATGAGCTTGCCGTTCTGTAGGACGAGGTCGGCGTCGATCTCATCTTTCTTTTCATCGGAGTAATACAAGGTCCGATTGACATAGGCCTTGCCCTGCAGGATCTCTTCTTCTTCCTTGGTGATGGCTGACAGTTTGTTTAACAGGACTTCGTTCATACTTTCATTATATTGCAAGAAAGGACAGTTTTTTATTTAAGTGAAGATATAAAAAGGGATCGTTTTTCTTACTAAAATGAAAATGTAAGATAAGGAGAGAACATCATATGAACGAAAGATATTCCTACGCAAAAGAAAGATATACGAAAAAAGGCATCGATACGGAAAAAGCCATCGAGACTTTGCGAAACGTATCGGTCAGCTTACACTGCTGGCAAGGCGATGATGTCAGAGGCTTCGACACCGATCCTAACAAACCGCTGACCGGCGGCATCCAGACCACCGGCAACTATCCGGGCAGGGCAAGAGATCCCAAAGAACTGATGGAAGACCTCGACGAGGTGCTCAAGCTCATTCCGGGCAGACCGAAGATGAACTTACATGCCTCCTACGCCATCTTTGAAGACGGCGACTGGGCAGACAGAGATAAACTGGAACCGAAGCACTTTCAGAAGTGGGTCGACTTCTGCAAGGAAAGAGGACTGGGCTGTGACTTCAACCCGACCTTCTTCTCCCATGAGAAGTGCGATCCTTTGACCCTGTCTTCACCAAACGAAGAGACAAGAAGATTCTGGATCGACCATGGCAAAGCCTGCATCCGCATTTCCAATTATCTGGCGGAACAGTTAGGCGAAAAGTGCGTCATGAATATCTGGACTGGTGACGGCTTGAAGGATATCCCGGGCGATCGCATCGGCCCGAGAAGAAGATATAAGGAAGCCATCGATGAGATCTTAAAGGAACCGTTTGATTTCAATAAGGTCAAACCCTGTATCGAATCCAAGGTCTTCGGTATCGGGGTGGAATCCTATACCGTCGGTTCCGCCGAATTCGCACTGTCCTATGCGGCAGCAAACAAAGACAAGTGCATCCCCCTCATGGACAACGGTCACTATCATCCGACGGAAGTCGTTTCCGACAAGATCCCGGCCCTTCTGACATTCTTCGATGAGATCGCCTTGCATGTGACAAGACCGGTCAGATGGGATTCCGACCACGTCGTACTGTTCGATGATGAGACAAAGGAGATCGCAAGAGAGATCGTCCGCTGCGGCATCGAAAAAGTCGATATCGCACTTGACTACTTCGATGCGTCGATCAACCGTATCGCTGCCTGGGTGATAGGCTACCGCAATACGCAGAAGGCACTCTTATATGCCTTGTTACAGCCGGTAGAGGAAGAAAAGGCCTTGCAGGATGAACAGAAGTTCTCGAAGCTTCTGAACTTACAGGAAGAGTTCAAGACGATGCCGTTTGAGGATGTCTGGAACGAATACTGCATGAGATGTGAGAAACCACTCGATGATGAATGGTTTGCCGAAGTGGAAAGATACGAAGAAGAAGTTTTGTCAAAGAGGTAAAAAATGGATACGAAATTAAAGAAAGATTTTACGAAAGTATGTTCTGACGGCTATGCCTTAGGCTGGCATGAGCGCAACGGCGGCAACCTTTCCTACCGCATGAAGAAGGAAGAAGTAGAAGAAGTAAGAGAATTGCTCAATGAGAACGCTGAATGGCGTGAGATCGGTACAGCTGTGCCATATCTCGCCGATGAGTATTTCATGGTCACCGGTTCCGGCAAATACTTCCGCAATGTCGAACTCGATTTTGAAGACAACGTCGCCATCATCCACGTCAATGAAGACGGCACCTTATACAAGATCGTCTACGGTCTCATCAACGGCGGCAAGCCAACTTCGGAACTGCCGACCCACTTAATGAACCTCGAAGTACTGAAGAAAAGAGATGAAGGCTTACGAGTCGTCTACCATGCCCATCCGGCAAACACGGTCGCTTTGACTTTCGTGCTTCCGTTTGATGAAGAAGTCTTCACCAGAGAGATCTGGGAGATGGAGACGGAATGTCCGATCGTCTTCCCGAAAGGCATCGGCTTAGTCGAATGGATGGTACCGGGCGGAAGAGACATCGCCGTCAAGACCTGCAAGATCATGGAGACCCAGGACGTTGCCGTCTGGTTCCACCACGGGATCTTCGTCACCGGTCATGACTTTGATGAAGCCTTCGGTCTCATGCATACTGTTGAAAAGGCAGCCGAGATGTTAGTGAAGGTCATGTCGATGTCCGACCGCAAGGTCAACACGATCTCACCGGAAGGTTTCCGTCAGATCGCTGTCGATTTCAAAGTCGATATCGACGAACGTTTCCTTTACGAAAAAAGATCGGACAAGATCGGAGAACGCTGATGAAGTACGCTCTGGCGATCGACATCGGCGCATCTTCCGGCCGACACATCGTCGGCTGGAAAGAGGATGGACAGATAAAAACGAAGGAAGTCTATCGCTTTGACAACGGCGTCAAAGAGAAAGACGGCCATCTGATCTGGGATATCGATCATCTGGAAGCCAAAGTCCGAAAGGGGATCGACATCGCTTTGGCTGAGTATGATCTTGAGTCGCTGTCCATTGATACCTGGGGCGTGGATTATGTCCTGCTCAACGGGGATGAGACGATCTATCCGGTCTATGCCTACAGAGATCACCGCACGCAGAAAGTGATCGATGAAGTTCATGTGATCGTTCCGTTTGAAGAGCTGTACAAACACACGGGCTGCCAATTCCAGCCGTTCAATTCGATCTACCAGCTCTATGATGATAAGAAAAAAGGAAGGCTCGATCACGTGACCGACTTCCTGATGATCCCGGAATATCTGATGTACAGACTTACGGGTGTAAAGAAAAACGAATTCACCAACGCGACGACCATGGGCCTGATCGATCATGAGACCCTTGATTATGACAAAGCCATCATCGAAAAGCTCGGCTTACCGAAACATCTGTTCAGGAAGCTTTATCAGCCGGGTGAGGAAGTCGGTGAATACAAGGGGATCAAGGTCATCTTATGTGCGACCCACGATACCGGTTCGGCAGTTGAAGGCATCCCGATGAAAGGCAACGAACTTTACATCTCCTCAGGCACCTGGTCACTTCTCGGCGTCAAGACGGAAAGACCGATCACCGATGAGGGATCAAGGAAAGCCAACTATTCCAACGAAGGCGGCATCGGCTACAACCGTTATCAGAAGAACATCATGGGCATGTGGATCGTCAACGAACTGCAAAGATGTTTATGCCCGTATACCGACATCCGGGAGATCGTCATTCAGGCACAAAAGAGCACTTACGAAGAAGTATTGGATGCCAACGATCCGTCACTCTTGTCTCCGGAAAACATGAAGGAAGCATTCGATGCCTTGTTGAAAGTGAGACCGGAAGATACCTATGATTATTTCCGCTGTGCCTACAAGTCTTTGGCCTTATCTTATAAAAAAGCCATCAAAGAACTGGAAGGCAATACGGGAAAGACTTACACGAAGTTATATATCGTCGGAGGCGGTGCCAAAAACCAATTCCTCAACGAACTTACAGAAAAAGCTACCGGAAAGAAAGTAATCGCCTTGCCGATCGAGGCAACGGCCCTTGGCAATCTGAAGGTACAGCTGAATGAAAACGTCATCCGAGAGTGAGGGATTACGTTTTAAACTGTTTGGATAGATCACCACTTCAGCTTGTTTATATCGCTTCTGAAAAACAGACGGGTCGAATCGAGGTCCCGGGCGACCTGAAGTTTGTTTCTCTTCAGGAGAGAATCGACATATTGTCTTGAACAATTCAGTTTTTGGCAGACGTCTCTTGTTGACAGCAGAGTCGTATCAAAGAACTTGTAAAGGTCGTCAGAGCCAGGCTGATAGTCGATCAGAAAAGCGGATAGTTCTTTATTCATGAGATAGATGGAATCATTCCAGCAGATCCCGTGACCTCCGGGTATCAGTTTCAGATCTTCGAAAGAACCGGGTCGGCCGGCAAGGAAAGAAAACCGCTTGTCGGAATCGATCAAAGACTGCAGGTCCGCAAAACGGATCTCGTTATTCTGAAACTGCATCATCACAAGAGTGTCATGAAGGACCAGCGCATCTTTCAAAGAGGAAGCGTGTCTTCTTATGAGCCATTCAGGCTCTTTTGACAGTGGCAGGATCGCACAGTCATCCTGTGCACAGCGTCCCTTCGACAGTTCAAGAAGTTTCCCGCAGTCATATTCGTTTAAGCCATAGCGTTTCAATATTGCGCCAAGATTCTGTCGTTCATGAGGGATGATACGTGATTCAACGAAACGTCTGCTCCAAACGGGGTCGATCGTATAGATCCCTTTTTCAATAAAAGACGCCAATATAAGGGGTAGGAGGTCTCCGCTGCTGCTTTCTTTGATCTCTGCAACAAAAACATCGGCTTTTTCATAGTGGATCAGACAGGCTTCCGTGTCTGTTTTTTCTGACTCATTGACGATCTCGTAAAGTTTCATAATAACTCCATCTTTTGAAAATGATCTGCCAGATCTTATCGATGTAAGATTCAGATAAAAAGGGATACAGGTCATGAAACAGGTAGTCTTTATCGCTGCTGTCGAGCCGTCTGAAGACAGGCAGTTTCTCTTTCGGGATCAGTTCAAGGTTATGAAACAAAGACCTGCTTGCGAAGAAGCTCTGTACGGGAAGATCCGCCATCGGATCGAAGCCGGCAATGCTTTTTTCGTCATCACAGCCGTAGATCAGCGAGAGTCCGTGGTCAAATAAAGGGGCAGGTTCTTTCTTTCCGCTGCTTTTTCGATAAACGATCTCGATGTTGGCACCATGACGATCGCGATTGATGATCAGAAAATCAACGACGATCATCTGATAGATGTATGTGATCCAGCCCATACGCTCCAGAAAGGAAAGAAGGCTTTCGTTCTCCGTCTTTTCCAGTGCATATTCATCTTCCAGCGTGATCTTGCGGTCACCTTTTTCTTTAAAATCTTTGGAAGCGCAAAGGAATGTTTCGTAGTCTGTCCCCGAGATCGATACATCTGCATGGATTAGCTGATAGTCAAGGTGTCCGACATTGAGGATATTCAAAAGGCGGGAAACGATGAGTTCATTAAAGCACTCTTTCCCCGTGATCCCGAAGATCGGATCATATGCAGAGAGTTTGTAGTAGATCTTTTTCCCGTTAACGATCTCATAAGATTTTAAAAAAGAACCGGCAGTACCAGAAGATTGCCTTACCCTGTCCCACTGCAGGTATCTGAGATCCTGTCTGAAGCTGAGGAAATCATTTTCTAACATACCAATACTATATAAAAATAGTTGACGTTCGTCAATTAATAAAGTTGACTTCCGTCAACAAAAATAGAAAGATAAGGAGATGCGGTGGACAGGCAGAGAAAAAGAATTATAATGTAAACCGTGTTTTGAACACTTAGAAAAGAAGATCAAAATGAAAGAAAACAAGATCCACTATGCCTGGGTCATCATGATCTGCTGCTTCTTATTGCAGGCAGCGACGACCGGTATCTACAACAACTGCGTATCCTTATATAATCCTTTGATCCTGAAGGAGTTCGGTTTTTCCAACGGTGCCTTTTCGGCAACGATGACGATACGAAGCTTCGTCTCTTCGGCAAGCCTGATCCTGGTCTCAAGAGTCTTCAATAAGAAGACCTATAAACTGATCTATGTGGTCTGTGCCGCGCTGTGTTCTTTGATCTTCGTTTCCCAGATCTTCTATACGAAGCTGTGGCAATGGTATCTGGAGAACGCCTTATTGGGCTTCTTCCTGGGATTCATACTGACGGTGCCTTTGAACATGATGATACAGAACTGGTTCAAGGATTCTTCCGGCCTGGCGCTGGGTTTTGCGATGGCGGCATCCGGCCTTTGCGGGGTGGTCGTCAATCCCTTGAGCTCCTTCATGATCTCCAATTACGGCTGGCGCAGCGGCATCATCATGTTGGGAGCCCTGTGTTTCGCTTTGATCGTGCCGACGATCCTGTTTTTCGCAAAGTGGACACCGGAAGAAAAAGGGATGGAACCGTATGTCTCTTCTGAAAAAGGAAAAGAAGAGACGGAAAAGGAAAAGCTTTCTGATGACAAGAGCCTGATCCTGATGACGATCATTGAGATCACCATCATCTACTGCATCACCCAGTACACCTATTCGATCTCGGTCTTTATCGATTCGTTAGGCTATGATGTCTCCTTTGCCGCACTGGTCACTTCCGCGATCATGCTGGGAAACCTGATCGGCAAAGTCTTATTGGGAAGCCTTGTGGACCGCTTCGGCAGTTTCAAAGTCACCAACATCACGACGGTGCTGATCGCTCTGTCTTTCATCTTCTTCGCATTCTTTAAGATGAAGATCTTGCTGGCAGCCGGCGGATTCTTCTACGGCATGTCGATGTCCCTGGCTTCCTTACTGCCTGGCGTTCTGGCAAAGGAATGTTTCTATCCGGGCATACGGGGTTCCGTCATGTCGAAGACGACTTCGATCGCCACACTGGTGGCTGCCTTGTTTTATCTGGGCGTATCCTATTCCTATGATCTCTTCGGAAGTTTCAGGATCTCCTTCTTACTGGCGGTGATCCTTTGTATCGTCACGATATATCTTTCCAAGAAGATCGAACATAAGATTTGAAGACCTGCGGGTCTTTTTCTTTTTCGTTAAAAAGATAAAGAATACGTCGTAAAAAATGAAAGTATGAAAATTACTTACATTTTTTTGTAAAGATTCTGCTAAATCGTTGCTAAGTTTTCATAATCGAATTGACATAAGTGAATGTTCATTCAATAATAAAACTGAGGTAATTTTATGAGGACCAGAGACTACGATAAACAGGCCAGGATCAAGGAAGCGATGATCGATCTGATCCTGAAAGAAGGCATCAACGGTGCTTCCGTAGCCAAGATCGCAAAGAAGGCAAACGTATCGCCGGCGACGATCTATGTCTACTACGAAAACAAGGAAGAGATGCTTTCGGAGGTGTTTGACGAGTGTGCACATCGTTCGTATTCCTACATCGAAGGCAATCTTGATCCGGAAATGAGCGGAAAGAGGTTTATCGAAGTTCTGATGCGTTCCGCCTATGATTTTGCTTTGCAGAATGAGGAGGTCTATTCCTTTGTCGAACAGTGTTCGTCCTGTCCGACGTTACAGGAAAGCGTCACTCATTCCAAGTATTCCAAGTATGTATTTGATATGATCCATGACTATCAGAGAAGAGGCATATTGAAGTCCTATTCTGATGCCAATGTGGTCAATGTCCTGTTCTCACCGGTAAAGTTCATGACGATGAACAAGCCGGCATATGACGATATGGAGTCGGGACTCAACGAACTGATCGCAATGATGCAGGATCTTCTGCTTTATTGACCGATATTTTATTTCATATTTCTGGAGGTGCGCATATGATCGTGATCTACACATCGGAAGGGTGTTCTTCCTGCCGTAAGGCAAAGCAGTATATGAAGGACAATAACCTGGAATTTATCGAAAAAAACATCAATAAGGGCTGTCTCAATGAAGAGGAAGTCGCTTATCTTTTAAAGAGGACCGAGAACGGATCCGAAGATCTGATCTCTACGAGATCCAGGATCATCAAGGAAAGCGATATCGATATCGAAGACATGAGTACGTCTGACCTTGTAAAGTTCATCACGAATCACCCGACAGTCCTGAAAAGGCCGATCATCATCGACGGTTATGAGATGCAGACCGGCTATGACGAGGAACAGATCTCCGTATTCAAGAGGAACGATCTGAAGAAACTCAGTTTCGCATTATAAGGAGTTTTTAAAACACAATCGCATATGTTAGTAATACCTGTATATAATATGCTTCTGCTTCCGGAAGCAAACCTTTACTTTAACCTGGAAGAACTGCGGAAGATTTCCGGCAGCAGGACCATCGTCTTGAATGAAAAGACGATCGTCATCCTGACCAGGGAGAAACTCAATTTCAAATCATTGACCGAAGAAAGCTTTTATCCGATCGGTGTCGTAGGCTACATCTCGGATATCAGAGAAGGTTTTGTCACGGTCTCATTGCAATACAGAGTCAATCTGGAAAACATCTTCATCAACCCCGATCACACGATCAAGCTTTCGATCTCAAGAAGGAACGACATCGTCGATCTTGAGGAAAGCGAAAAGAGGGAAAAGCTGAAAGATCTGATCAGCGAGATGAAGAAGTATGCCTCAGGCTTTGACTGGGGCAAGGCAGCCGACGTCTACATCGATCAGGTGGATTCCATCAATATGGCCATTTCCATGATGGCGCCGTGGCTCAAGCTGAACAACGAAGAACGCTACGAACTTCTGAAGGAAGATTCCATCGCAAAGCGCACACAGATGATCGAAAAGATCATGTATGAATTCCTGGAAGTCGGCAGGATCACCAACGAAGCCACTTCTTCCCAGCAGAAAGAGTACCAGCAGATGTACCGCGAACAGGCGATCAAGCGCCAGATGGAACACCTGCAGAAGGAACTCGATGACATGCATCCGGAGAACGTGACGGATGTGCAGAAATTCGAAAAGAAGATCGCCGAATCCGGCATGAACGACACGGCCAGAAAAGAAGCGGAGAAGGTATTGAACCGTCTGCGCCAGGACGGCCAGCAGTCTGCCGAATCGGGCATCTTATATGATTATCTCGATTTCGTTACTTCTCTTTCATGGAAGAAAGAGGAGCCAAGGAACATCGACCTCAACAAGGCAAGGGAGATCCTCGATGAGGACCACTACGGTCTTGATAAGGTCAAAGACAGAGTCATACAGCAGATCGCCGTCATGAACCTGAAGAAGCAGCAGTCCGGTTCCATCCTTTTATTTGTCGGTGCACCGGGTACCGGCAAGACTTCGATCGGCAAGAGCATCGCCAGAGCCTTGGGCAGGGAATATGTAAGAGTCTCTCTGGGTGGTGTCCATGACGAATCGGATATCCGCGGTCACAGAAGGACCTACATCGGTGCGATGCCCGGACGCATCATGGACGGCATCGAAAAATCCGGTGTCTCCAATCCGGTCATGGTGCTCGATGAAGTGGACAAGCTTTCCGCATCCTACAACGGATCGCCGGCTTCCGCACTTCTTGAAGTCCTGGATCCCGAACAGAACAGCACCTTCACCGATCACTACATGAACGTGCCGTACGACCTGTCGGATGTCTTATTCATCTGCACGGCCAACTCGACCGACTCGATCCCGGAGCCTCTGTTGAACCGTATGGAAGTCATACAGTTTGCCGGCTACACGCCGATCGAAAAGAAACAGATCGCCTTACGGCATCTCGTACCGAAGTCCATGGAGGCGATGGGCATCGAGAAAGGACAGCTTGAATTCAAGGAAGAAGCTGTCGAAACGCTGATCGACGAATACACCAGAGAAGCCGGTGTCAGAGGACTCAGAAAACAGATCGACACCTTATGCCGTATGATGGCGGTCGATGTCACAAAGGATCCTGAAAAGACGTATGTGATCGACAAGGAAAAGATCCATGAACTCTTGTCCGGTCATCCGATCCTGCAGTCGCAGGTACTTGAAGACGCAAGAGCGGGTGTCGTTACAGGCTTAGCCTGGACACCGGTAGGCGGTGAGATCTTATATATCGAGACTTTACTGACGAAGGGCAAAGGTGAGCTGATCATCACCGGTCAGCTGGGCGATGTCATGAAGGAGTCGGCTCTGATCGCCTTATCTCTGGTCAAGGAGCTCTTCCCGAAAGAGTGCGAGAAGCTCAAAGACCACGACCTTCACATCCATGTGCCATCCGGTGCGGTGCCGAAAGACGGACCGTCGGCCGGCATCACGCTGACGACAGCCTTGGCTTCTCTGTTCAGCGGAAAGAAGGTCGATACGCATATCGCAATGACGGGCGAAGTCGCACTTCGCGGAACGGTCGAACCGATCGGCGGTCTCAATGAAAAACTGATGGCTGCCCAAAGGGCGGGCGTGCGAAAAGTCTTCATCCCGAAAGACAACGTCAGCGACCTCAAAGATGTGGCAAAAGAAGTCAAAGAAAAACTCGAGATCGTTCCTGTAGGCGATGTCTTGCAGGTATTGAAACTCACAGGGATCATTGAAGCGGATGCAT
>JAFRQF010000018.1 GCA_017428765.1 Erysipelotrichaceae bacterium
CCATTCATTTTCATAACAAAGATGATATCCATCTTCCTTTAATAATGCCTGAGCAAAGAAAGACCGCAGTCATCATCGTAAACGATGAAGCTGCGGTCAAAACTCTTGATTCTGTGTCACATTAAGTTAGTGACATTACTCATTTAAGGCTATTTTATCGTCTATCGAAAACCCCCGGATCGTCCGGGGGTTCGGTATAGCTTCAGTGATGCACAGAATATTTATGAAAAGCCCTCCTTACGATACACTTCAATTGCAGCCTGCCAGTTGCATTGAAAGGAAGCAAGGAGGACTTTTATATTTAAACAAAATATATATCCCCATCGTTATATAGCCAAAAATATAAAAAGTTTGTTGACGCAAACAACCTTACAGATGCCTGCGGAAACAAAATAACGCCACATGCATTGAGTCATAACATGGATTCTGTTGGCGTTCGTTCATCAATGGATATAGCAAGCTTGAGCAAGATGATGGGACACCCATCAAGAGCAATGACATCAGACACATACGCTGATGCAAACAAAGACGAAATGATTTTGGCATCAAACAAACTTAGTGATACCTTTAAGGCAGAAGGAGATTTCTTAGAAACAGACGAATATAATAGAGACGATGCGCCTTTTCAAGAGGATGAAGAAGTTATAGATGAGCAATTCCGGCTAAGAGGGATTCTCAGAAAAAGGATGTGTGTGTCCGCCCTTGCAGGGGCTATAGCTTATAATAAAACGGAAAGTCTTATGGTGATTTGGTGGTATACATCGGCTGTTCGGTACTGATCTCACCGATCTCATCCGTACTGGCTTCCGTATTCAATCTACTCGGCACTCGTCGGTTCGCTTTCGATGACACTGCTTTCACAGATCATGCTGATGCTCAATCTCAATTCGGGTATCGGACAGATGGTCAAGGCAGCCATATTCCTGCTTGTCGTCTACGCATCCATGTTCAACGCAAAGAAAGATATCCTACCAAGATAATCAACTAAGAAAAAGGAGGAAAAAATGAGAAAATTCAGAAAAGCCTTAGTTTTACTCTTATCGCTTCTGATGGCACTTATACTCACAGCCTGTGCAGGCGGATCCAAAAAAGAAAAGGCAGACCCGAGCGCACAGACAGTCAAGATCGGTGTCTTGGTCTCTGATGTTACCAGTGCTGAAGCGTTATCCTTCCGCAATTACTATGAAAACTACATTCAGAAACAGTACAATGTGGAATTCATGTACTCAGATGAACTGAGTGATGCAGCCGCAGAACAGAGTGCGATCGACAACTTCATCGCCAACAACTGCAAGGCCATCATCTCCTTTGCCTCATCGGACCGTCCGGCACAGATCGAAAAATGTGAAAGCGAAGGCATCTATTATGCAGTCGCTACCGGAATCCTGTCAAAGGAACAGTATGAACAGCATGAACAGTTCAAATCCTATGAGCACTATGTCGGTGCCATCGGACCGGATCTTGCAGCGGAATATCAGGCCGGTTATGACATGGCGTGGTACTTCCTTGATGCAGGCTATAGAAAATTCGGTATGTTCACAGGTGCTTCCGTCAACTTAGTGGAAATGCACATCTACCGTGCAGCAGGCATGCTGAATGCTATGTGTGATGTAACAGGTGGTAACTACAAGGGTCAGACAGGTATAGGCATCGTTGGTCAGATCTTGCAGGACGGCGGCAACGTTGAAACCTGCGCCATCGGAGACGTCGAAATCAATGGTGTCGTTTCCGGCTATGACTTTGATGATGCGTGGTTTGGAAAACTCTCTGCTGTCGCAAACGCCGACAACATAGAAGCTTTGCTGGCGGTAGATTCCGGTCAGACGACGTTTGCCGGATTCAAACCGGATGACAAAGTCTTAGGCGATATCGGCTGCTACACTGCTGATTCTGTTGCACTGATTGAATCCGGTACGCTCAATTATCTCGCCGGCAAGTTCTCTGCTTCGATCGGTCCGATCTTCGCAGCGACTTTATCTGCAGTCTATGGACAGCCGATCAGAAACAATGACGGAAATGCATTTGCGCTTTCTCAGGGTTACTGGGTAGCAACAACTCCAAAAGTAGCAAAGAAGTACTTCGAAGTCGATTCTTCCACCACTTCGCCGGCTTACACGAAAGAAAAGCTCGATACGCTCATCGGTGCAAGCTATGATGATTTCGCTAAATTCGTTGCAGCATACTCATTTGATGAAATAGACAAATAATCTTATCAATTACAAAGTTGACACTCCCCACGAATAAATCCGGGGGGAGTGTCAACGAGTGGGAATAAACCAGAAACAAACAACAAGCACCGGCAATAACGCTGGTGCTTTTCTTCACGACGACAGTAACAATTTCAAAACGCGGACGCTTAATATATCCGGTCAAATCATCCGTTATTGATGAACAAAGCAACAGGGAGATCCGGCGACTGAAGATCCGGGATCAGTGCTGCGCTATTTCGTTGCAGCATTGATCCGTGTTAAAAAAGACAAGCGGATCAATGCTTCAGCAGATTGAAAAACAAAACACAAGAAGTCTCACGCATTGGAAATCTGACATGAGGCTTTTTATATGTTATGAAGATCTTTTTCGGGAATAGAGCCAGTAGACCGGAATGCACAGTGCAAGCATTGCCGCATAGATATCAAACAGAACCCCATATCCCTTGGAAGAGATGACGAAAGCACCGATGGCAGGCCCCAGAACATTGCCCAGGTCCATGCCGATGTAGCAGCTTCCGGAAGCGACGCCGCTGTGGTCCAGTCCGAGCTTGCGGACGGAATCGACCTGAATGGCCGAGGATCCGCTGCCCTGCCCGATCGCTTTCAAGACGGAGGCGATCAGCACAGGGATAAGGGAATAAGACCTGCCGAAGCACAAGGCAAAAGCGATGGAGATGATGAAGGCCGGGTAGATGGTCCAAGCCGTCCCCTTCCGGTCGAGCCACCTGCCGGTAAACGGCTTGGTCAGGATCGTAGCGATCGATCCGACAGTATAGAACAGAGAGATACCGGAGATGCCGCGGCTGTTTCCGAAGTCCTTGAGATAGTAGAGCAGGATACCGTTGCCGATCGAAAGCATCCCGATCAGAAAAACATACATCGTCAGTTCCGGCGCAAAGAAGTTCTCGAAACGGAAGACGAACTTCTTTCTGTTTCCCGCGTTCCTTGGCTGATAAGGGATCAGGTAGGTCAATATGGCACAAAGCAGGTTCAAGAGACTTGCCCAGACAAAGATCTGTTCCATGCCGAAGCGCTCATCGATGAAGTCTCCCAGCTGCGGTCCGATCATGGTCGACACGACCGTGCCGATGCCGATGTAGCTGAGGCCTTCTCCCAGTCTGTCCAAAGGCAGGAAGTCCGCTCCAAAGGCCATCGATACGGTACCGCTCAAAGAGAACGCGATACCGTTGAGGATACGGACGAAGATGATCATCAAAACGGTATCGGCCTTCGAATACAGAAGCAGACAAACGATCGACAGGACATAAGAGAGTATCATCAGGTGTTTCTTGTTGAAGCGGTCACTGGCAGCTCCGGAAAAAGGTCTTCCGAAGAGAGCGACCAGGCTCATCAGGGATGAAATGATACCGGTCAGTTCCATCGGTGCACCTCTGGAGACAAGGAAGGCGGGAAGGATGGGATTCACCATGTATGAGGCGGCTCCGCTGATGACGCTCATAAGCAGCACCATCAGGAAGGGAAGCGTAAAGATCTTGTTTCTGTTCATAGAGATTCTCCGACAGCCTCATTGTAGGAAATATGACAGAGAAAGTATTTTGAATATGTGGAAAGCTCTTTTGAAATACTTTTTTGGAAAAACATCATAGATGATTTAATGAAGCAAGATCTCAAATGGCCAACAATAAGGATGACAAAAAGGAGAAAAAACAATGAATGCGATCAGAACAGTACTAACGCAAGAGACGAAAGACGGCGGATACATCACCACTTTGAAGATCGACGGCCATGACATATTCGTCTATCAGCCGCTCGATACGATGTGCGGTGACATCATCAACTACGGCTATTCGGCGCCATTACTGATAGTAGCGGGTGATGCGGCCTATACAACGGAAGAAGCCGTCGCTTATGCGCAAGAAAGCGGGCTGGCCCGGATCGCTGCGGAAAACGGCGGGTCGGTGGTCTTCCTCAATCCGCTGAAGACCTGGGAAGAAGAAAGACCGGGTCTCTATGAGAACATCATCGCCAAGACGAGGATCAAACAATGGGGATTTAATCACGGGATCCTGTATGACGACAAGATCCCAAGGACCCCTTTTGAAGCCAAGGCGATGGAACAGGAAGGCTTCGATCATGAACCGGAATACTTCATCTTCGGTTCCCCGGTCGCTGCCTACATCTATGCGAAAGGAAGAGGTGCCGACTACTTTGCGAGATACTATCTGAAAAAGATCAGCGGCAAGTCTTCGATGGGTGACCTCGGGATGGCGGATATCACGATGACAGCGATCACGCTGGAAGGGCTAAGCGTCGTTCCAAGTGTGGAGTGTGATGATATCAGTATCGTCTCTGTAAATAATTCCAAAGAGGTCAACGAAGTCCTGCTTTCAAGCAGGAACAGGGTCGCTGTCTGCGGGAAGCTCGATGTCATCGATCAGTATGACAGATACATCGGAGACTACAAACGCTGGGCAGGCAGGATCCGAAGGTCGCTCAACTGCCGCAAGGAAGGCATCGTGATGAAGCCGGAGCGGATGATCGTTCAGACTTCTGCTGACAACAGACAGTTCGAGGAAGCGGAACATGAAGTCGGATATGTGCTGTTCTATGATGAGAAGATCGACCTTAAGGATAACGAACATCCGATCCCCCTGCTTCTGTGTTTCCATGGCGGAGGAGATACGGCCATCGCGACAGCGATCATCGGGGAATGGCCGCAGATCGCCAAAGAGAACGGATTCCTTTTATGTGCGGTGGAGATGCATATGGGCGTCACTGCCAGCGAGACGATGCAGATCGTTGAGAAACTGGAAGAAAGATATGCGATCGATAAAGGAAAGATCTATGCGACCGGCTTCTCCATGGGCGGCATCAAGACCTGGGACATGTATCAGGAATATCCGGAATCCTTTGCAGCCCTTGCACCAATGTGTGCGACGGTCGATGTAGGAGAGAATACTCAGTTTTCCAAGGCTTTAAGAGTCAATGAAGATGTGATGGTGCCGATCTTCTACGTCGGAGGAGAAGAATCTCCGCTGGCAGAACTTCCGTTCCAGGAAGGAAAGTGTTTCGAACGGGTCAGACACACATTCAAGGTGAACGGCGTCAGAAAGGCGTATGATGCGGATAAAGAGGATCAAGGCAGCTGGGCAGATCCGATCTACGGTGTCAAAGGCGATGAAGAAGAGATCCTGTACGATCCGGATTTCGAAGGAAGTGCCACCCATGTGCGTTCCTTCTTCAGCAATGACGGAAACATCTATACGAAGTTCATCTCGATCTCCAAACAGAAGCACGAGATCCGTCCTTATACCTGCCGCCTGGCATATGACTTCATGAAACAGTTCTCCCGCAGGAACGGAAAGATCGTCAGGGAATGATCGCTCCGGCAAGAGAGGATCGAAGTAATCCTGCGTATCCTCACCCTGCTGAAGAGCTGTTCAAAAAAATCTGGTAAACGATTTTTGTTTTCTTCAAACAGAGCAGCATCATTTTCATCAGCGATCCTGTTATCATAGATCGCTTCTTCATAGACAGAGTTGATCTCTGTCTCTCTTTAGTATTGTTTATTATTGTTTATCAATCGGACAGGGAGAGATGATTGCTTGCGAAAACAGAAGCATGTCGATATAATAACAAGTGTTATAGTATTATAAGGTGACAGCGATGCCAAAAAGACCAACGACAACAAAAGAGGCGATGACGGAAGGCGCGTTCGATCTGATCAGAAAACAGGGACAGGAAGCCCTGACGGTGAGAAACCTTGCGTCTTTCCTGGGATGTTCCACGCAGCCGATCATGTACCAGTTCCCTGATACGGCTGTTCTGAAGGACCTTGTCTATCAGAAAGCGGACGAATTCCACACTGCATATATCCTGGCCGGTGAAGATCTTCTGGAGATCGGGCTTCGGTATATCCGTTTTGCGAAAGAAGAACCGCACCTGTTTCAGTTCCTTTTTCAGTCCGGTCGTTTTTCCGGTCTGACTTTGGAAGATCTGATCCGGGCACCTGAGATGACTGACGTCCTTGCGGCGGTAAGTGCGGAACAAGGCCTTACACCGGAACAGGCAGTTTCCTTTTTTGAACCGTTTGCGGCACTCGTGCACGGCTACGCAAGCCTGATCGCAAACAACGCTATGGAATACGATCCCGAAGAGATCAAAACAGCACTGATCGCAGTTGCGGAAGGATTAGAGAGGAAGTAAAGAATATGATGAAAATCTATAAGAAAAGTGAGATCACATTTGCGATCTTCTGGATCGTACTCTACACGGTTTCTATGAGCTGTCTGCGAAACCTCGGAGATGACAGCCCGTATATGATGATCGGCCTGATCGTGATCTCCGCTTTGATGTTCCTGTTCGTCTTTAAAAACGGGCTGATGGAAAAATACGGTCTGTCCGGCTGGCCCGGAAACAGCCGGGTGATGCTGTGGCTTTTGCCGCTGTGGTTCATCACGACACTCAATCTCTGGGGCGGTATCAAGCCTCTGTATCCCATGCCGGGACAGCTGTTCGCTGTCATATCCATGGCATTTGTCGGCTTTGCTGAAGAACTGATCTTCCGGGGCTTCCTGTTCAAGGCCATGCTGAAAGACGGCGATGTCATAACAGCGGTGGTCGTCTCTGCCGTGACCTTTGGGCTTGGACACATCGCAAATCTGTTTACCGGACACGAGCTGGCGGAAACACTCATGCAGATCACCTTTGCAATCAGCTATGGGTTCCTTGTTACGATGGTGTTTTACAAGGGCGGGAGTCTGCTCCCTTGTATCCTGTCTCACAGTCTGGTCGATGTGTTTGCGCAATTTGCGGCGCAGGACGCTTCCCCTTTGCTGAACTGGATCGTTCACGGCATTATGATTGTGCTGGTGGCACTGTATTGTCTGTACCTGGCAAAACGCGTGGATACACCACCGGTCAACAGGGTCGAAAGACAAAAAGCATAAGGCGAAGCTTACGGATAAGAAGAAAGCCCGATGACAGAAAAGTCCTGTCGGGCAGGAAGGATCTGAAATCATCAAAAAGCTGTTACGCAATGACGTTCCGGTCAGCTCGTATCAGCTTTTTCTTATAGACAAAACAAGCGGATACAGAACAAACTGTAAATGACTGCGATGGCTGCCGTGATCAGCGGGTATTTTTTAGAAACAGGATATATTTTCTTAACATCGTCGTGCCTCCTTATGAAGAAGATCGATTCGATTGTAGAAAAACAGATCAGAATACACGAACAAAGTGATCTAAGCTTTTTTGCTTTTCTTTTGTAATAAAGGACGATCCCTGTTTTGTGTGTGATGAAGTGATAGAATGATGACGTATGGAAACAAATAAAAATAATATCTGGGACGTTCTTGGGATCGAAGCGACAAAAGACGAAAAGAAGATCAGGGATGCTTACCGCGAAAAGCTTTCCGTGACCAATCCGGAAGATAAGCCGGAGGAATTCAAGCAGCTGAGAAGCGCATACGAACAGGCGCTGGATCATGCAAGAAGGCCCGAAGAAACGGAAGATGAAGACAGACAGATCGACGCATGGCTCAGACAGCTGAGCGACATTTATAACGATTTCGCCAAACGCAAGAATGTGGAATACTGGGAAGAACTGTTCTCACAAGATATCTGCAAGAGCGTATCCGGACATATGAAAACGGAAGACGAACTGCTGCGTTTTCTGATGGAGTTCTATTTCGTCGGTCATGACGTTTTTCTGTGCATGGACAGATATTATTCCTTCATGGAAAGAAAAGAAGAACTCTACGAAAGATATCCGCGCGATTTCATCAACAGGGTCATCATCGACGGCATACTTTATGACGATTACCTGCCTATGATGATGTTTGTCCCGGGCGAGGATGGGCAGGAGTGTCAGAAGTATCTCAACATCTATCGCAGCATCACCTTAGACGAAAGCAGTAAAGACAAGGTGGAAGAGCTGCTGCGTCTGAAAGAAAGACACCCCTATGGCGATGCCTGGACCAGTGTCTGGAAGATCCGCTTTGAAGATCCGAAGTACATTGCGGATCTGGAAAAGATCGCCGAAACATATGAAGAAGATCTGCAGATCGGCACATTGCTGGCAGGCGAATACTATTACGCCAGGGAATATGAAAAAGCCGAACAGGTATGCCAGAGACTTTCAGAGAAACACAAGGACAGCATCCGCCTGCGCCGTCTGTATACGGATGTTCTTGAAGCGGAAGAAAAATACGATGAAGCCGTCAAACAGATCAACGAGATCATGCGGCTGGCGGATGGCGAAGTGAAGATCCTTGCGGAGATGAGTGAGAGAAGGAAACAGATCAACCCTCTCATCATCGAGCGCAAGAAGGAACATCTCAAAGAACACCCTGAGGACGTTCAGGCAAAGATCGACCTGATCTGGGCCTGTATTCAAAACAATCTGAGCAAGGAAGCGGAAGAACTGTTCTCCACTATGACCAAGGAAGAGATGCCCGCTTTTGATTACTACAACACCGCTTCCAATCTTACCTACTTCAACAAGGACTATGCCAAAGGCATCGACGCACTGAAAAATCTGATCATTGCGATCGATGAACTGCCTGAGGACAGCGAGAAGAACATCTCCCGCAAGAAGAGAAAAGACGAAATGTACAGGCGGATGGCCTACTTCTATCAGGAACTGGGTGATGAGGACAATATGGACCGGGCCTATGAGAAGGCCTTGGAATTTGCGGAAGACAAAGGGGCCGTCCTTACAAGCATGGCGCAGAGCGCATTTCGAAACGAGAAGTATGAGAAGGCTTTGGAATATACGCAAAGGCTGATAAAAGAAAAACCCGATTCCGCCTTCGGGCATGCGCTTATGGCCTGGGCGTATTTCTATCTGCGCAGAGACCAGGAGGCCTTCGATGCCGTATCCAGGGCTTTGGAAATGGATGGCAGCGATATCGGTCTTTACCTTTTGAAGATCAGGATACTGATGCGAAACAACGCCTTCGAAGAAGCGGAAAACGTCGTTGAATTCCTGGAATCCTACGATCTGAAAGAGGATCCGTCGGTCCTTTATGCCAGAGGACTTCTTTGCAGGCAGAAAGACAACGATGCCCGGAAGGCAAAGGAATACTTTGAAAGATCACTGGAAAAGATCGGTGACAACGGCGCCGACTATGCCATGACCGACGACATCTATCTCAGACTTCTGTATATCGAAGGAGAGACCCTTGACGGCAAGGTCAAGGAAGACCGCGACAAGATGATGGAGATCTGTGAGAAGGGTCTTTCATTCAACCCGAGAAACAGAGACCTGCTCGAATACAAGGGCTGGCTGCTGATGATGGACAACCGGACGGAAGAGTCTTTGAAGATCTATCTGGATCTGGAAAAATATAAGGATCATTCGGGATACATCGATCATCAGATCGGACGTCTTTACTACAAGGATCTGAAATACAAGGCGAAAGAGAGCCGCGATCATTTCCTGAAAGCTTTGGAGAAAGGCTATGATCAGGGCGGAGACTTTTATGTCGGCATGTGCGAACTCTACATGAATCATCCGGATGAGGCCGAACGCGCATTTCTGACCCTGAAAGAAAAGGAACCGGATTCGGTCGATCCTTACGAACGTCTGATCAGCGTATACCAGATGAAGAACGACCTGGACAAGGCACAGGAGTATGCGGATAAGCTCCTGGAAGTCAGCAAATACGAAAATCTGAACTACTACATCGAGAACGTCCAGATCTTGTGCATGCGCAAGGAATATCAGAAGGCCGTGAAACTGCTGAAAGAGGCCGAAAAGAAGTTTGACCGTCCGTTAAAGAGACGGATCTTTGATGTCTTCTTACAGGCGGGCATGTATAAGGAAGCGGAGAGAGAACTCTGGAAGTGGAAATGGGATGGCGAATACTACGATGCCCAGATCACTTTGAATATCCTGAAGGGAAACTTCAAAAAAGCGGAACACCTGATGAACAGTCACGGGAACGCCATAGAAGAACGGCAGAGGAACGTTCTGTCCCACATGGTGTATATGGAAAAAGAAGACTATGTAAAAGACGAGGAACACCTGTCCGCATGGAAGAAGATCGCCATCGAGAAAAACAACGATCTTGCCCAGGTCTATGAGCACCTCGCCTTCAACGCCTTCCATCGCGGCGATGCGAAGATGCAGCAGGAATATGCACAAATGGCAATGGAAGAAAACGAAAAAGACCTGGAGAAGTATTCCCTGCAGAAGACTCTGTACATGGTCAGAAAGTACAGGATACTTTCGCTGCTGGGAAGAAAGAAGGAAGCCGAAGAACTGGCACTCAGGATCAGAAAGATGCCGTTATGCGATCATTGCCGCTATTGCCGATGCAAAGACCTGGAAGCTTTTGAAATGGAAGCTGCCGAAGTAGAGGGCGATCATAAGAAGGCTCTTGAACTGGCCGGGAAAGGTCATGAGGACTGGCCGGATGAGGAAGATTTCGTCATCACGATGAGCCGGATGGAAAGAAAGGTGAAGAAAGAATGCTGATAGGGATAGACCTGGGAACGACCAACTCGCTTGCCGCCTGTTACAGAAACGGCAAAACGGAGATCATCGTCAATCGCCTGGGAAAAAAGATCACACCATCCGTCGTCAGCATCGACGATAACGATCATATCCTGGTCGGCGAGACGGCAAGAGAATACGGCATCCTGCACCCCGAAAGGTCAGCAGCGGTCTTCAAGCGGGCCATGGGTACCAGCAAGACCTTCGATCTGGGACAGCACAGCTTTTCGGCTGAGGAACTGTCTTCTTTCGTCCTTCGTTCATTGAAGGAGGACGCAGAGACCTGCCTTAATGAAAAGGTCGATGAAGCGATCATTTCCGTTCCGGCATATTTCAATGACAAACAGCGCAAGGCAACAATAAGAGCCGGTGAACTGGCAGGATTGAAAGTCAGCAGGATCATCAATGAACCGACGGCCTCGGCCATCGCCTACGGCATCGGAAATAAAGGCAAGAGCGAACGCTGTCTGGTCCTCGATCTGGGCGGCGGGACCTTCGATGTGACGGTGCTTGAATACTATAAGAACATCATGGAAGTCTACGCGATCGCCGGAGACAACTTTCTGGGCGGCGAAGACTTCACACAGGTCCTGTTTGAAATGTTCATGAAGAGGACGAAGCTCGATCAGGAAGTGATCAGCTTCCGCGATCTCAAACTGATCCTGAAATCCGCAGAACAGGCCAAGTGTTCTTTCTGCGACAGCGACATCGTCCTGATGAACGTGACGGTCGCGGGAAAGAAATATGCGGAAACTTTTGATCTGAACGAATACGAAGCGAAATGTACGGATCTTCTGGAGAAATTCAGAAAGCCGATCGAAAAAGCCCTGAACGACGCCCGTATCACACTGAACGATCTGGATGAAGTCTTACTGACCGGCGGCGCCATCCGCCTTCCGATCATAAAGAAATATGTCCGAAGGATCTGCAATATGGAACCTGTTTCTTTTGCACAGCCGGAAGAGTCGGTCGCTGTCGGAGCCGCTTTGCAGTGTGCGATGAAGGAAAGAAAAGAACAGGTCGAAGAAGTCGTCCTGACTGACGTCTGCCCTTTCACGCTGGGAACTTCCGTCATCAGAGACAACGGATCCTTTGAGATCCCGGGCGTGTATCTGCCGATCATCGAAAGAAACACGGTCATTCCGGTCAGCAGAAAACAGATCGTCTATACCGCGCATGACAACCAGAAATATGTCGATGTAAAGATCCTTCAGGGAGAAAGCCGCATCGCCGACAACAACATCCTTTTAGGCAAACTGACGGTGGAAGTGCCTGTTGGCCCGAAGGGTCAGGAAGCGATCGAAGTCACCTATACCTATGACATCGATGCCTTGCTGGAAGTGGAAGTCAAAGTCCTGTCGACCGGTGTAACAAAAAACGCCGTCATCCATGATGAAGAAAAGAAAGAAAGCGAAGAAGAAAAGACCAGCAGAGCCAAGAGGCTGGAATATCTCAAATTCAATCCGCGCGAGGACGAGGAAAACATGCTGGTAATGTTAAGGGCAGACAGGATCTATGAAGAGTCTCTGTCCTCAGACAGGAAAGCGATCGAAGAACTTATCGGGGAGTTCCAGAAAGCTCTCGATGAGAAAAACATCATGATGATCGAGATCAGCAAAAAGAAACTGACAGAACTTCTCGACGAGATCGAAGACGGCAAGAGCGATCAGTTCATCGCGTAACGGGATATAGTAACTGAAAACCCAAAAAAGCTCTGTCAGAATAAAAATATACGTAGGTAACAATCATTTAAGTGATACAGGCCTTTTTGGCCTGCGAGAAAAAAACGGAAATAAGAAGATCTCTGTGTTTTCGTCAAAGAGAAAGAGTACTAAAGAGTAAAAAACATGAAAAACGAAAAAAGTCCTTTGCATAAGGACTTTTTTGCTGCACAAAGATGTATCTGATATATCTTTGATCTAAAGGTGTTTCTTATCGAACTGCGCAACGTCATCACGCTTCACTTCATCGGGCTTCTTTGCGGCATAGATGACAAAGATCATAAGCAGGATACGAAAAAACACAGCCATCGCTGTGTTTCGACCGGTAAGATCTTCTTCTGCTTGTTCTATTCTCTTAATTCTCTTTCGTTTTCCAGGTATTCGATCTTTCCCTGTAATCTGCCTACACCGTACATAAGCAGGGTCGCTACCAGCAGGTTCATTACGGCCGTAAAGGAATTGGCATCACCGATCAGCAGGTTGGCGACGCCAATCAGAAGATTCGCAAAGCCTAAGGTCAGGATCATCTTGTGGATCTTGCTGAGATGCGAGATCCTTGAATCGAGATCGGAAAAGATATCGAATCTTCCCAGTCTGCTTTCCTTGCGGAAATAGATCCACTGCAGGACTCTGCCGATGTATTCCGCACCGGTCTGTTCCATGAAATTGATGTAGTCTTCATCATAAGGATGCATCTCCAGGCGGACCGTATATTCGTTGCTTTCCGTCCTTTCAAATGTATAGCGGCAATAGCCGACTTCAGCAAGTGTCCATCCGTTTGCGGCCATCTCGTTGAGCCAGCGTTCTTCTTTTTCAAAATCCCATACCCAGAACCATCTGTATTTCGTCATTCTTTCAGTCATTGTTGTTTCCTTTCACGATCGCATCGCCGTTTGTGACGAGCTCTCTTAAACGTTCGATCTCCTCTTTCAGGATCTTCAGTCCCAAAGCGGTGATCTGATAATCCTTCTTCCGGCTTCCGTCTTCTACGGGAAGCTGGGTGATCCATCCCTTTTCCACCATGGAATTCAGCGCCCCATACAAGGTCCCGGCAGCGAGATGGACTCTTCCCCTGGACAGGCTTTCCACTTCCTGCATGATCCCGTAGCCGTGCTGCGGATCATAAAGCGAAAGCAGGATGTAATAGGTCGCTTCCGTAAGTACTATGTTTTCCGGCATCGATATCCTCCTATATTGTCAAACGATATATCGTCTCTCGATATATATACTATATCGTCATCCGATATAGTTGTCAAGCATCATTTCACAAAAAAGATCTGCAATGATCATACGGCATCGGGCGAAGCTGATCTGAATTCAAAACAACTGAAAACGGCAGACGTTTTCAAGGGAGTCTGCCGTTGTCTTTCGTGTTTCAGATATGAATGAAGTCTTACGCGATCTTCAGATCGTAATAGAAAGTAAAGCTGTCTGATTCCGGAGAATAATCTTCCACCACTTCCGGTGACAGTTCTTCCCCGTTCACGAACAGATCGACGGGATCATTGAACATATATCCCGGAGCGGCTTTTACCTTGCCGAAGACCGTGTAGGATTTGCCAGACTGTATCCGGACATCGGAATAATAGACGAGCGTATTGTATGTCTTGTAGTAGGCTTCCGGCCTCAGAGTGCCATTGACACAGACGGTGTCGATGGAATAGTTTTCGGATCCTGAAACGATCTCAGGAACGGGAGACTGGTCATATCCGTAAGGATCTTTGCAGGTGATGAGAGTCCCGGTCTTTGGCTGAAGTATCGTCAGTTCGACGGTCTCTATGACTTCTTTCTCGTCCTGATCCTCTTCGCTGACGATGTTTTCTTGTGTTTTATCTTCTTTCATGGATCTGCCTCCTGATCTGATGGGTTTTAACTGATATAAATCATCTTTCTTTCATATCATAGATGAAGACCTCGTGTATCTCTTCGTCGTAACCTTCGTAAAAGCCTTTCGGCATGCCCAGGATGATGCGTGCACCGCGGTTGTAGACCAGAAGGAACTGCTTTGTTTCTTTGTTGAAGGTCAGCCCTTCGATCTCTCCCTGCAGTATGACATCATCGAAGGTGCGTTCCAGAACGACGTTGGCTGATGTCTTGTCTTCGCCCACGTTGATGCGGTACATGTGGTCGGGATCGTTGTCATCCGCCACACCGTCATCGCAAGTCACATAGAGGGAACCGTCATAATAAGCGATCCCCTGCAGCCATTCGGGATAGGGCTGCAGATGCATCCTGCCGAGATATTCCGTCGAATCCAGATCGTACATGTAGAGATAGGAGCTGGATTCGTTGTCGATCCAGGACGTCATATAGACGATGCGGGAATCGTAGTCGACAGCGATGCCCGAACATTCCTGCTGTCCCGTTTCAGCGTTGAACGGGAAGACCCGTTTCAGCTGCAGCGTATCGCCGTCATATACGGCGACCTGAATGTTCTTCCCCACGCCGTCCACAAAATATTCGACACCGAGGTAGAGCTCGTTGTTGTAGACATCGATATCGCCGATGTGGTTCACTTCGATCTCATAGCCTTTGAAAGGCTCTTTGTTTTCCGCAACGACATTGAAATCCTTATCGTATTTCGTTAAAGTTGTCGATCCGCTGACCCAGTAGAAGTCCCCTTCGCTGCATATGCCCTGGCGTCCGTTGACTCTTTTGACATCACTTAATTCATAGCGATATTTCGGTAACATCGCCTTATCGTCATCTTCCGGACGAAGGATGGTTCCGGTCTCAGGTGAGGCTTTTGTGCAGCCGCAAAGAAGAAACAGCATTGTCAGAATGATCCATTTGTTTTTTATATTTTTCATATACATTACCCGGATTGATTATATCATTCAAAGAAGGCCTTTGAGCAGTGAACGGCGATGCGAAAACAAAGCGCAAATGAAGATATAAAGTATAATGGAAACGGAAAGAAGGTGCCCTATGTCAGAAGCATTGAATATAATCAAAGACCCTACTCTTACTTACAATCAGGAGCTGATCGCCCTTGCCAAACTCGGCGAAAACAGCGACGATACCCTGGTGTATTCCGATGAATACTACAAGGCATTCAACAGCCGTGCCTTATGTGATCTTGGCGAAGGCAAGATGCCCTACAGACCGAGATACATCTGCCCGGATTATGAGCTCCTGTTTGAAAAAGGCTGCAAGTTCCTGGAACTCGATCCGCCGAAAGATCTGCTGGAAGCGATCAACGTGCTGGAGATCTTCTACCGTCACGTTCCGTCCATCACGACCTTCCCGGTCTACCTGGGAGATCTGGACAAGCTTCTGGAACCTTTCGTCCTCAAGGAGGAAAGATCCTATGCCAAAAAACTGCTGAAGCTCTTCCTGCTTCAGATCGATAAGGTACTTACCGATTCCTTCGTCCACGCCGATATCGGACCGGAGGATTCCGTTACCGGCAGGCTCTTGCTGGAACTGAGTGAAGAGATGCAGCTCGCCGTTCCAAACATCACATTAAGATATGACCCTGAGCGGACGAGCGATGACTTCGCCCTGGCTTGCATAAAATGTATGTTAAAGACCGCGAAGCCTTCCTTCGCCAACCACAGGATGTTCGTGAAGGAGTGGGGAGAAAATTATGCGATCGCTTCCTGCTACAACGGACTGCTCAAGGCAGGCGGCGGCTACACCCTTCCGCGCATGCGCTTATACGAGTGCTCTTTGACAGCGAAAGATACGGAAGACTTCGTTAACAGAGAACTTCCGCGCTACATCGACCTGCAGCTTGAATACATGGATAAGAGAGTGAAGTTCATCGTCGAAGAAGCGAGCTTCTTCAAAGCCAACTTCTTAGCGACCGAAGGCTTTGTGAAGGAAGAAAACTTCACCGGCATGTTCGGCGTCGTCGGACTGGCGGAATGCGTCAACCATCTGCTTGGCATCGAAGACAAGAAAAAAGGTTTCGGCATCAACAAGGAAGCCACTGCGCTCGGCCTGAAGATCATGGATGTCATCGACGAAAGAGTCAAGGCACATGTCGCTCCGTATTGCGAAGCGACGGATCATCGTTACAGATTACATGCCCAGGTCGGCATCAACACGGACGGCATGGATGATTCCCCGGGTACCCGCATTCCGATCTTTGCGGAACCTACGATGCTGGAACAGTTACAGACAAACGAGAAGTTCCATCCGTATTTCCCGACCGGCACCGGCGATATCTTCAAATTCGAAGAGACGTATGAAAAAACACCGGAAGCCATCCTTCCGATCATCAAAGGTTCTTTCGGCAGAGGCTTGCGTTATTTCTCCGGCTACCTGGAGAACTGCGATGTCGTGCGAGTGACGGGCTATCTGGTCAAGAAATCCGAGATCGAAAAACTGAAAGCACAGAAGCAGTCATTGAACAACGTGACCGTATTTGGCATGGGTGCTCAGGACGGTGCACATGCGCTCGACCGCAGGATACAGCGTCATGAAGATAACAGCACCGGTCAATAAGATCATCCCCTTCTCCAATGTGGACGGCCCATCCAACCGCATGGCGATCTTCTTTCAGGGCTGTCCGTTCAACTGCCGTTTCTGTCACAATCCGGAAACGATCCATATGTGCAATGACTGCGGTGACTGCGTAAAGACCTGCCCGGTGGGTGCCTTATCTCTGAAAGAAGGCAAAGTCACATGGAACAAGGATCTTTGCGTCAATTGCGATACCTGTATCAAGACCTGCCGTCACGACGCTTCGCCAAAGGTCACCCGGATGACTACGGATGAGCTCATGGAAAAGATCCTGGAAGTCTCTCCCTATATTCAGGGGATCACTTTATCGGGCGGGGAATGTACATTGCAGAAAGAGTTCATCAAGGAGCTGTTTCCGAAAGTCAAAGCGCTCGGCTTAACGACATTGCTGGATTCCAACGGATCCCTTGATTTTGAAAGCAATGAAGATATCCTTGAATACTGCGACGGGGTGATGCTGGATGTCAAAGCCTATAATAAGGAATTCTCCGACTGGCTGATCCGCTATCCCAATGACGTGGTCTTAAAAAACCTCGATCATCTGCTGGCCACAGGCAAGCTGGAAGAAGTGCGCACGCTCATCTTCCCGGACCGCGACAAGGAAAACGAAGCGACCGTCCGCTATGTTGCGGAAACGATCAAAGACAGATGCCGCTACAAGATCATACGTTACCGGCAGTTCGGCGTAAGGGAAGAATACCGCAAGGAGCTTGGCGACTTCACGACCGGGGAAGACTATGCGATGAGGTATGTGGAACTCGCAAGATCGCTTGGGGCATCAAAAGCGATACTGGTTTAACAGCTGTTGTGAGGAATATAACGAGGATACTATAATGATTCCAATAAGGGGGATACGATCATGAATGGATTTTTCGGTTTCGATTTCAGTTCGATCATATATCTGGTACTGGGGCTTATTATCGTTTTCGGTATTATAAAAGGACTTTTCAAGCTTGTAGGCTTCGTCTTAATAGCCGGCATCGTGATCTATCTGCTGGGCATTATTCTCTAAGAAAATCAATCATTCAAAAACAGCACCAGACGGCGCTGTTTTTGAATATCTTTTGGTCAGGCAGGAAACTGCGAGAGCTTTTCTCTGAGCAGTTTCTTAAACCTTTCCGGTTCATCTCTCATCGGATTGTGACCGGACTTTTCGAACCAGATCAGTTCCTTGTATGGCGCATCGATCTTATTGAACCAGTCTTCGACGAGCTCAGACGGCGTGTTCATATCGAGCTTCCCATCAAAGATCAGAAACGGGACTTTGAATTCGGTGTAGACGGAAAGATCTTCGGCACCGATCTCGGGCCACATGGCCGTCAGGACTTTCTTATAGCCGATGGCAACGCCGATGAAATCCGAAAGGCTGTACTCACCGGAAAGGATCATCGGTTTGATGATGGCATCCATATAGCTCTTCTTTCCTTCCGACTTTGAATAGCCGCCGTATTTCATCATGAGGTCGCGCTGTACCTTCATTCCGGCATAGCCGCCTTTGTACATTCCTTTGACCGGCGGACCGACGCTTTCCAGTTTCCTGCAGGCTTCCTCATCTCCGGCTGCCTTTGCGGCATCGTAAGTGTACCGGTAGCTGAGCAGCTCGTTCTTTTCGCCGTTGACGAACTGTCCGAATCCGACGAATGCGGCGATGTGCTCCGGATGTTTGCAGATGAGCCTCGTTCCAAGCAGGGAGCCCCAGCTGCCGCCGATCACAAAGATCTTTTCTTTTCTGAACTTTTCGCACAGATATTCGACGACTGCCCTTGCGTCTTCGACCAGCAGGTCGATCGTAAGAGCGTTATAATCGACGCCTGAACAGGAACCACCGGTACCTCTCTGATCCCAGGTGGCGATCGTAAAGGTATCGAGCAGGTCTTTATCATGGGTGACGATGCTGTGGCGGTTGACGATGCCCGGACCGCCGTGCAGGAAAAGTAAGACGGGTAAGCTTTCGTTTTTACTGATGACGTGGATCTTCTGCATGATGCCGTTTACCGGTATCTTGATCTTTACATTGACTGCCATAGACTGACCTCCGATCATTGCGCTTAAAATATCAGGCGCTATCCTGATTTCATTATAGCTTCCCCCGGATTTACTGTCGTTACATACAAAGACAAGATCACGAAAAAAGCCTCGTGATCGAGGCTTTGAAGAAACGAAGTATCAGACCGTATGACGGTTTTCTTTGTCGATGTATTTGTATACCGTGTTGACGTAGATGATCGCCGATAATACCGCTTCGGCAAACGGCTTGATGACGACGCTCAGGCTGCGGTCGTAAGCGCCGCTCGGTACGAAGAACATCAGAAGCAGCACGATGACGAAGACGAATTCTCTGAGGCAGTAATTTGCGCCGCAGAGGTATAAGGAACGCTTCTTGCCGAGGTTCGGAACGAAGGCGACCAGAGCCACCAGGATGAAACCGATCAAGGCGACGACAGCGCTGGCGACGACAAAAGACGGCGAAGTCCTGTTGCGGTGCATGAAACTGACGACGACTGTGATCAAAGAACTCAGCAGGAAAAGATACAGAGCGCTTTTATAGTAGATGGCTGCCCGTTTGCCCGATCCCTTATAGAGATAGATGAAGGCAAAGAACAAGGCGAATGCCAGTACGCCGTCACCGATCAGGTTGCCCAGGTCGTTTTTCTGAAAACGAAGATACATGGAGAATAAGACGCCCGCCTCTCCCAAGAGACAGAACAGAGAATTGAATATACGTACGCCTTCCGGATGTTTTCTGACCAGATTCATAGGAAAGTCCCTTTCTACGATTATTAAGAACATCATAACACCAACGAAGTTTCCTCTCAAACAAAGCGGGTCTTTTTTACTTCCAGGTGCCCTGTGTTACAGCGGTATCTTATTTTTTGAGAAATTTCATTATATAATCAGTAGAAATGAGGGCAGCAACATGATCGAATTTAAAAACATATCAAAATCCTACCGGAAAGGAACGAAAGCCGTCGATGATCTTTCGTTCACCGTCAATGACGGCGAGATCTTCGGATTCTTAGGTCCCAACGGGGCTGGCAAATCTACGACGATACGCATGCTGACAGGGATACTGGGCATCGATGAAGGACAGATCCTGCTGGATGGTCATGACATAAGTAAAGATCCCTTGAATGCCAAAAAGACCTTCGGGTATGTGGCAGACGATCCTGACCAGTTTCTGACGCTGAAGGGGATCGAATATCTCAATTTCATGGCAGACATCTACGATGTCAAGGATCGCAAGGAAAAGATCGAAACACTGACGAAGCGATTCGAGATCTTCGATGCGCTCAACAGCCGGATCGAATCCTATTCCCACGGCATGCGCCAGAAGATCATCATCTGCGGCTGTCTGATGCACGAACCGAAAAACTGGATCCTGGATGAACCGATGACGGGACTGGATCCGAAATCTTCCTTCGACCTCAAGACCCGCATGCGCGAACACGCCGATGCAGGCAACTGCGTCTTTTTCTCCACGCACGTTCTCGATGTCGCGGAGAAGATCTGCGACCGCGTCGGCATCATCAACAAAGGAAAACTTCTATTCGTCGGCAGTCTGGATGAGATGAAAGAGACCTTCAAGGAAGACGCAACGCTGGAACAGCTGTTTCTGGAGATCACGGGAAATGCTGCATAATGTTTTCCATCTGACGAAAGTCTTCCTGCTGACCGCCTTCCGCCGTTCGGAAGGCAGACGCCCCTGGCTGAAGTTTTTATATGCCTTCCTGTTTCTGTATCTGGCCTTCATTGCCGGCTTTATTTCCTATGGGCTGATCGATACTCTGATCCCGCTTCATCAGGAAGAAGCCTTTACGGGGATCGTGCTGATGCTGGTCATATCGTTCACGCTGTTTACGACGATCATCAGCTGCATCAATGTATTCTACTTTTCCAAAGACAACCTGTTCATACTGCCTTTGCCTTTGAAAGGCAAGGAAGTTCTTAGCGCAAAGCTGAACGTGCTGCTCGTCTATTCGTATACGGAGATCCTGTTTTTCGGACTGATCCCGCTTCTGGTGTACGGGGTCATGTGCGAAAAAGGTCTCATGTTTTTCCTGATGGTCATTCCGGTGCTGCTGCTTCTTCCGGTGATCCCGCTGGTGCTCGTTTCCTTCTTTGTGATGTCTGTGATGGCTCTTACCGGAGGCATACGAAATAAGGCACTCGTGCAGGGACTGTCCATGACGTTTGGCATCCTGTTCTCGCTTGCCATATCCCTTGTCTCTTCTTCCATATCGACGAACGAGGAAGTCATGCAGCTTCTAGTGAAAGTCAACGGCTTAAGCGAGCTCTATCAGAAAACGTTCTTCACGATGCCTTTGGCGATGACGGCTTTGAACAAAGGAAACCTCCTGTCTCTTCTGGGACTGGCCGCCGTATCCGCTCTCGCCTATGCCTTGCTTGTCCTTTACGGAGAGAAAGCATACTACCGCGGCATGATCGGTTCGCTGTATTCTTCCGAAGGTGTCTCGTCAAAGAAGCTGGATGGCGAAAGTGCCTTTTCTTCCAGAGGTCTTGCCTATTCCTATGTCATGAAAGAATTGAAGACATATATAAGAAGACCGACCTTCTTCGTACAGCTCGTCCTTCCCGGACTGATCCTGCCGGCATTCATGATCCTGGTCTTCTATGTATCGCTTCGCTCGGAAGCGGGAATGATCAAAGATATCCTGCGGCAGTTTTTCGCAGACAGAGGAAATGACGGCTACGTATTGGGTGCCCTGGTGTTCTTGCATATGTTCTGCAGTCTGTATTCCTATATCTCAGTCGTTGCCATATCCAAAGACGGACACGACGCCTGTGCCATGAAGTATCTGCCGATCCCCTTCTATCGCCAGCTCATCTACAAGATGATCCCGGATTTCCTGTCATGTCTGATCGGCTCTGTCATTTCGACGGTGCTGCTGGTCATCCTGATCGGTCTGCCGCTTCGATTCGTCGTGATGGCTCTTCCGATCTGTCTGAGCTACTTTGCGTTGCACGGCTTCCTGATCCTGCTGGATGCCGCAAGGCCAAAGCTCAACTGGTCAAGGGAACTGGAAGTCTGCAAGAACAACCTTCTGATGCTTGGAAGCATCGTCTTCGGTCTGCTTGGCATGGCACTGGTCGCGCTTTGCGTCTTTGTCTTACATATGAACGCAATACTGCAGACAGTCTGTCTGACCCTGTTATATCTGTTACTTACTGCGGCAGGATATTTCTTCATAAAAAAAGAAGATATCCGGCTGGCAGCACATATCCAATAAAAAGAAAGAAAGCTCCGCAATGTGAATGCGGAGTTTTCATATAGTTCGATCATTATCGGATACCGGTCAGCGGTATCTTGTAGGAAGGCTTGACGTCTTCTTTTTATCAGGTGCCGGTGATGCCGAATGGTCTTTTGGCGATGCGGAATTCATATTCATGTTCACTCCCAAAATGCGTCTGAAAATCAGAAGCACTTTTTCAAGAAGCAGCCTGTCCTGCATGTCATGAGGAAAGAGCCTTTCAAACTGCAGGATGCTGTCATGAATGTTTTGATTCATGAGTTTCATATTTAAGAATATTGCACAACTTTATACGGCAGACAAGATGTTGCGGAAAGGACAGCAGAAAGAGGTACAATGAAGTTAGCGGGTACTAACCTATGATGTTTTCAAGGGAGCGGGAAAATGAAAAAACGGATATTCACATTGGAAGATGACGGCTTCGTGGGAGCTTACTATGGCGGTCCTTCTGAAAGTAAGAAAGCTTTGATCCTGATGCTGGGAGATTCTTCGACGGACTACATGGCACGCTGCGGTGCCGACTGGGTCAAAGAAAAAGGGATCCATGCCTTATGCATGTCTGCCGATAAGAAAGACTATGGTCACCACAACTATCCTCTGGAGCGTTTTGAAAAAGCGATCTCTTTTTTGAAGTCACAAGGCATGGAAAAGATCGGGATCGTCGGCGCCTCGACGACCGGCATGCTGGCACTGGTGGCCGCATCCTATTATCCGGAGATCTCCCTGACCATCGCCCTGTCACCTTCCGATTTTGTCATGGAAGGCTTCTATCAGGACGGCAAGGACGGGATGGAAGAACGTCCGGGCGACAACGAATCTTCTGTCTCCTATAAAGGAGAGCCTCTGCCCTATCTTCCGTATGCCTACCGTCATCCGGAGTATTGGTTAAAGATAAAAGAAGAATCCAAAGAAAGCGGAAATAAGATCGCTTCCCGAAAAATGTTCGATGAATCGGAAAGATTACACCCCATTCAGGAAGAAGAAAAGATCAAAGTTGAACGCATCAAAGGAAAGATCGTTTTCATCGGCGCGGAAGATGATGCCTTATGGGACACCTGCCGCTATATCCGCCGTATGGAAAAGCTGCTTTCGCAAAAGGAGCACGATTCCGTATATGAAGCACTTCTCTACGAACACGGGACACACTTCGTCTTCCCGCAGTCGATGCTGAAAAAGATGCTGCCGGTCGGATCGTCATTGCTTGTCGGGCTGATGTTCGATGCGGGGAAACGCTATGCGAGGGAATGTCGGGAAACAAGGATCGACATCGACAGGCACCTGGATGCGATATTGAAAGTGTGGTAAAGATTCACAGGATCTTCGAAAGCCGGCATGCCGGCTTTTTAAAATGAGATGATACAGTTTCGGACTTTCCGTTCATTTTTAGTGTTGTATGTCTATGCTAAAATGAAACTGAAGAAGTGCCTTAAGAAAGGATAATCAATCATGGTCGATAAAACTACGTTTACGGTCGATCGGACCAATCTGACGATGCGTATCCAGCAGGCCGAGATGTATCTCAAAGAGTTTGAGAACGAAGTCAAAAGGGCCAATGGAGCTACCGGCGTCTTCCGTTCCAAGGAGGATGCCCTGTCACGGATCATGATACTCAACGAATTTGCTCCGGACGATGAAAGAGTCAAGGGTCTTTTCGAACGGGCAAGAAAGTGTGTCATGGGTTCCGCCGGCAACTTCATCGAGATCTCCGATGATATGCTGCAGTATCTGAAGAATGAAGAAGAGATCAAAAAATTCTACAGCGAAAAGAGCGAAAACGGCTGGAAGAAACTGATCGAAGAACACAAAGACAGGATGCTGGAGAAGGTCTTCCCGGCACCGGATGTTCTGGAAGCGAAACAGGAGGACTATATCGGCAAATACGTCGTACTGGATGAAGTCCGCTATCCGATGAATCAGTTCATGGGCGTGACTGGCGAATTCATACGGGTGGGCAAACGTTCTACCGGCATGTATTTCGTGAAGATCGACAGCCGCAGATGGCTGGGTCCTTACGAGGCGGTCAAACGCTATCGCCGGCAGGTCGATTCCACGATGATGGAAGTCGATACCTGGACAGTTTTAGGCGAGATCACCGATCTGACGATGGAGGTACCGGAGGCCGGAGAACAGAAGGTCGGCGGTCCTGTCTATGCGCCGGTCGTCACACCTGTCGCCTTGTATGTACCGGGACATGTCTTAGGTATCTATGACGGGGAAAAAGAAAAGAGCGGCTATTTCGTCGGCGAAGAGGAAGTAAAGAAGATCAAAGAGAGCTGGTATACCGTCAAGTCGGTACCGGAAGACGTTACGCCGGAAAGGCTCGTTGAGATCTTTGCCCAGGCGATCAAGGAAAAGAATTATGACCTGTATTGCGACTGCATACAGCCTGAAAGAAGAGTCAACGAGATACAGCAGGATCTGCTTCTGTATTTCTGGGATCTGCATCAGGAAAGGTATCATGGCGAATATGTCTATGCGCAGGTACAGAAGGAAGAGACGAAGATCTCTGTCGTCAAGGGTTACGATAATTCTTCCGCCAACCTGGATGCCTATTTCCTGTCTGCCGAAGATCAAAGAAAGATCGCTTCCCACTATGGCGAGAAAGTCGAATATGCTTCTGTACAGACGGTCGCTTTCGACGCTCATGGCAAGCAATTAGGTTCGCCGGTGAGAAGAAATCTTATCCGGACCAACGGCGGCAGATGGTACATCAGAGATTACGAGATGCGTTTCTGATCGCGCAAGGAGAACACTATGACAAATGTTTTAAATTTTACGGATGAAGATGCGGAACGCCTCGCAGCAGAAGAAAACAAGATGCTGAAAGCCGGAGAGTTCTGGGAGAACCTGAATGAAAAACAGATCGTTAAAGAACTCTTCGCTCTGAACACCCAATGCAACATCGCGGCAAGAGGACTCAAGGATCTTGTGCGGCAGGGAAACTACGAGGATGTGGAAGAGACCATCTACAACCTTTTCACGAAAGGACTCTCACAGGAAGGCTGGCTGCGTTCCTTCCATAAGACCAACATCGACGTCTTCCCAAGAGCGGCAAGTGATTACAGCCGTCCGGACTGGTACGTCTCCCTTTCTCCGACACAGAAGACATCTTACGATGCCTGCTTACAATATCATCACGATTCGATGTGGCTTTTGAATACCTGTGAGGAACTGCGTCAGGTACTTCTGGAATTCGATTTGGAAGGTGCTTATAAGATCCTGCTTCTGGAACAGAACATGAAAGAAGCCAATATGAACAAGGATTATTACAAGAAGATCGATAAGGAAGTTTCCGAGATCTCCGAACTGATCAATCTTGACTGGGACAAGCTGGAAGCCAAAGCGAGAAAAGCGGAAGAATACTACAAACGAAACGCCGGCGCAATGGAAAAAAGCGCGCTGAACAGAGGTTACCGCCAGGAAAGGATCAAGGATTATCAGGATATCTTCAGCCAGTACGAAGCCTTCGGCAGCTTTGCGGCAAGGGGCGACGGAAACTTCAATGTCCGGCCATCCGAGCTGGCAAAACTGAGCGTCATCGACAAATACACGGTAAAGGTCGTCGATCTGCAAGAGGCCGGTGAAGCGGCCAGAAAGACCATCGACAAGTGCGAACGGATCAAATCCGGCAATATGGCGGAAAGCATCAAGAACACCAAGACGGAAGCCTGCAAGTCACTGGCTGCCGCTTTCGATGAACTTCTGGGGGCGCTGACGGAATTTGCCTATCGGGCATCCACGGTACAGAAGCTGTTTGAAAAAGCGGACGACGAAGAACCGTACTGCTACATGAAGCTCCTGGATTCTTTGAATCGTTTCCGCAGCAACTATTCCTTCTCTGCCGATGTTTACGGATACGATCCGGTAAAGAATGGCACAAAGTTTGCCGAGATGTACAAGGCGCTGGCCAAGGCGATCGGCGAACATTGCCAGGATTTCGTTTACAAACATGGACATACCGGTCTTTCGCAATAAGAAAAGTTCCTGAAACGACAAACGGGCCTGCAAGGGCCCGTTTTTCATATCCGATCTATTGTGCGGGATCTTATGATCACTGATTGAAAAGCAGGATCATATGATCGAAATTTTCTCTGTCATTCAGATCAGTGAAGATGACGATCGTCATATAGTCACCGAGATCGCGGACAGCGAGCGTCTGCTGGACGACGTAATCGCTGCTGCTGTAAGAGACATCGATCGCCTTATAGGTGTGCGAGGAAAGCTCAAGATCATATACCTCTTGAAAGGAGATGTCTTCATGGTTCTGCCTGAGACCGGCCAGAACGGCATCAAGATAGGCATATTCGCCGACGCCGACCGCATTTTCCGCTTTCAGATTTTCATAAATGACACGGATGTTGCTTCCGCGGAACGGATCGACAAGTTCCAGTTCCGGAATGGAGATCTGCGTTTTCAGATCCTCTGCTGTCCAGGAGGCCAGATCGATCGAGGAATCTCCTAAAAAGTTTGCCGCGAGCTCTTCGTCGGTCGAAGCCATAAAGGTATCGGAAACAGTGATGGTGACCTTAAGGCCGGTGACCTCGTTGATGAAGTTCTTGCGGCTTTCATCCCAGGTCCCTCTTTGAAGTTCGAAGACGGTCTCTTCTTCTTTGACCTCAGGTTCCGCTTCCTGGGAAGGCTGATCTTCGGCAGACACAGATCCACTGCTTTGAGACTGACTTGCAGGTGCTACTTCACCGCTTTTTGATGAACAGCCAAACAGGCAGAGCAGTACAGCCGTGCTTAACAGGATACATATTATTTTTTTCATTCACAGACCTCCGTGATCGTTTATACTACCATTCTAACAAAAAAGAAGGCCGCATCCGGCCTTCAGACTTCATATGTTTTTATTCGACGAAGATGTCGACAAAATTCTGTGTCAGACCATCCACAAGACCGAGGTCAGTAACAATGATGCCCGGTATGGCAGTCAGCGACATCAACGAGACGGATTGTAAGTTGGCATCTTCCCTGACCATTTCATAGTAGACCTTTCGATAAGCGAGCAGTTCGTCGTTGACTTCCCTTGCGTCTTTGTCGGACATCAGTCCGGCTACCGGCAAAGCCATGACGTTGCGGATCTGCCCGTCAGCGACAAGCGCCATGCCGCCGCCTGCCTTTTCAAGTTCCTTCAAGGCGATGAAGGCATCTTGCGGATCGGTGTATACCATGATCAGATTATGGGAGTCGTGAGAAACGGTCGAAGCGACAGCGCCGGCTTTCAGACCGAACCCTTTCATCAAAGTGACCGTCTTATTCTGCAAGCCATGGCGGTTGACCACCGCGACATAGCAGACATCTTCCGTACCCTCAATGGAGACATAGCCGTCTTTGACATCGAATTCCATCGGTTCGACTGTGCGGATGATGTTGCCGGCATCGACCGGTACCATGACGTTGATCCTGACTGTGCCGCTCTTATCGGTCTTTAACATCAGGCCTTCCTTGGAAGTGATCCAGGAAGTATGCATTGTATTTTCAAAGGTGTTTTCTTTTACATAGGAAGTTCCCAGATACTTGCCTTTTTCGGCGACGAGCTCACCGCCGATGAAGACTTTTACAGGAAGTTCACCGTTGATCTTTTCAACGAGCTGGAAGTCCGCATGATAGCCCGGAGCGATCGCACCGACATCGCGCAGCCCTTCTTCCCTGGCGCCGTTGATCGTCGCCATGCGAAGCGCATCGACCGGATCGATGCCATAGTTCACTGCCTGACGCAGCAGGTTGTTCATGTGGCCGACTTCAAGAAGGTCCGCAACGTGGACGTCGTCGGTACAGAAAGAGATGTGATCGTGATATTTCACTTCGTCCAGGGCGTGTAAGAGCTCGGAGAAATTATCGACCAACGATGAGGATTTCAAGTCGGTAAACATGCCCCTGCGCAGTCTGTCGACGACCTGTCCGGAGGTCGAGCATTCATGATCGCTCTGGATACCGGAGATCGCGTAGGCATCCAAGCCGTTTCCGGCAAGACCGGATGCGTGACCCTGTAAGAAGGCGTGTTTCTTTTCGCCGGCTTCGATGATGTCGTGCATGCGTTTCGATCCGCGTATGACACCGACGAAGTCCATGATCTCGGCGACTGCCGTCACGTTCTCGAGATCGAGAAGTTCTGAGATCTCTTTGGCATCGAAGCATGCCCCGGCATTCTCCAGACCGACAGCTGCCGGTACACAGGAAGAAGCCATGGCGTATTGTCTCTGCGGTGTCTTTCTTCCGTTTTCGATCATATATTTTATGCCGTCAATGCCTGAGACGTTGCCGATCTCATGCGGGTCGTGGTTGATGCATGTGGTCCCCCAGGGGATGGAGACGCGGGCAAAGTTTTCCGGCAGCAGCATCGTCGATTCGATATGCATGTGGGTATCGACATAGCCCGGGATCATAAGAAGACCTTCCCCGTCGATGATCTCTTTTGCCTCACAAAGCGGCGCTTCGCCTTCAAGCCGCACGGAGATGACATAGCCTTTGTAGATGTCGACTTGCGCATCGCTTATCTCGCCGGTGAAGACGTTGACATGTCTGATATTCGTGATCGTCTTGTCACAGGGGATCTCGCCCATCGCAGCTTTGATCAGCTCCAGTTTTTCTTCCTTTGTTTTCATGAAGACCTCCTTTTACGCACCCATTATGACATAAGAAGCACACGGATTTTCTTCCGTTTTGAAAGAAATCAAAAAGCCTCGCTTAAGAAGCTTGATTCTTACTTGCAGATCAGGGCCATCGGTATCGCCCGTTCGATCTGTGCAAAGCTTTGCGGATCGCGGTCAGAAAGACGCAACGATCTTTCCCCATGCAGCAGAAGCTGGGCAGATCCGCCGCCGTCGAAATGGATGCCGTTATACATGCCGGCATCTTTTGCCACCATGACGGATTCTGACAAAGAAGCGCCTTCGCTTTCTTCGCCTGCTTTGTGTCCGAATTTTCCGGCGCCTTCGATCCAGATGAAGATCGGATGTTTTTCTTTGTCGGACCCGAACAGGATGCGCGGTGCCCTGTCCTTCCTGAAGTTCAAAGGATAGAGGGATGGCGGATAGGACACGGCAAAAGGCACATAGAAGCGATAGAACGAAGAGACGAAACGATCCGTCGGTATGCCGTTTATCATGACACTGTTTCCGACCTGCAGGCCGAAGCGCACATCTTCAAAGCCGCTGTAGCTCACTGCCGCATCTTTATCGATCCTTACATCTTCATCGGGCTGGATGATGAAGCCGCCGGAAGGAACGATGTTACCGCCCTGTGGGAAGATCCCGACGAGTTTATTTGCACAGATGACGATATCCTTTTTTCCTCTGGGCGTTTTCGGATAACGGGGACGTTCAAAGAAGCGGCAGTTTTTCCCGTTCTGGAAAACCGTGTCCCCGATCCTTACTTTGATGTCTTTGAGACTGACTTTTCTGATGAGGATACTGCCGTCGTTTTTTAACAGGAAGGCTTCTCTGTCGAACTGAGGCGGATTGAGTATTTCCCCCTTTTCGATCATCAGACCAAGCGGGATACCGGCGTGGTCAAAGACCGAGACATGGTCCCACTGGTCCATGAGAAAGAACGAGGAATTGACCGCAAGCGGGACATCGGAAAAGTTTTTGGAAAGATAGCCGCATTCTTTTCCTACCGGAACGAAACTGACCTTTTTCCTCTTTCCCCGGGCAATGAAAAGCTGTTTCTCTTCCTGCAGCGCATGGAAGATCTTTTCACTATCTGTGTCATCGAAGCAGATCTGATCGTGACTGTAAAAGACATGTTCACGAAGATCCTTCGTCAATGCGGCAAGCGGGTCATAGATCTCAGGGTCTTCGGGAAGAAGAGGCCTTTGACGATCGTCATTGGAAAACAGGACGATCTTACCGAAAAAGGTCCCATATTTTTTTATGATGTGATCCTGATACAGAGAGACGATCTGATGAAAAGACGCGGGATCATAAGAAGGTCTGGCGAAACAAAGAGAGTCGAAGGAATCGGCTTTGACGATCTGTGCCCGCAATATCTTTCCCGCTTCCAGCGGATAGGTCCTGATGATGCTTTCCATAACGAAGTCTTCTTTTCTACAGTGTATCTCAAAATGATCTTTCGTCCCATGCCTTTGAAAAAAAGAAAATCAAAGCATACGGCAGGTACAAGTTGAGATGAAAGAAGGACGGCGGTTGTTGGAATATGAGACAGGGTGATATATTTAAACCAGGTAAACATAAAGGATCATGACAAGAAAACTTCTGGCGATGGATCTTGACGGCACGGCCGTCAAAGACGACTACAGCATGGAAGAAAGCACCATCGATGCGATACGAACAGCACAGGCATCAGGCCATGTGACAGCTTTTGTCAGCGGCAGAAGAGACATCGACATGTTAAGCATAAATGAACAGCAGTGGGCCGTCGATTATCACATCCTCAACAACGGCGGCAAGATCATCCGCTGTAAAGATAAAGCAGTCATACGAAACGAATACATTTCAAAAGAGGTCTGTAATAAGATGATCCGATTTGCCCTGGAGCATGGCTTACAGCTGCACATCCTTTCAGGTCTGCTCTGGCAGGTGACCAGGATGACCGATTCGACACTTCAATACGCAAAGACGTTAGGCGTGATACCGGTGAGAGTCGACGGATCTGAGAAGATCGACTTAGATCATATCGAAGGCTTTATGGCGACCGCCGACTGGAAACAGGTTGCCGATTTCATCGATGAAGAGGTTCCTGAACTGGTCTACGTCCATTCGGAACCCGGGACCATCGATATCATGAATGCCGGTATCAGTAAGTCTGGCGGGATAAAAGAATTGTCTGAACTGCTGGATATCCCGCTTGAAGATACGATCGCCGTCGGCAATTACTACAACGACATCGACATGATCCGAAAGGCAGGCACCGGCATTGCCGTAGCCAATTCGGTAGATGAGGCAAAACTGGCCGCGGACTATGTGACGGAAAACGACAACGAACACGGAGCGATAGCAGAGATCATAGAAAAGATGCTGAAAGGAGACTTCGATCATGAACGGAAAATATCTGCTGGGCATCGATAACGGCGGAAGCGACATCAAGTGTGCTCTCTTCGATACGAACGGAAATAAGATCGGTTCCTATGCGGTACAGGTACCCGTCTCCACGCCGGAAGAAGGTTTCACGGAACGGAATGGCGAAGACGTCTGGAAGGCAAACATCAAGGCGATCAAAAGCTGCATCGAAAAAGCGGGTGTCGATCCAAACGATATATTGGCGATCGGTATCACGGCCTATGGAAACGGGCTGGTCTTCGTCGATGAAAACATCGATCCTGTTTACCCGGTCATCGTTTCGACTGACGGACGGGCGGAAGACCTGGTACAGGAATTCAAAGCCAATGGAACGGAGAGAAGACTTTTCCCGCACACCAGGCAGACCCTGTGGTCGGCACAGCCGGCCGTACTGCTGCCATGGTTCAAGAGAAACAATGACAAGATATTGGAACAGACCAGATGGATCCTTTCTCTGAAGGACTACCTTCGCTATAAACTGACTTCAGAACTGTACGGAGAGATCACGGAAGGCTCTTCCACAAGTCTTTTCGATCAGGACAAAAGAGATTATGAGTATGAGATCTTTGAGATCCTCGGTATTCAAGACTGCTATGAAAAGATGCCTAAGGTCTTGAACAGTACGGATATCGCCGGTCATCTGACTAAGGAAGCTGCTGAACTGACAGGGCTCAAAGAAGGAACACCGGTCGCTGCCGGTTACTTCGATATCGATGCCAATGCGCTGGCCAGCGGGATACTGGACGATGAACAGCTCTGTCTGATCGCCGGTACCTGGTCGATCAACGAGTTCCTGACAAAGGATGCACCAAGGGATTATGACCTTCGCACAAACACGGCGACGATCTCCTATCTGCCGGGTCACTTCCTGATGGAAGACTCCTCGCCGACTTCGGCAGGCAACTTCAACTGGTATATCGAAAAGATCATCCGGAAACACGGCAAAGATCTTAGCAGACAAGAGATCTACGAGATGTGCAACCGGATGGTCGAAGAACGGTCGGTCTATGACAGCAGTGTCGTTTTTGTTCCTTTTCTGTTCGGTTCTTCTGCCGGTCCGAATTCAAAAGCGGCATTCATGGATCTTTCGGCAGATGACGATGATGCCTCGCTGATACGGGCGATCTATGAAGGCGTCGTCTTCTCGAGCCTCCGCCATGTGGAGAACTTACAAAGACCGATCTCGTCCTATAAGAGCGCAAGACTTTCCGGCGGCATCACCAATTCAAGTGTCTGGTGTCAGATGATGGCCGATGCGTTGCAGATGCCGATACAGACTCTGGAAGGAAGCCAGACCGGCGCCAAGGGAGCGGCAATCGGTGCAGGCATCGCCTGTCGGTATTTCAAAGATCTTGGAGATGGCGTAACGAAAATGGTGAAACCGGGAAAACTCTATATGCCGGAGGAAAGAAACAAAGAGATCTATCAGAAAAAATACGAACGTTTCAAAGCAGCGATCGAAGCGATCGAACTGTTTACGGGAAAGTGCAGGTGAATACATGTTTACGGTATCTCCATCGATCTATTCTGCCGATCTTCTCGATCTCAGAAAGGTCCTGGATCAGGCAAAAGATTTTGAACATATCCATCTGGATATCGATGACGGTAATTTTGTAAAAGGGATCAGTTTCGGCGTCGGCCTTGTCGAACAGATCGCAGCGTATACGGACGTTGAGCTGGATGCCCATCTGGAAGTGCTCAATCCGCTCGACTATGTGGAAGGTCTGGCAAAAGCCGGCGTGAAGATGTTAAGTGCCCATATCGAGGCGCTGCCTTTTCCTTCCGCCTTTTTAAGCAGAGCGCACAAGCTGGGAATGAAGGCCGGCCTGGCTCTCAACCTGAAGACACCGGTATCCTTCATCGAACCTTATAAGGACGATCTCGACCTGCTGCTCTTCGTTTCGGTGGAAGCAGGCGAAGAAGGGCTGCCTTTTCATGCGTCTGTCTTGAACAAGATACGCGAGGCAAGACAGCGGTTCGGTAAAGATCTTCCGATCTGGGTCGACGGCGGGATAAGCGAAAACAACCTCAAAGAAGTCGTTGAAGCGGGAGCTGATGCGGCGGTCGTCGGACGTGCCGTATTCAAAGCGCAGGATTTCAAAAAGGCATATGACAGACTGATCGATCTGGGAAGATCCTATGAAAGAGAATGCAGAAACAAGGAGACGGACTGATGTTATACGAAAAAGAAAGAAATGCGCTGATCAAAACGGCCAGAGCGATGGAGAGCTATGGTCTGGTCCGGATGTCGGGAGGAAATGTCTCGCTGAGGATCGATGATCTTGTCTTGGTCACGCCGACGGCGATGAGCTACGATACGATGACTGCAGAAGATATCGTCATCACCGATCTGAAAGGAGAGAGAGTCGAAGGCAAACGCCGTCCGACGAGCGACCTCAAGGCGATCTTATATATCTTCAACCATATGCCGGATGTCAAGGCGATCATCCATACCCACCAGCCGAAAGCTGTCGCTTTATCGCTGGTGGCGGATAAACTTCCTTTGATTTCAACGACACTGATCGACGAAGTCAAGGATGAAGTGATGGTCGCTCCGTTTACGATCTCGTCGGATGAGGGCATGGGGATCGAAACGGTAAAATATGCCGGAAAAGCTTTGTGCGTGATCCTGAAGAATCACGGGATCATGGCTTACGGCAAGAGCCTCGATCAGGCTTTGTGTGCGGCGGTCTATCTTGAAGAAAGCTGTGATGTCTACCTGCATGCCCTCTCCACCGGAAGACAGATCGCTGTCCTGACAAGGGAACAGGCAGATGCCGAAGATGCCCCGAGAGGGTACTACGGACAGCCGGAATAGAGAAACGAAAAAGATCATAGTTTTTAACGGACTATGATCTTTTTATGTTGGTTCTTAAGATCCTGCAACGATATGATCGACCTCGTGCATGAGGTCTTTTGTCGATTCATAAAGCGCATCATAGATCGCCTGGTATTTCTCGTAGACCAGATGGTTTTTCTGATCCGGCGTATAGGTCTTACCCGGCTTGATGAACTTCAACATGCTGTCATAGGTCTCAAAACCGGGATAGCGGATGGCTGATGCGGCCATCAATGCGTCACCGAAGCTTGCGCCGATGTTGACGAGCGGTGAAGAGACTTCCATGCCGAGCACGTCGGCAATGATCTGCATCCACACTTCGTTCAGCGTTCCGCCGCCGGTCACGAAGATCTGATCGATCGGGATGTCGTGCGCCTTCATGAGCTTGAGCTGCTGATTGATGGAATAGGCGACACCTTCCAAAGCCGAGCGGTACATGTGCGCTCTGCTGTGAGAAAGCGTAAGTCCAAATAAGATGCCCTTAGCTGCCGGATCGTTGATCGGCGTCCTTTCGCCTGCCCAGTATGGCAGAGTGATGAGCCCTTGACTTCCTGCCGGGATCTCACTTACCCCGTCCATCATCGTGACGTAGGCGTCTGTCCCTTCTTCCTGTTCCCTGAGTAAAGCGTCCTTGAACAGGGTATCGCGATACCATTTGGTCAGAGAGCCTGCAGTATTGGTGCCGGCCGATATGTCGCAAAGGCCAGGTACGATGAATTCTTCTCTCCACAGACGTTCATCATCGATGAGCCTGTCGGTTCCTAAGATCATGTAGACGGAAGAGCCCAGCTGTATCATCATCTTGCCGGGAGAAACGACACCGACCGAGATGGCTTCGGCACCTGAGTCATCCGTTCCGGTAAGTACCGGTGTTCCTTCCGCCAGGCCGGTCTCTGTTGCAGCTTTCTTTGTCACATAGCCGACGACATCCGTCGCTTCGCGGATCTCTGCCAGCTGATCGGGACGGCATATCGGTGCGCAATACTTTTCCACCGGTTTCCAATCCGGCCCGTAGAGCGGATTGAAGCTGGCCAGTCCCAGGAACTTATCGACGACATAAATGCCCGTCAGTTTGGCCGTCAGGTACGTAGAGGCGGTGATGAACTTATAGGTCTTTTCATAGACTTCCGGTTCCTTGTTTTTGATCCACAGGATCTTGGGCATGACATCAGAGGAACACAAAGGTCTTCCATACCACGCACGGATCTGTTCCTCACCATACATCTCCGTGAGCTGTTCCATTTCATCGGTCGCTCTGGCATCGATGCCGTAGAGGATGGCTTTTCGTAATGGCTTACATTCCTCATCGACCGGCAGACAGTCCGCTCCTAAGGCACTGGTGCCTATGGCTTTGATGTCCTTGGGATCGACACCGCTTATTTCGATCAGTGCCTTGGAGATGATGCAGAAGTCGCCCCACCAGTCAGACTCCGCATCGTGTTCGTAGTGACCCGGTGCCGGATTGGTCATGGAATGCTGCGTGGAATGTTTGGCGATGATGTTTCCCTGCTCGTCGATCAGTACGCCTTTGCTGGAATTGGTTCCGGTATCGATACCCATGAAATACGCTTTTGCCATATCGTCATTCTCCTTTGTAAACGATCTTTCCGTCGCATACGGTCATACAGACTTTAAGATCTCTGACATCATCTGATGATGTTTCAAATATATTCCCGTCAAGTGCGGCGAGATCGGCTTTCTTATTCACTTCTATTGTACCGAGCTGATCTTCCTTGCAAAGATCATAAGCTCCTCCATATGTCCAGGCTTTGAGCAGTTCGGCAAGCGTAAGGGTATTTTCTGCGTTGAACGGCTCGCCCCCTTCCGGGAAATAGCCGCCGACGGCGTGGCAGACCGATTGCGGGATGTCATCGATCAAAAGCGGCAGGTCCGTACCGCAGGAGATGACCACGCCGCTGTCAGCCATCTTGCGACGGTTCCAGTAGTATCTTCCTCTTTCTTCGCCGATCTTTTCATTGATCATCGCTATCTTGTCTTTGCGGTTGGCGATGGACTGGATCTGCGGATAGATCTCGGCAACGACACCCATCTTTCCCATGCGTTCAAGGTCTTTGGGATCGGAGAATTCCAGATCGGTGATCGCCTGCCGGTTCACCATCTTTCCGTTTTCATCTCTCTTGCAGGTCTCGTAGATGTCCAGAACTTTTGAAATGGCTCCATCGCCTTGGGCATGTAAGGAGAAGCGGAAGCCTTTTTTATCTGCCTTCCTTGTATCTGAGCCAAGCTTTTCCCAGTTGATGTCCTGCTTACAGCAGAAATCCGTATTTTCATATGGCCTTTTGAGATCGGCGCAGTATTGCGAGATTGAACCGTCGGTCATCTGGTTGTAGCCGGAGAAGGTCACCTTATCGCCTTTGAACATTTCGCGCATCTTTTCGCCATAGGCAAGATCCATTTCCTTTGCGACCGGCTGGGACATGAAGTTGACGCGAAGTGTCAGCCGATCTTCTTTTTCCAGTACTTTAAGGACATCAGTAAAGCCGTAATAGTCATCGAAGCCCATCTCTTTGATGGAAGTGACGCCTTTGGAATTCATCATCTTCATATAGTCGATGAACTGCGGAACGATGAAGTCTTTATCTGAAAGAACATACGGAAAGATGCGGACATAGGCTTCCGGATAGCAGGTATCCGGCGTGAAGCGAAACTCCCTGATCGCAGCCTCGTTCATGGAACAGGTCTCGCATCCCTTCATGAAAGCGACGACGGGACGATCCGGGAAAGCGGCATCAAGATCTTCTTTGTCTATGGCAACACGTAAGCCATGGCCGAAGACAGGCCCTTCTTTTTTGCAGGCCTTGAGAACTTTCAGAGCCTGATGGCCGCTGATGCAGTTACTGAGATCTTCGCCAAGGTAACCGACGACATAGCCGGAAAAGAAACAGTGGACATCGCTGAAGCCCGGCGTGAGGGTCCTGTTTCCCAGTTCGATGATCTTTGTGTCGGATCCGATCACCTCTTCGTCCGGCATCCCCTTACCCACCGCACAGATGCGGTCGCCTTTTACGGCTACATAGCCGGAAAAAGGAAGATCTTCAAGGGCAGTAAAAATACAATCAGATTTAAAAATAAGATCAGCTTTCCCATTCATATGATGTGTTCTCCTTGTGATAGATAAGACAAGTTAAAAGTAACACATATTTGTTTCCTAATCAATAAAGATGTAGTTAACAATTTCGAAATTATCGCAACAAGATTATCAAAATAAAGACAAATTAATCATGATTTCACAAAATTCATCTATTTTTCATATACAGGATAGTGAATTTTAGTACAAATTATGTTTGAAATTAAAATAACTTGCATAATAATCGATAATGGTATTATGATGGAATTATAGAGCAGGGAAGATTGCGGGCGAACTTTTGCAGATACGGTTTTCCTGCATGATCCACACATCATTCACGTTCTTTATTTATAGGAGGGGTTAAATGGAAACCAAAAAGAACAATGAACTAGGCAGGAAACTGGGCTTAGGTGCGGTCATCGCCCTTGGTGTCGGTACGACGGTCGGTTCAGGCATTTTCTCATCTCTCTCAGAAGTCGCCAACGCCTCAGGAAGCATGTTGTTCCTGTTCCTGGCATTCATCATCGGCGGTCTTCTGCAGATCCCGGCAAACTTCTGTTATTCAGAACTAGCCTCTGCTTATCCTGAAGACGGCGGACAGTACGTCTACTTCCGTGAAGCAGGCTCACGCTTGCTGGCGTTCCTTTGCGGATGGATCTCGATCTTAGCTACTGACCCGCCTTCCATCTCCATCATGGCTCTGGCGATCGTCAACCACCTGGCGTTCTTCGTTCCGATGTCTAACATCACACTGAAGTTACTGGCAGTTGCGTTCGTTCTGATCTTCATGTTCTTACACTTAAGGTCCGTTGAAGGCGGCGGCGCGTTCCAGACTGTCATCACGGCTTTCAAGATCATTCCGTTCGCATTGATCATCGGTATCGGTCTGTTCAATCTGAACTCTGAGCTTCTGCTTTCGACAAAGACTCTGGCAGGATTCACGGGCGGACTCGGCATCACGGCTCTGATCGCCGGCGTTGCAGGTACCACATGGTCATACGATGGCATGGGTGCTGCCTGCTACATGTCCGGTGAGATCAGAGATCCGCACAAGAACATGCCTAGAGGCCTGATCTTAACAGCCATCATCGTTCTGGCGCTGTATGGCGGTCTGACATTCGTCGCTTCCGGTCTGCTGACCGTCGATGAGATCGCCGCTTCCGATGCGCCGATCGCCTTAATGGCATCCAAGCTTCCGGTCATCGGTAATGTTGCCGGTGTCGCCGTTGCAATCATGGCGATCATCGTCGTCTTGGGATCTCTGTCATCCTGCATCCTGTTCCAGCCGCGTATCGAATACGCTATGGCAAAAGACGGTCTGTTCTTCAAACAGTTCGGTCTGGTCCATCCGAAGTGGGAAACGCCTTACTTCTCGATCCTGGTACAGTGTGCGATCGGTATCATCCTGATCTTCGCGACGGACATTGCCGGACTCTTAGGTTACTTCACAATGATCGCTTTGACAAAGAATGCCCTGACTTTCGGTACGATCTTCGTGCTCAGAAAGAAAGGCGCTGCCGGCGGATACAACCCGACTTACAAGTGCCCGGGCGGTCTGCTGATGCCGATCATCGCGATCTTCATGACCTGCACACTGATCTATGGCGAGATCACTTATGCTCCGATCCCATCTCTGATCTGTGCGGCTCTCACATTCATTACCGGTATCCCTGCTTATCACTTCTTTGAAAGACAGTCCAAAAAGGCCTGATCATCAAAGGATAATCTGAAAAGGATGCAGAACTCTCACGTCCTGCATCCTGTATCTTAAAAGAAAAAAGATATCTTTCTTTCCGATATCTGCCGATCGTTTATCGGAAATAACGGAAACAAAGATATACAATAATCGCGAGGTGGATCTATGAAATTAGCAGCAGTCGGAAGCAACTGTATCGATCATTACAACAATATCGAAGGCGGCAAGTCCTATCCGGGCGGCGGACCGGTCAACATGGCGGTATACACCGTACGTAACGGCGGCGAAGCCTCCTATATCGGACCGATCGGAAACGATGCGTTCGGAAAGATCATGTACGATGCCGTCAAGGAAAAGGGTGTCGATGTTTCCCATATGCACGTAAAGGAAGGAAACACTGCCGTCACGCAGGTCGAACTGATAAACGGCGAGCGGATCTTCGGTGACTATGACGAAGGCGTCCTGTCCGATTACGTCCTTTCCGCAGAAGACATGGATTTCATCTGCAGACATGACGTAGTGGTCTGTGATCTCTGGGGCAAAGTGGAAGGCCAGTACAAAGACCTCAAGGAAAGAGGGATGACTACGGCTTTTGACTGCGCCACAAGGCCTGAAGACAAGGAAGCGCAGACGGCGATGCCGTATTCCGATTATCTTTTCTTCTCGAGCGATGAAGGCGACACGCCGGAACTGCGAAAACAGATGAAGGAATATCACGACAAAGGCCCGAAACTCGTCGTAGCGATGTTGGGAACAGACGGCAGTCTCTGCTATGACGGCAAGGAGTATCATTCTTACGGCATCGTGGAATGCGACAAGGTCGTCGATTCGATGGGGGCCGGTGATTCGTATATCGCAGGTTTCTTAAGCGGCATCGTCGAAGGTCTGTCCATCGAGGAATGCATGCACAAAGGGGCGGCGACGGCTACCGAGACACTGAAATATTTCGGAGCGTGGTAGGATGGCAGACTTCAAAGGGACCGTTTATTCCGCTTGTTTAAAACGCAACGTATCGATCTGTGTCATCTTTCCGGATCGTTCCAACGATGTCGATCCTCTTTATGAAGACGAACCCAAGGTCTTATATCTCTTACATGGCTTAGGCGGAAACGAAGAGGAGTGGATGCGTTTTTCAAAGATCGAATACTATGCCAAGAAATACAACTTCATCATCGTTATGCCGGGCGTGGAGAGAAGTTTTTACTGCAATACCAGTTACGGGATAAATTATTTTGATTTTGTTGCGGAAGAATTGCCCAATCTGGCAGACAAATGGTTTAAGATAAGTACAAAAAAGGAAGATACCTTCATTGCCGGCGAAAGCATGGGCGGCTATGGTGCCTTGAAGGTCGCCTTATCGAGGCCTGACAGATTTGCGGCAGCCGCATCACTGTCCGGTGTCGTCGATTATGAAAGCTTCAGAAACAAGATCCGTAATGAAGAATTCACCGAGATGAAGGCGGAAGAACTTGTCTTACTCAATGATGAAGACACGCCTTACACGCTGGCGGAAAAGATCTCAAAAGAGAAAGAAAAGCCGGCACTGATCTTACAATGCGGGAGGCAGGATTTTCTGCTCGAAGACAATCGCAGGTTTTCCGCCTCACTGAAGGAGCTTGGCTATGATCACATATATAAAGAGGGTCCGGGTGATCACGAATGGCCATACTGGGACAAAGCCATCCAGTACGCCTTCATGTTCTTCAAAGGACTTGATATCGAAAACGGCAGACTGTATTAAGGAGGAAGAAGATATGTATACAGCGGAAAAATGGAAAGAAACGCAGGGTCCCTGCCTCAGGAATTTTGATGAGGACTTTACCAGGTCGAGCATCAACGGCGCTCTGGCTTTACGTCCGCAGATCGAAAAGATCATCGACGATATCTGGGAGAAAGGTTTTGACAGGATCTTCTTCATGGGCATCGGCGGTACCTGGGCAAGTGCCATGCAGGTGGAAGTGTACATGCGCGGAAGATCCGCGTTGCCGGTCTATGTGGAGAATGCGGCAGAATATCTGACGACCGGAAACAAGCGCTTCACGAAAGATTCCGTTCTGATCTATTCTTCCGTCTCCGGCAACACCAAGGAAATGGTCGAGCTCGTCGACAAGGTCAAAGGAATGGGTGCCCGTGTCTTTGCCTTCATCGATACGCCGGGATCTTTGCTGACAAAACCCGACAAGCAGGATTATCTTGTCTTATACAAGATGAACGAACAGCTCAAGTTCTATATGGTCGCCAATTATCTGATGTACAAGAATGGCGAATTTGAAGAATACGAAAGATACAACTCTGAGATGGAAACATACCTTGCGGAAGCCTTGATAAATGTGGAAAAGGAAGCCGATGCCTGGGCCTATGATTATGCGAAAAACAAGGCCGCATTCTTAAAGGAACATCCGGATCTTCCGCACTACTTCATCGGCTGCGGCAACCAGTACGGTGCGACCTACTCCTATGCGATGTGCTACTGGGAGGAACAGATGTGGATCCGCACCAAGTCGATCTCGGCACCGGAATTTTTCCATGGTATGCAGGAGATCATCACTGCCGATACGCCGGTCACTCTGTTCATCGGTGAGGATGAACAGCGTCCGCTGGCGGAAAGAGTCGCCAGATTCTTACCGAAAGTCTGCGGCAATTACACGATCATCGATACCAAGGAGTTCGAGCTCAAAGGCATCTCGGAGCAGTTCCGCGGATCCATCTCCCATCATGTGATGCGGGCGGTCAATGCCAGAGTCGACAATTATATGGAGCTCTTCCTCAGGCATCCGTTATCGGTCAGAAGATATTACAGACAGTTTGAGTATTAATTGGGATGGCCGTCTGTGACGGCCGTTTTTATAGAAAAAGGAGAATTGAAAATATGTGGACTGAAGAGATGTTCAAAGTGAAAAAACCGATCATTGCTATGCTGCACCTGGACCCGTTACCGGGCGATCCGATGTGGAAATACGGCATGACCATGGACGATGTCGTTGAAGACGCCAGAAAAGACCTCAGAGCTCTGCAGGATGGCGGCGTGGATGGGATCATCGTCTCCAACGAATTCAGCTTCCCTTACCAGCGCAACATGGACCGCAATACCGTGGCAGCCATGGCCTATGTCATCGGCAATCTCAAGCCGGAGATCAGAGTCCCGTTTGGCGTCGATGCGATCTCAGACGGTATCGCCTGCCTGGAACTGGCGGCCGGTGTCGGTGCCGACTATGTAAGAGGTACCTTCTCGGGCGTCTATGTCGGTGACGGCGGTTTCTACAACAACGATTTCTCTGAAGTCATACGCCGCAAGTATGCCTTGCATCTCGATGAACTGAAGATGTTATATTTCATCAATCCGGAATCGGATCAGCCTTTGGATCTTCGTCCTTTGAAAGATATCGCCAGGACGACGATCGCCAAAGCGGCACCGGATGGTTTATGCATATCGGCAGATGCGGCCGGACAGGATGTCGATGATGATCTGATCATCTCGGTCAAGGAATACAATCCGGAAGTCGTCGTCTTATGCAACACCGGATGCCGTGTCGATACGATACGCCGCAAGCTGAAATATGCCGATGCGGCCGTCGTAGGAACGACGTTCAAATACGACGGCAAGCTGGAGAATCACGTCGATGTCAGCCGCGTAAAGGAGTTTATGAACGAAGTTTATAAGATCAGGGAAGAACTGTAAACGGAGGGAAAAACATGAGAGTAGCCGAGATCGGTGACAACTGCATCGATTTATATGAAAGGATAGGACGCAAGTACCCGACAGGCAATGTCGTGGATACCGGTGTCAATCTGAAGAAACTTGGCGTGGATGTTTCGATCATTTCCACGACGGGTTCCGATGAAAACGGAAAGTGGATGATAGAGTCTTTGAAAGAAGAAGGCTTAGACATCTCACACCTGAAAGTTGCGCAAGGAAAGACCGCTGTCACCTACATGGATATGGATGGCAACGACCGCATCCACGGGGACTATGAGGAAGGTGTACTGGCCGATATGGTCTTCGATGAGGAAGATATCCGTTTCGCGTGTGAACATGATCTTGTCCATTCCGCCTTATGGGGAATGGCTGAAAAGGCACTGCCTAAGATCGCGGAAAGCGGAGTACCGATCGCATTTGACTATGCGGACCGCCTCGACCATAAGCTGGTCGAAGAGACCCTTCCATATGTGACCTATGGCTTTTATTCCTACCACAACGGAAGAGATGAATATATCGAGAAGTATCTGAAAGACAAAGCGGACAGAGGCATGAAGGTCGCTGTCGCCACCTTTGGCGAACAGGGATCGCTGGCATACGACAAAGACGGATTCCATGAGGGACACATCGTCCCGGCAAAGGAAGTCGTCAATACGGTCGGTGCAGGCGACAGCTTCATCGCCGGCTTCTTATATGGCATACTGAAGGGCTGGAAGATCGAGGATTGCCTGCAGAAGGGAGCGGAAGTCGCTTCCAAAGTCGTCGAAGTCTTTGAGCCTTGGGTGAAATAGAAGGAGAAATTCATGAAACTTGGAATGTTTACCAGCGGCTATCAGCGCAATGACCTGGAACACATCTTCATCGATGCGAAACGTTTCGGCTATGACTACATCGAGTTATGGGGCGGCAGGCCGCATGCCTATGCCCCGGACCTCAAGGCCGGCGGCATCGATGAGATCAAGAGACTGCGGGATAAATATGAGATCGGGATCCGCGGCTATTGCCCGGAACACAACGCCTATCCGTACAATTACATGATCGGTTCGGAAGCGATGCGTAAGGAAGCCATCGACTATCTGAAACTGTGTTTCGATATGGCGAAGGAGATGGGTGCCGATTATACTCTGATCTCGGCCGGGCATGCCGGCTATGGCGCGACTTACGACGAGATCTGGGACAGACTTTTAAGAAGCGTCGAAGAGCTCACCGATCATGCGGAAAAGATCGGCATGAAGATCGTCATGGAAGCATTGACGGTCTATGAATCCAATGTCATCAAAAGCGCCAACGATCTGCAGAAACTGTTCAAGGCGATCGACTCTCCGTGTCTTGTCGGCATGTGCGACCTGGTCCCGCCGTTCACCCAGTATGAAAGCATCATGGACTACTTCGACAAGCTCGGTGACAAGATGTACCACCTGCATCTGATCGACGGCGTCAAGGATTCCGATGATCATGTGATGCCTGGGGAAGGAAGCATCCCTCTGCCTGAACTGATCAAGGAACTCAAAGAGATAAACTATGACCGCACGGCGACGATCGAACTGGTCACCGGTTACATCAACGAGCCGCGTTTCTACGCCAGACGGGCAGTAGACAACGTGCGTGCGATGATGAAGGAAGCAGGTTTTTAATGGTCATCGATATCCACGTCCATCCGGCCTTCTTCGAGCCGATCAACGAAGATGAAAAGAAGGAAGAGCTCAGACACGATGAACTCAATCTGCATAAAAACAAAACGGCACCTCTGCAGCATTTCTTCAACAAGATGAACTGCGCGAAGATCGACTATGCGGTATTGCTTCCGGAAGATTACAGCAGTCAGATGAATGGCGAAGTCCTCGTCTCCAATGAAGAGATAAAGAAACTCGTCGATATGGCGCCGGATCGTTTCATTGGTTTCGCCAGTGTCGATCCCCATGATGAAAAGGCAGCCGAGAAGCTCGAATACGCCTTTTCCGTCCTGGATCTCAAAGGACTGAAACTTCATCCTTCCAGGCAGGATTTCCATCCAAGTGACAGCTTCATGGATGATATCTATGATGTCTGCGAGAAATACGACAAGCCGATCCTCTTTCATGCCGGACTCTCTTTTGAGCCCCACACGACGAGCAAGAACTGCCGTCCGTTGGACTTTGAGGATCTGGCAGAAAAAAGAAAAGATCTTCGCATCTGTCTTGCCCACTTCGGCTGGCCATGGGTCAGGGAGACGGCGATGCTGATGCTGAAGTATCCCAATGTCTATACCGATACCGGCGCTTTGTATTTTGACAGCGCCAGAGAATTCTATACACAGATGCTGACAAAAGACGTACCGATGACATGGATCGACAGGTCGCTGCGTCATCAGGTGATGTTCGGCACCAACGATCCGCGCTTTGAGATGATCCGCATGTCGGAAGCCATCGATGGCCTGGGGTTCAGAGATTCGACGATCGAACTCATCAAAGGGAAAAACGCGATCGAATTCATGCGCTACGATCCGTCAGGGAGGAACTCATGATCAAGATCATACCTTTACAGATCATGACCGATCAGTATAACCAGTATTTCATCATCACGGAAGATGTGAAAAAAGCCATAGCGGCTTCCGGTATCAGAAACGGCATGGTCACGGTGGAAACCAAGCATACCACGACCGGCATCACGGTCAACGAGGCTCTGGAATGTCTGGAGAGCGACATCGATGTCTTTCTCAAGAGACTGATCCCGGAGGATGCCCCCTACTCGCATTGCCACATGCTGCCGGATTACGGAAGCACGGGCGGAAACCCGACAGGACACCTCAAAGCTCTTCTGACGGGCAACCATTGCCACTTCCCGATCATCGACGGGAAGATGGTCGCCGGCGGAGCGCAGGACATCTGGTTCTGCGAATACGACGGTCCCTCACAAAGGACAGTCAATATCATCATCGAAGGAAGCGAATAGAAAAAAGACCCCGCATATGTGATACGGGGTCGCTTGTTATTCGGGGATGAAGGTCCTCAGGTGATCGAGGCTTCGTCTATGGGCGTCATGAGGGTCGAACCAGTAGATGGAATCGTTGATCTCAAGATCGATGACGGAAGAATAGTCGTGTTTTTCCAGTGTCTTGATATATTCTTTCAAAGGAAGATCGCCGCTGCCGCAGATCTCGTGGTGGGCATCGGAGAAATGGATGAAGCCGATCTTATCTTCACCGAAGGTGTCATAGTACATCTCAAGATCTTCTCCTGCCACCGCCATGGCGACCAGGTCGACGCAGATCTTGAGGTTTGGTGAATCGATCGTATCCAATATCTTTTTGATGGCATGGATGTCATGACAAAGGTTGGACTCGTAAGGCTGCAGCTGTTCAAGCATCATCGTGATGCCCTTTGCCTTTGCATCCTCGACGATCTTAGCGATCGAATCGATGCAGATATCCATCGATTCTTCAACAGGAAGATCCCGAAGTCCGGTACCGGTATTGATGAACAGGCGGTCTGTACCGAGGGTCAGCGCATCATCCATCGATGTACGGAAGAAATCGATGGTTCTTTGTACGGTCTTCTTATTGGGATCGGCGATACCGTAAGGATAGGCGAGCGTCTCCGGGGTGTAGATGACGAATCGCATCCCCTTATCTTCCGCCTTCTTTCTTAATTCTTTGAGATAGGTTTCAGCTTCCTTATCGGTATAATCGAAGCGGTAATAATGCGGGATGCCGCCCCAGAAATCGATGTTCTTAAGTCCGATCTTTTCAAAGGAATCCAGGACGTAGTCAAAAGAGTATTGCTGGTAGGATACGGTCATCGCCGCAAAGTTGTTCAGAGTGATCTTTTTCATTATCGTTTCCTTTTTAAAAAGCTTCCTTACTACTATAATAAAAGACAGGAAACGGGGATAACAAGCTATATGAATACATCCGTAACAAAGGTACAGCCGGGCATGGAGGCCATCGAAAAACTTGAGGACTTCATCAAAGTCAATCGTCTGAAACCGCACACCAGGATCCCTTGCGAAAAGGATCTGTGCGATCTTTGGGGTGTCAGCCGATCGACCCTGCGCCAGGCTGTCGATGAGCTGGTGGAAAACGGCATCCTCTACCGCGTGTTGAATAAGGGTGTCTATGTCGCGGAACCCAGATACCCCAGAGACATGGCGGGTGTCGACGCGATGGTCCGTGACCTGATCGATCAGGGAAATCTTGTCAGCAAAAAGATCCTGACGATGAACGTGATCGAAGCCAACAAACAGATCGCCCGCAAGCTGCAGGTGAAACTGGGCACCAAGGTCTATGAGATCATCAAGTGCCGCAAGATCAACGACGTGCCCTGCACGATCGAAACGACCTACATCGACGCGGAACGCTATCCCGGCTTCATAGATCACTACAACGAGAACGCTTTGATGGAACCGATCTTTGAAGAGAATTACGACACTTACCAGACATCCGGCACCGAACACATCAACGTCACCTACGCGACTCAGGCGGAAGCGGAAGTTCTGGGCATCGAAAGCGGCGAACCGTTATTCTATGCGTCGGGTGTCGCTCTGGATCAGAATGGCGAAGTGGTCATGTTTTATAAACAGCTGATCCGTTCGGACAAGTTCATATTCGTGGCGACGGTGGAGAGCTAGAATGGCAAAGACAGATTACAAGATGCCGATCTACCTGCAGCTCAGGGAGATCATACGAAATAAGATCGATGACGGTGAATATATGCCGGGCACGGCCATCCCGTCGGAAAACAAGCTTGCCGAGACTTTCGGCATCAACCGTATCACCATACGAAATGCGGTCGACGCCTTAGTCAATGAAGGACTTCTGAGAAGAGTGCAGGGCAGGGGTGTTTTTGTCGTCGGTAAAAAGAATGAGCTTTCTATCGAGGAGCATGCCGGCTTTGTCGGCGATGCGATCCGCAGCGACTCGCGGGTATCGATCAAGGAACTGCAGAAATCCGAACGGGAAGCCGGAAACAAGTATGCCAACCTCTTCGGGCTTGAGCTTGAGGACGAGATCTACTACATCCGGCAGATGCATTCGCTCAACGGCGTCGAGACTTCGATCGAAGAATTCTTCATGCCCAAGAAGATCCTTCCTTCCCTGGATTCGATCAATTCCTCGGTCTTCACCTTCCGTGACATCCTTTCCTTCTATGGCATCAAACTGGAAAAGATGACCCAGACCCTGAGGATCATCAAGGGGTCCGCCAAGGTCAGGAAACTGCTCAATGTGCCTGAAGGCGTAGCGATCTTCTTACTGGAATGCGACTTCTACAACGAGAAGAACGAAGTCATCGCCCACTCCATCTCGAATATCCGCAGTGATATGCAATCCTTCAGCGTCAGCTTGCACAAATAACGGCTTTTGAAGTTGAAATCAGAAGATCTTACAATAAAATCGAGGTCATGAATGACGTATATAACAGGAGGTCTATAATAATGAAAAAATTACTGACAGCTCTTTTACTGGCGATGCTGGTGCTCAGCGGCTGTGCGAAAAAAGAAGAAGCTCCGGCAGAGCCGGAAGCAACGATCCTGATCAAGGTCAATACGGAAGGCATCGGCTGCATCGAAGTTGCCGAGGGTGAAGAGACACCTGTCATCGACAAGGAGTTCCCTGCCCAATCCTTCGGTTCCATGTTTGCCAAAGGCACCAAGGTCACGATGCTGGCGTACGAGACGGAAGACAACTATCACTTCGTCAAATGGACGAAGAACGGCGAAGACTATGCGACTGATGAACAGATCACGGTGACCGTCGAAGAAGAAGCGGAATACATTGCCGTCTTCATGCCATCCGGCGGTTGGGATGGTCCGACGGCCGAAAAGATCGAAGACGCCAAGACGATGGGCGATATCTTAGGCTTACCGATGTTTGCCTCTTCTTCATCAGAAGAAAAAGTCGTACAGGTCTTTGAACTCAATGGCGTACAATACCGCGCCGTCGCACTCTTACCGGAAGATGTCTCCAAGGCATTATGGGCACTTGATTTCTCCGATCCGGACTATGAAAACAAGTTCAATGAACTGGTAGCACCGCTTGAGATCGACCACATCGTCGACCTCAGTGCACAGATCCCGGCACAGGAGGAGCTCGATAAGAACATCGGCAAGACGGGCGAAGAGCTCGTCAATGAAGGCTGGAAGCCGGATTTCGTCAACTACGAAGAAAAGACTGCCGGCATGAATTACGGTTACTATTACTACACGGTCGGATTTGAAGGCGATCTGGTCAGAAACGACGACGCTGAGATCGAAGATCTGATCAAAGACCTCAAGGCCGTTTCGATCACTTATGAAGGCATCGGCCAGGCTGCCGATCCGGAACTGGACTGATCCCGTAAACAGAAACTTTTTTAAGAAGGTAGCGATGCCTTCTTTTTATATTAAGAAAGCTGATGTGTCCTGCCGGATATCGTAAATAAGGCAGTGAAGCGATGTGATTGAAAACAGAAAGGACACAGACGGATCGATGATTTTTGCCGTTCGAAGAGAATATCTGTGACGTGTTCGGCGTCATCCGTTAAAATAAAAGAGAAGGAAGGAATATAAATATGTTGAAAATACCTGAGGGAAGAAAACTGGATTGTATCCCGGTAGGCCGTCTGGCTATCGATCTGAATACACCGACGATGCGGGAATCGTTTGCGGAAAGTCCTTCGGTCAACCGTTATGTCGGAGGTTCACCCGCCAATACGGCGGTCGGTCTGGCCAAACTGGGCTGTAGGACCGGCTTTATCGGCAAGATATCCAGCGATTCGCTGGGCGATTTTGCCCTGAACTATGTGAAGGATCTCGGGATCGATACGAGCTGCATCTATCGGGCGGAAGAAGGAGTGCCGATCGGTCTGGCTTTTACCGAGAGTCTGAACGGCAGGACCAACCTGATGATGTATCGCAACGAAAAGGTGGCTGACCTCTTATTGGAACCTGCCGAGATAAAGGAAGAGTATATCGCTTCTTCCCGTTCGATCATCATTTCCGGAACGGCACTGTCGGCTTCTCCGTCACGCGATGCCTGTTTCAAGGCGCTGGAATACGCAAAGAAACACGATCTGCTGATCGTCTTTGATATCGACTATCGTCCGCAGGTCTGGAAAAACAAAGATGAGATCGCCGTCTACTACTCGCTTTGCGCCAAGTACGCCCAGATCATCATCGGTTCCTATGAGGAATTCGATCTCATGGATCACCTTCTGAAAGACGGTATGGATGATAAGGAAACGGCACAGTACTGGTTTGACCAGAACGCGCAGATCGTCATCATCAAGCACGGTTCGGAGGGTTCGATGGCCTATGAAAAAGACGGCCGTTCCTATAAGATCGACATCGTTCCGGTCAATGCCGTCAAATCGACCGGAGGCGGTGATTCCTATTCTTCGGCTTTCATGTACGGCATTTTGAGCGGAAGAGACGTCAAGGATTCACTGGAGCTGGCAACGGTGTCTGCCTCTTTGGCGGTCGCCGCTCCGTGCTGTTCCGACGCTATGGTGGGTATCGATGTTCTGGAAGAAAAAAGAAAGCAGGCCAAGGAAAACTTTGGTGAGCTGGTGAAAGAGATCTGAAAAAGACAAAAGGAACATATGAAGAAAACAAAGAAACTGATCATCGCATTTCTGGTATTGCTTGCGATATTGAGCGGCTGCGGCAAGAAGGAAGAAGAAACAGCCTTGCCGGAGAACATGGAAGAAACAGCTGCAGCGGAAACGGAAGAAGAAACAAAAGAAGAAGAAAAGACGGAAGAGGATGTCATTATCACTTTGGATCCGCAGATCTATCCAAACACCGACCAGTCGGATTATCTGAACGTACTGCTGTATGTGACGAACAACACCGATAAGATCATGGGGGTGACGCTGAGCTACCAGGCTTTTGATTCCGAAGGGAAGGTCATCGCCGCTTATGATCAGTTCTCTGATCGAAGCAAGGAAAAAAACAAGACCGATCTCTTTATCCCCGCAAACGTAAAGGACTTCCCGATGGCATTCACCCTGCCGATGGGCTATCGGTACAATATCAAGGAAGATACCTACATGCCTGAGATCGATCATATCGATTATGAGATCGTTGAAGAAATGCCTTTTGAATATGATGATATCAGGGAACATTTTGAACCCGAAGAAGTACAGATCAAAAACGATCATATCTATCAGTATGTGAAATTCGATCAGGAAGTAAGCGATAATTTCGAAGCGCTTTATATGAACTATACGCTTCTGGGCTATGAGGGCGGCAAAGTCAGCGTGGTGTGCTGCGGAAATGATTATCCTTTCGGCACGTCTTCCCGTTCGGTCGCCAATGCCAATGAACAAGACGACGGAAAGATCCTGTTCTACCACGACGTCTACGGACAGACCGCAGACGAGTGGAAACTGTTCTTAGGCTGCGTCGCAGGACAGTAGACACAAAGAAACAGGAACAGATAAACGGTTAACAAAGAAGACTTGGAAAAAAGTCTTTTTTGTTATGCGCTTACAGATATTGAAAGGATTTCAAGCCGATTATAAAAATGTAGCATGCTACAATATATATGACTTGAAAGGAGATGAAGCGATGAGTAAAGAGACGAGTGTCGGATTTCTGATCCATAAGATCGAAAACCGCATGAAGGCAAGGATCGATGCCCAGTTCAGCATCCATAATCTCACTTTTTCGCAATCCCAGGTCCTGTTCCAGCTGAAGAAACATGACGGCTGCCTGAGTCAGAAACAGCTGCAGGATCTTCTCAATGTCTCGCATCCGACGATGGTCGGGCTGATCAAGAGACTGGAAGCCAACGGATATGTGAAGACTTCCCTTGATGAAAAGGACAGGCGGAACAAGATCGTTTCCGTCACAAAGGAAGCGATACAGTTTTATAAGGATATGGATGAATCCCGCATCAGGAACAATAAGGATATGCTGAAGGGACTGAATAAAGAAGAAGAAAGAGAGCTGATCCGTTTCTTACAAACGGTGTACGCAAATCTGGAGGAACGCGAATGCTGAAGATACTGATCGACAAGATAGGCGAATATAAGAAGGAAACGATACTCACACCGCTGTTCATGGTGGGAGAAGTCGCTTTGGAATGCATCATCCCGACCGTCATGACGATGCTGATCGACGAAATGACGGGAGAAAGTCTGATGCCGGTCATCAAGTACGGCAGCATCCTTCTCATACTGGCTCTGTTCTCACTTCTTTGCGGGGCAAGTTCCGCAAGACACGGTGCGAAGGCTTCGACCGGTTTTGCCAAGAACCTCAGGAAGGACCTCTTCTACAAGGTCCAGGAATTCTCCTTGTTCCCGAGAGATCTTTTCGAGAAAAATAGACGATCGGTAAAAATAGAAGGAATCGATCTTAAGAAGACCGCAGCCTTGAAAGCCGCGGTCTTTTCGTATGGCGAAGATATATCGCTTATCAGTGATCGGACTTAGTGAAATAGAATGTTTCGACCGTGTTGTAATAAGGAAGTTCATCGATCGTATGAACGCCTTCCCAGTCAAAAGCGGTATCCGCCACGTTGGTATCTTCATCCGCATAGCGGACGACGAAGACCGTTCCGTCATAATCCTGCGGACAAAGAACCATCAGTTCGACGATCAGCTGCGGCCACTTGTTGGTCATTTGCATCGCATAGGCGATCTTGTATTCTTTGTCTTCGTAAGTGACGTTCACTCCGGATTCGATAAGTACCGAATCGTCGGACTCCAGGATACCGGGCTGTTCGTTGGTCGTATCGAAGCAGGTGCCGGTATAACGGTCAAACGCAAACTCTCTGGTCCGGATCATGCCGCCGGGCGAATCCGAGACATCGTAGACGATCGTCGCAATGACTCTCTTATAGCCTTCGCTGTCCGAAGGCTCCTCGGTGATGTTACATGAGGCATGCATCGGGAAAGTCCCCTTTTCCGCCCACGCTGTGTATTCGAAATCACCTTGCGGGGTGATGACCAGCTGCTGTTCCTCGAGAAATGTTCTGTCTTGCGGTATCTCTACCTCTTCGCTGATAGTTTCTTCGGCAGGCTTGGAAGTTTCAGGTGTCACTTCCACAGACACAGCTGTGCTCTCATCCGGTTTCGGACTGCTGCAGCCCGCAAGGATCAGACACAGCAGAATACATATGAGCTTTTTATAAACCATATTCCTATATCTCCCTACATGTCTATTGTAGTATTTTTACTGTCAGAAAAGCAGTATGGGATAGTATATGATGTTTCATCCGGGAGCGGACATCATAAAAGGGATTCTGTTGCCTGTCAGAAAACGGGAGTTGTTTTTTACAACGATTTTGGATAGAAGACTTATTGACAGGCGTGTTCTTACGTATTAAAATGTAGCATGTTACATGTAGTATGCTACAGAAAGGAGAGCTTATGAAGGATGATCACAGTATCGGCTTTCTCATCCATCGCATCGAAAACAGGATGAAAGCCAATATCGACGCGAGATTCAAGGATCACGACCTGACCTTCTCCCAGTCACAGGTACTTTTCCAGCTCAAGCACAACGACGGCCAGCTGTCGCAGAAGCAGCTGCAGGATCTGTGCAACGTCTCGCATCCGACGATGGTCGGTCTGATACAGCGATTGGAGTCGAACGGCTTCGTGACGACAAGGACAGACGAAAACGACAAGCGCGTCAAGATCGTTGCGATCACGGATAAAGCGAGAAGTTTTTATAAAGATATGGAAGAATCGAGAGAGTTTTCCCGAAAGCGGATGTTGAAAGGTTTGGACGATAAACAGATCGAAGAGTTTTATTCTCTGCTTGAGAAAGTATATGAGAATATCGAAGATCTCAAAGGAGGAAAAAATGATCAAGATACTGATCGATAAGATAGGCGAATATAAGAAGGAAACGATCCTGACGCCGCTGTTCATGGTGGGAGAAGTCGCTTTGGAATGCATCATTCCGACCGTCATGGCGATGCTGATCGACGAGATGACCGGAGAAAGTCTGATGCCGGTCATCAAGTACGGCAGCATCCTTCTCATACTGGCTCTGTTCTCGCTTCTTTGCGGGGCAAGTTCCGCAAGACACGGTGCGAAGGCTTCGACCGGTTTTGCCAAGAACCTCAGAAAAGATCTCTTCTACAAGGTCCAGGAATTCTCCTTTGAAGATATCGACCATTTCTCGACCTCGTCACTGGTCACCCGTATGACCAACGACGTATCGCAGATACAGATGGCCTTTCAGATGCTGATACGAATGGCAGTTCGTACGCCATTGATGCTGATCTTTTCGGTCATCATGGCCCTTCGTCTCAATGTCAGGATGGCGATGATCTTCTTTGCCATCATCCCGGTCTTAGGCATCGGACTCTATGTGATCTTCCAGACGGCCCATCCGATCTTCAAGAGGATCTTCAAGAAATACGATGCCCTCAACAATTCCGTCCAGGAAAACGTTGCCGGTATCCGTGTCGTCAAATCTTTCGTCAGGGAAGACTATGAGATCGAAAAGTTCAACAGAGCTTCCGAAGAAGTCAGAAGCGACTTCACAAGGGCCGAAAGGATACTGGCTTTCAACAATCCGTTACAGATCTTATGCATCAAGACAGCCAAGGAACTCATCTGCTGGTTCGGTGCACTGATGATCATCAATTCCGCCGGTTCGGCACTCTCGACCGGTCAGCTGTCTTCTTTGATCAGCTATGGCGTACAGATCCTGGTGGCCATGATGATGCTGTCGATGGTCTTCATCCAGATCTCCTTCTCTACGGAAGCTGCCAGCCGTATCTGCGAAGTGCTGACCCACGAGCCGAAACTCGTCTCACCGAAAGACGGTGTAAAGGAAGTCAAAGACGGAAGCATCCTCTTCGATCACGTCACCTTCCGCTATGATCCGCATTCCAAGAGGCGTGCACTGGCCGATATCAACCTGGACATCAAGTCGGGACAGACGATCGGCATCATCGGTTCCACCGGTTCTTCCAAGACGACCCTGATCCAGCTGATCAGCCGTCTCTACGACGTCTCGGAAGGAAGTGTAAAGGTGGGCGGCGTCGATGTCAGAGACTATGATCTCGATGCCTTGCGCAACGAAGTCGCCGTCGTCTTGCAGAAAAACGTACTGTTCTCCGGTTCCATCAAAGAGAACCTCAGATGGGGCAACAAGGAAGCGAGCGACGAAGAGCTCATCCGTGTATGCAAACTGGCACAGGCCGATGAATTCATCGAGCAGATGCCGGATAAATATGACACCATCCTGACGCAGGGTGCCACCAATGTCTCCGGCGGTCAGAAACAGAGATTATGTATCGCCAGAGCCTTACTGAAAAAACCGAAGATCCTCATCCTGGACGATTCGACCAGTGCGGTCGATACCAGGACGGATGCCCTGATACGAAAGGCCTTCCGTGAAGAGATCCCGGAGACCACCAAGATCATCATCGCCCAGAGAGTTTCATCCATCGAAGATGCCGACCAGATCATCGTGCTGGATTCCGGCAAGATCGTAGAAAAAGGCGATCATGAGACATTGATGAAACATAACGGGATCTACAGAGAGATCTATGATTCACAAACCAAAGGAAAGGAGGAAGACTGATGCCGCCGCACAATCGAGTCGTTACGAACAAGAAGATCGATATGAAGTCTTTGCGAAGACTCATAGCGTATGTCTACAGGCTTTTCTCCTTCCGTCTGTTCATCGTCGCCATATGCATCATCATATCGGCGGTCTCCAACGTCATCGTCAATGCCTTCATGGCAGACCTGATCGATAAGATCATCCTGCCGGGCATGAACAACGGATTACAGAGCGTCTATAAGGATCTGGTAAGGATCATCACGATCATGATCGTATTCGATGTTTTAGGTCTTTTATCGACGACCATCTATCCGCAGATCATGGCAAGAGTCGGCCAGGGAACGATCAAATCGTTAAGAGACGATATGTTCGACAATATGGAGACGCTGCCGATCCGCTACTTCGATTCCCATACCCATGGCGAGATCATGTCGGCCTACACCAACGACGTCGATACGATCCGCATGCTGGTGGGACAGTCTTTGCCTCAGTTATTACAGTCGATCATGTCGATCTCGGCGATCTTATTCTCGATGTTCCGCTACTCTTTGTGGCTGACGATCGTGGTCGCCTTAGTGATCGGTGTGATGTTTAAGATCACCGGTTCCTTTGGCGGACGCAGCGCAAAGTTCATGGTCGCCCAGCAGAAGTCTCTGGCAAAAGAAGAAGGCTTCATTGAAGAGATGATGGAAGGCATGAAGGTCGTCAAGGTCTTCACCCATGAAGAAGAAGCCAAGAAGAAATTCGACGAAGTCAACGATCAGCTCTTCGATGATTCCAACCGTGCCAATGCCAACGCCAATATGCTGATGCCGATCCTGGCCAACGTGGGAAACATCATGTATGTACTCTTAGCGATCGTCGGCGGATTATTGGTCGTCATAGGTGTTCCAAACCTCTCCTTAAGAGGGCTTGAGCCGATCTCGGTCGGTGTCATCATCTCCTTCCTCGCGCTGTCAAGGCAGCTGTCGCAGACCGTTTCCCAAATCTCCATGCAGGTATCCACCGTCGCCATGGCTCTGGCGGGAAGCGACCGTGTCTTCGCCCTGATCGATGAAAAATCAGAAGAAGATAACGGCTATGTCACCCTGGTCAATGCCTATAAGGATGAAAACGGCGAGATCCATGAATGCAAGGAAAAGACCGGCTTATGGGCATGGAAACACTACCACGCCCAATCCGATCATTCCACGACCTATGTCGAACTCAAGGGCGACATCCAGATGGTCGATGTCGACTTCGCTTACGAAGAAAACAAACAGGTCCTCTATGATGTCTCACTGTATGCCCATCCGGGCCAGAAGATCGCTTTCGTCGGTGCTACCGGTGCGGGCAAGACGACGATCACCAATCTGATCAACCGCTTCTACGACATACCGGATGGCAAGATCCGCTATGACGGTATCAACATCAACAAGATCAAGAAAGCCGACTTAAGAAGATCGCTTGGCATGGTCTTGCAGGATGTCAATCTGTTTACCGGAACGGTCATGGACAATATCCGCTATGGCAAACTGGATGCCACGGATGAAGAATGTATCGAAGCTGCCAAACTGGCGAATGCCGATGACTTCATCACGAGACTTCCGCAGGGTTATCAGACGATGCTGACCGGAAACGGTTCACAGCTGTCGCAAGGCCAAAGACAGCTCATCTCGATCGCCAGGGCGGCCGTTGCCGATCCGCCGGTCATGATCCTGGATGAAGCGACGTCTTCCATCGATACCCGTACGGAAGCGCTGGTGCAGAAGGGCATGGACAACCTGATGAAGGGAAGGACGGTATTTGTCATTGCCCACCGTCTGTCCACCGTACGAAATTCCGATGCGATCATGGTGCTCGATCACGGACGCATCATCGAACGCGGTACCCATGATCAGTTGCTGGATCTGAAAGGCACATATTATCAGTTGTATACCGGTGCCTTTGAACTCGAATAGAAAATGCGAAGCTCCCGAAAGGGAGTTTTCGTTATGTGCGGGATACCTTTGTTTACTATGAGCGGTTTTTTCTGTCAAAATAAGAAATGGAGGATCTGACTATGGAAGAAAACAAAAAGATCGAACTCCCCGATGAGCTCCTGCAGGCGATATCCGGCGGAAAGCTGAAAGACGGCTGGAAATTCATCGTCAAGACTTCCGTCCTCACCTATCGCAACTACATGAACAGGCACAAGGAACAGGTGACACTGGAAGATGTACTGGCTGAAATGGATGCTGTCATGAATGATGTCTCTGACGGTGATCCTGAGGACAGAAAGATCCTGGAAGAATACATCAGGGAGATCTGGAAGAGTTAAGCAGAATGAATAAAAACAAGACGGCATCAAATAAGAATATGAAAAGGATCATCCTTGTGGCATTGATCGGCGCAGCATTGCTGCTAAGTTTTCTTATGCCCTATGCCGTCTTTGACAGAGACAAAGTCATCCTGGAAAAGGGTCAGCAGTATAAGGCGATGGACCTGATCAAGAGGTCCAATGGCGAAGTCATCCCGGAGGCGGAATATATCGATACGAGTGAAGTCGGCTTTTTTGATTTCACCTATACGCTGAAGCAGTTCTTCTATACAAGAGAGACTGTCTTACATTATGAAGTCGTCGATACGACCCCGCCGGACCTTAAGATCATTGCCGATCCGATCCATCTGAAAGCCGATCAATCCTATACGATGGAAGACGTATTGAACAACGTTACTTATGACGAAGGAACGATCGAATTTGAAACGGATCTTGATGCCGATTTCCCGGGCACCTATTCGATCAAAGTCACCGCAAAGGATGATTACGGAAACAAGTCGGAAAAGACATACGGTCTGGTCGTCGATGATACGGAAGCTCCTTTCCTCTTTGTATCCGGTGAATTCATCCGGATCAGGAAAGGATCGACTTTCAACATCTACGACTACATCGCCTATGGCGACAACGCCGACCGTGACCCGATCTTGGAGATCGACGGCAAAGTCGATACCGACCGCATCGGCGAATATCCTCTGAAAGCGTCATTGACCGATAAGGCGGGCAATGTAACGGAATGGGACATCACGGTCAAAGTCGTTAACAAGTTCCCGCAAAACGATGACGAGGAGGAAGGCGAAGAGCCGATCGAGTTCAAAGACTTCGTCAAAGAATACAAAAAAGAAGGAAGACGCTTCGGCATAGATGTTTCCGAATGGCAGGGACAGATCGATTATGAAACTCTGAAGAAGGCAGGATGTGAATTCGTCATGATGCGCATCGGCTTTTCAAGAAACGGCGTCCTGTATCTCGATGACAGTTTCAAAGAAAACCTGGCCGGGGCAAAGAGCGTCGGCATGCCGATAGGCGTCTACTACTATTCCAACGACAAAAGCGAAGAGGAAGTAAAAAGCGTCCTGCGGCAGATCATCGCCGAGCTTGGCGATACCCACCTGGAACTTCCGATCGTGTTCGACTGGGAGAATTTCACTTACTTCAATGATTACGGGATCAGCTTCAAAGACCTCGATCATCTCTACAACATCTTTGAAGAAGAAGCAAGAAAACAGGGCTACGATACGATGTTGTATGGCAGCAAGTATTACCTGGAAAACATCTGGCGCCGCACGGACGAAAGAAAGATCTGGCTCGCCCACTACACCGATTGGTCGAGCTACGAAGGAGACTATGTGATGTGGCAGACCTGCGCCTGGGGAAGGGTCGACGGAGTAGATGCGGATGTCGATCTCGATATCTGGTTCACGGAATAAAACAAGGGTCATGACAGCAAAATGTCATGACCCTTTTGTGTCCTCAGAGCCTATAAACGAAACGATAATAAGGAAGTCACACTTAATCAGGAACAATAAATAATTTACGAAGACTTGTTAATTTTTCCTATAAACTATTAAACCATATGAATTCATCATCACTATTTAAAATCGATTTGAATTAGTTCTGTTTATTTCGTGTCATCAAATAATAAATCCATGTTGTTGTATATACTTACGCCAAAGAGCTTTTGCAGTTTTTTGTTCAGGTGTAGAATTTCATCTGGTGTTAGATGCTCATTTAGATCTATCAGGAGCTTTTCATATATCTCATAAATTGTATCGTAACTGCTGAGCAGATCAAGAAGTAATTCAACGCTTTCTCTTGTGCGAGGCAGCATTTCGAGTCTTTTTTGAAACTCATGCCAAGAATTCGGGTCTAGTTCTGCCCTGTCTTCGTATTCAGAAAGCATCTCACCAAACGATTTTTTATCGTTTTTGTTCATCTATTTTTTGGCTTTTTGTTACTGTCTTGTTGGTTGATCAATCAAATATGCTGATTATGATTTCACCAGCAGCGGTGGTGATTGTGTAAGCTGCGGGGGCACACGCGAGGAGAACGCCTATAAACCAGAACACTGCAATGAAGGGTATCAATTTGCTTAAGAACCCTACCGCAAAGAAAAGGATAACGCTGATTATGGTGCAGAGCGATACCCACAGAATGTTTTTGAAAACACATTCCAATATGTTGCGGTATTCATCGACCATGGCTATACATATAATGACTGAAGATAAGAAGTCAATGAATAACATGACCGGCACTCCGAAAAGAACAAAGATGTTGTAGGCAAAGTCCACAATATCATCGTACTGAGCAGATTTTCCATAGGGGAACCAGTAAGCCATTCCATCTGGATCGATTTTGTAAAGCACCAAGAACAGTATTATGGGAATTGCCGCCATAACAAAGCTGATAAAATACATTAACGTTTTGTTGTCTGATAGTTTTTGATTCTTTTTCATTTGAGTTATTCCTTTCTTTTGTTAATACTGATAAGTTTTTGTGTACAGTTAAGACTTTGTAATCTGTTCTTCTTTAATGGATCCCAGATATCGTTTCGATTTCAAAATCTTCAGGATCAAGATATTCATTGTCTTCTGTCAGCTCAAAATCGATCAGATTATTAGAAATCAAGATCTTGAAGAATTCTTTGAGTTTACGCCTTTCTGTTTCGTTTCTATGAAAAATCAATTCTCCCCTTTCGTATTCGATGCAATTCTCTACGATATCGAGTATGGGAATCTTTATATTCATGCTGCTTGCTGCACTGATCCTGTATAACCGAGATTCATCGAAATCCAAACTTTCCTCAACAAAATTACAGACAGCATTTTTGATGTCGTTGTTTTTCCTCGTATCTTCTCTTAAGATTTCAATCTTTTCTTTTGTCGTCTTATCGTTAATGGGCAATTTGGTAGCCTCGTCAAAGTATATTCTGAGAAACTTTCTAGTCCTATCTCCCTCGTTTTGAAACGGCGTTCCGTCGCTATAACCTTTCATTGATTCGTTGATGAAGTAACTGTAATACTTGTATAGCTGATCGTTGATGAATCTGATTGCGCTGTCAACTATCTGTTCGGTCAGATACTCCTTGATAGCGAAGGAAAAGCAGAATTCAACTCTTCCGATATTGAAACGGCCATGATCGACATCTCTCTGCGTGATTCTGTTTTTTCCGGCACAGCAAATCGGCTCAAAAATGAAACCTGATGTTTTATCCCTTTCTTCTTTCGCGATCGCTTTCGCAAGACGAGATACAGCTTTTACATTACCGGGATATATGGTACATATCCTTGTTTCTGAAAAAAGTACAAGCTGCTTTTTTACAAGCTTGAAGTAAAACCTTACATCAAAATAGTCAGGGCCAATCCTTGCATTCAAAGTTTTGCTTTTGCTTTTTGAATCACATAACGGCTGGATGCAAATATCTTTGATATCATTTCTATTTAAAAGACAGATATGAAGAACGTTCAACGATTCTAATAATTTAGCATTCATAATTTAATTACCTTTCTTTAGATTTACACAGATCATCTTGGCCTTCTTTTCGAGAACCAAGAAAACAAGGAACAGCGCAAAAGGAACTTTGTAAAAACAGAACAAGAGTCTGGAAACAACATCTACAAAGAACTTATCATAGAGCGTTGTTACGACCGTCAAAAGAATCGAGAGCAGTTCTCCGGATAAAAGAGAGATATAGTAATTCAAGTTATCGATATCAATGAACCGGGCAAGAACAAGAGCTGTAAGAATGATGGTTTCTGCAAAGCACGAAACATCATGAAAGTAGAAAACACGGTCAGGCAGACTACAAATGTAGATGCCTAAAAGGAAAGATAATGAGCCGTAGAAAGAGAAATGCTTTCCATTTTTATACGCAATTCCGGCAACGCAAAGAGGCAGTGCTTTGAATAATGCAAACATGTTGGAAGATTGGAACAAATAATATTGGAACTCGATATTGTACTTAAGGCAGTGATAAAGATCTGAGATAAAATGTGACCCTAAAATAGCAACGCCGGCTAGCAATAGTGCGATGGAACCAGCTAAATGGTAGATTTTTGCCATGCGCTCACTGACCACAAGAGTTGTAAAATTCTTTTGGTTCATTTCCAGAATTCTGTCTGAAATCAAGGTGTCATGAAGACGTAAAGCTCTTTTGTGGCAAACGCCCAGCCCCCTCATCAAAGGCACTACAGAATACTTTCCGTGATCCCTGATGATGTATCTTGCATCTTCATAAAACGGATCAACATCCATTTCCGTATCGTCCCGGAACAGGTTCTTAATCGAATGTATAATCTTTATGAGTGATCTATAGATACTTTTAATAGTCATTTTTTCTCCTTTTATTAATCTTTATAGATTTTGTGCTATTGCCTAGGAACGCTAACCAAAAACTTTGGTTCAAGCAGCTCCAATCTGACTTCAGAAAGATCGATGGCTGCGCGTTGTCCTTCTTCATTTTCCGAGATAATATAAGCTTTTTTAATTCTTTGTTTGGCAAAGTTTTTTATTTCGGTGTAACTTTTGCCTTCGTAGTCGATAGAAATTGAGATTCTTTTCTCCTCCCTATCACATTTCACATCTGCTGAATCAACATTCGTTTCAAAGGTCTCGCCTTTATTTGTGTAACAGCCAAAAGATTTGATCAAATATCTGTTCAGAAAAACATTTGGCAAGGCAGCATGGCAGATGATCTTTGCATAGCACATAAACTCCATCTGGAATAAACTGTGTAAAAGAATTATTGGATCCATGAAATACCTAAGTCTGTAAACACCATATGTGCATTCTTTTAGATAATCATCTGTATTCAAGATTTCTTCCTTAAGCACTTTGAGCTGGGTATCTTTTTCCCAGTGTTTCAAAGGATCCGAGTGCTGCATCGCTTTGTACCAAAGATATTTTTCAAACCCAGCACTATTTTCGTAGCTGCGTTTGATTCTCTTTTGAACATTCGAATAGTAAAGCTGATCATTTTCAAATCTGTTTATTCTTACCGGAAGATTTGCAAGAAGTAACAGCACACTTGGGCAATTGTATTTACCTTCATTCTTACTGGAGATCAAGTTGGATACACAGCACGAGTACAGATAATTTTCATTTTTCCTAGAGACAAACGAACCGCCACGAACCGCAAAAACGTATCCTATAAAATCCGCACAGACCATTTGTAAACGTCTTATATGCAGATTTGTGATGAGCTGTCGGATCAGTGTGTTTGTAAATCCTTCATCAACGTCGTAATCCATTACTTCTAAAAGAAAAGCGTTATAGAGATGAAGAGAAAATCGGATGACATTTGGATCATTCGAACGGACGAGATCCAGGATAAAATCCTGAATCTCAGAAATCCGTTTTTGAAGAAAACCATTTCTCTTGTCTTTGTTTTTTGAAAAAATCAAAAAGATGACAAACCTAGCGATTTCATGAATTTCTTCAGAATATTTTTCGGATAATGAGATGCCACGAAAAACCAGAGACGAGATCGCTTGCCTTTCTAAATCTTCTTTTCCGTGTGTCTCTTTCCCTTTCTTTTTCAAAGAGCATTGAACATCAATTAATAAATCTCTTGAAAGGCCGTGCTCATAAGTGATTCTTTTTAAATAAGCTTGATAATTCATAACCGTTCTATCAACGAGCTTATAGCGATGGCTTTTATTCATCTTTTTCCTCCTCGTATCTCAGATACATGTCAACAAACTCTGACGAACAGAAGTGTTTACATGTATCATGACGTTGCTTTTCGGTTTGATATCTTTCATCGAACGAGCAGTAATTTTCTTCATAAAAGGCGCAATAGCAGCAATCCGCTGGGAGAATCATTGTGTTTTTGTTTTCTCCTGCGCACAACGCTTTACGCAGCCGCTGTTCCTGCGGTGTTTGATTCAGACATTCCCTGATTGTCATATCTTCATAAAACCTTGCGCCACATACTAATCTGATAGCCCTGTCTTTACTGATCTTATAGACCTTTTCTAGTAGGCCGGCAGGATTTTGATTAACTCTTTTTGCAAACCACCATGCTTTATCGAATAAAGGATCACAGACTATAGTGGATTCCAGATCAGATATGCTGATTTCGTAATCATCATCAGATGGTTCTTTAGGATCCCACATAATACTCTTCAGTAATAAACATAGATGAAACATGTTCCCGGCTTCTTCGACATTGTTCATATCGAATCCTGAGAGGTCGATTGCTCTAAGCTTTTTGCACCCTTCAAACAAAGAGGTCATGATCTTAACGTTAAAAGCGTTGCGTGGCAGGATTAAGTCAGAAAGATGTATGCAGCCTGCGAATAGAAAGCTAATATCTTCCTGTTCGCTTATATCTAATCCGGACAAGTTGATCATTTTGTATGACTTTTTTCTCGAATCCCTTAAATGCAAGCCGGCAGCAGTATCTTCATAAGTAAGGAGCTTTAGGATATCGCGAGGTGGCTTGATTTTCTGAAACGGTGTATCTGCGGTTACATACACATCAATTAAAGAATCTGAAGCGAACGAGATATAACATTTGATTTCTCCGGAAAGAAAATCGCCTATGTCTTCGATCATCAGATCATATGACTCGCTATAAGGCTGATCTGCTATTGTCAGATTTATGAAATAGTCATCTATGCAAATAGCTTGATCTTCTCTTTGAAGCTCTCTTTGAATCGCTGCTTCAAGATAGTATTGAAAAGAAAGAGAGATCCTGAAGTTTACCTTTCTTTTTTCATTGAGATCATCTAAATACTCATTCATATCTTTCAATTCCTTCATGAATTGTGATGTTGTTCCGCATAAACTCGGTTGATTCCAAACTGATCTCCTTTGAGTTTGAAAAGGATCTGCTGTTTTCTGGCAAAGGCTCTGTCGGATTCAGATAAACCCACCGACTTTCATTTCCGTCCCTAAAAGTGTAGTGATCCGTGCTTACGTTTTGGATACACCAATCTGTAATTGCAGATTCCCAGGGATCCTCGATCAGATTTCCGTTACTGTTACCATGCAAAATGATCATGTTTTCTTCGTCGATCACATCTATAACAAAAGCAACTGTGCCATACGGATGATTGCTGGTGGGCAAGGCTGATGCAATAGAGCCGGCAGCCGGTGTGCTGGATTTGTGCCATCCAGGCATGTCACTGTTATTGACCCAATTTCCACCATTACCATGAGTATTAACAGAGACTCCCAGCTGCGTAAGAATTCCATAACAAAACCAAGTACACTGGCCGAAGTCATATGGATTAAACGGGTGTTCCCAGGCTTTTCTAACAGAAAAATCAGGAAGAAACGAACGCATAGGATCTGTTATCAAATAGCTTCCACTGATTTGAGACAGAAGATAAGATGATTTTTCATAACTTTTAGAAAGGGACCCTGCATCACAATTGTTTTTATTAAAGATAGATCCCTCAATATTTACCTTTTGATACTCGCCATAAGATACCAGAGATTTTCCTGTCGTTGCGTAAGGGCGAATGTAGTAAATCCCCTGTTTCAATTCACCAAAACGATCGGCTGTTTCAAAGGCAACATAATTCAAATCACTGAGATTCTTGATACTTCTATAGACGCTTCCCAAGAAACCGTTTTCTTCATCAAACAGTAAATACCCACATCCGTCAGCCTCGTTAATGCCTTGATCGATATCATAGGAAATAAATGCCCCTCCCTCATATCCTTCGCTTTTCAAATTGTTAATTGAAGCATAAGTAGACAGAGGGCTGACGACTACTTTTGGCCCTTCTGTCAATTCGTTTTCTATTTCGATAAAAGGAATCAAAACATATTGTTTGTTTTCATCAAACGCCATTGTCGAATCAGACATGCGTATTTGTTCCTTATAAAGCTCAGAAATACTGTGTGTTTTATAAACCTTATATTGTCCCCCGGAACAGTTAATTAAGAGCCCTGATTTCAATGTTCCCGAATAAGAATCCACGGAAACATCAAAACTGATGGCGAAATCCTTGTTGGCTTTATCAATTTCGATTACTACGTTTGAAATTTCGGATCTCTTAACGGATTCCGCAAATACACTTTCTATTTGTAAAGAAGACAGACAGATTACAGCAATCAGAAGCATAAGAATTCTTTTCATAACAGACCTTCTTTCTCGTTCGCGTAGAAGAACTTATCGGCGTTTCCGCCTCCAGACTGATCTGAAGGCGGAACATAAGCGCTCAGTTTTGGTGCCATGATGAAATGAAATTATAGGTTTGTGTGTATCCGTTTCCATCGTCGTGTTGAAACTGAAATGTGTTTGAGTCGTAGTCGATTTTCCATCGGTAACTAGTGACAAACACCCTTCCTCCGCCATCGGACGTTGTGGCTTCTAATACATCGAGTTTTCCATCCGACTTAATGTCACGAATGAACAGCCAGTGATCGCTTCCACCTGTTTTATGAAGCTTTACTACGTCATACTTTCTTATGTTTGAAATATTTGTATTTGTCCTTCCGTTTCGATAACTCTGGTTGAATACGACCCGAGAAAGATCAAGAGTATAGGCACAGCAGCCCCAGGCGTTAAAAATGGGATTAGTATAAGATTTTCTGCCTCCCCATTTAGCACCATCTTCCCATTTAGGGTTTCTAAGGAATGCGTTAATTCTTCCTTCTGTTGTTGAAATTTTTATCTCGATAGGAATTCTGTTGCTGTAACGGACCTGACCACCGCTCACAACATAGGCTTGCGCATAATAGTCCCCAGGCCACAAAACAGCTTTTTCATAATACTTGGCTGTATCGTAGGAAGCACTGAAGTTTCCCGAATAATTGAGCCCTGAGTCGTTTCCGCCGCCGATTTTTGAGCCGTTGCTGTCAAAAAGCTCAAAACCGCATTCGTTAGCTTTGTACGATGTTCCTTGACTTACTTTGAAAGAGAAAGTGAAACGGGAATCATCGATTGATACTGAAACAGAATAAGGGATAGCGTATTCGCTTGGCGTTGAAACAGTATATTTCTGACCGTAAAACATCTGCCCGCTTTGTGTTTTGACATAGTTTTGAACGGTATAGCTGGTCCCTTCCGTTACTGTCAATCCGTACTTTGACATAAGGTAGGATGAACCCAGCACGTGACTGTTTGCCAATTCACTGCCTTTTAAATCGTCATAGAAGTTATAAGATGTAGTAGGTCCTATCACGATGGTTCCAACACGTTCCAACAAAACTCTCCCTGGATTATCAACTCTGAAATTAACCTTAAAATCAGTTGAAGAAAGGTCTGTCGTATCTTTGTTTGTAACAACAGGTACTTTAGATTCCATCTTGTTGGGCGAATTAATTTGAACAAACAAGTTGGAAGATGAATTGCCATTCAGCGTCAGTTTTGCATCCACCATGGTTTTCTTCTGATTATTGTTGAGAAGATAACCGGTAGAAGGAGTGTGATCTCCACCTTCTTCGGCGTTTACGACTTCGCTGTTGCAGGTGATCATGCCAAAAAGCATTAAAACCACCAAAAACAATGAGACGACCCTTTCTAACGAAAAGGTACTTTTATTGCTTATCATTTCCATTTTTTCCTCCTTACCCTTCGGGCATTTTCATAATAGAAGTTCAATGTTGTGGAAAAAGTTGTGGAAATTGATAACTTTTAATGCTTTTGTTTTTTTACAGGCTTTTGATTCTTTGCTTTGTATTCTGGTAATAATGAAAGATATTGGAATTCAAAGAACAGAGATGAAAAGGCACAGGAGAAAACAAATTTTCATTTAAAATGAAATTATGGATAAAATAACCGTTTGTTTTAACAAAGGTAAGGATAATGAAGTGACTGTCGATTTTGAAAAAAACAGAGTTTTTGGCAAGAACAACAGCCTGCTTGAGTTTGAAGTTGAAAAAACTAGAACGGTTAAAAATGAAGACGGAAAGATAGTTAAAGAAAAGACTGGCGAAAAGAGCAAAGATGCAGTACGTTCCCTTCAAGATAAACCATACGCCTTTTTGCTTGCGGCGGTTAAACACTACAGTTTAGGCACAGTAACGATTGATCAAATACGTGAAGAGTATAAGATGCAAACCGGTAACGAAATGGGCGACCACATCATCAAATGTAAAGACTTGAGAGATATCAAATCAAAGATCGGAAAGATTATTAAATATCCCGAGTTTTTAACAGCGCATGACACGTATTATGAATGGAACAAGAATTCACAAGATTTTTCCATATCTATTGAAAATAATGGTTCGTTTTCGTTGTTAAAGTCATTCGTTTCCGATCCCTCGGAATTAATGAATTATGTAGAACCCGATCAATTAAAAGAGATAGAAGATGATTTTTTAACAAATAAATTTCCTGTCCACATCATTTCTGCAGAGCATGGTATGGGTAAGACTTTGTTAGCGAAAAAACTAATTTCGAATCTTTATAATTGGAATGTTTTCTATTCTGTTTATAAGGATAATCTTGAAGAAACGGTATGTTCGCTTGCCACTTCTTCTGAAGAAAACAAGAAACCAATTTTTTCAGATGTTATTGCGCTTTTAAATGACGAAACTGGTGATAAAAAATACAGAGATGTGATCTCTTTTCTAGAGCACGAATACTATGATAAAGAAAGCATCAGAGATGCAATTTTATCGCTGAAACGTGATGCCAATACTAAAAAACGAAATGTACTGCTTGTAATAGACAATTATGATTCGGATCGATTTGAAAATGAACTAACGCAGGAGAACAGATCGTATCAGGCTCTTCTTGATACCGGAATTAATATACTTATCACCACGACCGCCAATATGGAAGGAGCATGGAAATCAAAGCAGATGATTTTGAAACCGCTGAACGAAGATAAACGATACGAATTGTTTGTCAGCTCTTTACCGAAAAGAAAAAAGAAAGATTACGAAGAAAAAGAAACTATCCTCTCTTTTATTGACAAATATCTGAAAAACAACACCTATCTGATTGCTTTAGCTGCCAGGTTGTCAGAGTACTATAGCATTGACGAGATTTCTTCATCAATTGCAGATTATGACAGCAAAAAACGCAGTCCGGTTTTATCGGATCCTATCGCTGGAAAAAATGAAGCGGACAAAGATTCGTTGTTTGGTCATTTTTACTCGCTTTTCAGACTTTCTCTTGAAAAAATGCCAGATAAAGAAACGGCCCATAAGATTCTTTATAACTTGGCTGCAATGCCGGTAGAAGGTCTCGCAAAAGATTTATTTGTAGATCTTTCCTTTTCTATAGAGGAACAAAATAATGGCTACCTGATAATGTTGGAACGACTATGCAGAAATTATTGGGTGACAGAGGAAAAAAGAGGGAAAGAAGACAGACTGATGCTTCACCCGATGGTCAGACTGATTGTTACTAAAAAGATCGATTACCAGGAAGGCTATCTTACTTTTCTCTTAAAAAAACTAAGTAATTCTACAGTAAATATTTCAGCATATAACGATCGTTTTCCGGAATTTTTAGACTTTACCTTATCTTTGAACATGCTACTAAAAGAGAGGAGAATTTGCGATAAAAATGACCTCGTTTTATTAAGTGCCGGAATCATTTCGCTTTGTGATATAATCAGCGACTCCAATAAAGTTGAGGAGTTAGCCGATACGACATATGAAGGTCTAAACAATATCAATTTAGCAAAAGAAGAAGACAAGGTATTGTATGCAAACGCGATGAATGTTGTGGGCTACGCCCTCTTGCATACTGAGAACATAGAGGAAAATCTTGAAAAGGCAACAAGGTTACTTGATAAAGCGGAAAAGCTGCTTGATGGAAATGAAGATGAGGAAAGTAAAACGGTTTTATCAAAAATAAAAGGAAATAAAGCTGCTTATTATATGAAAATACAAGACTGGCAAACGATGTACGAAACACACGAAGCCAATTACTTTTTCAGACAGACATTAAAAGGTAGCAATAAAGATGAATTGTGCGGTGCAAGTCTTCGAGGAATGGCGACAGCCATGTATTATCAGGCTAAAGAAGCCGAAGAAAACGGCCATATAGGGACTGCTGCAGAAAAGTTTTTAAACTCTTACAAAACTCATAAAGCGGCGTATAAATACTTTCATTCTGCCCAATTGGAATTGGAACAGGCTATTACAGTGATCCGCAGATCCGGAACTTTTCTTAATTGGTTAAAATGCTTGGATGAAAAGAAAAAACATCAAAGCAATGTTCAGGATGTCTTTATAAAAGAACTCGGCGATTTGGAGGGCGTCTTGGATTATCTGAGCGTACGTATGAAAAAACGAGATGAAAAGGAAACCGCTAATTGTAAAGACACAATAAGTTCCTTTATCGATACAGGCATTCGTCTTAATTATCCTCTTCCAAAATATATAAAAGAAAAAGCCGGATGGACAGCAAACCCTTTTACTTGTCCGGATTCATCGCTAAGCACAGAAGAGCGTCGCAGGCTGATTTTAGACAGATTTAACAACTGGCTCTCAAAAGAAGAATTGGCAGATCTGTTTAAAGAGTCTTCTTTTAAATATGATGCAAAAAGCGAATTCGATAAAAAAATATCATTCTTTAAACACGAGTCTTTCAACTCTTTATGGGATTACAGAAAAGAAAAAGAAACAGGAGAGATAAAGGAACGAGGACAGATCAGAAAAGAAAAAGACAAAGAGATTCCTTTGGAAATAAAGACAAAAGCTTTTATAGCTGCCCAAGCGTTGAATCTTATAGGAGTCCAGGACTCTCAATTTGAAAACGTAGACTATATACTTCCATTAGGTGGTGGAGGCATATCGAACCTTAAGCGATGTGAGCTTGCAAATAGAGAATTTGTTCGATTAAAAAGAAAACCTGAAGTTGTGGCTTTATCAACGTCGCGCCTAATAGACTTTGATAGAGCCGACACAGATACATTTGCACCAAATGCGCAAACCGAGTTTGATGCAATATCAGAAGGCATGAAGAAAGCCTTTGGTGCCAGAAAACATGAAGAAGAGTTGTCGGAACATGACGCCAAGATTATCAGACTGGAGACAGACAATAAAGAAGATCGGCTGTTTGTTACATCGTGCCCTTCGTCTGATCCCAATAGAAGAGCTGATACAAACGATAATTATCGTTATTTCTTTTCTCAATTCAAAGTAAATAAAGGGGCAAAAATAATCTGTTGCACTGGACAGGTATATTGCACGTATCAGCAAGCAGTGGCTCTTAAATATGCGTGCAAGTACAACGTAGAGATTGATACGATCGGTTTTTCTTCTTCAAAGAAAGCTCTGGCGATCGATTATCTTATGGAGATAAAGAAAACGATATTAGCGATCATTGATTTTGTTGATGAGATCAACGTCTACGCAAAGAATCTACCCTGAAACGCAATTATTAAAGACGCCTTACGAAACGGCAAAAGAAAATAATATTAGTCTTTGTGAGCGACCTCGGCGTACGCGTGATTGGAAGGATGATATTGGATCATCACTTCTTCGTCTTTCTTCAATCCCTTCGCTCCGCGAAGCAGTGCTTTTCTTTCCGCATTGTTTTCATCGAGATAATTCACATAAAAGGTATACGATGTGTTTCCGGTATCGTCATCATAATTCTCATCGATGCGCGATATCCTCCCTTTTGTTGTGATGCCTTCTTTTGCGATCCTTGTATGATGTATCAGGTTGTAAATGATGATAACTGCCGCAATAAGGATCAATAGTATCCAGAAAAGGATCCCTTTATTCATATGCTGTACTTCACTCCTTTTTCACTAAGACCAATTATAGATGTTTTTTTATGAAGAGTTCCGATCTTTCAGGAGTATGCATACAGGGATCATTTGAATAAAGGTCCGTTATGGGGCAAGAGACGATAGAAATCGCATCAGATATGATACATTGCATTTGAAATGAAACTGCTTTACGTTTAAGCAAGGAAGCCTTACGCTACCGCTATCTGTATCTGGTCGCGATCCTATCGACTCTGTCTTTGACCTGTGTCAACCTGGCGGCACCCAGGGTGCTTTCAAGGATGACCGGTATCGTCTCGGCAGGCGTAGATGAAGCAGGTCTTTTACAGATCCGTCAGCTTACGATGATCCTGGTCATCGAAAGCGGTGAGATCAGAAAATCCGGTACCCATGATGAACTGCTGAAGATGAACGGCATCTATGCAAGGATGGATAAGATACAGAATTCCGCGCAGGAAAAAGGTATTTAAATACATATACGATCACTCAACGGCCCCGCAATGCGGGGTCTTTCTTATGGGATATTTCCTTCTTTTGTGGCCTGTGTCATAATGAAATTAACAAAGAGAGGTAATCATAATATGTTTGTCTTCTGGGGAGACGGCTCTGCGGAAGCAAAGGATCTTGTTGATGCGATCCTCGTGCGGAGCACGGCGAATTTCAATTGGACGTTCATCTTTATTCTGTCCGTCGTTTTTTATGTATACTGGACAGAAGTCAAAAACAAAGACTATAAGGCCATCGTCGCCGGATTCTCATTATATGGCGTACATTGGCTCTATGAGATCGGCAATGCGATCATCGCTCATTTTGCGGGCTATCCGTTATGGGCGGTGTCCAATGCCTCAACGACCTTCATACTGCTGATCGGGGTGTGCTGGGAACTGTCGATGATGTTTTCTCTGGCCGGCATCATTTCCTATAAGATGCTTCCCAAGAAACCGGACAAGAAACGCAAATTTCTGTCGGCATTAGCTATGGCGGCACTGTTTGCCTTAGTCGAATCCTTCCTGGCGGGAACGGAAAACCATTCCTTCATCTGGGTCTATAAATGGTGGGGCGTATTGCCGGTATTCGTTACGACCTATATCCCTTTCTTCCTTGCCAGCAACTTCGTGCCTTACTGGAAGCAGAAGGAACAGATCACATTCTTGAGCGTCGTATGGGGCGCCGCAGCTGTTCTGCTTATAACACTCATCCCGTTAGGGATCATATAAAACAGGAGGAATATCATGGAAACAAGACCTTACGTACCGTGGAAACTGATGAATGATTTTATGATCGATGTCTTCAAGGCCTATGGCGTACCGGAGAAGGATGCGGCGATCTGTGCCGATGTTCTTTTGGAATCCGATCGAAGAGGCATCGAATCGCATGGATGCAACCGCTTCAAACCGATCTATATCGACAGGATCGTTAAGGGAACGCTCTTACCGAAGACGGAACTGGAGATCGTGAAAGAAACGCCGACCACTCTGGTCATGGATGCCCATGACGGCATGGGCATGGTGGCAGCGCACGAGATGATGGAAAGACTGATCGAAAAAGCCAAGAAGTATGGCATGGCCGGCGGCGCGATCAGAAACTCCACTCACTACGGCATTGCCGGATACTGGACAGACATGGCGGCCAAGCAAGGACTTCTGGCTGTCACCGGCACCAACGCAAGACCTTCCATCGCACCGACGTTCGGCGTGGAGAACATGCTGGGGACCAACCCTTTGACGTTCTCTTTCCCGACGGATGAGGAATTTACGTTCTGTCTGGACTGCGCGACTTCGATCGTACAGAGAGGAAAGATCGAATACTACGCAAGATCAGGAAAAGAGACCCCTGCCGGCATGGTCGTCACCCATGACGGTCAGACGATCACCGACTCCAAGGCGATATTGAAGATGTTAACGGAAGGAACGGCCGCTTTGGCACCGCTTGGCGGCGGTCCGGGCGATGAGATGTGCGGTTATAAGGGCTATGGCTATGCGACAGTCGTCGAGATCCTGTCTTCCGCTCTGGCCGGCGGTGAATTCATGAAGGCGCTCAGCGGTGTCTCGGCGGAAGGAAAGCCGCAGATGTATCATCTCGGTCACTTCTTCTTCGTCGTCGATCCGGAAGCTTTCATGGGTCTGGATACATTCAAGAAGACAGCCGGTGAGATCTGCCGTGCCCTTCGTGCTTCTGCAAAGGCACCGGGACACGAAAGGATCTATACGGCCGGCGAAAAGGAACACCTGGTATGGCTGGAAAGAAAAGACAAAGGCGTTCCGGTCAATGAAGCCGTACAGAAAGAACTGATCGCGCTTCGCGACGAACACCATCTTCCATATACGTTCCCGTTCGAGGAGGCATGATCATGGATGTCATGCAGGAATCCTTAAAGAAACATAAGGAATGGAAAGGCAAGATCGAAGTCGTATCCAGAGTCCCTGTCGATTCCAAGGAAGCTCTGTCTCTTGCCTATACACCGGGCGTGGCGCAGCCATGTCTGGAGATCGAAAAAGATGTCGACCTGTCCTATGAACTGACCAACAGGCACAATCTGTGTGCGGTCATCACGGACGGTACGGCGGTTTTGGGACTTGGTGATATCGGCCCGGAAGCCGGCATGCCGGTCATGGAAGGAAAGTGTGTACTGTTCAAATCCTTCGGCGGCGTCGATGCCTTTCCGATCTGCATCAAGTCAAAGGATGTCGATGAGATCGTTAACACCGTCTATCTGATCTCGGGATCTTTCGGCGGCATCAATCTGGAAGACATCGCTTCGCCAAGGTGTTTCGAGATCGAGCGCAAGCTCAAAGAAAAATGCGACATCCCGATCTTCCACGACGACCAGCACGGCACAGCCATCATCACTTTAGCCGGACTGACCAATGCCTTGAAGATCGTCGGCAAGAAGAAAGAAGATGTGAAGATCGTCACCTCCGGTGCCGGAGCGGCAGCGATCGCCATCGTCAAACTTCTGTTATCTGCCGGCTTCAGAAACATCGTCATGACCGACCGCAAAGGTGCGATCTATAAAGGAAGAGAAGGACTCAACTGGATCAAGGAAGAGATGGCGGAAGTCACCAATCTGAACAAAGAGACGGGTCTTTTGAAAGATGTGATCCGGGGTGCCGATGTCTTTATCGGTGTCTCCGCGCCAAACACCCTGACAAAAGAGATGGTCGAAACGATGGATCACGATGCGATCGTCTTTGCCTGTGCCAATCCGATGCCAGAGATCTCTCCGGAAGATGCGAAAGCCGGCGGGGCAAGGATCGTTGCCACGGGACGAAGCGACTATCCCAACCAGGTCAATAATGTCCTGGCCTTCCCGGGCGTGTTCCGCGGGACTTTCGATGTCCGGGCAAGGGATATCAACGAGGAAATGAAAGTCGCTGCCGCAAAGGCTCTCTCGGACTTAGTCGGCGACGAGGAACTGAATGAGGAATACATCCTGCCGAAAGCTTTCGATCCGCGGGTCGGCCCTGCGGTAGCCAAAGCGGTGGCAAAAGCTGCCAGAGATTCCGGAGTCGCCAGGATCTGAGAAATAAAAACGAAAGGAGATGCGTTCTCCTTTCTTTTGGTAAAAAGCATTTGTGTAAAAGAAAGGGACAGCGTCGGCTGTCCCTTTGGCATGATCTAGTTCAGTATTTTTGCGGCATCCTGCAGCAGTTCGATGATCGGAAGATGCTGCGGGCAGACGCCTTCGCACTGACCGCACTGGATACAATCCGCCGGTCCGGATTTCTTGCTCAGCATATTGGCATACATCTTGTCGGTCTTTTCCGACTTGCCGTACATGTTGATGGTGTTGATGATCCTGAAGGTGTTCGGGATGCCGATGTTCATCGGACAGCCGTCCGTGCAGTAGCTGCAGGCCGTGCAGCCGATCTGCGGCGTCTTGGTCATGATATCGACGACATCTTTGATCGCCTGTCTTTCCGCATCATTCAGCGGCTTGAAATCGGTGAAGGTATTGACGTTGTCTTTCATCTGTTCGAGCAGCGACATGCCGGATAAAAGCGTCATGACGCCCGGCAGCGAGCCGACATAGCGAAGTGCCCAGGATGCGATCGACTTATCCGGGTCGACAGCTTTGAATTTCGCTTCGAGATCTTCTCTTAAGGATGCGAGGTAGCCGCCCTTGATCGGTTCCATGACGACGATCGGAATGTTTCTTTCCGAAAGGATCTCATAGAGCTTGCCGGAATATACTTTATCGGAATCCCAGTCGAGGTAGTTGAGCTGTATCTGTACGAATTCCACTTCCGGATACTTGTCCAGGATCTTTACCAGGCATTCCGGTGTGCCGTGGAACGAGAAACCGAGGTGTCTGATCAGTCCCTGTTTCTTCTTTTCGAATCCGAAGTTGAAGCAGTCATACTTTTCGTAGTTGGCGAAATTCTGATCGTCCACCGCATGCATCAGATAGAAATCGAAGTAACCGGCACCGGTACGTTCCAGCTGTTCGTTGAAGATGCGTTCCTTGTCTTCTTCGCACTTGATCTCCCACTCGGGAAGCTTGGTGGCAACAGTGAAGCTGTCACGCGGATAGCGCTTGACGATGGCTTCCTTGACTTCCACTTCCGACTTGCCCTGGTGATAGACATAGGCGGTATCAAAATACGTCAGACCGGCTTTCATATACAGATCGACCATCTGACATACCTGTTCATGATCGATGACTCCGTCTTTCTCCGGAAGACGCATCAGGCCGAAACCGAGTTTCGGCATCTTGCTTAAATCAATCGACATTATTAGACTCTCCTTTTGTTGGCTATATTATCTCATGTAAGAAGCCAAAACGATGTTAAAAAATGTAAGACTGTATGACTGACGCCGTAATACGATATGATGAAATCAGAGATGAAAACCTTTCTTCACGCAGCATTGGTCTTACTCCTGGCAGCCTCCTTGTTTTTCATGAACGACTGCCGTTCTTCAAATGAAGAAAAGCCCGCCGAAAGGCCGATCAGCGTGTCTGATGCGCACGAAACGATACAGGTACCGCTGATCCGTGAGGAAGACGATTCGATACGTTTGGATATCTCCGTGCAGAGGATGAACCGTTACGGTTACCATGCCGGCGACATCGTTTCCATAAAGCCGGCAGAGAAGATCATCGAAGTCCCGATATTCGCGCAAGAGGCAGAACAGACGCCTGCCATCGTGTATCTGTGTGGGAAAGACAACAAAGACGAGGTCCTGCTTGAGGGCATCGGGATCCCCGAAGGGATCGAAGATGTGACGGTCGATCTGAAAACCAAACAGGGTCTTTCCGGCAGATATCCGCTTGATGAATACGTATATGGGCGGACCAATGAAAGAAGCGATTACGAAGATCTTACGGATGAAGATTATGCCAACTTCCGGATGGTGAAAACGGATGGCATCAAAGAAGGGATCCTCTATCGCTCCTCTTCCCCGGTCAATCCCAAGATCCTAAGAAGCGGCTATGCCGATGCTGCGGCAAAAGATGCGGGCATCAGAACGATCCTCAATCTGGCAGATCATCCCTATGAGTTCTCGCTGTCTGAGGATAAGGAAAAGACGTATTATGTTTCCTGCGACTGTATACTTCTCGATCTTTCGACCTCGTATCATACGAAGGAATTTGAAGAAGGCCTTGTCAGAGGCCTTCGCTATATGTTCGGAAAGGAAGGCCCATATCTGATCCATTGTACGGAAGGAAAAGACAGGACGGGTTTTGTCTGCGCGGTATTGGAGTGTCTGATGTCGGCTTCGATCGATGAAGTGATCAGCGACTATATGAAGACGTATCAGAATTACTATGGGACAGGCTTGGGAACTTTCGTCTATGACAGGATCGTCCAAAACAGACTTCTGAAGGATCTTCAAAGAGCCTTTGAAAGCGAAGATCTCTTTGAAGAAGATCTATCCCTCAGTGCCTTTAAATATCTCGAAAGGATAGGATTGAGTGAAGAAGAGATCGTGATGTTGAAAGAAAAGCTCTCATGAAAGCGTACACATCGGTCTGTTTTGTAAGAGAATGGTTCCGTATACGGGGAAAGAGAAAAGAATCATATTAAAATAAAGATGAAGGACAGCCTTCAGAAAAAATAACGGAAAACACTTTTTGAAGTATGGAAAGGAGTTTTATGAAGAAAAAATTACTTATATTGTTCGTCATGATCTTATGCTTAAGCGCATGTACGAAGAAAGAAAAAGAAGAAGAGAAAGCCTCGTTCGACTTAGGCGGAAACACCTATTACAACAGTGTCGATAACTACGGCCACGAGGATCACTCGAAGGTGTGGTTCGGCAAAGACGGTTCCTTCGTCTTTACGGATTCCTATACGGACGGTTACAACGAGCTTTCCGGCAAGTGGGAGCTCAATGAGAACGTCTGTACCCTCGATGTGGAGGAAGGAAACAAGGAGACGGTCTCCAAGATCATCTTTGAAGTACTGGATAAGGATACCTTGAAGCTGAGGACTTCCCTTTCCGGTTCAAGATCGGAAGATCTGTTCTCAACGATCGAAGTCAAGGGCTCTTCGGTAACGCCGAAGGAAGAGACGACGCCGGTGACTCCGGAAGATCCGAAGACCGACACCAAGGAAGAGGACAAGAAAGACGAGAAGAAAGAAGAAAAGAAAGACGATACTTCTGCTGTCACGCCAGCCGAAAAGATCCCTTGTACCGGTATCACATCTCTGTATCGCAACTACTGGTCCTATGAGAACGAAAGAAACTGGGATCTTGAGATCCGTCCGGTCCCGGAGAATACGACCGATAAGATCAGCTTCAAGTCATCCGATGAGAACGTCGTAAAGGTCGACGATCAGGGAAGAGCCAGCGCTGTCGCGCCGGGCAAGGCGACCATTACGGCGACCTGCGGCGATCAGAAACTGACAGTCAACTACGAAGTCCGCTCCAAGACAGCGGCTGCTTCTGCGGCGACATACAAGGCGAAGATAAAAGACGTCAATGACGCCTACCAGCCAAGCGTGAGTTTCGATCCGACAGGCAGCTTCGTGTTCACGGAGAACGTTTATGCCGGTCTGGCCCAGATCAAGGGAACCTATAAGATCGAAGACGGACGTTACTATTGTACAGTTACCGACAATTCACAGATGCTGGGCTTTGCCGGACAGGATGTGAAGCAGATCGTATTCAAAGTCGTCGATGAAAAGACGATCAAGCTCAAGACCGATCTGTGCATGTCGACAAACGGCGTATTATTCTACATTGCCGATTAAGGAAAGGAAGATCTATGGCAAAAGAAGAACGTTTCGAGAAAGCATATTCGCAATCCACGATGATGGGAGCGATCGAGATTTGGATCGATAAAGAGACAGGTGTCAATTATCTGTTCCGTCATGACGGTTATGCCGGAGGTCTGACGGTGCTGCTGGATGAAAACGGCAAACCGGCGATCTCGGAAACAAGCGAGTACTAGAAGACGGAAGGAAAGTTTCCTTTCGGACACGCCCATGATAGAATAAGGGCGTGTAGGCGGGATATAGCGCAGTTTGGTAGCGCGCTTGAATGGGGTTCAAGAGGTCTCGGGTTCGAATCCCGATATTCCGACCATGTAAGATACGGGATCGTCTGTGCAGGCGATCCTTTCTTTTTATAAAATAATAGTATGAGCTATTGTGATGCCCACTGCCACCTGGGATCAAGGCGGTTCGATGAAGACAGAGATGAGATGATACAAAGGATGCTGAAGGCTGGAGTCGATAAGGCAATCATCATCTGCTGCAGCGAACATGATCTGAATCATGGTCTGAAACTAAGGGAACTCTACCCTTCTTTTAAGCTGGCCATCGGCATCCATCCGCAGGATCTGGAAGATGACCACGAAGAGGAACGGCTGCAGCGGTTCGAGAAGATCATTCTGGAAACAAAACCGGATATGATCGGTGAGATCGGTCTGGATTATTATTCTCATCCTCATACGAAGGAACACCAGCTGCATTTTTTCAATGAACAGCTGAGGCTTGCGGAAAAGTATGGTCTGCCCATCGATGTCCATTCCCGCAAGGCATCGAACGATACCTATGAGATCCTGAAAAGCCATAAGAACCGCGGGATCATCCACTCCTTCTCCGGCTCGATCGAGATGGCAAGGCAATACATGAGGCTTGGGTATTTCATATCGTTCGGGGCGAGCGTTCTGTTTAAGAATGCGAGAAAGCCGATCGATGTCGTTTCCAAGATGGACTTAAATAGACTTCTGATCGAAACGGATGCCCCCTACCAGTCGCCGGTCTTGGATCATCGTCATGAACCTTGCGATATCGTGAACATCTATGAAAAGATCGCATCGATCCGGCAGATGAATATCGAAGAACTGGAAAGAAGAGTCGAAGACAATTTCGATAAAGTATTTCTCCAAAGCATGTGAGGACAGTGTGCCCTCACATTTTGTTAGAATGGTTTCAAAGAGGTTCACGTATGGATGAGAAAAAGATCGAAGAACTGATCGATAAGGGAAGAAGCTGGCTTCGAACCGGCTATAGCACAGAAAGCTATGAAGGCTATAAGACGGATCAGGAGCTGAAGAAAAAACAGCCGCCGCTTGTCAAGGAGGCGATGAGTGATGCGATCTTTGATCTGCCGAAAGACTTTGCAGGGATCGAAGTCGAGACCGACTTTTTAAAGATCGTCAATTCGCGCTCCTCCCACAGGGTCTATACGCAGGGAAAGATCACTTTGAAACAATTGTCATATCTGTTATGGTGTACGCAAGGCGTCAAGGAGATCCGCGGCAAGTCTTATGCCACGCTTCGTACCGTGCCGTGCGGCGGGGCAAGACATCCCTTTGAGACCTATATGGCGCTGCAGGGTGTCGAAGGCCTGAGGGACGGCTTATATCACTATCTGCCGATGAGCCATCAGATCGAACTGCTTAAGACTGCGGATGATATCAAAGACTTCATCGGTACGTCTCTGATGGGACAGCTGTGGGCGTGCAAGGCCAACATCGTCTTTTATTACTCGATCGTCTTCTATCGCAGCGAATGGCGCTATGGCATCCGTGCCCACAGAGGACTGATGACCGATGCCGGACACATCAGTGAAAACCTGTATCTGGCTTGTACGGCTCTGGGACTTGGCGGATGCGCGATCGGCGCGGTAGACGGCAGGTATTGCGATGCGGCGTTTAGGCTGGATGGCAAAGAGGAATCGATCGTCTATGCCATGCCGGTAGGCACCGTATCCAAAGAGGATAAGGGAAAAGAAGAAGATTTCTATGCCTTTGTGAAACAGCAGGGGCTTTGAAATAGATTTGAGAGGGGTAAAACAAATGAAACTGAAATGCGGAGAAAGATTTCCGGAATTTCAATTCGACACGGCATATGAAGACGGATTGAACAGCTCAGGCATCCTGAAAGGAAAGACTGTCTTCTGGGTACTGCGTTATATCGGCTGCACGGTCTGCCGCTATGACGTCCACAGGATCGCCGAAAGGTATGAGGAGTTCAAGGCGAAGAATGCACAGGTCTTCGTCGTCATGCAAAGCGACAAGGAGCACATAAGAAAGGATCTGGAATCCACAGATACGATCCTGCCGTTTTCGATCATCACCGATCCGGGGCAGAAGATCTATGATCTGTTGAGCATCGAGGCTGCATCAGACAAGGAAGCTCTGGTGGATGGCGTCCTGGACGAGCTCAAGGAAAAAGGCGCTGCTGCAAGAGAAGCCGGTTTCGTTCATGGTGACTACGAAGGAAACGAGATGCAGTTACCGGCAATGTTCATCGTGAATGAAGACGGCATCATCGAATATGTCCGTTATGCGAAAAACATCATGGACATGCCGAAGATCGACGAAGTCTTGGCGATGTTATAAGCTTCAAGGGGGTCCTCCCCTTTTCTTTTTGTCTTCTTTTCGCTAGAGTAGAGACAGAAAAGAAACAGGTAAAGATTATGAATTCATCTTCAGATAAAACAAAAGTGATCTGTATCGGCGCCGGTGCCTCGGGATTGTTTTTCGCACTCAACTGCGCAGATGAGGAACACGAAGTCATCCTTCTGGATTCCAACGCCAAAGTCGGCAGGAAGATGTACATCTCCGGCAAGGGTCGCTGCAACATCACCAACGACTGCGATGTCAAGACTTTCATCAACAACATCGTCTCCAACCCGCGTTTCATGTATTCGGCCATCAACGCCTTCAAGCCGGCCGATACGATAAAGTTCTTCAATGAACACGGCTGTCCGTTGAAGACGGAACGGGGCGAAAGGGTCTTTCCGGTCTCCGACAAGGCATCGGACATCATTGATGCATTGTTTTTTGAATGTAAGAGAAAAGGCGTCGATATCCGCTTCGAACAGACCGTAGAAGACATACGTAAAACAGAGAACAGGTTCATCGTCTCCTGCAAAGGAAAAGACTATGTCTGCGATAAGCTCGTCATCGCGACAGGCGGTGTGTCCTATTCTTCCACTGGCAGCACGGGTGATGGCTATGCGTTCGCAAAGAAGTTCGGTCATGAGGTGATCGAGCCAAGAAGTGCCTTGTGTCCGATCAAGGTAAAAGAAAAGATCAGCCATGAGATGCTGAAGCTGACGATGCGCAATGTCGCTTTGAAGATCAAAGCGGGCAAGTATAAAAAGGAGATCTTCGGCGATCTGGAATTCCTGCCGGGAAGGATCACCGGTCCGATCGTTTTGAGCGCTTCTTCTCTGATCAACCGCATGAAAGATGTGGAACTGTTCCTGGATCTCAAGCCGGCACTTGATGAGGAAAAACTGGACAAGCGTCTGCTGCGGGAGATCGAGAACGGGCAAAACAAGGATGTCTTATATCTTTTAAGTACTCTGCTGCCCAGACAGTTCATCAGTTTCTTTACAGAAAATACCGGTACGGATACCCGTACCGTACTGAATTCCTTATCCAGGAAGGAAAGGATGAAACTCGTTCAGGATCTCAAACATTTCAAGCTGACTTATGAAGGCCTCGATGATATCGACAAAGGCATCGTGACCTCAGGCGGCGTCAGCGTGAAACAGATCGATCCGAAGACCTTTGAATCGAAGCTTTGTGAAGGATTATACTTCATCGGCGAAGTCATCGATGTCGACTGTCTGACCGGTGGCTTCAACATGCAGTGTGCCTTATCGATGGGTTACAGCTGCGCGATGAATATGAAGTAAAAACAGGGGTATCACTTACTCATAAAAAAGATCAGCTTTCGCTGATCAGATATGAAGTTTCACATAATTGGCGATGTATTCCGCGCCGTTGGGGATCTCGTGTTTCGAGATGTTGTCGAGACACTTTTTCAGTCTGCCCGTATGGATAAAATCATCTAAGACATCGTAGATCCTTTCCGGATCTTCGCAGCGAAGGCCGTAGCCGTGTGTCAGGACATAGCGGTAGTTGTTGTCCTCCTGGCCGTGGATGTGGCCGGTGATGACGATGGCCGTACCGCTTCGAACGGATTCGATGATGACGTTTGGCCCCGCCTTGGTCAGGATGATGTGGGAATTTGCCATGAACTCGTTCATGTTGTGAACGAAGCCGTGTATCCTTACGAAATCAGGGATGTCCCCTTTGCGTTTCATGGCGATGAGCTTCTTATGCAGGTGCTCGTCAAGTCCGCAGATGAAATCGACGGAGATGTTGCGCAGCTTGCAGACGTTGTTTAAGAAGGCGATGTTCTTTTTGAGATCGGTGGAAGTATTGACCATCAGGATGTTGACGGTATAGCCGATCTTTTTCGGTTCTTCCGATACGATGATGTCATCGCGTACCGGGAAGCCGGAGACCAGGACCTTGTCTTTCTTGAAGCCGCGTTCAAGATAATCGTTTCGTATCGCTTCCGTCGGTACGAAGGTCATATCGGCGTTCTTATCGCGCCAGACGCTTGGCGGATCGATCAGGTCGATGACGCCGACGTAGAACGGGATCTTCATTTTGTTTTTCTTCAATATGCGGGAGATCGCCTGGGTGAACATGCACTGGACCGAGATGATCAGGTCCGGTTTGAAATCCCGGATCTCTTTGAGCAGGTTCTCCTTCAGACGGAAATACATCTGTGTATGGACAAAGGCCGGGAAGTATTCCGATACCCTCTGCATGCCATAGTAGATCATCGGTGCTCTGGTGGTCAGCGGGATGTAGGAATTCTCCATGAAATCGCCGACCTTTCCCAGAAGCGGAAAGACGTCGAGCTGTCTGGTATTATAACCGGCGTCGATCAGTTTCTTTTCGATCGCATTGGAAGAGGACCTGTGTCCCGAGCCGGTCTTTATCGAAGTCAGGATAAGCACGTTTTTCATACATTTCATTATACAGAAGGAAACATGAATAAAACAAAGGGAAAGAAAGACGACAACGTATTCATTCAAATATAATAAATATATAAGAAGAAATTCATCATCTTTCATAAGAGAGGGAATTTTATGGCAAAAAAGAAAAAGGAACTGACAGAAGAAAAGGTCTCTCGTCTTACCTTGATCACCAATGCGCTGGTCACGCTTTACGGACCTCTGCATATGGATGACCTGGCAGATAAGATCGAGGAGTATTTCCCGGAAGACTATGCCTCTGTTGAAGAGGAGGATCTTTTCAATATCTTTTTTGTGGGCGGAGAAAGCGGCGTCTACTATATCGATGACGATCATGACTACATCTCCCTTTTCTCGGAAGAAGAGATCATGGCGATGCGCGGGATGCCGGAACTGAGAGCTCTGATGGATCTGGATGTAGAGAAGGAATTTGATGATCCGCAGGAGATCTTGAAGTACGGAAACATTTTTGACTTGCGCGGGGAAGAGAAATATGATGCCCTGCGTGCATATTTTGAAAAGCTGGAATACAAGAAAAAGAATACGGCGGAAGATACTTATCGCGAGGCGCTGGTCGTCATCTATAAGATGTATGACGAGGAAGAGTTTTTTGCACAGTTAAGAAAACGGGTCAAAGGAAGCTTTGATACGGCCTATCTGTCGGAACTGATGTTCGATGTCGGCGGTGATATGCCAAGAGGCATCTTCCACGGCTATTCGTTTAGAGAGATCTCAGAGATCGTGAACGATCCTGAAAGAATGATCGATCTTGAGGAAGGACGCATCGAGATCCCGAAGAATTATCGAAAATACGGACATTATTCCTATGAGCGTTGCCTCAAGCTGGCAGACAAACTCAAAGACAGCGGTATCTTTGAAGACTTCTGTTCCGACAACCTGCTGGAGATCCTTGTCAACGGCAAAGAGGTCTTCGTGCAGCTGCTTGGCTATTACAACGGCGATCGTGCGATCGTCATCTACAAAGACCGCGGGAACATGGAATACAACTATCAGTTCATCGCTGCCGAAGAAGGTTCCTACCCTGACATTGCATATCGGGTAAACAGCGGCGAGATCATCTTCGACGAAGCCGGCGGTTTTATGACGCCTGAGGTCCGGAAACAGCTGATTGGGAAAGACCTTCCGCAGTCTCCTCTGATGATAAAACTCGGTCCGGCAAGCGGACCGCGTCTTCCTTCAAAAGAAGAACTCGATCTGTATGGTGCCGTGCTCGATAATCTGGTCAGGATCTATGATATGATCGGCGAAGATATCGGAAAGTTCTGCATCGAACACAATATGTTCCAGATCGTACAGATCTACCTGAGCGAAAACGATCTCGAGATGGGCGAATACACCTATCTTGAGCTGGGCGATCCCGTTGTCCCGTTCGAAGTCGGTCCGATCGACAGAGACATGAAGATCAGCGCAAAACGGGATGCCGATATCTGTATCGGCTTGTATGCCATACCGATCTTATCGGAAGAGACCTCTTCCTATGTTACCTATGTCTATAACGCATCGGCGGATCTGATCGAGGGTTTTGATGTATGCCCGGCACAAGAGATGAAGGATGAGAAAAACAAGATCATCGGTATCCTGGAGGCCAACGGCTTACGGCCGCGGTCGCTTTGTTTCAACAACGGATTCTGTGAAGAAGTCTATGCCGAACTTTGCGATTTCTATGACATGGATGATTACGAGATAGGATGTGAGCAGGTCGATGCGATCTACTGGGACATTCTGACAAGAGAAGACATTTCATTGCCGGAAGAACTCATCCATTGATGAAAAAGCCCTGAAAAAGGGCTTTTGAAATGTTTATTTTTCGTAAATTTTGTTTCATATCGATTCAATTCCCAAATAAAAAGTGCTAAAATCAACCGGGAAAAGAGAAAAATATGAGACGCTTTTTTAAAGACGATATGAAAGCTTCCCTTCGCATACAGCTGCTGTTCATCATGATCCTGCTGTATTGGGAAGTGATGTTATATTACCAGTTACATTCCACGCTGAGCGGCATCGCTTTGTGGAACGTTTTGTTCATGTTACCGATCGGCATCGCTTTGAGCGTATTCAGCGGCTGGTCAAGGAACCATCAGAGAGCCAATGAGATGCTCATGATCGCATTGCTTGTGATCGTGTCGGTCTTCTATCTCGGCGATCTGATCTACTTCAAGACCTTCGGATCGCTGGTATCGGTCTCGATGCTCGGGGCGGGCGAAGATGCGGTGACCAACTTCTGGTGGTCGATGAAGACGACCTTGAAAGACAACGCTGCGATCATCCTCTTATTTGAGGCACCGGTCTTACTGGAGATAATCCTGGCTTTGAAAAACAAAAGGAAGAAAGAAGGCTTCGGCATTCCGGCGCATCTGTTCACGGCATTTCTTGCCGTAGGCCTGTGGGCTTTGGTCGTCATCTCTTTGCCTCTGGCAGGCAAGAGTGATTATTCGGCCTATGGCGCCTACCACAGCCGCTACATCGATACCGATTCCGCTTCCAGAAAGTTAGGTGTTCTTCCCAACTTCCTGGTCGAACTTCGTTATTCCTTGCTCGGTTCCAACGGCCCGAAAGAAAGTCTGGCGGAAGCTTCCGTTGTCGAACTGAAAGAAGAAGAACCGAAGGAAGAAGTCAGAAAGGTCGAATTCAATTCCCTGAAGGAACTCAACTTCCGCCTTCTGGCCGGCGGATGTGAAGATGAGGAAGTAAGAGACCTGCTCAACTATATGGCTTCACAGGAAGTGAGCGAAAAAAACGAATATACCGGCCTTTTTGAAGGCTATAATCTGATCTATATCTGTGCGGAATCCTTCTCATCCCTGGCGATCGATGAGACGATCACGCCAACCTTATATAAGATGGCCAATAACGGCATCGTATTGAACAATTACTACAATTCCTTCCGCAACACGACGACGAATGGCGAATATGCGATACTGACCGGCGTATGGCCGGATGTTGCCAGACAGTCGACCAATATGGGCAAGATAACCGGTACGATGGGCCGTTCCATCGGCAAGGACATGACCCCGGCCCTGGGCAATACCTTCGCCTTATCGGAAGGCTTGCAGCCAAGGGCTTATCACAATTACCTGGGCTATTATTACGGCAGAAACAAGACGCTTCCGAACATGGGCTTCGACTGCCAGTTCATGAACGACGGCATGGAGTTCACCACCGCCTGGCCGGCTTCCGATCTGGAGATGCTGGAACAGTCGGTCGATGATTATCTCAATGATGACAGATTCCTCACCTACTACATGACCTTCTCTGGACATGGCAATTACACGACAGACAACGTCATGGTCGCCAAAAACATCAAGACCGTGACTTCGAAATTATCGGAGCACCTGCCTTCTTCTGCGGAAGGCTATCTGGCTGCCAACTATGAGCTGGAAGAAGCGATGGCTTATCTTCTGGAAAGGCTGCAGGGTGCCGGAAAGCTCGACAACACGGTCATCGTCATTGCGGGCGATCACTACCCCTACTACCTGACCGATGCCGGATATAAGGCGCTCAAGGGCGAAGCGGTCGATGAGGACTTTGAATCCTTCCATTCCTCCTGTATCATCTACAACGCGGGATTGAAACAGAAGATCGAAGTCGATACGCCTTGCTGCAACGTGGACATCATCCCGACCATCTACAACCTGTTTGGCGTGACGTATGATTCAAGACTCTATGCCGGTACCGACATCTTCGGAAGCGGCATGCATATCGCGCAGCTGTACAACAAGAACTTCATCACCGACAAGGTGAAATACAATGCCGCTACCGGCAAGGCCGAGTGGCTGGTGGATACTTCGGAGTATTCGGAAGAAAAGCTGAACAGCTATCTTGAAAGTGCGATCAACACAGTCAAGAACCGCTACGCCTTCTCGATCGGCGTCGAAGATACCGACTTATATTCCTATGTCTTCGATAACTATGATCTGAACATCGCCTATCACAAGGAGGAAGAGGTCATGGATGTCCCTGTCGAAGAAGAAGTCAACATAGAAGAAAAGGCAGAAGAAAACCTTGGTTAGCCCAAGGTTTTTGGTTATTTGTGATCGATCTTGCCGCCGAGCTTTTCGAAGATCGCGTCGATGTCGGCGTCATTCAGACCATAGCCGCAGTCGGCTTCTTCGATGGCTTTGGTGACATCGGAATAATGCACGGTACGAACCGTCGTTTTGACATTGGAGATATCGGTATCATCGTTGACGGCGATCAGGGACTGTACTTTCTTTCCTTCCGTGACGTCTAAGAGGTGTGTGAGATATTCCCTTAAGTAGATGACGGGATTCTCCAGTTTGAATTTCTTTTCCTTCCCCTCTTCGCTTCGTTTGACGTACCAGCTTCCCGAATCATTTCCGTGCAGCTGCCCGCTTGTGGAAAAATAAGCGATCGACAGAAGTCCTTTGGAATGGATGATCGTCATGATCTGGGCACAGAGCTTTCCTTCCTTGTTGGTCAGGTTGGCGAAGATGATGCGGTGATAGCCGATCAGCTTCTTTAACAGGCCCGACCTTGAGGAATCCTGGAAGACGTTTCGTTTGTAGAAGTAGTCGATCAGGTAGTTGTCATAGATGTGCGGGAAGATCGACTTCTTATAGCGGGGATAGGCGATGCCTGCCCTGAATAAGAAGATCAGTGCGGCGGCACCGATGATGACGTAGAGGAACAGATTGAAATTGTTGGATGCGGTTTCTGCCAGCAGTTGCTTCATAAAAGGACTCCTATATATACAAACATTATATAAGAGAAAAGTGACCAAGGTACACCCTTGTCACTTGTAGATGATCTTATAGAGTTCGATCATATCTTCGACTTTCACTTCTCTTATGGTATTGGAAGGAGAACCGGAGATGTAGGCATCGTTTGCCATCTTTTCGATGTTGGCAAAGTAGGTATCTCTGTCGATGCCGAATTCCGACATCGTCGGAACATGGAGGTGGTCCAGCAATGTCCCCAGTTTTTCCAAGAAGATCAAAGCGGCTTTCTTATCGTCAGTGTCATCGCTGAAAGAAAGATAGCGGGATACATCGGCGAAGCGGTCATACGCCCCTTCCACCGCAAAGTTCATGCATTCCCTTAACAGCATCGCATTGGACAATCCGTGCGGGACATGGAAGAGCGCTCCCATCGGACGTGACATGCCATGGACGATGGTGACCGAAGAATTGTTGAAGGAGATGCCTGCTTCAAGCGCCGCCAAGGACATCTGTATCCTTGCCTCGACATCGCTTCCGTCGTCATAGCACTTTTCAAGATTGTTGAAGATGCGCTTGATGGCACTTAAGGCAAAGGTATCGGACAATGGCTGTGACTTGCGGGAAGTATAGGACTCCAAGGCATGGCAGAGCGCATCGATGCCCGTATGGGATGTGACGGACTTCGGTGCCGTCATAGAGAAGGCCGGATCGATGATCGCGATATCCGGCATCAGACAAGGTCCCGTCAGCAGCATCTTTACCTTGTTTGCGGTGTCGTTGATGATCGTGAACTTCGTCGCTTCGGAACCGGTTCCGGCAGTCGTCGGGATGGCGGCCAGAGGCGGACGTCTGATGTCGATGATCTTTCCCATATAGGAATTCAAAGGTGCGTCGTTATCCAGAAGCAAGGAGATCGCTTTGGCGGTATCGATCGGCGAACCGCCGCCTAAGGCGATCAGATGATCGCAGCCCGTTTCCTTATAGACTTTTGCAGCTTTTGTGACGATGATGTCATCGGGTTCGTAGTTGACTTCATCGAAGATGTGATAGCCGATATCGTTTTTATCCAATACGTTCTGTAAGAGGGAGACGTTTCCCAATTTCACCATCGTGGAATCGGTGACGATGAACGCTTTCTTGCCAAGCTTTACCAGCTGCTTCTCGCTTTCTTTGAGCGCATCTTTGCCGGATATGATGGTCTTCGGTGCCAGAAATACACTAGCCATACTATTTCACCATGCCCTTTCTGAATAACTGCGTCTGCGGGAATTTGCGAATCGTTTCATATGATCTGTTCATTTTGTTACTCCTTTATGGCAAACAATTGATAATATCCTGATATGTTTCTATAATGAAATTAGGTGGTACTCGTATGAAATACAATCGACAGAAAGAAATGTTGTCTTATATCAAAGAAAACAATACCGTGAAGAATGAGGAACTTCTTTCGAAATTCAACATCTCCATTCAGACCCTGCGCCGGGATCTCAAGATCTTTGAGGACCAGGGCCTCATCAACAAGGTCTACGGCGGTGTCATCTACAATGAGCGCAAGGAATCGGTGACCTCGGTCTCCCCTCTTGATCAGAGAGAGATGTCCCACTCCGAAGAAAAGGAATATATCGGCAAGCTTGCGGCAGCACTGGTGGAGAATGGCGATGTCATCTTCATCGATTCGGGAACGACGGCATACCGGATGCTTCACTACATGAAGGATCTGAAGAATGTCACCGTGATCTCACATTGCCTCGATGTCATGATGGAGATACGAAAGCTTCCCAATCTGACAGGCATCTGTGTCGGCGGTGTCATCCAGCACGACAGCGGTACCTTCGTCATCGATTCGACCTTCTACCCTTATAATTACAACAAGGCATTCATTTCCACCGTCGGCATCTCGACTTCCAAGTCACTGACCAACACCAACCTGTATGAAGGCGCCATGAAGCAGCACGTCATCAATCAGTCGGCTGCCAACTACATCGTGGCCGATCATTCGAAGTTCGATATCGTCGCCTACAATCATTTCGCGGATTTCACGTCGATCAAGGGCATCATCACAGACACCCGCCCTTCCGATAAATTCGTCAATTATTTCGAGAACAATCAGATAGAGATCATCTATTGAGTCCGTCGACTTAATAGTAGTCTCTTTTTTTGATGCTTGTCAATGATGATATAATGATAAAATTGATAATATTATGATTATTTTATGAATTTAGGTATTGAAAAGGGAAAATGATATGGTTTACCATACTGTTATAGAAAGAAAAAGAGGAAAATAATCATGCCATTAATCGATATTCTCAACAAAGATATCATTGATCTGAATGTTCAGGGAAACACCAAGGATGAGGTCCTTCGCTATATGGCCAACGTCTTACTGAACAACGGCTATATCAACGATGCGGAAGTCTTCGTCAAAGACATTTATGAAAGAGAAGCAGAGGGTCCTACCGGTATGGGTTCGCACATCTCGATCCCGCACGGAAAGTCCTTCAGCGTACTTAAAAACGGCATTATGATCGGTAAGACCGTCAATCCGATCCGCTGGGAATCATCGATGTCCGATGATGGTTTCCAGGATACGCATCTGATCTTCTTATTCTGCGTCAGCGCGGATGCCGAATTCGCAAGGAATCACATGATGTTATTGAGCGAACTGGCCGGAAAGTTAGGCAATGACGTACGTGTCGCCAAGCTGTCCAAGGCGCAGTCCAAGGAAGAGATCATGGATCTGATCCTTTGCGAAGACGATCAGCTCGGCGAAGCTGAAGTATTGGAGGAAGAAGAGATCGTAGACCTCGATATCGACCTGTAATTTCATCATAAAATCATCATAAAGATTATAAAGTTACTCAAATTGATATGAATTTATCCAATATTTATTGAAAGCGCTTCAATGATTGGATTAAAATTTATATAGCTAATTCAAGGCAAAACGAAAGGAGATCTATATGAAAATCGTTGCAGTTACTGCCTGTACAGCTGGTATCGCCCACACGTATATCGTAGCGGAAAAACTTCAGAAAGCTGCTGAAGAATTAGGCCACGATATCAAGGTCGAGACACAGGGTTCTGCCGGTATCGAAAATGAGCTGACAGCTGAAGACATCGCCAATGCCGACGTCGTCATCTACACTCACGATATCGCGATCCGCGGTGCCAACCGCTTCGCAGGCAAAAAGATCGTCGATGTTCCTATTTCGACCGCTATGAAACAGCCGAAGAGCCTGATTTCTACGATCGAAAAGAAACTTGCGGCAAAATAGTCTATAGCTTATTTATCAATCGAGCTAAAAAGAGAGGGAAAAATATTTATGAAATTTACTGAATTCAGAAAACACGTAATGACCGGTATCTCTTTCCTGATCCCGATGGTCGTTATGGCTGGTATCACAGGTGCTATCCAGAAGGCTTATTCCTGGTCTGGTGTACCTCTTTCTGATCCGCTGGTAAGTGGCCTGGCATATTCCGGCTATTCGATCGGCAAGATCTCTGACTTCATGCACATGTTAGGTGAAATGAACGGCAACGGCTTCAACTGGGCTTATGCGTTCTTATGTGCAGGTATCGCTTACTCGATCGCTGACAGACCGGGCATCGTTCCGGGCTTCGCTATCGGTTACTATGCAGGCGGCCCAACTAAGACTGGTTTCGTCGGCGCTATGCTGATGGGCTTCTTAGTAGGTTACTTCGTAAAATGGATGAAGACTTGGAAGATGCCTAAACCGTTACAGGGTCTTATGCCGGTCCTTATCATCCCGGTCATCGCTACCTGCTGCGCTACCTTCGTATTCTTCGGTATCTTAATGAGACCTTTATCTGCTCTGATGCTTGCGTTCCAGCACTGGATCGAAGGCCTGTCCGGTTCTTCACTCTTCGTCGCTGGTGCCGTTATCGGTGCTTGCATGGGCTTCGATATGGGTGGTCCGGTCAACAAGACTGCTTCCATGGCTGCTAACGCATTATACGCTGACAACGATGTCAACGGCGGTATCGGTGCTGCAGCTGAAACTGCTAAGATCATCGGCGGTATGACTCCGGCTATCGGTGTCGGTCTGGCTGCTTTGATCGCTCCTAAGAAATTCACGCAGCAGCAGAAAGACGCTGCTTACACCTGCATCCCGATGGGCTTATGCTTCATCACTGAAGGTGTCTTACCGTTCGTTGCAGAAGACGCTACAAGAGTCGTTCCTGCTTCCATGATCGGTTCTGCAGTTGCTTCCGGCTTAGCAATGGCTCTGCGTGTTGAGACACAGGCTGCTCACGGCGGTGTCTTCGTAGCTCCGACTTCCAACAAGATCGGTCTCTGGTTCTTATGCCTGGCATTAGGCTCTGTCATCACAGGTGTCTTATATGCGGTCATCAAGAAGACTCCGTCTGAGGAAGACACTCAGGAAGAAGAAGTAGTTGATCTCGATATCGATATCTAATAAAGATCGATAAAGATAAGACTTGAATTAGAACTGAAGATTAAAAACGAACGATTCATATAGAAGGAATTAAAACATATGTATGTAAATATGAAATACATCCTGGATGCGGCAAATCGCGATAACTATGCGGTCATGGCGATCAACTGCATCAACATGGAGATGGCCAGAGCTGCGATCGAAGCAGCGGAAGAAGAGCACTCTCCGATCATCGTACAGTTCGGTGTCGGACAGATGGCAAAGATGGCGCATCCGACAGAGATGGTCCCGATGATCAAGGCCATGGCAGAAAGAGCAAGCGTTCCTGTATGCCTGAACCTCGACCACGGTCCTTCCTTCGAAGCGGAAGTCGATGCGATCAAGTGGGGCTTCTCCAATGTCATGATCGATGCATCTTCGCTCCCTTACGAAGAAAACGTAAGAAGATCGAGAATGGTCGTCGATATGGCTCATGCCAACGGTATCTCTGTTGAAGCTGAACTCGGCCATGTCGGTCAGGCAGCAGACGGTGACGGCAGAACTGCAGACATGTATACCAACGTGGAGCAGGCTGTCGAATTCGTCAAAGCAACAGGTGTCGATGCCCTGGCAGTAGCGATCGGTACGGCACATGGCAAGTATCCGGAAGGTTTCGTACCTAAACTGGACTTCCAGAGACTGGCTGAACTTAAGGCTGCCTTGAAGATGCCTTTAGTCCTCCATGGCGGTTCCGGTTCCGGCGAAGAGAATATCAGAAAAGCTGTCGCCGGCGGTATCAACAAGATCAACGTTTGTACAGATGCGTTCCACGCCGCTGAGAAAGCGATCAAGGCGAAGTGGGAAGCTGAACCAAACACCGATTACTTAGGCATTTGCATGGTTGCTGAAAAGGCAGTCAAGGAATTTGTCAGAGATTACATTCGCCTGATTGGTTCGAACAACCGTTACACATTCGAAGCAGCCGACAACGGCAGCAAAGAATAATCAACAACAGGCGGGGGTCCACTCCGCCTGTTTTCCACTTTGAAAACAACTTAACGAGTTACATATATAAAAAAGGAGAAACGAATTATGAAGATCGCAATGATCAATGAATTTTCACAGGCTTCCAAGAACGAACTGGTATTAGGCGTTCTGAAAGAAGTCGTCGAACCGATGGGACACACCGTCTATAACACCGGTATGAACACTGCCGAAGCACCGTTACAGCTTGGCGAACCGGGTTATCTGACTTACCTCAATATCGGCGTACAGGCAGCTTTACTGCTCAATTCCGGTGCTGTCGACTTCGTCGTCACAGGCTGCGGTACCGGTCAGGGTGCTCTGATGGCCTGCAACATGATGCCGGGCGTCGTCTGCGGATACTGCATCGAACCGAGTGATGCCTATCTGTTCTTACAGATCAACAACGGCAACGCTCTGTCGATCCCTTACGCAAAAGGTTTCGGCTGGGGTGCTGATGTCAACTTAAAGAACATCTTCACGATCGCTTTCGGTTCTCCGAAAGGCATGGGCTACCCGAACGAACCGGGCAGAAAAGAATCCCAGAACAGAAATGCGGCGAAACTCGTCGAAGTCAAGGCTGCGATCGCAAAGCCTCTGATCGAAGGTCTCAAGGCAATGGATCAGGATGTCGTAAAGAAATCTCTGACTCCGCGTTTCCTGGAGTGCTTCAACGAAGGCTGCAAAGATCCTGAGCTCAAGGCTTACGTCGATTCTTTGTTATAAGATGAAAGGCGTCCTGCAGACGCCTTTTTTGAAAGGATATTAACTATGGTAGAGAATTATTTACCAAGATATACTTCGGGCAAAGATGCTTTTGAAAAGATAAGCCAGGTATGTAAGGTTTATGGAAACAAAGCGGCTCTGTTATATGGTGAAAAAGCCTACTTTGCCAGCAGGGAGAAACTGCTGCCTTGTCTGAATGGCTTGCAGATCGTACATGGCGAAGTCTATGGCAAGGAAGCTTCCTACACCAATATCGACAGGCTCGTTCAGAATGAAAAGCTGAAAGAAGCGGACTTTCTGATCGGCATCGGCGGCGGCAAATGTCTCGATGTCACCAAAGTCGTCGGTGATAAATTAGGAAAGCCGGTCTTTACGGTCCCATCGATCGCATCGACCTGCGCAGCCGTGACCAAGATCTCCATATTGCACAACGATGACGGATCTTTCAAAGAGATCTATCGTCTGAAGTCTGCACCGGTCCACTGTTTCATCAATCCTGAGATCATCGCAAATGCGCCGGCTAAATATTTCTGGGCAGGCATGGGTGATACGATGGCCAAGCACGTGGAATCGGTATTCTCTTCAAAAAATGATGTACTGGATTTTGAAAGTTTCTATGGCGTGACGATCTCAAAGCTGTGTTATGAGCCGATCCTTGAAAAAGGAGAAAAGGCATACGATGATGTCAAGGCACACGTCGTATCAAAGGAAGTCGACGACGTCATCAAATCGATCATCATCGCCACCGGCTCCGTATCCTTATCGGTAAATCCGGATTACAACTCCGCTCTGGCTCATGCCTTGTATTACGGTCTGACGGTCAGGGAATGGATGGAAAGAAAGCATCTGCATGGTGAGATCGTTTCCTATGGAACGTTGGTGCAGCTGCTGCTGGATGAACAATACGAGGAATTACGAAGAGTCTATGACTTCAATAAGAAAGTCGGACTGCCGGTCTGCCTGAAAGATCTTGATCTGACCAAAGAAGATCCTCTGGATGATGTCCTGGATGCGACCATCGTCAACCAGGAACTCGATCATATCCCATATCCGATCACAAAAGACATGGTCAGGGATGCGATCGCGAAACTGGAGGATTACCGATAAAAAAAGAAGCTTGCGCTTCTATTGGATGTTCCTTGTCGGTATGAGAGCCAGTGCGACGGTGATCACCAGGATGATGATCGCGATCTTGCGAAGTTTCAGCTCTTTCTCGCTGTAGTTCAAAGCGACGTTCGGTGACTTCTTCTGACGGTTTGAGAAGGAAACTCTCACATAGCCGATCATGAAGATACCGACGAACATGCCGATGTACATAAGGATATCTCTGATAAGTACCAGTGTTTTAATGTTGAACATAAGTCTATTCTAATACATATAAGGAAAGAAGGTAATAAAAAATGAAAGTCGTACTCATACATACAAGCCCGGTATCACTCAATGACCTCAAAGCCCTGTTCAAGGAGATCGTTCCGGAAGTTGAGATGGTCAACATCATCGATGATTCTCTGCTTGATGAAGTAAAGAAGAACGGAAAGATCAATTCCAATATCATCTCCAGGATGTGTTCCTATGTGCAGGTCGCCAAGACTCTGAAACCGGATCTGATCTTCAACCAATGCTCATCCGTGGGCGAAGCGTTCGACATCGCCCGCAAACAGGCTGACTGCAAGACCTTGAAGATCGATGAGCCGATGGCAGAAAAAGCGGTCGAACTGGGAAGCCGCATCGGTGTCGTTGCGACAGTCGCATCCACGGTACAGCCTTCTTCCGACCTGATCCGCAATACCGCAAAGCGCCTTGGCAAAGAAGTCACCGTCACCGAATATCTGGTCGACGGAGCGCTCGATATCTTAATGAGCGGCGATGTCGACAGGCACAATGAGCTCGTCATCAAGGCGATCAAGAGGGCGGAGAGCGAAAACGATGTCGTCGTACTCGCCCAGGGCTCGATGACTGCGATCTTACCGTTACTGACGGATATTCAAAAGCCTGTACTGACTTCACCGAGACTCGCTGTTGAAAGAGTCAAAAAGGAACTCGGCTTATAATGGCCGATGTCTCCATGCTGGAAGATCATAAAGATCATTCAGCGATCAAAGAAGAATTAAAAAGATACATCGCCAAAGACGACCATGTCTTCATCGTCCTCGATGATGACCCGACGGGCACACAGACGGTCCATGACATCAATGTATATACCGACCGGTCCTATGAGACTTTGAAAGAAGCGATGTTAAACAACAGATTGTTCTTCCTTCTTACCAACTCGAGAGCCCTGACGGCTTCACAAAGCAAAAAGCTTCACGAAGAGATCGTAAACAACGCTCAAAAAGTATACGAAGAAACAGGCAGAAAGTATCTTTACATATCCAGAGGCGATTCGACGCTGCGCGGTCACTATCCGATGGAGACCCAGATCCTTTCGGAAGGTCTGTTAAAGGAATATGGAAAAGTCGACGGCGAGATCCTGTTTCCTTTCTTCAAGGAAGGCGGACGCTATACGATCGATGATGTCCATTATGTCAGATATGGAAATGATCTCGTACCGGCCGGTGAAACGGAATTTGCCAAAGACAAGACCTTCGGCTATCATTCTTCCGATCTGAAGGAATACATCGAAGAAAAAAGCGAAGGGAAAGTCAGAAAAGAAGATGTCATTTCGATCAGCTTAAAGGATCTCAGAGACGAAAAGATCGAAGAGATCACTTCGCAGTTACTGAATGCCCATGACTATGCCAGGATCATCGTCAACGGGGCATGCGACAGCGACGTAAGGACTTTCTGCCTTGCCTTATACAAGGCGATGGAGAAGGGGAAGGTATTCGTCTTCCGCTCAGCGGCATCCTTTGTCAAAGGCGTCGGCGGCATCGAAGATATCCCGCTTCTTGAAAGAACTGACATGATCAGAAAAGAAACGGAAAACGGCGGTCTGATCGTCGTGGGTTCCCACACCGATAAGACGACAAGACAGCTCAATGAACTCTTAACGATCGAAGGGATCCAAAAAGAAGAGTTTCACTGTTCCAAGATCCTGGAAAGCGAGGAAGCTTTCAAAGAAGAGATCGACAGATGCCGGAACGTGATCGAAGAAACGATCGCAAAAGGATCTACGATCGTCGTTTACACAGAACGAGTTCTGATCGACTTGAAGGGCGATGATAAGGAAACGGCGTTAAAACGCAGCGTTGCGATCTCCGATGGTCTTTGCGAGATCACGGGAGGCTTGCGGATCGAACCGTCCTTTGTGATCGCCAAAGGAGGCATCACATCTTCCGATACGGCGACCAAGGCGTTGAAGATCGCCAAGGCGAAGGTCCTCGGACAGATACAGCCGGGCGTTCCGGTCTGGAAAGCTGACGAAGATTCGAAATTCCCCGGCATTCCCTATGTCATATTCCCCGGCAACGTCGGAAACGACGATACCTTGAAAAACGCCGTCTTAAAACTTCTGTAGAAACAAAAGGTCCTTCCGTTATCGGGAGGACCTTTTTGTCTGTTCACTGATCGGCTTTTTGGAAGCCCGGTCGTTGTAGTAGCCTTTGCGGTAGGCCGAGGGGGTGACACCGGTGATCTTGCGGAAGCATTTGACGAAGTAGTTGGCATCGGGGATGCCGACGTTTTCTGCGACTTCTTCGATCGTATACTGATCGTTTCTGAGCATCCGCTTGGCTTTCTGTATGCGCAGGTCGCACAGAAAGGCGTTGGGTGTCTTGCCGGTCTCTTTCTTGAACCGGTTGATCAGGCAAGAGACGGAGACGCCTAAGTGTTCTGCCGTCTCTTCGATGGACAGGGCTTCCTGATAGCGGGATTCGAAGAGGTGGATAGCCGAATAGATCAAAGAAGAATAGTGTTCCTTGCGGTAGCGGGAGATGGCTCTGGCAAAGGAGCGGACCATGCGTTCGTTTTCCCGATACATCTCTTCTCTTGAATTGAGACGGGAGATGGTCCTTGCGCTTTCGCCTGAAATGGTATCGATGATGACCGGAGGCAGTCCCGCATCGACGGCAGCCATACGGACCGTCGCCCTGGTGATGCCCGAGGAGATCCGGGAGGTGTCCGGCGTCGATCCGAAATTGCCCATGTATCTGACGTTGTTGTGGATGGTCCGATATGAGCGGATGGCGGCAACATCATCTCCTTCGGCGATCTGTTCCATCATTTCCTGTTCGATGCGGTAGCGTTCATTGATGATGTTTTCGAAATTCTTGTGCTGATACTCCCAGCTCTTGGAAAGAGAGGCTTTTTCGTCGTAATTGTGTTCCTGATTGAAATCGTAGGGATTGAATCCCGTATGTTCCAGCAGAGTCTGTATGTCGCGAAGGATCTCGGTATCGGAAGCGAGATGATAATGGGAACGGTAGCCCAGATAGTCTTTGACGACCAGATCGTCGATCTGCAGACTGCCAAGCAGGAACTGAACGTTGGCTTCGGTCATATCCTGGATGATGTAGGGCCCCACCAGGATAAGGTCCTCTTTGGTCTTGACGACGACGAATTTGATCAGCAAGGCATCCTGGATGAACAGGATGGTGTTTTCATGCGTTTCTTCGATCAAAGAGGAGAGATATTGCGGGGTGAATGGATCCTGGACATGGTGAAAATGGTTCTTCGTACAGAAACTGTTCAGTTCTTTTCTGTTCTCAATCGTTTCAAATCCGATCGTGCTGATGTCCGCTAAGAAGCGACAGGCTTCATCCAATTGCATATATTTCTCTTGAATCGATAAAATCTTTCTATAATGACTAATTTTATTCTATCATAAAGCGTTTTCATAATGCTATCCTAAACATGCGTTAAGAGAAACGCAGAATAAAAGGAGATAAATATGGCAAAAGATTACAAAGCATTAGCTGATGGCGTCATCGCCAATGTCGGCGGTGCAGAAAACGTCGCTTCCATCTCTCATTGTGTTACCCGTTTACGTTTCAAACTCAAAGACGGTGCCAAGGCAGATAAGGAAGCTCTCGCAAAAGTTCCGGGTGTCTTAAAGGTCCTGGAAGCTTCCGGTCAGTTACAGGTCGTCATCGGACAGGATGTTACCGATGCATACGATGCAGTACTGGCAAACTATCCTCTGAATGCGGCAGGTGAAGTTGCGGCTGATCCGGCTGAAACAAAGGTTGCAGGCGAAAAGAAGAAATTTGATTTTGCCGGAACGATGGCTGATCTGGTCTCCGGTATCTTCATGCCATTTATGGGCGCATTCATGGGCGCCGGATTACTGAAGGGTGTCTTAGTCTTACTGACAACTTTCAACATCTTACCGAAGGATTCTTCCACTTATGCGATCCTTTATGCGGTAGCTGATGGTACGTTCTACTTCTTACCGATGTTCTTAGCTTACAGCGCAGGTAAGAAATTCGGCGGCAACCCGTTCATCACGATGGCGATCGCTGCAGCAATGTTATATCCGAACTTTGCAGCACTGTCTTCCGCTGAAAACGTCAACTTCTTAGGTATCCCTGTCACGATGATCAGCTATTCCAGCACAGTCCTTCCGATCATCGTTGCCGCTTGGTTACAGTCTGTTCTTGAAAAATTCCTGAATGCGAGACTTCCTAAGGTCATCCGTTCGATCTTCGTTCCGCTGATCGTCATGGTCGTCGTATTCGTTGCGGTCGTATTGGTCGTCGGTCCGGTCACGGATATCGTCGGTAAAGCGATCGCAAATGTCATCAAGGCAGCTCTTGATGCCTTCCCATTGGTCGGTGGCTTCTTAATGGCAGCTTTATGGCCGGCCATGATCATCTTCGGTGTTCACTGGGGAATGGTCCCGATCGTCATGAACAACCATGCAGTCTTAGGTTATGACTACATCCTTCCGTTAACTGTCGGTACCAACTTCGGTATTGCAGCAGCAGTCTTCGCTATCTCTTTGAAGTCAAAGAAAGCTGAAACAAAAGAGCTTGCAGCAACTTCCGCAGTATCCGCTTTCGTCGGCGGCGTCACTGAACCGGCTATCTACGGTATCCTCATGAAATGCAAGAAGGTCTTCGCAGTCCTCTTACTCGCCAACGGTATCGGCGGCGCGATCTGCGGTGTCATGCATGTCACACGTGATGTCATGATCACAGTCAACGGCCTGACATTACCGGCTATCGCAGCAGTTTACGGTCCTTGGGGCATCGTTGCGATCGTCGTATCTCTGATCGCCGGTTTCTTAGCAGGTTACTTCGTATTCGATGATAAAATGATGGAAGAAGCTTAAGATCTGACGGAGGTAAGCAAACATGTATGATCAGCTGAGTTTATACCCTACAACAAATTCCAAGAGATTATCTCTCAGTCTTGACGGCATGTGGAACTTCTGTTTTGATCCTGCTTCCATCGGAGAAAAAGAAAACTGGATGAGCGGTTTACGCTCATCCATTTCCCTGCCTGTTCCATCCAGTTTCCAGGATCTGTTCACCGATCAGTATTCCAAGAATTACTGCGGTGACTTCTGGTATGAAAGAGACTTCTTCGTACCGGAACATAATGGAAACATACAGCTGCGTTTCGGCAGCATCACCCATCGCGGCGTCGTCTATGTCAACGGCGAAAAGGTCACAGAACACGAGGGCGGCTTCTTACCTGTCTTATGCGATATCACAGACTATGTAAGAAAAGGGGAAGTCAATCACCTGAGTGTCAAAGCCAACAACGAGCTAAGTGAAGCAAGCCTGCCGTGCGGTGCCGTAAAGACACTGAAAAACGGCACGCGCATCGCTGCTCCGTACTTCGATTTCTTCAATTACGCCGGACTCAACCGTTCGGTATATCTGGTCCTTCTTCCTGAAGAGCGCATCCAGGACTACAGCGTAAAGTACACGCTGGATAAGCAGGATGCCCTGGTGGACTATGAAGTCTCTACCAACGGATCAAGCAATGTAAAGGTTTCTTTATTCGATAAGGAAGGAAACTGCGTCGCTCAAAGCGAAGGCAGAAAGGGACAGCTGAAGGTCGAAAAGGCACATCTGTGGAAAGTCCGCAATGCCTATCTGTATACGCTGAAGATCGCGATCGAAAACGACGGAAAGCTGGTCGATGAATATGAAGACAAGATCGGTATCCGTACGGTAAAGGTCGAAGGAAAACGCATCCTGATCAATGGCGAAGAAGTCTATCTGAAGGGCTTTGGCAAACACGAAGACTTCGACATCATCGGCAGGGGCTTCAATCTGCCTTTACTGAAGCGCGATTATGAATGCATGAAGTGGATGAATGCCAACTGCTTCCGCACATCGCATTATCCATACGCGGAAGAATGGTACCGCTTTGCCGATGAGGAAGGTTTCCTGATCATCGATGAAGTGGCAGCCGTCGGCATGATGCGCTCCACGCACAACTTCGTTGACGCCGGTATGGGCAAGTACACGAGCTTCTTTGAAACACCGACCGTCCCTGAGTTACTGAGCAACCATCTGCTGCAGGTCGAAGAGATGATCGAACGTGACAAGAACCGTCCGTCCGTCTTTGCCTTCTCACTGTTCAACGAACCGGAGACGACAAGCACCTTCGCCCATGACTACTTCGCAAAAGTATTCGACAGGGCAAGGGAACTTGATCCGCAGGGCCGTCCGATGACCGGTGCCTTTGAAAAGAACTCCGCTCCGGAGAAATGCCAGTGCTACATGCTGGTGGACTTCATGTGCCTCAACCGCTACTACGGCTGGTACATTTCCGGCGGTCCGGATATTTCCGATGCCGTCGAGAAGTTCCACGATGAGATGCAGCGCTGGGAAGCGAAAGGCTTCAACGGACCGATCGTATTCACGGAATTCGGTACGGATACACTTTCTACGGAACATAAGCTGCCAAGCGTCATGTGGGCGCAGGAATACCAGTGCGAATACCTGGAGGAAAACTTCAAGGTCTTCGATACTTATGATTTCATTCAGGGTGAACTGGTGTGGAACTTCGCAGATTTCCAGACGACGGAAGGCATCTTCCGTGTCAACGGAAACAAGAAGGGCGTCTTCACAAGAGAAAGACAGCCGAAAGATGCGGCCTTCGTATTGAAGAGACGCTGGGAAAACAAATAGGATAAGAAAAACATCAGGAGCACATCGTGGGAAGAAAACAGTGACACGGTTTCATCCTGATGTTTTTTCCGAAATGATATGATAAATCTGTAATACGTTAAGGAGATACAAATCATGGAAATGACATTCCGCTGGTATGGTACGGGACACGATACCATCACTTTGAAACAGATCCGACAGATCCGCTATGTCACAGGCATCATCACTACCTTATATGACAAGCAGCCCGGTGACTTATGGACAAGAGATGAGATCCATGCCTTAAAGAAAGAAGTCGAGGATGCAGGACTTCATATCGCTGGTATTGAATCGGTCAACGTATCCGATGCCATCAAGACAGGATCCAAGGACAGAGATAAGGATATCGATACCTATATCGAATGTTTAAGGAATTTAGGTGAAGAAGGCATACATCTTGTCTGCTACAACTTCATGCCGGTCTTTGACTGGACAAGAACGGAACTCGCCAGGATGAGAGAAGACGGCTCCACTGTCTTAGCTTATACGCAGGAAGCCGTAGACAATCTTGTCCCTGAAAAGATGTTTGAATCGATCGCTTCCGATATGAACGGCACGATCATGCCCGGCTGGGAACCTGAAAGAATGGCCAAGGTCAAAGAGTTATTCGAATTATACAAAGACATCGACAATGAAAAGCTCTTTGAAAACCTGGTCTACTTCTTAAAGAGGATCATGCCTGTATGCAACGAATACGACATAAAGATGGCCATCCATCCGGATGATCCTGCCTGGTCGGTATTCGGCTTGCCTCGCATCATCATCAATAAGGAAAACATCAACCGGCTCATGAAAGCTGTCGATGATGTCCATAACGGTGTCACCTTCTGTTCGGGATCCTATGGAACCAATTTAAATAATGACTTACCGGACATGATCCGCTCCTTAAAGGGAAGGATCCATTTCGCGCATGTAAGAAATCTTAAGTTCCACTCTCCTGATAACTTTGAAGAAGCAGCACATTTATCCGCTGACGGCAACTTCGACATGTATGAGATCGTCAAGGCCTTATATGACATCGGCTTCAAGGGACCGATCAGACCTGACCACGGTCGTATGATCTGGGATGAAGTGGCAATGCCGGGCTATGGCTTATATGACAGAGCCTTGGGTGCAGCCTACATCTGCGGCTTATGGGAAGCGATAGAAAAGAGTAATAAGTAAATATGAAACTCACGAATGTCGTAAATGAAAAACAGGAATGGTTAGACAAAGGCTATGAAGTCTTCTCCTATGACAGGGAAAAGATGATAAAAAAGACAAGGAAAGATCCCGAATGGGTCCACTTCGGTGCAGGCAATCTCTTCCGTGCCTTTCAGGCCGTATTCTGCGATAAGTTATTGGATGAAGGAATACTTGATAAAGGCATCATCGCGGTAGGAGGAAGAGACTCTCAAGCCATCGATGACTACTTCAGAAGATTCGATGACTTACATATCGCCGTCACACTCAAAGGAAACGGCGATGTCACAAAAAGAGTCGTAGGAAGTATCGCCGAATCCTTAAAGATCGAAGACAAAGAAAGACTTCAAGAGATCTTTGAAAAGGAATCTTTAAAGGTGTGTTCCTTTACCGTAACGGAGAAAGGCTATGTGGTATCGGATTCCGATACATCAGAAGCCTTCATGGCCAGGGTCACAGACTTGTTACATCACAGATACTTACATGGCGCTTATCCTTTGACATTATCAAGCCATGACAACTGTTCCCACAATGGCGATGTCTTAAGAAAGGCGATCTATTTCTTCGCAGGAAGATATGAGGATGAAGGCTTCCTTAACTACCTTGAAGAAAAGGTATCCTTCCCGATCGCCATGATCGACAAGATCACCCCAAGACCTAACAGTAAGATCGCACAGATATTGGAAAACGACGGTGTACAGGATCTCAAGGACTTAGACCCGAATCACTACATGTCTTTATTCGTCAATGCGGAGGAGGCACAGTACTTAGTCATAGAGGATAAGTTCTCTAATGGCAGACCCTTATGGGAAAAAGGCGGCATCATCTTTACCGACAGAGAAACAGTCGATAAGGTGGAAAAGATGAAGGTAGGGACCTGCCTCAATCCTGTCCATACCGCACTGGCCGTTTATGGCTGCTTACTGGATCACAAGCTCATCTGCGATGAGATGAAGGATGAAGTGCTCAATAAGCTTGCCAGACATGTCGGCTATGATGAAGGACTTCCTGTAGTCGTCGACCCTGAGATCTTGGATCCTAAGGCATTCATCGATACCGTCATCAATGACAGACTTCCTAACCCGTATATGCCGGACTCCCCGTTTCGTATCGCGATGGATACTTCCCAAAAGCTTCCTGTAAGATTCGGTGAAACATTAAAGGCCTATATCGCAAGAAAGGAAGATATCTCAAAACTCACCTATATCCCGCTTGTCTTTGCCGGATGGTTAAGATATCTTACAGGCATCAATGATAAGGGTGAAATATTTGAAATACCATCCGATCCAAGACTTGAAGAGATGAGAAATATCTTAGGTGATATCAGACTTGGCGATCACATCGATAAGGAAAGGATCTTACCGATATTAAAAGATGAATCGATATTCGGAGTCGACCTGGAAGAATACAATCTCTCTGATAAAGTAACTGCATACCTCAATGAAGAATTACAAGGTATCGGTGCGGTAAGAAAGACGTTAGAGAAGTATATGTAAGACAAAACGGACAGCAATGTCCGTTTTCGTATGTTTTGGTCTTATTTGTTTCGAATGGCTGTCTGGATGAAACAGATCTTCTCCGGATGGTGGCGGGATTCGGTGTATTCGAACATGATGCCCTTGGAGTCGAAGACCTGTCCTTTGACGGTCAGTACGAAATCACAGTTTTTGGAAAGTCTGAGGTTTTTCTTATCCTCTTCGCGGGCGTGTTCTGCCATGACTCTTCGACGGCTGGTCGTGATGACCATGCCAAGCTCATTTTCCAGATAGTCATAGACGGAAGAAGCGGCGATCTGTTTGGTGATCTCACCGACTTCCGATTTCAAGAAGAGGTTGTAGTCATTGATCAGCGGTTCGTTGTTGATATAGCGGAGACGCTTGATGCAGATGAGCTTTTCGCCGACGTTGAAGCCCGACATCATCGAGATCTCATCATCGGCCGTGATCTCTTCGATGGATAATACTTTCGTCTTCAGTTTTTTGTTGTTTCTGACGGTCGCTTCGGAAAGCGATTCGATGCCGCCTACAGAGAATAAGCTCTGTGTCTCATGAGGTTCATAGATGACCTGCGCTCCCTTGCCGTGCTGGGAAAGCAGATAGCCGTCAGAGTTCAGCATGGCGATCGCTCTTCTTACGGTGTTCCTGGCGCAGTCATAGGAAACGATCAGCTGATTTTCGCTTGGCAGAAAAGATCCCTTGGGATATTTCCCGTTTTCGATCTGCGCTTTCAGGTTTTTATAGATCTTTTCATATTTGGAGTCAGTCATACTATTTAAGAATATTATAGTACTGATTCTTTTTCGGGCGAAAAAAATTTTATAAAAAACGCTTGACATGTTTAAACAAGTTGATTATAGTGATATTACAAGTTGTTTAAACAAGTAGGGGGTAAAACAATCATGAGCAAATTTACAGCAGATGCAACGAATCTTCTGGAATATGTCGGCGGCAAAAGCAATATCAATGCCGTTTCCCATTGTGTGACCAGGATGCGTTTCGTCCTGGCAGATCCTTCCAAGGCCGATATCAAGAAGATCGAGGAACTTCCAAGCGTAAAGGGTACCTTCACGCAGGCAGGTCAGTTCCAGGTCATCATCGGCAACGAAGTATCGGAATTCTATAAGGACTTCGTTGAAGTTTCCGGTATCGAAGGCGTTTCCAAAGAAGCAGCAAAACAGGCAGCCAAGTCCAATCAGACACCGCTTCAGAAAGCGATGTCCAATATCGCTGAGATCTTCGCACCGCTCATTCCGGCGATCATCGTCGGCGGTCTGATCTTAGGTTTCCGCAACATCCTCGAAGCCACTCCGGCCATCAACAATCCGTTCATGGCAGGTCTTGACCACTTTTTATGGATCATCGGCGAAGCCGTCTTCCATACAGGTATCCCGGTAGGTATCTGCTGGTCCATCCAGAGAAAGATGGGCGGCACACCGATGCTTGGTATCGTGTTAGGTCTTACACTGATCTCCGGTCAGCTGGTCAATGCGTATGGCGTTGCCGGTGTTGAAGACTGGGCAGCACATTCCTGGAACTTCGGTTTCGTTTCCTTCCGTATGATCGGTTACCAGGCACAGGTCATTCCGGCCATCTTAGCCGGTTTCACGCTTGCCTATCTGGAAAGATTCTTCAAGAAGGTCGTTCCGCAGGTCGTTTCGATGATCCTCGTACCGTTCCTCTCGATCTTACTGTCTGTCATGGCAGCACACTTCGTCTTAGGTCCGATCGGCTGGAAGATCGGTGAGTATATCTCCGCTTTCGTCATGGCCGGTATCAGCGGCAATATGCGTTTCTTATTTGCAGCGCTGTTTGGTTTCTTGTATGCACCGTTAGTCATCACGGGTCTTCACCACATGTCCAATGCGATCGACTCTCAGCTCATAGCTACGACAGGCGGCACGATGTTATGGCCGATGATCGCTCTGTCCAATATCGCACAGGGTTCGGCAGTTGCGGGTATGGCATACTTACAGAAGAAGAATGCCAAAGCACAGGAAGTCAACATTCCTTCAATGATCTCCTGCTGGCTGGGCGTCACGGAACCGGCGATGTTCGGTGTCAACCTGAAATACCAGTTCCCGTTCTATTGTGCAATGGTCGGTTCGTGCTTAGCTTCCGTCGTATCTGTCGGATCCGGCGTCACAGCGGCAGCGATCGGTGTCGGCGGTCTGCCTGGTATCATCTCGATCTTCCCGCAGTACATGCTGATGTTTGCGATCGCCATGCTGATCGCACTGGTCGTACCGTTCGTTCTGACGGTCTTCATCGGCAAGAAGAGAGATATTTAACAGGATCGGTAAGATTCCCTTCCGGAAAAGGGCCTAGTGCCCTTTTTCCAAATGCGGGAGAAAAGCTATAATGAAAAAAACTGCGCATGTATCAACGAGTGCCTGCCGGCTAGAAAGAGGAAGAGATGAATTTTAAAGATAAGGTCGTTTATCAGGTCTATCCCAAGTCCTTTCAGGATTCCAATGGCGATGGCTGGGGCGATATCAAAGGCATCATTTCAAGATTAGACTATCTCAAGGATCTCGGGATCGACGTCATCTGGTTCAACCCGATGTGCATCTCCCCGCAAAGAGACAATGGCTACGATGTTGCCGATTACCGGCAGATCGACCCACGTTACGGTACCAATGAGGATTTCCTTGAATTAAGCAAAGCGTGCAAGGAAAGAAACATCCTGATCATGTTCGACATGGTCTTCAATCATACGTCTACGGAACACGAGTGGTTTAAAAAGGCGCTTGCCGGAGATAAGAAATATAAGGATTACTACATCTGGCGCAAAGGAAAGAACGGATCCTATCCCACCAACTGGCAGTCGAAATTCGGCGGACCGGCCTGGGAGTATGTGCCGGAACTTGATGAATACTATCTGCATCTGTTCGATAAGACGCAGGCCGACCTCAACTGGGACAATCCGGAAGTCCGCAAGGAATGTGCAGATATCGTCAATTACTGGATCTCAAAAGGTGTGTACTGTTTCCGTTTCGATGTCGTCAATCTGATCTCCAAATACACTGTCGATGAAGACGATCCGAACAACTTCGACGGCAGACAGTTCTATACCGACGGACCAAGAGTCCACGAATACCTCAAGGAACTCAATGCGGACAGTTTCGGAAACGTCGAATCGATCACGGTCGGTGAGATGAGCTCAACGACTTTGGAGAACTGCGCAAAGTATGCCAATGAAGACGGCAAAGAGCTGTCCATGGTCTTCACCTTCCACCATCTCAAGGTCGACTATAAGAACATGAAGAAGTGGGAGCTGCAGCCGGTGGATTTCATGCAGTTCAAAAAGCTGATGAACACCTGGCAGACCGGCATGGAAGAAAAGGGCGCCTGGCCATCGCTTTTCTTAAACAATCACGACCAGCCAAGAGCCTTATCGCGTTTTGGCGATGATAAGAACTATCCGAAGGAAAGTGCCAAGATGTTAGCGGCATTCACGCATCTGATGCGCGGTACGCCATACATCTACCAGGGCGAAGAGATCGGCATGACCAACGCCTACTTCACGAATATCAGTCAGTATAAGGATGTCGAAAGCACGAACATCTTCAAACTGCTGAAAGAAGAAGGAAAGAGCGAAGAAGAGATCTATCATATCCTGCAGGAAAGAAGCAGAGACAACTCCCGCACGCCGATGCAATGGGATGACAGTGCAAATGCAGGATTCACTGACGGCGAACCGTGGCTGCAGGTTCAGGAAAACTACAGAAACGTCAATGCCGCAAATGCATTGAAAGATGAGGATTCGATCTATTACTGGTATAAGAAGCTGATCGGGCTCAGAAAAGGATATAAAGTCGTTCAGGAAGGAAAATATGTTCCTCTGTTTGAAGAAGATGATCAGGTCCTGGCTTTTGAAAGAAAACTGGATAAGGAATCACTTGTCGTCATCTGCAACTTCTATGGCAAGGAAAAGAAGATCGTCTTCAACGCGAAAGGCTACGAGATCCTTCTGTCAAACTACAAAGACAGCAATATCGTCGATCTTCGTCCGTACGAGACGATCATCCTCTATAAAAAAGATTAAGGTGTCGAAAGATACCTTTTTATGTGTCTGATGCTTCCCCTATAATGAAGGTGACGGGAAGTTACACCACACATCATATAGATCAGATACGGATTGCCTAAACGGGGGTGATGCATTATGATAGATAACACGAATGTTGCAAGGGAGGTATTTGCGCATGAATGATGATTACAGCAAAGCGAAAAGGATGGCTGACCGCAGTATCCGCCGTGCCGTTCTGCAAGGCAGGTATCCGTATCTTTCCGACCTTGATTCGAGACCGGGCATGAGCGATGTGCTTTCTTGCATCGACTTAGGCATCAAGGAGATCCCTTTGCAGCAGATCCGCGGCACGAAGACCAAGGGCAGACAGGGCGTCTTTTCCTATGACTTTCTGCCATGCGCGGAAAAAGACAGCGAATTTGCGATGAAGTGGAATGCGGTCTATCGCTATCAGAGTGAAGAAGGCATCTCCGATCCGATCGAGGTCTATGAGTACCTCCATGATTTTTATGTGGAAGAGGGAAACAAGCGGGTCTCCGTTTTGAAATATCTCGATTCGATCTCGGTGCGGGCCAGAGTCCGCCGTATCGTTCCGGATGCCAAGACGCTGGAAGAAAATCCTGTCTATAAAGAGTTCCTGGATTTCTATAAGCTCTGTCCGCTCTATGAGATCGATCTGCATGAAAAGAATGCCTATCGCAAGCTCATCCGTCTTCTGAAGAAACCGGAAGACAGGCCGTGGGAGGAACAGGACGTCTCGCGCCTTCGTTCTTCCTTCTATATCTTTCAAAGGAATTATCTGAAGCTCGATTATGATCCCGACTATTGTGCGGATGCGTTCCTGCTGTATGTTTCGGCCTATGATTACGACAAGCTGTATTCACTTTCCGATCAGAAGCTCGGTGCACGGATCAAGGAACTCGACAAGGAACTGACGATCTTAGGAAAGGAAGAAAAGATCGAAGTCCTGCATAATCCGGTCAGTGAGAAGCAGCCGGTGATCGATCTCGATCCGCTGAATCTGTTACCTTTGTTAAGCGAGGAGAAGAAGCTTCGCATCGGGTTCATCTATGAAAATAAGATCGATGACTCCTTCATCGATTTCGATCAGGAATTAGGAAGACTGCAGGTACAGGCCGATCTGGAAGATAAGATCTTTACCGTAAAGTACGAAGGTGCCGGAAAGGATGAAGCATTGAAGGATGTGATCTTAGCTGCCACAAAAGAAAACGACGTCGTATTTACGACATCGCCTTTGCAGTTTGAAGAGACCTTCCGGGCTGCGATCAAAAACAAGGACGTCAGATATCTAAACCGTTCGGTCTATATGAAACAGAATGCCGTCCGCACCTATGAGGTAAGGATGTATGAAGCGCAGTTCTTATTAGGCCTGGTCGCTGCGATCTATGCGAAAGACCACCAGATCGGCTATATCGCCGATACGCCCAATTACGGCTCGATCGCTTCGATCAATGCCTTTGCGATCGGTGCTTCGATGGTCGACCCGGAGGCTAAGGTGTGGCTCGGCTGGACGGAAAGCTTGGACAGAGACTGGCAGGATCAGATGCGCCGCATCGGCATATCGACCTTCTGCGGTCCGCAATATCCCGACTTCACAAGAGATGATCTGCAGTACGGTCTTTACGTATTGAATGAAAAAGGTGCGGTCAATATCGCCCAGCCTCTGATCAACTGGGGCACCTATTATAAAAAACTGATCACTTCGATCCTCGACGGAACCTACAGCAAGGCTTCCGCAAAAGACAAGGCAACCAATTACTGGTGGGGCATCTCTTCCGGTGTATTGGACATCCATCTTTCCGAGGAAGTCCCGTATCCGACCAAGAAACTGGTCTCCATGCTGAAGGATGCGATACGTAAGGAAAGCTTCGATCCGTTTGAAGGGGAACTGCGTTCCACCGAGAAACAGATCAAGGGACCGTTTTCTGCCAGACTGACCTATGAGCAGATCATCACGATGCACTGGCTCAACTCCAATATCATCGGTATCATTCCGGAGTATGGCCAGCTTTCCGATAAAGGCAAAGAGGTCTACGAGCTCACCGGTACCGGATCTTAAGAGAAGAGATAGCCGATGAATGTACGTATCGTTTCGATGCGCCTGCTGTTGGCGATGATACAGAGATAGAGCTTTTCGGGAAAACCGGCATCTTTGATCATCTTCACATCTGAGATGTCGATGCCGTTGCATACGGAAACGCTGGAAGAATCGACAGCCGTATCTTCGTCAAGCAGATGATCGATCCGGTTGTCGTTTGTAAGGATGTCGTTGTATGTGAGCTGCTCCTTCAGAGAAGTAAGCTGCTGCTTTGTTAACAGCTGCGTAAGATCATAAAGGTAGCCGCTGTTAGAAAGGATGTCATAGGCTTCTTTGTTGCATATGCAGATATCGAGCTTCTCCGCTTCGATCGATCCTAGGATCTTGATGCGGGAGGCGTAGGCGTATTGATTGTTTTCGGTACTTGCGTTGTCGGAAAGATAGAGTTCGTTGTAGATGAGGACTTCTTTCTTCTGTGGCTTGTCAAAGTGAAGTGTGAGGAAATCCTCATTGACACTCTTTTTGAAGTCTTCTCCTGCCGCTACGTTGATGAAGGCAAGATATAAGACCGGTTCTTTTCTGGTCACAGAAACATAAAGAAAATGTCCCAGTAAGATCAATACGACTAGTGGGACGATGATGTATGCCTTATAGTAGGAAAAGATGTAGGTCATCTTGTCCTGAAGATCCATCTTTTTAAAAGCTTCCCGATGGGAGGCTTTTTCTTTTTCCGAGAGTTTCATTCTTTTTCCTTTTCTTCGGCCGGTGTCGTGACTAAGATCAGCAGTCGGTTGAGGATGTAGCAGCTGATCATTGCGCAAAGCCCTTCACCGAAGACGATCAGCGGCATGAATACGGCGACTGCGCAATAGAACATCGCGAAATGGACGGCGAAGACCAAGATCGGGGCAAACAGATAATGCGTGCCGATCAGAAAGGCGTTCTTGAACATGTTGGGCGTCGTGTTGATGACACTTGCTTCTAACGGGAAGATCATGAACAGAACGATGAGATAGATGATGATGGCACCGATCAGGATGGCCAGCAGGATGGTCCAGAAGGCCGCCATCGGCATGGCTGTATTCAAGCGCAGATTGTAAAGCACATAGAAGTCAAAGGCCAGGAACAGGCCGATGCCTGACATGATCAGCCAGATCACAGTCGACTGTCTGAAGTTTTCTTTGAAGGCTTTGAAGAAGGTCTTTGTCACATTTCCTTCTTCGTTCCTTATGATCTTCAGGCTCGTATAGTAAAGCGCTGTGGTTGCGGCACCGATCGTAAAGATCGGCAGACTGCAGATGAACCACAGGATGTTGAGATAGGAGCTGAAGACCAGTTTCATCAGCAGCTGGGTGAAACGGGAATCATAGGAAAAAAGATTCATAATAATCAATCCTTTGTAGAAACGCGATAGATCAGATCGGATTCCGTATGGACACAGCGGTAATCCAAAGAAGGTTCCTTGATCCTGGACATCAGCAGGTGGATGGCTTCATAGGCCATGATCTGCGTATGTATGTGAATGGTCGTGAGCGGCGGCATCATGTGTCTGGATTCATGGGAGTCATCGAAACCGCAGAACAGTACATCTTCCGGGACACTGAAGCCGTTTTCGCGAAGCACATTGATCGCATCGATCGCGACGAAATCGTTGGTGCAGATAAAGATTTCCGGAAGCGTTTTGAGCGAAAGCAGCTTTTCTTTGAAATCACTGGAGTGATTGGCATCCAGTATGTATTCCGGATCGATCGGCCGATCGTTCAAGTGCATCGCCATGCGGAAGGCATAATAGCGTTCAAAGAAGGACTGGCAATGGTATGGGTTTCCGATGAATCCAAATTTCGTATAGCCTCTTTCCAGCATCTGTTCAACGAAACTCATGACCGGCGAGATGTTTTCCATGTAAAGCTGATCGGCCGGCAAGGAGCGTCCTTTCTTCTTGCATGGACCATCAACGAATAAGATCGGCACGCCAAGCTCACAAAGCATCTGGTCGTATTCGTAATCGAACATCTCGATACACATGATGGCTTTGGCCCTTTCGGGAACATAAGTGATCGGAAGAGACATCTGTCTGATGTTTTCTTCGTAGACCCGGTGAGTGTTCATCGTGTATCCCAGCTGTGAGAGTTCCCTTTGGAATTTATCGAGCATCAAAGAGGCGAAGTGGGATTGGGTAAGATACTGACCGGTAAACAAGGCGATCTCGCCCTGGTATTCCACAGCCGGCTGCCCTATTCCCGTATCGGAAGAAGAGAGCCCGGCAAGTGCTGCAACATAAGAAAACTGTTTATAATCCATTTCCACGGCTTTCTGAATGATCTTCTCTCGTGTTGCTGGAGCAAGACCTTCTGAGTTGTTGATCGCTTTAGAAACGGTATTGCGCGATACACCTAACTCATCTGCAATATCCTGTATCGTTACTTTCTTTCTCATTATTTCTTCTCCATTCTCCTGCTTATTTTATCACATACGGTATATGTCTCAAAGTAACGAACGATAAAAAATTGTGCAAATGTAAATTTTTTTGTTAAGCGTTTTCAAAGTTTAACAAAGAATTGTAAAATGCACAAAAAAATAAGGGAAAATACACATTTTTAATGTTGAATATGTAAAATTCATTGTGCTAATATAAATGTGCAAAATCACGCATTCTGAATTGTGCAAAATCATCATTATTTGAGGAGAGAAAAATGAACAGGTCTTCAAACACCGCAACAGTCGGGAAGATGAAGGGTGGCAAGCTGCATGAGACGCTGCTTTACATCAGGCAGCACTGGCAGCTTTATGTCATTTTCATACTTCCTGCTCTTCTGTTGACGATCATTTTCCGCTATGTCCCGATGGGAGGTGTCCTGATCGCATTCATGGAATACAACCCGATCAGAGGCATTCTGGGAAGTGAATGGGTCGGTCTGGATCACTTCAACCGATTCCTGTCGTCACCGGACTTCCTTCGTTATCTGTCCAACACGCTGAAGCTTTCCATCTTCGGATTGTTATGGGGCTTCCCGGCTCCGATCCTGCTGGCCTTCTTGCTCAACAGGATCCTGTCCAAGAAGATCAAACAGAAGATACAGCTGGTACTGTACATGCCGAACTTCATTTCAGTCATCGTCTTGTGCGGTATCGTCAGGATCTTGCTGTCACCGACCGGAATGATCAATCAGCTGCTGGGAACGCAGTATAACTTCATGACGATGCCTGCCGCATTCCGTACGATCTATATCGCATCCGGTATCTGGCAAGGCGCAGGCTGGTCTTCCATCATTTACACGGCGGCATTATCCAATGCCTCCAAGGAACTGCAGGAAGCAGCCGTCATCGATGGTGCCAACATCGTTCAGCAGATCAAAGCGGTGGAATGGCCTGCGATCAAGGATACGGTACTTATTCAGTTCATCATGTCTGTCGGTAACATCATGTCGGTCGGTTTCGAAAAAGCATATGCTTTGCAGACCGACCTGAACCTTGGTGCTTCCGAAATCATTTCGACCTATGTCTATAAAAAAGGTCTTCTCGATGGTGACTACGGCTTCTCTACTGCCGTCGGTCTGTTCAACACCATCATCAATGTCATCCTTCTCATTTCGATGAATGCGATCGTTAAGAAGATGAATGACGGTAAAGGAGTTTAAGCGATGGAAAAAAGAAAACCAAAGAGCGAATTCGCGAAACTTCCTACTGAAGATAAGACTTTACTGATCATCGGCTATGTGATCCTGGGATTGTTCATCGTAGCGATCATCTTACCGGTCGTCTACATCATCCTGGCTTCCTTCGTCGATCCGATCACCTTACAGAACAGCGGTCTGACTTTCGATTTCAGCAAGTGGACACTGATGGCATATGAAAGAGTCATGTCCAACAAGCAGATCTGGACAGGTTTCAGAAATGCTCTGTTCTACTCGATCGCCTTCACAGCGATCTCTACGGTCATCACACTGCTGGCTGCATACCCGATGTCAAGATCAGATTTCAAGGGACGCGGTTTCTTCAATCTGTTATTCGTCATCACGATGTACTTCGGCGGCGGATTGATCCCGACCTACTTACTGATCTCGGATCTGGGCATGCTGGATACGATCTGGGCGATCCTGATCCCGCCGGCATTCTCCGTCTGGAACATGATCGTTGCCCGTACCTATTACCTGGGCATCCCGAAAGATCTGCAGGAAGCTGCTGAGATCGACGGTGCTTCGGAAATGGTCTACTTCTTCCAGATCCTGCTTCCGGTATGTATGCCGATCATCGCGACGATCGCCATGTGGCAGTTCGTCGGTATGTGGAACAGCTACTTCGATGCCATGATCTATCTCAACGATGAGGCCAAGAAGCCATTGCAGCTGGTCCTTCGTTCCATCCTTATCCAGAACCAGCCTGAACCGGGCATGGTCTCGGATATGCAGTCCACTGCGGCAAGAGCCCAGATGGCAGAATTACTGAAGTACGCGACCATCATCATCTCGAGCTTGCCTCTGATGATCATGTATCCGTTCTTCCAGAAGTACTTTGACTCCGGTATCATGGCCGGTGCGGTCAAAGGTTAATCAGGTCATTACAGTGAAAACTGTAGGATATAAAAGGAGAACACAATGAAAAACACTCGCAAATTTCTGACGACTCTCCTGCTGTGCATCTTAACGATGTGCATGCTGGCGGGCTGCGGCTCCAAGGGCGGCGAAGGCGGCGGTGCTTCTGAATCTCAGGGCCTCGACGTTGATCCGGCTTCTCTGGCATTCCCATTAGCGGAAACTGCCACGATCGAAGGCATGACCAACTATCCGGCAAACACCGAATCCGAACCGAACAACAGAACGATCTTCAAGAGACTTGAAGAAAAGACCAATGTCCATGTCAATTGGACAGCGATCTCCGGCGATATCTGGGGCGACAAGATCACTCTTCAGATGTCCAACCTCAAGACGCTTCCTGAATTCATCTTCTCAGCAGGCTTCAATGATACCGATCTGCTCAAGTATGCGAAGCAGGGCGTTATCATCAATATTGAAGAATATATTGATAAATATATGCCTAACTTGATGAAAGTCTTCGAACAGGCTCCGGAATATCGTGCAATGTGCACAGACGAAAACGGTCACATCTGGGCTCTGCCTTGGATCGAACAGTTAGGTTATGAAAAGACAGCTATCCAGACCATCGACAACATGCCGTTCATCAACAAGAACTGGCTGGATTTCTTAGGTCTGGAAGTTCCGACGACTGTCGAAGATTTCGAAAAAGTCCTGCTCGCTTTCCGCGACAACGCTGACAAGCTCAAAGCAGAATTCAATATTGACGGTGATGTCATTCCGATGTCCTTCATCATCAACGACGGCGGCCAGGACCCGATGGTTCTGATCAACGGCTTCGGTGAAGGTTATGGCGATCCGGATAAGGGCAGACATATCGCTGTCACAGAAGACAGGAAAGTCATCTGTACTGCTCAGACGGAAGGCTTCAGAAAAGGTCTCGAATGGCTGCACAAACTCTATGAAGAAGATCTGATCGACAAGGATGCCTTCACGCATGACTGGTCAACTTATGTTGCAAAGGGCAAATCCGGCAGATACGGTGTTTGCTTCTCATGGGACGTTGCCAACATCGTTCAGGTCTCCATGGATGATCTGATCGCCGGCAAGAGCTGGGTACCGATGCCGGTCTTAACAGCTGACACGAGAAACCTGACTCCGCAGAACGGTTCCTTCACTTCCGGTTTTGACAGAGGACGCTGTGTCGTTACTGTCAAGGCCAAGAACCCTGCTCTGATCTGCGCATGGCTCGACCAGATGTATGATCCGATGCAGTCTCCGCAGAACAACTGGGGTACTTACGGTGAAGATGATGATTTCGATATCTTCGAAATGTCCACCAACGCAAACGGCGAACCGATGCTGAAGCACGCTTGGTTAGGTGAAGCTTCTCCGGTCGAAGTCCGTGAAGCTGAATCTGTCAACGGTCCGTTAGCGATCTTAGACTCTTACTATGATGTCTACGTTACCTGCCCGGACGATGCACAGTACCGTCTTGACTGGATCAAAGAGATCTACACTCCGGATATGCATACGACTTATGTATTCCCGAATGTCTTCATGACGACTGATGATACCAAGCAGGTCTCTAACTTACAGGCTGACGTCACTAAGGCGATCAACACTGCAAAGGCCAACTGGATCATGAACGGTGTCACAGATGCTGACTGGAACCAGCTGCAGGATGACCTTGCCAAGTACAAAGTCGATGAACTGCTCGGCATCTTCCAGAAGTACCTGGATGCTTACTACGCAAATTAATCCGAAATAATGATCATTTTTTGCCCCGTCCTCGAAAGGGGGCGGGGCACCCTTTCCTGATCTGAGAATATTCAGATCAATTAGAAGGAGAACACATGCCCAGCAAAGCACTATTAAAAGCAAGAAAATTCGAAAAGAAGTATTTACCTTTTACCAAAGAGGAACAGCCATGGTTTCATGTGACAGGCGGTATCGGCTGGATCAATGACCCGAATGGTTTTGCCCCATATAAAGGCGAGTATCATCTGTTTTTTCAATACTACCCCTATGACACGAAATGGGGGCCGATGCATTGGGGACATGTAAAAACCAAGGATTTCATCAAATGGGAACGGCTCCCGTGTGCGATGGCACCGGATACCGAATATGACCGTGACGGCTGTTTCTCCGGCGGTGCCGTTGAGATGGCAGACGGAAGACATCTTCTGATCTATACCGGCGTCAGCACAAAAAGAAATCAAAACGGCAAGATCGAAGCCTTCCAGACGCAGTGTATCGCGATCGGGGACGGCGTCGATTATGAAAAGTATGAACTCAATCCGGTGATCGGTGCAGACCTGATCCCGGAAAAAGGCAGCGTCCATGATTTCCGTGATCCGAAGATCTGGAGGCAGGGCGATACCTATTACGTCGTCGTCGGCAACCGCGGCGAAGACGGTTCAGGAAACATCCTGATGTATGAAAGTGACGATGCGATCAACTGGAAATATGACGGCATCGTATCAAGTTCCCACAACCAGTACGGCAGGATGTGGGAATGTCCGGACTTCTTCGAACTCGATGGCAAAGATGTGCTGTTCACCTCCCCGCAGGAGATGACGGCGATCGGTCTGGAGTTCCACCCGGGCAACGCAAACATATGCATCATCGGCAACTTCGACCGGAATACGCACCATCTCAACAGAGAAAGCGTTCAGGCGGTCGATTACGGTTTGGATTTCTATGCCATGCAGACATTACAGACCTACGATGGCAGAAGAGTCATGATCGGCTGGATGCAGAACTGGGAGACTTCGTCTTCCAAAAATGAAGATCTGCAGTTCTGCGGCATGATGACCATTCCGCGTGAACTCAGCATACGCAACGGCAGACTTTGCCAGAATCCGGTCAGAGAGATCGAACAGTACCGCGGACTCAAGATCGATTACTACAACGTTCATATAAGCAACGAGACATCCCTTTACGGGATCAACGGCAACTGCATCGATATGACCGTCACGATCAAGCCGGGCAACGAAGATCACATGTACAAGTGGTTCAGGATCTATCTTGGCAAGGATGGCGAACACTATACCTTCGTCAGATACCGTCCGGACATCTCGACCATCAAAGTCGACCGTACACGCTGCGGATTCCCGCATGATATCGTAAACATCCGTGAATTCCCGGTACGTCTGATCGACGGAAACCTCAAGATCCGTTTCATCATCGACCGTTACAGCATGGAAATGTTCGTCAATGACGGCGAACAGGCGGCATCCTTCATCTTATACACACCGATCAATGCGGAAGCGATCAGTTTCTATTGCGAAGGAAGCAGTGTCATCGATATCGAGAAATACGACCTCCTGAAAGGGGAATAGCTATGGAAAGAAAATATGATGTCATCGCCTTAGGCGAATTACTGATCGATTTCACCGACAACGGCTTAAGCGGCCAGGGCAATCCGCTCTTGGAAGCCAATCCGGGCGGTGCGCCTTGCAACGTCTTATCGATGCTGGCTAAGCTTTCAAAAAAGACCGCCTTCATCGGCAAGGTCGGCAAGGACATGTTCGGCAAGCAGTTGAGAGAAACGATCAAAGATGTCGGCATCGATGATACGTATCTTCTTGACGACGAAAAAGTCCACACGACTCTGGCTTTCGTCAAGACCTACGAAAACGGCGACCGCGATTTCTCGTTCTATCGCAATCCGGGTGCCGATATGATGCTCAAGGAAGAAGAACTTCCGCTTGAAGCACTTCAAGACTGCAAGGTCTTTCACTTCGGCACGCTTTCCATGACACATGAAGATGTCAGAAAGGCAACAAAAAAGGCAGTCGAGACCGCAAAGAATGCAGGCGCTCTGATCTCGTTCGATCCGAACCTGCGTCCGCCGCTCTGGGATGATCTTGAAGAAGCGAAGAAACAGATCGACTGGGGCCTTTCCAACAGCGACATCGTCAAGATCGCCGACAACGAATTACAGTTCATGTGCGGCGAGGAAGATCTTGAAAAGTGCGCACAGCTGCTCAAAGAGAAATATCCAAACATCAAGGTCTTAAACGCGACCTACGGTGCGGAAGGCAGCTGCAGCTACTACAAAGACTTACGCGTCTTTGTTCCTGCCTTCAAACTCGGCGGAACGATCGAAACAACGGGTGCTGGTGATACCTTCTGCGCATCCGCGATCAACTACGTGCTCGATCATCCGATCGATGATCTGAGCGAAAAAGATCTCGAAAACATGCTGCGCTTCGCAAATGCGGCAGCTTACATCGTAACGACCAAAAAAGGTGCGATCCGCTCGATGCCGGATCCAGAAGATGTACAAGAGATCTTAAACAGAAATTAGAATACAACTCAAAGCCACTCCACTTCTTGGCAAACCACTATGAAAGGAGAACGTCCCCGACTCGGACTGCGGCAGTGTGGAGACCTGTCGTAAAACGCTAAGCGTGAGGCTGCAGCATGCGGAGGCACTGCATCCGGAGTCAAATCACATATGGCAAGCATTCAATTAAAGAACATCAAGAAAGTATACCCATTCGTCAGCGGCGAACAGAAGAAGAAATCAAAGAAAGCAACTGCAGAAGAACCTGAAAAGAAGAAGGCCAATCTGCAGATCACAGACGAAGGTGTCGTTGCCGTTCAGGCATTCAACCTCGACATCAAGGATAAGGAATTCATCGTCTTAGTCGGTCCTTCCGGCTGTGGTAAATCTACGACATTAAGAATGGTCGCAGGTCTTGAAACTATCTCCGATGGTGAACTGATCATCGACGGCAAAGTCATGAACGATGTCGCTCCGAAAGACAGAGATATCGCCATGGTCTTCCAGAACTACGCTCTTTATCCGCACATGACCGTCTATGACAACATGGCTTTCTCTTTGAAGTTAAGAAAAGAGCCGAAAGACGAGATCGACCGCAAGGTAAGAGAGGCTGCTGAGATCTTAGATATCACTCAATATCTCGAAAGAAAACCAAAAGCTCTGTCCGGTGGTCAGAGACAGCGTGTCGCCATCGGCCGTGCCATCGTCCGTGACCCGAAAGTCATGCTGATGGATGAGCCTTTGTCAAACCTCGACGCAAAACTGCGTAACGAAATGAGAGCTGAGATCATCAAGCTCAGAAAACGTATCAATACGACATTCATGTATGTCACACACGACCAGACCGAAGCTATGACTTTAGGCGATCGTATCGTCATCATGCGTGACGGTTACATCCAGCAGATCGGTACTCCGCAGGAAGTCTTCAATCATCCGTCCAACCTCTTCGTTGCCGGATTCATCGGTATGCCGGTCATGAACTTCTTCGACGCAAAACTCGACAGAGAAGGCGACAAATACTTCGTTCAGCTGGCTGATTATAGAGTCGAACTTTCCAAAGACAAGGAAGAACGTTTACTTGCCAACAACGTACAGAGCCAGGAGATCACACTTGGTGTCCGTCCGGAACACACTGATGTAAGCAAGACCGGTGTCGAAGCGAAAGTTGACGTTGCCGAAATGATGGGTTCTTCCGTACATCTGCATGTCAATGCCAACGGCAAAGACGTCATCATCATCGTTCCGACGATCGATATGGAAAGCAACTACAACTACGGCGACACGATCCACTTCACATTCGAAGGCAAAGTCGCTCATGTCTTCTCGAAAGAGACTTCAAAGAATCTCGAATACTAAAAAGATCAAACTTTTTACCCTCTGATCTTTTTAAACAGATGTATCTGCTGCAGAAATGCAGCAGATACTTTTTGTTTTCGCACCTGTTCAACTGAAAAACTTAAGATCAGAAAAAAGGTCTTGCGGAGATCATCCTCGAAAGACCTTTTCATGGATATGGATATATGCTTAATGGATCGTTTTTCTTTCACAGATTTCTGACCAAAGAAGTGTACGATCTTTTTGTTTCTGCTTCATTCAAACAAAGACCTGAGCATCTCTTCGATCTCTTCCTTCGACGCATGAACGAAACCCTGCACCATCGTGACGTCGCCTCCGCCCTTGCCGTGCAGCGCTTCATTGAAGGTTTTGACTTTTTCTTTAACATCGACGCTTTTGGAAAGGAGGACATACTGGTATTCGTTTTCGCTTTTCTTTAAAAGACCGGCTGTGACTTTTGCCTTATCCGACATCCGATCGGCGAAATGACGAAGGGTATCCATGGAACAGCCTTCTTCGAAAGTCACATAAAGATCGCAGTTTTCTGCCTCTTCATATTTCTTTTCAAAATAGTTCGTATAAAGCAGATTGAGCTGCTGGCATTTATTGAAGTATTCATCCTGCAGATGTTTTACACCTTCATAGATCTGCGTCGGATTCTTGGACAAGGCGACGGAGATCCGGTCTGCCTGTTCCATGACTTTCATAACATAGTTTACTGCACGTTTTCCAAACAGCACGGCGATGCGGGCATTGCCTTTTTTATTGTTCAGGGAAAGCACCTTGCATAAGGCGACTTCACCGATCTGTCTTACATGGGTACCGCAGCAGGCACAGATATCGCAGCCTTCGATCGTGACGATGCGGATCTTTCCGCTGAGTTCCTTCTTGGAACGATAGTCTAGTACATCAAGCTCTTCTTTGGAAGGATACGAAACACGGACTTCGATGTTTTTCTGAAAAGCCTCATTGGTCTTTTCTTCGATGAACTTCACCTGTTCATGATCGAGCGGTCCGGAAAAATCCAGGACGACTTCTTCCTCACCGAGATGGAAACCGATGTTGTCATAGCCAAAGTATTTATGGACAAGGCCTGAGAAGACATGTTCGCCGGAATGCTGCTGCATCAGATCGAAACGCCGGTCAAAGTCGATGACGCCACGGACCAAAGTGCCTTCTTCGATCGGATCATCCGTATAGTGAAGGATCGCTCCGTCTTTGCGGTGGACTTCTTTGACAAATACGTCATTGAGTCTTCCCTGATCGTAAGGCTGACCGCCGCCTTCCGGATAGAAGGCCGTCTGTTCGAGGATCAGCACATAGCCCTTTTTGTCTCTTTCACAGGAAAGGACCCTGGCGTCAAATTCTTTTAAATATGCATCTTCACCGTACAGTTCTCTTGTTTCTTCCATAGCTCGATCTTCCTTATTCAAAGGTATCTGACAACACTTTATCACGAAAGAAGGAAAGAGAGGAAAACAGGGAGTTTCGATTGAAAACAGGAAGGATATAAAACAATCATAAAATAATCAAAATAATCATCATAGTATCATTGACAAGGGAAAAGAACGCTCATTAAAATGGACTTGGAAAAGGTATATATGATGGAAAATGATCAGAGCATAAAAGAACTGAAACTCTTTGCGGCCAACATCCGGCTTGAGACTTTGAAGATCATCGCATCGATCGGTGCGGGTCATGTCGGCGGCTGCATGTCGATCGCCGATGCGATCGCCGTGCTTTATGGAAAAGTGCTGAATATCGATCCGAAAGATCCTTTAAAGAAAGACAGGGACTGGTGTGTGCTGTCCAAGGGACATGCCGGACCGGTACTGTATGCGGCACTTGGCCTCAAAGGGTATTTCCCGATGGAAGAAGCCTATACATTGAACCATTACAGGACGAAGTTCCCTTCCCATACCGACCGCACGAAGACGCGGGGCGTCGATCTGACAGCCGGATCTTTAGGCCAGGGCATCTCGGAAGCAGCCGGTGCTGCCTTGGGCAACCGGATGCAGGGCATCGAAAGCTATGTCTATGTCTTTGTCGGAGACGGGGAATGTGATGAAGGGGAAGTCTGGGAAGCCGCGCAATTCTCTGCGCACTATAAACTCGATCATCTGATCTGTTTCGTAGATGACAATAAATACCAGCTCGATGGTTTTGTGGATGACGTCATGAGCCACGGCCCGGGACTCGCGGCCAAATTCAAGGCCTTCGGCTGGAATACGATCGAAGTGGAAGATGGCAATGATATAAAACAGATCATAGATGCCATCGACGAGACGAAAGCCAATACGGGAAGTCCGAGCGCGATCGTGCTTCATACTATCAAGGGAAAAGGCACCTTTGCGGAGAACACTCACGAACATTCCACGCATGCCGATAAAGCTTTCTGGGATAAAGCGATCGCAAAAGCACAAAGCGATCTTGAGGCATTGAAGGGAGAGACCTTATGAGCCATACATTGATCTTCAATGACACAAAGGATACAAGAAACTGCAGAGAAGGCTATGTCGACGCGATGTATGATCTGATGAAGGAAGACGAAAAGATCGTACATATCGACTGTGACCTGATTGGTTGCGTCGGCGCAGGGAAATTAAAAGAAGCTTACGCAGACAGAGTGATCAACTGCGGTATCGCGGAAGCCAACGCGGCGGCGATGGCTGCCGGCATGAAGGCGACCGGGATGATCCCGTATCTGCACACCTTCGGGGTCTTTGCGGGAAGAAGGATCTTCGATCAGATCTTCATATCGAGTGCCTACTCGAATCTGGGGATCCATGTGATCGGTACCGATCCGGGCGTGACGGCCGGTGTCAACGGAGCGACGCATATGCCTTTCGAGGATGCGGGGCTTTATCTTGAAATACCGGGAGCGGTAGTGCTCGACCCTTGCGATTATACGCAGGTCAACGTACTGACCAAAAAGCTTTGTAAGGATGATCGGCTCTCTTATCTCAGGCTCATAAGACGAGGTTTCAAACTGGTCTATGGCGAAGGCTCGGATTTTGAGATCGGCAAGGCCGTCACCTTAAAACAAGGCAAGGACTGTGCGATCATCTGTTCCGGTATCATGGTGGGCAATGCCTTGAAGGCACACGATGCCTTGTTAAAAGAAGGCATCGAAGTTTCAATCATCGACATGTTCACCTGGAAGCCGCTGGATGAGGAAACACTGCTAAGGGCAGCAGAAACATGCGACTGCATCGTTTCGGCTGAGAACCATCTAATATCCTGCGGACTTGGTTCGGCAGTGGCCAATTTCCTGGCAGCCAATCATCCGGTGCCGCAGGAATTCATCGGCATCAAAGACCGTTTCGGTCAGACGGCTTTGCAGGAAGTTCTGGAAGAAGAATACGAGATGACAAGCGATCATATAATAAACGCTGTAAAAAAAGCGATACAGAGAAAGGGAAGATAAAAATGGAAGAGAAATATTTCGGTTATCCGCAGTTTGATGAAAACGGCGAAGAGATCCTTACGACGTATGACAATGAGTATAAGGCAATGATGATGGACGTCAGAGTCTACCGCATGAAGGAAGGTCAGACCAGGATCTTCTGCAGGCAAGGCGAAGAGACGGCGATCTTATTACTGTCAGGGGAAGTCGAATTCCACTATGATGGCAAATGCGAGATCGCAAAGCGAAAAGATGTCTTCACCGAAAGCCCTTATGCCTTACATGTATGTACAGGCAAGAGCGTCGAAGTAAAAGCTTTGAAAGACACCGAGATCTTAGTGCAGTGCACGAAGAATGACACGGTCTTCGATTCGAAATTATATACGCCGGATGATGCCCCATGGTCCTATTCCTGTGTGGGCAAGTTCGGCAATGTCGCAAAGCGCAGAGTCAATACGATCTTCGACAAGGACATCGCTCCGTGGTCCAACATGGTCTTAGGCGAAGTCCTGAATGACAGAGGAAACTGGTCCGGCTATCTGCCGCACCGTCATCCGCAGCCGGAGCTTTACTACTTCAAGTTCGACCGTCCGGAAGGATTCGGCGCAAGCTTTGTCGGTGACAGAGTCTTCAAATCCGTCGATAATTCTTTCTCAGCCATTACCGGCGGCAATCTGCATCCGCAGGCCGTCGCACCGGGTTTCCAGATGTATACGGTCTGGATGATCCGTCATCTTGACGGCGATCCTTGGCTTCAGACGACCAGGAACGAAGATGAGGCCTATCTCTGGCTTCATGATGCGCAGTTTTAGACAATGAGCAAGGGCACAGCAGTGCCTTTTCTTTTATAATGGATATGTACAAAGGAGATACAAAACGATGAGAGATGAAAATTGCGCATATTGCGTCGGCGGTGAACTTTTAGACAAGTTCGGTATCAAGATCTGTGACCTCGGGGTCAGTCAGCTGATCTTATTCAAGGAACAGTCCCATCCGGGCAGATGTGTCGTTGCCTATAAGGACCATGTTTCCGAGATCGTCAACATTTCCAAGGAAGAAAGAGACGCCTTCTTTGATGATGTGACAAGAGCTGCCAATGCCATCCATAAGGCTTTCAACCCGGATAAGGTCAACTATGGTGCCTTCGGTGATACCGGCTGCCATCTGCATATGCACCTGGTGCCGAAATACAAAGACGGCTTTGAATGGGGCGGTACCTTCGTCATGAATCCTGGCGAGAAGTTCTTAAGTGATGAAGAATACAAAGAGATGATCGAAAAGATCAAAGCTGCATTATAAGAAATAAACGAATAAAAAATACGGAGACCATCATGGTCTCCGTTCGTACGTATAGGGTTATACGAAGATCCTGTCTAACCAGATCTTGCACATATCGGTCCATATGGCGACCGATGGAATGTCCATGCCTAAGTCGTTATGGCCATCGGCCAGCGCCAGACCATGAACACCTTGGGCAAACAGGTGCATCTCAAACGGGATGCCCATGGCGGTGAGTGCCTCACCTAAGGTGAAGGAGTTGCGCGGATCGTCGGAGTTGGTCTGCCATATGAACATCGGCGGGGTCTTTCTGCTGATGTTGACTTCCGGAGAGAAATAGATCAGCTCTTCCTTGCTGGCAAAGAAGGGATTGCGGATCTGATCGGCGAAAGGATCGACGAAGATGCCTCCGGGAAGTCCGGCAAAGGCAAAAGCGCCATAGCCGATCACCGCGCCATCCGGACGGCAGGATTCCCGTTCGATCGGATCGGCACTTTCTTTATCACCTTCATCAAAATGGGTCGCGCAGTTTCCGGATAACATGCCTCCGGCCGAGAAGCCCATGCAGACGACTTTGTCAGAGATCTTAAGTTCTTCTTTTTTATTGCGCAGAAGACGTATGGCTCTTTGCATGTCGTCCATGCAGTCCTTGCGGGAATATGGCTGCAGACGGTACGTCAGTATGGCGGTATTGTACCCTTCGTCCGCAAACTTCTTCGCAACGTTGAAACCCTCACAGCCCGTCCTGGTGGAAAAGCCGCCGCCGCAGGCAACGATGATCGTGCCGATGACTTTGTCGCTGTTCTGTGCAGGGATAAAGATGATCGACGGTTCGATCTGCAAAGGATCGCGGTCATCAAAGTTGGGCGTTTTGCCCTTTGGCCAAAGAGGCATGATTTCAAATCGTTTCACAGCGTCGTTCCAGGTATTGAGGTTGAGTTCTCTGTCCATGGAACCGTCCGGTTTGCGATGTCGGGCGACAGGGATGATGACGCCGTCTTTTTCCACAAGTTTTTTCAATTCTTCATAATTATTCTGATACATAAAGACTCCTGTTTAAAAAAGGTCCGACGGAACGGACCTTCATTTTCAGATCAGATTCTTTTCCGTTTCCGCATCGAAGATGTGGATGAGGCTTGGGTTGAAATCAAAGGTGAAGTCTTTGCCTAAGGCAACGGTATTCAGATCGAGGTTCGCCGTCGGGATGACTGCGACGATGTCGTCTCCGTTGAGGTTGATGTGCAAGTGGACTTCTGAGCCCATCATTTCCGAAACTTCGATCTTGCCGGTGAAGCCGGTATCTTTCATCTCGACGTGGACCGGTCTGACGCCGACGATCGTTTCGATCTCCGGCTGTTTGTTTTCTTTCAAAGCCTGCTGGTGCTTTTCACTGAGGCGGATGTCTTTTCCCTGAATAGTGATATAGTAGTCGCCGTTCTTTATGGTGAGCGGGACATGGTGGAAGAAGTTGATCTGCGGCGTGCCGATGAAGCCGGCGACGAATACGTTGGTCGGATGATTGAAGACATCCTGCGGCGTACCGACCTGCTGGATGAAGCCATCGCGCATGACGACGATACGATCGCCTAAGGTCATGGCTTCGACCTGGTCGTGCGTGACGTAGACGAAAGTGGTATTGATCTTCTGACGCAGACGGATGATCTCGGAACGCATCTGACCGCGCAGTTTGGCGTCGAGGTTGGACAGAGGTTCATCCATCAGGATGACCTGCGGCTGTCTGACGATGGCACGGCCGATCGCGACACGCTGTCTCTGACCGCCGGAGAGAGCTTTTGGCAGACGATCGAGGATCTGGGTGATCTCCAGCGTCTTAGCAGCTTCTTTGACTTTGCGGTCGATCTCTTCCTTAGGCAGTTTTGCCAGTTTGAGCGAGAAAGCCATGTTGTCGTAGACGGACATGTGCGGATACAGAGAGTAGTTCTGGAAGACCATGGCGATATTGCGGTCACGCGGGGCGATATTGTTGGAATAGACATCGCCGATGTAAAGTTCGCCATCAGAGATCTCTTCCAGACCGGCGATCATTCTTAATGTCGTAGATTTGCCGCAGCCTGAAGGACCGACTAAAACGACGAATTCCTTGTCCTTGATCTCCAGATTGAAGTTTTGAACAGCTACGACGCCTTCGTCTGTGATCTGCAGGTTTGGAACAAAGCCGTCATCCGGTTCCGGTATGTCGGCTTTTCTTTTCTTTGCCGCCCGCTTGTTGGCTTTCACTTCTTCGGGTGTGATCGGATAAAGCTTCTTGATGTTTTTTAATGTGATGCTGGACATATGATCTGCTCTGACAGTTCGGCCATCGCTTTCCTGTCTCATCCCTGACCGACACGAAGGATCAGGGACATTTTCAGCATGTCTCCACGATGCTGACCCGCGAGCAACGGTACTCCTCCTTTTCTTACTGCCGTGAGAGTGGAGCGCAGTATTACAAGATTATTATTTCAAAAAGAGGAAGAGAACTCTTTCAAATATGTAAACTGAATTTGTAAAAAATACTTCATGATAGAAAATCAAAAAATCATGCATCAAATTTGATTCTTTCTTTTTTCTGCAGCTGATACATTTAGACTGGATAATAACGGAGACAGATCATCATGCACGAAATCAAAACAGTTGATGTCAACGGGGTGAAACTCGCCTACAGGGAATACGGAAGCGGTGACAGGTATCTTCTGTCGACCCAGAACTTCTTTTTCAAGGACAGCCATATGGCACTTCTGGGACAGCCGCCTTATAACTACCATTGTTTTTTAGTCTATATGCGGGGATATGGCGAATCGGAACATATCTTCGATCAGGAACTTCGCGATTATGCGAGAGTGTGGGGCGAAGACCTGATCGCTTTTGCGCAAGTCATGGGCATCGATTCTTTCTACTATACGGGGATCTCTCATGGCAACTGGGCGGCCTGGTATATCGCCTTCCACAGACCGGAGCTGATCAAAGCCTATGTCTGTTGTGACGGCATCACCCAGTACCACGAACAAAGGGACCTGCCGGCTCCTTTGGCAAAGATGAGAGACCATGCGAAGGACTATGTCGGAAACAGCGAACTGTTGAAAAAGACAGCCTGGATGGAATACTGGCCAACGGAAAATAAAGAACGTCTGAAAAGAAGGAAAGAGAATTTTGAGGAACATCTCGATATCCTGATGCACAGGAAGGAGGAAGAGTTCGCTCTGCCGATGCTGGGAGATATGACCGGCTGCAATGCGAAGAGTGAAGAAGAGCTCCTCGAGAGACTTCATGAGATCAATTTCCCGGTGATGATCTGGGAAGGAGGTCTCGATCCGCTGGCGACACCGGAGGCGGCGTTACAATGTGCCAAGGCCATTCCGGGAGCTGTCTATCTGATGTACCAGCATCTCGGACACGGCGGTGCCGATGAGATGCCGGAACTGGCAGCGAGAGACTGTGACAGGTTCTTTAAAGATGTTGAAGGAAGGGTACTGTAATGAAACTGGAATTAGCGAAGATCTTCGGTGAGCACATGATCTTGCAAAGAGAGGAAGAGATCAAAGTCTGGGGCAGGAGCTGTGAAGGCGATGAGATCCTTGTGGAACTTGGCGATCAGAAGACGCGTGCTTTGTGCAAAGGCGGAGAATGGCTTGCCCTTTTTGCGCCTGAAAAGGCTTGTGAAAAAACGAGTCTGAAAGTCAGCTCAGCCAAGACGGGAGAGAAGATCTGTTTTGAAGATGTGGCGATCGGTGATGTCTTTTTAGCCGGCGGTCAGTCGAACATGGAATTCATCATGAAATATGATTTCGATCTGCCGGAGACCAAAACGCTTCCAAGCGACAGGCTTTTAAGGCAGTTCACGTATCCGCAAAGCGCCTACCAGGGTCACATGGAGACCAACCCGCATCCTGAAGAAGGCTACTGGCGCATCTGGGACAAAGAGGAGGACAGGATCTGTTTCTCGGCGATCGCAGCCTATATGTCGATGGACTTAAGGGAAACGATCGATGTGCCGATCGGCATCATCTCCTGCAACTGGGGAGGAACGCCGGCAGCTGCCTGGAGCGAAAGATCGGAATTGGAAGCCGATGAAGCGATACGGCCGATCCTCGACTGGCACGAACGGTGCGTGAAGGCGACCGACTGGGAGAGATATATCGCAGCCAGCGATAAGAGACAGCCGGAGCCTGACGAAGCGCAAAAGGCGTTCAACGATCGTTTCATGATGGGTGAAGATATGACGGAGTTCTTCAAAAACTTCGATCCGTCCAAGCTTCCCAAGCTCGACTATATGCCTTTTGAAGGCGGTCCGCGTTCCAATGTGCGTCCCTGCGGCCTTTATGAGAACATGTTGAAAAAGATCGCTCCGTATGGCGTCAAAGGCTTCCTGTGGTACCAGGGCGAGGACGATGATGCCAGGGAATGGTACAGCTTCTACGATCATACGATGTGCGCACTGATCAGAAGCTGGCGAAAGCTCTGGGAAAAGCAGCTTCCTTTCTATCAGATCGAACTGGCTCCTTTTGAAGGAGTCGGAGCGACCGGTGCCAAGCGTTATGATCTGATGCGGAAACTGCAGCACAAGGTCATGAAGCAGATGAAGGATGTCTACAATATCTGTATCCTTGATGCCGGAGAGCGTTTCAATATCCATCCCCGTCACAAGAAAGTCGTCGGCAAACGTCTGGCAAGAACGGTATTGAAACACAGCTATGGAATGAAGGTGAATGCCGATTGCCCGGAAGCAGTCGAAGTTCGTGTCGATCAGGGAAAGATATGCATCCGTTTTGAAAACGCCTTTGAGGGAATGAAGATCAAAGGTGAACTGAGGGATGCGCTGAAACTGAAGAAAGAAGAAAAGGCGATCGATTATATATTTTCCATGGATAAGGATACGCTGATCTTAACGGGGGATCTTGTAAAAGGAAGTCTTGAGGTCTCCTATTGTGAGGCCAATTACTGCCCGGCAGTTTTGTTTAATTCGTTGGATGATCCAGCCTATGCCTTCCACTTCGAGGTAGAACTATGAAGATCTTTGAAGTGATCGAGGCGATCAAAAACTATCACCCGCAGTTTCCTGAAGACTATGATGGCTGCGACAGTTACAAGAGCGGTGATCCAGACATCGAATGTACAGGTGTCGTATGCGCTCTTTCACCCAATATCAACGTGATCAAAAAGGCCATCGGGCTTCATGCCAACCTGATCATCGTCCATGAGCCGACCTACTACACCTCTGAAGACAGCGACCACTGGCCGGAGGATTTTGAAAACAGGATCTATGAGGAGAAGAAAAAACTGCTGGAGGATCATGGCATCGTCATATGGCGCGATCACGATCATATGCACGCCCACGAACCGGATGCGATCTTTACCGGCGTATTGAAATATCTGGGCTGGGAGCAGCACGCAAGATGCGAGAAGATCCCCGGTCTGCCTTATGCCCACTACATCGTCGACATCCCGAAGATGCGCGTGAAAGATCTGTGTCACTATCTCATCGATAAGATCGGCAGCAATGGTGCACGGGTGGTCGGCGATCTGCAGATGGAAGTCGAAAGGATCGCTTTTGTCGGCCACCTGATCCCGGATGACTATACGCGCAAAGACGGCAGCAAGGGCGAGTATTCAGTCAAGGTCATCGAGACTTTGGAAAAACAAGCGGATGTCATCCTGCCGGGTGAAGTGATCGACTGGACAACAGCATCCTATGTCAACGATGCTTTCCAGCTCGGTCATCACAAGGCTTTGATCAATATCGGCCATTTCAACTGGGAAGAGCTGGGAATGCGATATATGGAGGACTGGCTGAAAAAACTTCTGCCTGAAACAGTCTGCGTCACGTATGTGAAGTCAGACGATATCTATCACTATGTGCTGAGGGAGGAAACCGTATGAAGATCAAAGAACTGATGGAACTTTCAAGGATCCATGGAAGGACGATCTATGATGATGACATGGAAGCCCTTTTCTGCAACTGGTCCTGTTCGGGCCTGACTGTCCGTTTTGAAGGAAAAAAACTCGCGATCCGTATCAAGGCGATGAGCGATCAGATCCCGGGGATGCCGGGCATGCCGACACCGCCGCCTGACTGGCCGTGTATCGGTGCGGTCGTGAACGATGAACTGATCTTCCGCAAGGAATGTCATGAAGAGGACGAGTGGATTGTTTTATATGAAGAGGAAGAAGCCAAAGATGTTGAAGTCAGGATCGTCAAAGTTTCCGAGAACGCCAGAGGAAAGCTCGCCATCCTGGAGATAGATACCGATGGAAGGTTTTTGAAGGCGGAAGAGAAAAAATGTCCGCACATCGAGATCTTAGGGGATTCGATCACCTGCGGATTCGGCAATGAGGCAGAAAACAACAGCATGATCTTCCGGACTTCCGAAGAAAACGGCTGGCAGGCTTATGGGGCTATCGCTGCCAGACAATTGGGCTATGAATTCGATCTGATCTGTGAATCGGGCATCTGTGCCGTAAAGCCGGAACATCCGATGTTTGAGATGCATGCGATGGAAGACATCTATGCCTATACCGACAAGCTCTATGCCGATAAGATGGATAAAGAAGCACAGAAGTGGGATTTCAAGAAAAATCATAACGATATCGTCGTGATCTCCTTAGGGACCAACGATTCCAATCCGATCCGTTTTTACCGGGATTTCGATGAGATCGCAAGGATGGAAGAGTGGTTCCACCTGCGTTATAAGGAATTCGTGAAGATGGTCAGGGAGCTCAATGGTGAAGAAACCTATATCTGCTGTGCATTAGGTTCGATGGACTACTACCTCTATCACCACATCCGTGATATCGTAAAAGAAATAAAAGAAGAGACCGGGGACGAAAGGGTCCGCTGTTTCGAATTCATTCCGATCAATGTGATGTTTGAAGGCTACGGTGCCATGGGACATCCGTCCGCCAAAACCCACGCACGCATGGGCAAAGAACTGGCAGCATTTATCGGCAAATGGATGAAGGAGGAAAAATGTTAAAGGAAAATCTGAAAAAGATCGATCTGCAGCAATGGAGTGCTCCTGAATTGAGAGATGACATGCCGCATGGTGACATGCCGGGAGACAAGATCGCGATCGGTGAAGGACATATTGCCAAGGCAAAGCTGATCTTCCCGAAGCTGATCGAAGAACTGAAACTGTTGGACAGTGAAAAAGCCGTCATTTCCGTCTTCGGCGGATCAGGTGTCGGCAAGAGCGAGACTGCTTCCTTGCTGGCATATTATCTGAGTGAAGCAGGCGTAGCTTCCTATGTCATGTCCGGCGACAACTATCCATACCGCATCCCTTTATACAATGATGCCGAGCGTGCTTCGATCTTCCGTTCCGAAGGTCTCAAAGCGCTGGTGAAGGAAGGCCTGTACGACAAGGATGTACAAAAGACTTTGGACACATTGTGGAAAGACGAGACAGATCCCGATCCGAAAAAGGCGGAAGAATACCCTTGGCTGAAGGCCTACCAGGAAGGCGGCCGCAAAGCCTTGAAAGCCTATCTCGGTACAGAGAAGGAACAGGACTATGAACAGGTCAACGACATCATCGCGAAATTCAAAGAAGGGAAGAAAGAGGTCCTGTTCAAACGCATGGGCAGAAGCGAAGAGGTCCGCTACTACGATGCGATCGATGTGAAAGACATCGATGTACTGGTCATCGAATGGACCCATGGCGGAAACGGTGCCTTGAAGGGCATCGACATCCCGATCTTATTAAATTCCACGCCGGAAGAGACCAGAGAACACCGCCGCTTAAGAGCGAGAGACGGCAAGACCGATTCCGCGTTCACGACGATGGTACTGGAGATCGAACAGGAAGAACTTTTCGACAGAGCGAAGTATGCAAAGATCATCGTTTCCAAGAGCGGTGAATTCATGGATAGAAGTGACTTTGAGGTGAAATGATGGAAAAGAAAAAAATGAGTATCGGGACGATGCTGAATGCCTATCCCGACAGCATCGGCGGAAGACTTTCGGATATCGTATCCCTTCTCAAAGAAGAAGAATTCAAGGATGTGTTCCGCTCCTTCTACATCTTGCCAAGCGTATTCAATACCGATCTTGACCGCGGATTCTCTTTGATCGACTACGAGATCTCCGAGACGCTGGCGGATCGCAAAGATATTGCTGACCTGCAGGAGATGAAGATCGACCTATTGATGGACTTCATTCTCAATCACATCTCCGTGCTTTCCCATCAGTTTCAGGACATCATCGCCAAAGGCGACGATTCGAAGTACCGCGATTTCTTCATCGACTGGAACCGTTTCTGGCAAGGCTGCGGTGAAATGGGTGAAGAAGGCTACATCATTCCGGATCAGAAGTACATCAAAGACATGTTCTTCCGCAAGCCGGGCTTACCGATCCTGATGGTCCGCTTCCCGGATGGAAGAGAAGTCCCTTACTGGAACACCTTCTATCAGGAAGTCATATACAATCCGATCGATCCGTTCAAGCTCGTGAAAGAGCTGAACATGCAATATGGCACGGCGGTAAAGATCGCTGAGATCGTCAACGAGGCGCTTAAAGAAAAGAAGAAGCCGGAAGAGATCGAACTGACGGGCTTTGAAAGATATACGGAAGAAGTCCGCGAATACCTGCAGGCGAATCGTTCCTATCTCGGACAGATGGATGTCAACATCAAGTCGCCGCTGGTCTGGGAGTACTACAGAGAAACTTTGAAGAAGCTCTCGGACTATGGCGTTGCGATCGTCCGTCTGGATGCCTTTGCCTATGCGCCGAAGGAACCCGGTTCTCGAAACTTCCTCAATGACCCGGGTACCTGGGATCTGCTCGATAAGATCAACGATATCGCTTCAACACTTGGTCTGACCCTGCTGCCGGAGATCCATGCTTCCTATGGCGAGAAGACCTATAAGCTTCTCGCAGATAAAGGCTATATGGTCTATGACTTCTTCTTGCCGGGCTTATTGATCGATGCGTTCATCCGTAAGGATGGCACATATCTCAAGAAGTGGGCAGATGAGGTCATCGAAAACAATATCCTGACGGTCAATATGTTAGGCTGCCACGATGGCATCCCGCTTCTCGACCTCAAGGGACTTTTGCCGGACGAGGACATACAGCGGATGATCGACACCGTCGTTGCAAGAGGCGGTTATGTCAAAGACCTGCACGGTGCCAAGAACGTCTACTATCAGGTCAATGCGACCTACTATTCCGCCCTTGGTGAAAGCGATAAGACCATGGAGACCGCCAGAGCGATACAGCTGTTCATGCCGGGCAAGCCGCAGATCTGGTATCTGGATCTCTTTGCCGGCAAGAATGACTACGAAGCGATGGCAAGAGCCGGTGTCGGCGGACATAAGGAGATCAACCGTTCCAACCTCTCTCTGGACGAGGCAAAGGCACGCCTTGATTCCGATGTCGTGAAAAAACAGCTTGAACTGCTGCGTTTCAGAAACACCTGTCCGGCTTTCAGCATGGATGCCAAGATCAGCGTCGAATGTGAGGGCCATAAGATGATCATTACCTGGACAAATGCGCAAGCGACCGCCAGACTGATCGCCGATCTTGAAGATGCAAGCTACGTGATCGAGACAGAATAAGCAGAAAAGCATATAAAAAGCGGAAATGTTTGAACTAGTCAACAAAAAGTAGACAATTCATAAAAAGGCCTAGAACCCCATTTCGGTTTTGAACTGAAGTGGGGTTTTATAATTGAGTGAATATGACGGTCGTTCGTTGTTGAAGTAGTAAATATATTTTTCAATATCCC
>JAFRQF010000019.1 GCA_017428765.1 Erysipelotrichaceae bacterium
CATGTCCTTCTGGCTCTGATGTCTTCTGGTCCTGAGAACTCTCATTTCTTCTCCAAATCTTGTATACTCCACCTCTCTCCTTTCTGGAGCTCTTATATAAAGAAAAAGCTCCGATATTTTGTCATACTTATCAGAGCTTATGGTTTCCTTACCTTTTAATTTTTATCTTTCCTTTTACGGCTTCTGAATTGATTCCATTCCAGCATATCGGGATCGGTTCTGTAGCAGCTTTATGAATGCCGTTTGTTAATCTACACTTTTTCAACCATTTTTGACTTGACTGAATCAAACATCATTAATTTGATCTTTTCAGCAGACTCTTCATTGGTCTGATCAAAGGCATTCTCAAAGGCAACTGCCAGTTCTCTTTTATAGTATGCAGACCCTCTCAGGTCGATCCGGATATGCATCTTTATCTTTCCGGCAGTTTCTTCCAGCATCTGCCTTAGATAAGGGATAGTGATCACACAATATATCGACTCATGACGAAAAGAGATGACTGCCTATTCCAGATTTTTCCCATTCGAAGCGATGACTTTTTTATACCAGTAGAATGAGTCTTTCTTGTATCTGTTGAACGTACCATTTCCATAGTCATCGGAATCGACGTAGACAAAGCCATAGCGCTTGCCCATCTCGCCGGTCGAAGCGGAAGTCAGATCGATCCAGCCCCACCACGTATAGCCAAACAGATCGACACCATCTTCGATTGTCTGTTCCATCGCAATGATGTGCTGCTTGAGATAGTCGATGCGGTAAGGATCGTGGACTTCATTCCCTTCTTCGAGCTTATCGAATGCGCCTAATCCGTTTTCCACCACCAGCATTGGGATCTGATAACGGGAATAGAGTTCATTCAAAGTGAAACGCAGTCCGTCCGGGTCGATCTGCCAGCCCCATTCCGAAGATTTCAGATAAGGGTTTTTCGCCCCGCCCAGCAGATTGCCGGAACTCATGGCGACGCTCTTGTCGGTGGTAACGCAGTTGGTCTGATAGTAGGACAGCGAGAAGAAATCAACAGTTCCTTCTTTGAGTATTTCAAGATCGCCTTTTTCAATCTTCAGAGTGATGCCGTTGTCTTTCCAGAACTTCTTCGCAAAATAAGGATAGGCACCCCGGACCTGCACATCGGCGCAGTAGTATTGCAGTTCACGCCAGTTTTTCTGATACAGCAGCATGTCTTCCGGATTCGGTGTCAGCGGATATACCGGCATCATGGCGATCATATTGCCGATCCTGAAGTCTTTGCTGATTTTGTGTCCTTCTATGACTGCCAGTGCCGAGGCCACAAACTGATGATGGAGCCCCTGGTATCTGAGATTGATATCGTCCACCTGATCTAAGAAGTTTCTTGTTCCTTCGTTGCGGATACCTAACGACATGTAGTTGCCCAAAGGCAGACAGCCGCAGTTGATCTCATTGAAGGTCAGCCAGTATTTCACATCGTCCCTGTAGTATTCAAAGACCGTTTTCGCATACTTCACGAACAGATCGATGACCTTTCTTGAAGCCCAGCCGTTGTAGCGGTTGGTCAGGTTTAAAGGCATCTCGTAGTGCGACAGGGTCACGATCGGTTCGATATGGTACTTGTGAAGCTGCGCAAATACATTCTGATAGAACTTGAGGCCTTCTTCATTTGGCTCTTCCTCTTCACCAGTCGGATAGATCCTGGTCCAGGCGATGGACATGCGGTAGGCCTTGAAGCCCATTTCCGCCATCAGTTCAATATCTTCCTTGTAGTGATGATAGAAATCGGAAGCGATGCGGTTGGGATAATAGAGGCCTTCTTCTGTCTCTTTGGAGATCGTACGAGGCGAAGAATGGGTGCCGTTGCTTAAGACATCGGCAATGCTTAAACCTTTGCCGCCTTCATCGTATCCGCCTTCGACCTGATTGGCAGCTGTTGCACCGCCCCATAAGAAATTCTTTGGAAATGACATAAGTTCTCCTTTCAGGAAAAAGATACAGGCATTGCCTGTATCTTATGGATTATCTGTCTTCTTCTTTATATAAGACCCAGGTCGCTGCAAACGTAGCGACCATGCCGACAACGGTTGCAATGATCATATAAGTCAGGTTGCTTGGATTGCTTGCAGAAGCAAACAGCGGCAACGCAATGATCGAAGAAGCACCGGCAAACGCCTGGATCGCACACTTGAAGATACCAGCAACCAGACCGCCGATCGCCGAACCGATCATTGCACCGTATAACGGTGTCTTGTATTTGAAGTTGACCGCATACATCGCAGGCTCGGTAACACCAGCAACGATCGCTGTAACACCTGTGGAAAGACCGGTCGACTTGATCTCGGCAGACTTCGTCTTTAAAGCGACAGCCAGAGCGGCAACACCCTGGTTGATGTTGGAAATGATCAAAGCCGGGAAGAAGATCGGTTCGTATCCGATAGTCGGATCCGTCAGCATCTGAAGCAGATACGGAACGAAGGCGCCATGCATACCGGTCATGATGACAAATGGCATGATCGCTGCAAATAATGCGACACCGATGAAGCCGATCGTGTTATATAACCACAATACGAAGGCGCTTAAGTACTGGCCTAAGAACGATCCGATCGGACCTAAGAGGCAATAAGCCAGCGGGATCATGACCAAGATCGTGCACAAAGGTTCCAGAACAGATCTTAAGATCTCAGGTGAATGTTTCGCAAAGAATCGCTCGATCGGAGCCATGACAGCACAGCTTAAGATGATCGGAATGATTGTTGAAGAATAGGAATTGGAATAAACCGGGATCCCCAGGAAATTGAGGCCGGAAGAAGCTGCGAAGCTCGGATATACCAGCATGCCGCCGATGACCATGCCAAGACCCTGGTTGGCACCGAACTTCTTGGCAGCGAACGCACCGATGATGATCGGCAAGAAGTAGAAGCCGGCATCACCCGCAAAACTCAAAAGCTGATAAGTTCCGCTTGTCGCATCTGCACCTAGCATATCCGCAAAGATCAGGATGACCTTGATCATACCGGAACCGATCAAAGCCGGAATGAACGGCGTCAATGATCCGGAAACACCATCGAAGATCTTGTCGATGACCCCCTTGATACCCTTTTTAGCCGGAACTTCATCGACGTTTTCGTCGATCGCCTTTTCAACGGTCAGGCCATTGGCCTCACAGATCTCCTTGTAGACATCACCGACTGCCTGGCCGATGATGACCTGCAGCTGACCGTTCTGCCATTGTGAACCCAGGACACCTTTGAGCTTGTCGATCTCTTCCTTGTTCACTTTCTTTTCATCTTTCAGATTGAATCTGAGTCTCGTAACACAGTGCGTAAAATAAGAAATATTGTCTTTGCCGCCGACCAGGTCGACGATCTTTGAGCTGATCTCATTGTAGTTTGCAGCCATCGTTTTCTCCTTCGTTGTAATAATGATCCGGTTTCTCGACAGTACGACTGATTCAACATCCGGAAATTCTTCGATCTTTTCGGTATCGATCAGTCCGCTGTCTTTGACCGTAACGAAAACCGTACCCTTCTTTTCTTTTACAGATACGACGTTATCGTCATGTTCAAAATAAGATATGATCTTCTCTGTCATGATTAATTCAGCAAGCGATTGATGTGAAGCATCAGATACAGCGTCTCATCTTTCGAACAGTTCCAGCCCCAGGTCCCCTGAAAATACCGCGTGATGCGAAGTGCGCATTCATAGATATCCGGATATTCCCTGGCCAAAGTCTTCAGCATCATGCCGTTTTTGACTTCGCTTTCTTCCTTCGATTCAAAACGGTTCACCAGATACATCAGATGCTTGACATAACGGGCATACTCATAGCTGCCCTTGTCCATCTTCATCTTCATGTTGTCTTCGATGATCCTGTCCACTTCCGAAACGATGCGGGCATCCCGGAGGACCTTCGTCGCATTGTTGGTTCCCTTTTCGGAATTGATCAGATGCAAAGCGATGTTGACCGCTTCCGATTCCGGAAGCATGATCCCTGCTTCATCATTCATCATCTGAAGTGCTTTCTTTCCAAGAGAATACTCTCTCTGATACAGATACTGGATATCATAGGAGATCGCAACCGTCAGATCGATGCCACTTCTCAGTCTTTCAACGGCAAAATTGAGATGGTCGGCAAGCGTAAACGGGAAATTCGGACTGAGTTCCATATCCAGTTCCTCTTCCGCCAGTTCATTGATCTTCGCTGCGACTTCGATGATGTTTTCCGGGATGTTCGCGATCACACCCCGGTATTCCGGCTCCACATCGTAGAAAGTCCTCTCGATCTTGGAAAGATCCTCAAGTTCGTAAGGTACAGGAGGAAAACCGATCCCCTTCCCAAGGACGACGATCTCTCTTCCTTTGGAATCCAAGGCGATCGCTGCAGATGTATTGATCTTTTTAATGATCTTCATCGTCTCCTCCTTCTGACAAAAAAACGGAAGCACACCAAACATAAAACCGATAAGTTTATGTCATAGTAGCGCTTCCGAAGAATACCACCTATACAAACTTTTTTATAAGATACCGCCTTTTTCAAGTAACGTTCTTAACAATTAGATTTTTTCATAAGATGCCCTCAATGCCAAACAGAATCATCATCGGAACTTAGAAGAATACGAAAAAAATACATTTTGGAGAACTAAAATTGCATGTAATTTGTTTTTCTGAACAGCGTTCATCAACCTACACCTTTATAAACATCTCGACAAACCTGAATTGAAAAATGATGCTTACAGCTTTTTGCAGGTGAGTTCGGCGTACGACACACAGCTGTTACTGAAAGTCAACTTGATCATCCCGCCCTTCCTGCCGAATTCGTTTTCCCCGATGGGATAGAGCATGAATTCGATCTCATCGCCGTCTTCGTCGATTGCTTTTGCGTAAAGCTCATCGTTTCTCAGGAAGACCTCGTCGACAATAAAATCGGCGTCCTCAGGATGCTCGTACTTGCCACAGAAACTATTCCATTTCGACTTGTCGACACTTTTGAGTGCAATATCCTCAATCGACACGATGGGCTCCGGTTCCTTATCCCTTGCGATTGCTTCCATTCCGTTCCAGTAACCCAAATACGCCCTTACATCCCTGTAGTCCCGGTTGGCGAGGATCACCAGAACCCTGTCCGCATCTATGAAGCGTTCAAACCAGGTGGCGACACCCGGCATACCGCCGCTGTGACTGACAATCAGACCGTACTTCTCATCGTGTCCGACGCCCCATCCGAATCCG
>JAFRQF010000003.1 GCA_017428765.1 Erysipelotrichaceae bacterium
AATACTCTTTAGCGATTTTATCTGCTACCGATACTTAGAAAGTGTTACAACTCATACTTTTCAAAAGGTTTAGGATACCTGATTTTTTTGTGTTTCCAGTCCAGCCATTCGCCTGACTGTTCTGTATCGCATACATAGTCCGGCAAGGAAACCAACGGCTCCCATCCGAATCCGATCCATTTCCATGTACCGTCTTCTTTCACGAATTCATGTTCATACTTTCCGATATATGCAGCATAAGGAAGGAATCTTTCTTCTTTCAGTTTTCCCTTATACAGATCTGAGATACTGTGATCAAGCCAGACGGCTTTTGCGTAGTTTCCTTCCGCATTGACCTCCACCAAAGGGGTTGTAGCTGTATGAAAAGCCGGCATACTGGTAAAAAACGATTTATCCTGTCGATTGATCAGATATTCTCTGAATTCATCTGCTCCATATACTCTTGTATTCGAAAAGCCTCTCATGCTGCGTGAGATCTCTCTTTCCCTCGAGTTCATAATCGTATCCAAGATCGTGACCTGATCTCCGGAACGGAGCCTGTAAGTCCACTGCGGGATCAGAGATTCGATCTCAAATACATCTTCCGGATATGTGCCACCCATATTCTCACATCCAAACAGCCATTTCCTTTCCGGTTTGGAAATTCTGTCATATCTGCTGTTTTCATTATGGGAATAGTAGTAAGGAACAAAAGAAAAACTCTCCTCAAAATCGAAGTCATCTATTTTCCACGTTTTTCTGTTCTCTTTGACATATTTCTGCTTCAGTCTTCCCAGATGTAGTGCTACTGCCCTTTTGCCGTCTTTATTCATTTCTCCGAAGCTGACGTACATACATATCCAGCTGGCACAGGCATGATTTTTATCTTTTTCGTTCACGATATAAGGCGTTGAGATCAGCGGAATGCCAATGAATGCTCCTCTTCTGATCTCTTCTTTACCGATCATATCTAATGTTTCAGCGATCTCTCTTTTTCCTGATTTTGTTCCTTCAGCTAAAAAGGAAACAGAAAATTTTGGTTTATGGTCGGAAAACAGATCGATTGCATTTTTTCTGTTAAAGTGTGAAAACCTTGACTGGATCTTCTGTATCTCGACAAAATCCTCTGGATCGCAATCAGAAGGACAGCATGAAAATTCTAGAGGATCAACATTCATTTCCGAAATACACTCGCATCCCCAAGGAACAAGATCCACAAGTTTGTCCCATTGCATATCCGAAATGAATAACCTATCCCCTTTTTCCACATAAGAAACATCAAAATGTTCAATCGAATATCTGACTTTGTTCCCTTCAAAGGAGAACGCATAAACATCCCAGAGCGCTTTACTGTTATGATTATCAAACATGAAAGCAGGTGTATTCAGCATTCTGAAACAATATGATAATTGCTGCGTTTTGAATGCTCTAATAATTTCAGCTTTGCTCCGAATCCGTTCTTTACTGAAAGAAAGATATGCACTCATTTCTTCTGAAAAAAGACTTTCTATACTTTTGTAATCAATCATTCGATTCAAATATTGAATCAATAAAGACTGCATGTTCTGTGCCGCAACGATCTTCTGACTTTTATTCAGCATAGATATCCTCCTTTCAAGAGGAAAGCTTTGCACGTTCATGCAAAGCTTTCTTTTCCTATTTATTCTACGATCTCTTTCTCATCAGCACCAAACAGATACGTCACCAAGAACGTGGTCACAAAGCCCACAGCAACGGCAACGGCCAGCCATACAACATTGGACGGATTCTCACCGACACCCGCCAGGATCGCAAACACACCTGTAACACCTGGGTTTGCATAAACGACGACATGGTTCAGCCCGAGGATCGCACCCCCGACAAAGTTACCGATCATGATAGAAGCTAGCAGCTTCTTACTTCTAGTAACAAAACCAAATAATGTCGGTTCAGAAATACCTCCAATGAAAGCAGTAACTGCCGCAGAGAAAGCCTGGGATCTTACATCCTTATTTTTGACCTTGGCAGCAATCGCAAAAGCAAGAGCACCTAAGCCAACATTAGAAACGATACCGGTCGGCATGCAGAGGCCTTCTTTGCCATCCGCAGTCAGAGCGCCGACCCAATATGGAGTCATAAGCCTGTGCATGCTTGTGATAACCATCAACGGAGTTATTGCGCAATAAATTGCAACGGAAATCCAGCCGAATGTTGCCTGAATCCACTTAACTGCAGCAACTACATATGTACCGATATAATATCCGACTGGTGCAACAACAACCAAATCAAGCGGAAGCATGATCAGAGCTGTAATAAACGGTACAAGAAGATTTCTTAATGAAGCAGGCGAATATTTTGTAACGTATCTTTCGACGATGCTTAACACATAAGTCATCAGAATGGCCGGTAAAACAGTATATGCATAATTTGTAATATATACTGGAAGTCCGAATAATGTTACAGGGACGCCAGTTCCTACATTTGCAAGGAAAGCCGGATATACGATAACGGATGCCAGCAGCATTGCAAGACCCTGATTGCATTTAAACTGTTTTGCCGCAGACTGTGCAACGAAAATCGGATAGAAATAGATCCACGCATCGCCAATATAAGATAATACTTTGTAAGTCGATGAATCAGCAGGAAGAATCCCCAGCATGTTTAAGGCATAGTACAAAACCTTGATCATACCACCCGCAATCATCATCGGCAGCAATGGCGATACGCAGGCGGCGATCGTCGTCAGACCTTTATTGAATAATCCGCCTATCGTCAGTTTTTCTTTATCAAGATTCTCATTGATCATGTTGCTTGCTACAATATTCGCCTCTTTTGCGATAACCGGGTACAGATCAGCAACATCCTGACCGATGATCAGCTGAAGTTCATCACCGGCATGATTGAGACCGACAACACCCTTTACAGATTTCAATTCTTCTTCTTTGATCAGACCGTTATCTTTCAAGTCAAAGCGGAGTCTTGTTATACAATGTCTAATGTCAACGATATTGTCTTTACCGCCAACGAGTTCAATAATTTTCTTTGATAATTCAGAATAATTTTTCTTTGCCATTTTTTATCTCCTTATGCTTAACATCACGTGTCGCGATCACGTGATGGTTTCGCCAAAATAAAATAAAAACCCCTGGCAAAACAGGATCTCCTCTTGCTTCGCCTCGGGGTATTGCCTGATATGACTCAGTTACAATCCTCTCTGGTACATAATTTGTTGATGTGGATCATCAGGTAGAGACATTCTTCATCCGACAGCTCAATCTTCAGTTTATCCTTGAAATAATCTCTGATCCTGACGATACAGTCTTCTGTTTTCGGAAAAGCCTCTTTCAGCGATTCATACATCTTTGAATTCTGTGAAACGATCAGCTCATTGTTTTTTCCGCGTTTCAGAAGGTAGTACATATGCGTTTCAAACCTTGAATATCCGGCATCATCCTTGTTCAATTCGATGTTGTATTCTTCTTCAATTATTCCGGTAATGTCGTGTATGACTGTCTCATTGATGTTGGTCTCATCCCTTGAAGCTTTGGACTCTGCATTTATAATATGCAGAGCGATATAAGCAGCTTCCGTTTTTGGCAAAGACACTTTCAGGTATTTTTTGATCAACTCCAGACATTTTCGACCGACCTCTATCTCCTGCTCATAAAGATATTCGATATCGTGAACAATCGGAAGATTGATCGCCAGACCTTTTTTATAGCGCTCGATCGTGAAATTGATATGATCCGCCAAGGTGATTGCAATATTATTACTGATCGGCTGGTCGATAATGCTTTTTGCATAATCTATCGTCTGGATAGCAATTTTTAAAACATCTGATGGGATGCTGTTGATCAGATCGAGATGGATCTTCTGAACGTTCTGAAATGTTTTTTCTATCCTCTTCAGTTCGATCTCGTAAGGAGGCTTGCCAAAGCCAATGCCCTTACCAAAAGCAATGATCTCTTTCCCGGAAGAGCTCAAACATAACGCAATGTTGTTGTTGATGCTTTTGATGACTTTCATACAATTACCTAAAGAAAATAAAAACTCCCCCTGCTCTGCCCAAAACAAACTTCCGTTTAGGTCAGACCTCCAAGGGGAGTAATCATCCTAAATACAACTTTATTTTAACAATTACGAAAGCGTTGTCAACAACAAATTTTCTTCAACCGAGCAGAGACTACGATGCAAATGTCCCCATTTTTTTATTTGCGATAACCTTGCTGCATCAGAATCACAGAGTCTTTATAGCGCATATTCCCAAATTCTATCTTTGTATGAAGAGCTTTCATCAAAGATCAGTTCTAAAGCTTTCCCATTTCATCATATCAATCTTCTTTCGCTTGTTACAAACTTGAAAAATGAGCCATGCTTTCAACTTCTAACCCATTGATGCCGCGAAAGACCCGCTTATTTTTGTTATTCTTTTTTTCCATTTTGTTTACCTGTAATACTTATGATCCTGCCGATCTGCATCGGCTATTATCAGCTTATATCATTTTAACATGCGGGATGGTACAGGCTTGAATTATGGAACATCCGTCAACTGTACGCTGTTTCAATATCGGTCACACTCTGACCGGACGTCGATCCGCTCCAAACACGGTCCTCCGCCGTTTCCTGCCCGGTCGTGCTTGTTTGTGTCTCTGTCCGGTTCAGGTATAATACTTATATACAGGAACGATCAAAACAATGATAAAGAAACTCAGAGATCAGATCAATTCTTATTTCGTGGGAAAAGAAGATGTCGTGGATGATCTTTTGATCTGTCTTCTTTCCGGGGGCCATGTCTTACTTGAAGATGTGCCCGGTGTCGGCAAGACCACATTGGCCAGGACTCTTTCTTCCAGCATCGACTGCAGTTTCGGCCGGATCCAGTTTACTCCGGATACGCTGCCGTCGGATGTGACCGGCGTTTCGATCTACAACATGACGAGCGTCGACTTCACCTACAAGGAAGGCGCCATCATGCATCAGCTGATCCTCGCCGATGAGATCAACCGGGCCTCACCGAAGACCCAGGCCGCCTTGCTTGAAGCTATGGCGGAAGGGCAGGTCAGTGTTGACGGTCAGAAACATCAGCTTCCGCAGCCTTTTATGGTCATTGCGACCCAGAACCCGATTGAATTCCTCGGGACCTATCCTCTGCCGGAAGCCCAGCTGGACCGTTTCATGATGAAACTTTCGATCGGCTATCTTGATAAGGACGAAGAGATCCGATTGGGCAAAGATTTTCTTAACGGAAAAACCGTTGAGACCCCGCCGGCCGTCTGCAAAGGCGAAGACATCCTGGCTTTGCAGAAAAAGACCGAAGAGGTCCATGTCAGTGACCGTCTTTTGGCATATGTTCAAAACATCATCGCCGCAAGCAGAGAAGATGAAAACTTTGTCTTAGGCGCCAGTCCCCGGGCGATGCTGATGCTGATACGAGCCGCACAGGCAAGGGCTCTGATCGAAGGAAGGGACTTCGTCAAACCGGATGATGTCCGCAAAACGGCAATCAACGTCCTGCACCACCGGCTGGTCCTGAGCTCCGAAGCCCGGATCCTCAAAAAGAACGTCGATCCTCTTCTCAGAAAGCTTATTTCCTCTATAGAGATCCCGCTGGAGTGAAAGAATGCGCAGAAACCGGATCATCCTGATGATTTTGTGGATCCTTTCCCTGATCTTCATCACCGTTTCCGGCACGCAGACCGCATACGGTTTTTTCATATTGCTTACGATGATCCCTTTTTTGTCGCTTTTTTATATATTTTTGGTCAATCACTATTTCTGGATCGATCAGCACATCAACAGCCACGATCTGATCGCCAATCATCGATCCGATTACAGATTCGTCCTGCAGAACGACAGTTTCATTCCTTTTTCCGGTATCCGCGTCTTTTTCTTTCCGGATTATTCTTCCGTCAGCGAACGGGACATGCGAAGCGAATATGAACTCTTCTTCGGCGGCCGCATCGTCAAAAGGGATTCTTTGATCTGCCATTATCGCGGCGAATACCACATCGGCATCAAAGCCGTTGTGATCCAGGACTTCTTCCGGCTCTTCAGCTTCACCCGCGATCTTAAAAGACCGCTGTTCGTCAGGGTAAAGCCGGACATCATCCGGCTCGATGATCTCAGATCGAACAAGGAGACCTTGAATACCTTAAGAGAAAACAGGTTCAGGCGCAATGTCCCCGACCTTTTACTGAGAGACTACATCCCCGGTGACGATCTCAGATTCATCAACTGGAAAGTTTCTGCCGCTTCGCAGAAACTGATGATGAGACAGATGAACGGTGAAGAGCGTCAGGGTATCGCTTTGATCATGGACTCCTGCCGCTATACAGAAGACCCCAGGGAATATCTGCCCATTGAAAACAAGATCCTGGAAACCGTCATCGCCCTGGATCTGTTCTTCTTGCAGAAAGCGATCCCGGTGACCATTTACCTTGAAGAAGAAACCATTAAGGAACTGAGCGGCGATTCCCTGCACAGTTTTGAAACAAACTACGAACGGCTCTCGGCTTTCCGCTTCAGCAGCGCCAAAAGGCCGGCTGCTCTCTGCAGCGGGATCCTTTCCTCAAATTCGTTGTTCAATAAAGCGATGGTCTTTCTGATCCTCGGCCGGATGGATCCGTCCTATTCCTCTTTGATCGGACTGCTGCGGCAGCGTGATCTGCCGCTGACCGTCGTCGTGATCGGCGATCGGCCCGATGTTGCTCTCAGTCAGATCCAAAGCGGCGAAAACACCGGCTTCCTCTTCATCAAAACGGATGACGACTTAAGAGAGGTACTATGATCTTCGATCTATTGCGTGACCTCATCCATCTGCTACCTCTGAGCCTGGCGGTCTGCCTGGGTCTTTTTTCCGATCCGGAGATCCCCGTCGTTCCGCTTTGCCTGAGTTCAGACTTCTTCTTTCTTTTCCTGCTATATCAGAACAAACAAAGACGCCTGTTGATAAGCATATCGTCTGCCACCATATTCCTTCTTTACTTCCTGATCTGCGGCTTGCCGGCCGATGCCGACCGCTATCTGCTGATCGGCGTCGTCTGTTTATCGTGTCTTCTTATCATCAAAGCGATCGAACGCCATCCTTTCAGCCGTTATCTTGTGATCGGCGCCTGCTTCTTCCTGTTGTTTCTGTCGATCGTCGATAAAGCCAAAACAGACAAGGCCGTTTTTCTGCCGTTCTTCTTTTTTCTGCTGATCAATATCGTTGAGATCATTCAGATCCGCTGGCCAAAACAAGGGAACACCGATCTGAACATGCACAGTCTCTATCTGGCACCGTTTATCTTGCTGATGATCCTGATGCTCGGCCGTTTCCAACTCCCGGACAAACCCTACGAATGGGATTTCCTCAAAGGCCCCGGCTGGTGGATCAGAGCCAAATGGGAAAGCCTTGTCAATAAGCACAACTTTTCTTCTTCAAGCGACAGCGACAGTCTTTTTACCGGGTTCTCGGATGTTGTTTCTTTGGGAAACGGTCTCTATAAAAATTCCCGCAGGATCATGAAGGTCAGTTCCAGTTATTACGGAAAAGACACCATCAAACTCGGCGGCAAGACCTTTGATACCTTTGAAGACCTGCACTGGATCAAGACCGACGAAAGCAGACTCGACTACCGGACCTACGATGTTCTTGAGAGCCTCTGTGCCGTCATCTCCTCGGACGGAGACATTTATTTCGATCATCTGCGAAACGTCTATCTTGACATCGACTGCAGCGGCATCGTGACCGCCCACATCTTTCATCCGCTCAAGTCCCTGCCTTATATCGAGAAGACACCGCTCACTCAGTCCGGCGGCGACCTCTTTTTTGACTCAACGATAAAACCGTCCTACAGGATCCGCTTTTATCACTTCTTCCGCAATGACGAAGATCTTAAGAACGCGATCGCCGACCAAAGACCCGTCGATGCCGACACCTTCAGTGAAGCTTTGAAGATCGTCACTTCGGCCGATCCGAAGATCTGCACCTTTGAGGGCTATAAAACCTATCAGAAAACGATCCGTGACATCTACGGTCAAAAACCGCTGCTTTCCGCGAAAACCGCCGGACTTCTTGAAGAAACGGTCAAAGATGCTGCCACCGACTATGAAAAGCTGCTGGCCATCGAAAAACTTCTCCGTTCCCTGCAATACGATCTGGCGCCAGGCGTGCTGCCGGAAAGCGTGAATACCGCCGCCGATTTTCTGGACTACCTGCTTTTTGAAAGTCAGAAAGGCTATTGCGTGCACTATGCGACGGCTTTTGTCCTTTTGGCCAGAGCTCAGGGCCTGCCGGCCCGTTTTGTCCAGGGTTATGCTTTTTCCTTAAGAAATGGTCAGGCCGATGTCCACTCTTACATGGCCCACGCCTGGCCGGAAGTTTATCTGGACGGTTTCGGCTGGCTGGATTTTGAACCGACTCCCCCGTCTCATTCAACAGCCGGCACACAGGAGACCGTTTCTATTGAAGAAGTGACAGACAGCGGGTTCATTTCCGCTCAGGATGACAGAAATACGGATCTTGTCCGTTTCGTACAGATGTTTCTTATCTGCATCGCTTTCGTGTCCGTCCTGATCCCAGTCTTTGAAGTAATCCATAAGATCCGCTTTGACAGACTGCCTCCGGCGCAGAAGATCAGGATCCTTTTCAAACAAAGCCTCCGGCTGCTCAAACGGATGGGATCAGGTCTCAGAAAGAACGAGACGCTCAGCGAATTTGCCTTAAGGCTTAAGGATACCCGTTATTCCCGGACCGCAGACATCATCCCGGTCTACGAAGAACTGATCTACGGCAGCAGGATCGTTGATGAAAACGATGTTGTTTTGTTTAAAGGAAACAAAAAACGGCTTATCCGGCTTTTCTTCGGCCGTCTCTTCAGCAGGATCAGGATCCGGAAATCCGCATAGATCCGCTCTTTCCATTACAGTATCGATCTGGAGGATCAGGCGATCGATATCAGCGGCTACAAACAGCTTCAGCTCATCTCGCAGTAGCAGAACGACAGCTATGACAAGGAACTGAAAACCTTCTTTGCAGCTCTGGATGAGACGAAAAGCAGTGAATATGAAGAAGATCATATTGAATATGAAACAGCCGATGGGAACAAGATCATCTTCAAATACATCAGTTTCGATTTTGATGAAGATGAAAACGAGATCCTTTATCTGTATTGGGACGGGATCCTGCTGATACGATGATGTTTTCTGCCACATAAAATGACATAAACGATTGAATCATAAAAAACACAGACTCAGCATTCAGCTGAGTCTTTTGATCGATCACGCTTCTTCAGTTCAAACATCTATATGATCTTTGCATAAGATCACGAATGTGATCCGATCTATGAAGACTTTCGGTCTATGCCGTGGAGCCTCTGTATAATAAGATCAGAATGATCGATCGTATTGCGAACGATCCGTTATCCATGAAAACATCATGTTCAGGAATTTACCATATGCCAGACAGATATATATATACAGGGAGAAGGATGCGCCGATAATTCATCTTGCTGGAAGGTGTGTCTTGATGTGCAGGAAGGACGATATACAGCAGAAATACGTTATGGAGGTGCCGGTGGCGCATCATACAAGCTCTGTGAGATCGGCAAAGAGATCTTCGATCTGACGGGAACTTTGAGGATGATGATCATAAAACGGAACAGCTGATCTGAGATGGCGGAAGGATGCTGTACATATCGGCATTCGACAGCAAACACAGAGAACTCTGCCCCTGGGCGGAGATCATAAGTTTTGATGGAAAATAACCTTGGACCACGAATACTATGATATTGTTTCTAAACGCATCATCCATACTTCAAGCCAACTAAATAAATGACGCCGTCTTTCTGAACAGCACTGATAAAAGTGTTTTCAGTTTCATCCCAATCTGAAAGCAGGATGTCTGTATTTCTCTTTCATCAATTGTTTTCCTCACGTTTGTTTCCACCTTCAGGATCAGATCTCTCTGCTTTTGAAAAAAAATAAAAAGGAGATATGGAGCGGATCTCCGCTATCTCCTTACAAGCTCTTTTAACGCTGCCGCTAAGCTTAATTCTGGCCTCTGGTGAACACCAGCATGCAGTAGTCTTCTTCTGACATGTACAATGTCGAATAGATGTATTCCCTTCCTTTATAAGCGAAGTAGGAATAGACATAGATGATCAGTTCGCCCTCTTCATCGACGAGCTTTATGCCATCGCCTTCGAAACCGCCGGCGAAAGTCGAATAGCCGACATCCTCATCGCTCTCTTCAAAAACATCGTCGTTGAAAGAACCGAGACGCGGATGCAGATCGATATAGAATATCGCATTGTCATAATCGATATCGATATCAGCCAAGCCGATCTCATTGAAGACAAAACCATCGTTAGGATCATCATTCAGATAGTAGATCCTGAATTTCCATTCACCAGGCATGTAGCTGGCATAAGGATAATAGACATCCTCAGGAAAACCGGTATACATCCATTCTTCAAGGAAATCAAAATCAGACCAGTTCACTTCGTTCCCGGAAAGCATATAAGGGGTGAACGTGCCTCTGCTCAGTTCAGCTGAATTCTCTTTTTCGCTGACTGCACGGGCAAAAGGATCGTCGCTTTCGACCGGTTCGCTCACATCGATCGTTTGAACATTTTCGGGTACTGCTGCATCATTCGTTGCACAGCCAAACAGACACACAGACATCAGCAAAGAAACAAGAATAAGTGATAACTTTTTCATTATCAGCTCCCTTCTGCCAAAGTGGCCATACATTCTTATAATATTCATTATACTGTAATACTATGCAACATTTTAACGATGGCCGAATAAATGATCCTGGCATTGCAGAGAAGATACACTATTCACCGGTCTTCCTGTATTGAGCGATTCTCCGATCAAGAGTTGAGAGTGATACGTTCAGTTTCTTTCGCATATACTCTTTCGTGATCTCCTTGGATTGCCACCTGTTATATAAAGATAGGAAATCGTTCCGGTTGATGTCTTTTCTGACACGGCCTTTATATACACCGTTGGCTTTGGCGATGGCGATGCCTTCTGCCTGGCGCTGTCTGATCGTCTCTCTTTCAAATTCCGCCAATGAGGCAAAGATGGAGAAGACCAGTTTACCAGTCGGTGTCGTCGTATCTATGTCTCCTTCTTTCAGAGATTTGAACTGCACGCCTTTTTCATTTAACTGATTGATAAGATTTAACAGATCCTGCAACGATCTACCGAATCTGGAGATGGATTCCACATAGACGACATCTCCCTCACGGACATAATCCATCATCTTCTGTAACTCCGGACGGTCTTTAATGTTTTTACCAGAGACCTTCTCCATATAGAATTTATCGATTTTATATCCCTTGAAAAGTTCCTCCTGGCGGTCGAGATGCTGCGAGTCAGACGAAACCCTAATGTATGCGATATTAGACACTTCTTATTCCTCCTCGTTTCTTTCAAGATAGAACAGATAGATCTCCCTGTCCTGTCTGAGCGCAATCAGGTGCAGCTGCTCACGTTCTAAGAGCGTTCGTTCAAGAACCAGGTCCTTGTCCCTGTCGTGTTCCTTCTTCAGATCCACAACAAGCCTCGGTGCTGCTTCATCGTTTTCTTCCTGATCCATCAATGCAATATACCGGTCTGCCTCTTCATCCCGGAATTTGGTTTCCATATGCAGGATGGCGGATTCCCGTCTTTCGATTCTTTGTTTCAGTTCTGCTATTTCTGATTCGATCACCGCATGCATAGACTCGGCTCGATCGATCAGCCATTCCTTTTTGATTTCATTTATTATTTTCACCTTTTTATCTCTTATTGGATCTTCTGTATCTAGCAATGAGTTCAGAGATCCTGTTCTCTTTTAGTTTCTTTGCAATCTCTGCTTTCTGCCCTGATAGCATAAACGCAGGTATTCTCTCGATGGCCTTCTTGTGGAAATGATTCTGGGCGTTCACTATGTGTTCAACTGTGTCTGTCATACGGTTCTGAAACGCATCATCGATTGCCGTAACCTTCTTCTGAAAATCGGTAAGCGCAGAAACCGTCAGAGTAGTGTCTGCAGAAAACACAGCCACCAGCAGCAACGCCGCCAGATTGATCGTGCTTTCAGGAACCGCTTCTATCAGAGTATCCGCTGCAGGCAGTATGGTTTTCATGATCGGAATAGATACCGCACCAAACGCGATCGAAGTAGGCACGCTTGTCCTTCCGTTGATGTTGAGAGGGACTCTGCTGTAATCCCACCATCTTGCATGAAACAGTTTTTCAAGGACCCAGGAAGTCGGATACTCAAGGATCATGCTTACGACAAAACCTGCAGCAAACATCTGCCAGGGACTAAGCTGGGGCAGGACACCGCCCTTTACAAGATCACACGCGAAAAGACCTATGATTCCCCCGCATCCGTATATCGGACAGATCGGTCCGTAGAGAAATCCTCTATTGGCCCACATTCTGTCTTTTGCCGTACAGTATATGCTTTCCCAGACCCATCCAAGAAAGGCAAACATGAAAAATATGACTATCACCTTATTCATCAGATCATCATCCTTTATACTTTATTATCACATAATACAACTCTTTAAGGCACACCCTGTGAGGTGTTTTCGCATCAAAAGCTAAAACCGAACTCTATTGATGCATTTTCGGACTCTAAAAATATCAATAATATCTACCCGTGTGAAGTACAAAAAAGCAGATAGTTAAACTACCTGCTTACCAAGAAAGAAATCATTTATATAGCCATGATCCGGTAATGAACATCATCAGGCTCAAAACATTCTTCGTTTCCTTTTATCTGGCGCTTTGAAGCCTTTTTTCTCCTAACGCGTCTGCGGCAATGATCGCATTTGCGACCATTTCCGGATCGATGTCAAACGGCATGTTGACTGCAGTATCCGTCGGTGCGCAAGCGATCTTGGCAACCTTCAGGATCTTATCGTAGTCAAATTCTTCAACACCGATCTGTTTCAGAGTGACCGGAAGGCCGACGGAGATACAGAAGTCCAGAACTTCATTAAGTTCTTCTTCCGGTGCATTTTCCAATACCAGCTGTGTAATAACACCGAAAGCGACCTTTTCACCATGATACATCTTATGGCACTCTTCCAAAGCACTGAAGCCATTATGGACTGCATGAGCAGCTGCCACACCGCCGGATTCAAATCCCAGGCCGCTAAGCAGAGTATTGGCTTCGATGATCGCTTCAACAGAAGGCGTCAATGCGCCTTTCTCCAGGGCTGTCTTTGCCTTATAACCTTCAGCAAGCAGGGTCTCATAGCACAGCTTCGCCAAAGCGATACCGGTATGTAAAGCCTTGCCATCCGCAAAGTTATTGCCATCATGTTTATAGGAGGCTCTTGCCTCAAAGTAGGTCGCTAATGCATCGCCCATACCTGAGACTGTTAATCTCACCGGGGACTTGGAAATGACGTAACTGTCCACCAGGACAACATTTGGATTCTGCTTCAGGAAGAGGTATTCTTCTACTTCACCTTCTTCCGTATAGATAACGGATAAGGCAGAACAAGGAGCATCCGTCGCGGCGATCGTCGGACAGATGATCACCGGGATGTCATTGTAATATGCAACCGCTTTGGCTGTATCAAAGATCTTGCCACCACCGACAGCGACCATGACATCATAGCCTTCAGCTTTAACGACATCATCCAGACGCTTGATCTCTTTTTTGGAACATTCGCCGTTGAATGCTTCGATGACATAAGCCATTTCTTCCTTGACAAAGGATTTTTCAAGCAGTTCGCCAAAGCGCTTTTTGCCGCCTTCCGAAATCAGCAGCATGGCTTTCTTACCCAGTTTCTTTGCATAAGTTCCGATGTTTTCCAGTTCATGAGGACCCTGAATATACTTGCTTGGGGCAATAAAAGTGCGTTTCATCATAATCTCCATTTCTTTTATTACAGTTCGTCGTATGTGATCAGTTCAACATTCTGTTTTCTGATCCAATCGATCATTTTCGGATCACAAAGCATCTCCACCTCTTTGACCCGATTGAGAGTGAGTGAAGAGACTCTTAAGATATAGGCATCCAGATAGCCGGGATGGGCAACGAAGATCTCGGTGATCTCTTCGTTTGGATCATTCACCAGTCTTTTCAGTGAAGCATACGGATCATAATCCGGAGCCATGCTGTCGATCGTCATCCGCAGTTTCCTGCCATTGAAGTCAAGCAGCTCTGTATCGAAAGACATCGGCGGCATCTTCAGCTGATGCCTCTTGGCAACGATCGCCAGCGCCTTCATGAAGTTGACGGAAGCGATCGCGTGGCCTTCAAAATAGTGTGGCTTTTCACCGGTCAGTTTCTTGAACTCTTCATACTGAGCTTCGATCTCGATGACAGCTTCATCGACATTGACGATATCGTTGCCGTTCTTGAAGTTCTCCCGATACTCTTTTGATGTTCTGAATTCACCGTTTTCCTGAACCAGGGAAGGGATCAGCGAAGGATCGCTTAAAGGCCGGCCGGCACAGATGTTGGTGTGCTGACCAAGGCAGACGTCGTATCCTTTGATCATCTCAACACCGGAAGCCGCTTCTTCCATGTTGGCCATCACGCCGACACTGCGGATCAGACCGGCTTTGACGGTATCGGCGATCCCGAGGTTGATGCCCCGGGAAAAACCGAGGTCATCAGCTCTGATCAATATTCTTTTCATATACTTATTTCTTTTCGCCGATCCCAAGCAGATAAGTTGCGACAGCAGCACCCACCATGGCGATCACGCAAGAGATGATACCGTTGACAAGATTGCCTGTTCCTTCGCCAATGTAACCCAGAACCATCAGGACGTTGGTTGAAGTCAAAGCATAGACATTGACGTGCATCAGACCGGCATACAGACCGCCCAATGCAGCACCGATCGCCATTCCGACCAGAGGCTTGCGATATTTGACGCCTGTGCCATATAAAGCCGGTTCAGTGACGCCGCCTAAGAAACCGGCGATGAAGTAACCGATATTTTCTGATTTTTCTTCTTTATCTTTGATCAGTAAAGCTGCACCAAGAGCCATACCGAAGGCGGCAAACGTTGCGCAGCATGCAGCCGGGGAAACGATGCCTTCATGGCCTGTCGTGAACATGACAGTCATCATCGTGACGGCTAATACCAGATGCATACCGG
>JAFRQF010000020.1 GCA_017428765.1 Erysipelotrichaceae bacterium
ATCCATCTGTTTTCCATCGAATTCCACTGTTTTTACTAAGCTTTCTTCCACGATCTCTTCCTCACTTGTTTCTGTTTCTTCTTTTTCAACACTGTTTGTGCAGCCTGTTATCGTCGACAGGCACAGCATCAGACAGATAAAAACATTTATATACTTATGTTTTTTCATTTGGCCCCTTTCAAACACAAGGATTCATCCCTTATCAAGAGCGATATAGTTTCTAATAACTTTTCAGTCCACCGGACACCAGTCGATGTTTTCTTCTGTCGGATCGATCCAACGTATTGCGGAATGGTCGTGCAAGATTATTTCTTCTGACTTTAATGTGCAGATAAAACAATCCATCACCAGATGAAAATCATATTGATGTTCGACCGTACAAAGATACTTTTTCACATCGATCTCAACATCAAATTCTTCTCTAATCTCCCGTTTGATCGCCTGTTCTCCGGTCTCGCCTTCTTCGTATTTTCCGCCTGGGAATTCCCAGAATCCGGCAAGATCTCCATAGGATCTTCTGGCGATCAGGATCTTTCCATTCTGCTCGATAATTGCTGCTACGACTCTGATCGTTTTCATATTCTCATTCAATTATAGCAACTTTGCATTCTGCATCGAAAAAGGAGATTATGCATCTCCTTCTTGTTCAATCGCATTTTGATTCCTGCTTCTGTATAGGAGGTCGCGGCGTGGGAAACCACGGAAACTCCTGTCCGCTTTTTATTTCGTTTTCATGCAGTTCGTAATCTTTCTTAAGATCTTCTTCTTTCCACCCAAGTCTTTTCATTTCTTCGATATAGATATCAAAGCTCATCTTGATCTTCTTTAAGTTCGATGCCAAGATCCTTTGCAGTGTCCATACCCACCTTCAGGATCTTATCATCGATGATCGCAAATACGATATCGATATCATAATCATCATTCTTATTCAGCCAATCATACTATGCCATTTACTTTGCCAACTAAATAGTTCGGATTAGGTGAGTCTGTCTATCTATACGAAGTTTGTTATGGTAATAGGTATCGACATACGTTCCTCCTCGCATGACTGTCGACTAACCGTCGACTAGCCGTCGACTTAATTACAAGTCGTAAGTTAATTCGATACAACAGTATCAGTGGAAAGAATAATGGGTTTCAACCACAAATGACATTCTCATCGATATCGCATTATGCTGATAGTAAGAAAAGAACCATTATGAATGTTACAAACAGAAACCATCTAATCTAAAAACTTCTTGTATTTCAATACATATAAAAGACCATCGGCGCTGATGGTCTTTTGTTCTGTTTTATAAACTGTCGCTTTGACTCTGAACTGTGCTGTCAGGATTGACGGTCTGCCAGCACGTGATCGAAATCAGTAAGGATGATCTGGTTTTTCTGTATCCATTCCTTTACGGAAGGATCGCATAGCGTTTCCAGGTCATAACATCTCGGAGTCGTCAGTGATGAATGCTCCAGAATATACTTATCGACATATCCCGGATGAAAATGCAGAACATTGATCGGGTGCGGGCACTCCAACAGACCCGCGCTGTCGTTCAGCCAGTCTTCCGGACGCGCCCCCCGCGACAGTATGCTGCTGCCGTCCCTGTCGCGCATGGGAAGCTCATATACCATCACAAATCGATCGGGCTGTTTCTCCTGTGAGACGGGGTTGTGTATCCCGGTCTGTTTTCCCACTCTTTCAAATGCGCGGGCCATCGCTTTTGTCATGACGCTGTGCGCATCGAAATGTGCCGGTCGGACCCCCGTCAGCGATTCAAATCTGTTCAGCTGTGCCATGCATTCCCGATACAGATCTTCCTCATCAGGATAAATGTTTCCTTTGCACTTGTCGGAATCATTCAGGTCGCTTTTCCAGCAGCGGCTGCGGTAGAAGTTCCCGTTTTCATCCACCAGTGACCTGATGTCTTCCGGCGCACTGACGGGTCTTCCCTGCACGAAGTTGATATGTGCTGTCAGCTGAATGTGCGGACACTCTTTTTTCCATATTTCGATCGCGTTTTCCGTCGCCGGCATATTGCACAGCAGGTTCAATACGGTCGCAACACCTTTTCTGCACGCCTTAACGGCTCCGATGTTAAATGCTTCACTGAATCCAAAGTCATCGGCAGCAATGATTATCTGCCTTTTCATTTCCTGCCTCTTTTCTTTTCTGATTGGTTTGTTGTCTTTAGAAGATTCCCAGGAAAGCTCCTATCAAACCTAAGAGAAGGATGCAGAACACCAGGAACGAAGGACGTTTCCCCTTCTTAATCAGATACATCATCAGCAGAACCAGAACGACGCTCATGATGCCCGGATATACCGCATCAAGCAGATCCAGGAACACAACAGACGTATCGCCGACGTTGATCGTCCAGTTTAACGGGAAGGAGACGGTTGTTGCCGTCATGGCGCCGACCATCAGAAGACCCAGAATGGAAACGCATCTTGTTGCGATTGACATCAGTCCGCTGTTATAGACTTTGTCGATGAATTCAGTACCTGACGTATAGCCTAGAACGGTCAGATAGTACTTGCAGACAGACTGCGTGACACCATAGATCAGAATAAACAGGATAGAGCCGATAATGTTACCCGATGCGCAAAGGCCGATACCGACGCCGGCAGCGATGACTCTGAGACAGTTGAAGAACAGGGAGTCAAACATGCCTGCTGTCGGACCCATCAGAGATGCCTTGACGGCGTTGATCGTCGACTCAGGAATTTTGCCTGCGTAGTAATCCTTTTCCAGCGCATATGCCATTCCTGCAATATAGTTCATGGCGACGGCATGCGTATTAAAGAATGCCTGGTGACGTACATATGCCTCTTTCTTTGCTTCGGGATCATCTTTGTAGATGCTCTCGATGGCAGGAGACATTGTCATCGTGAAGCCGTTCGCTTCCATTTTTGTCATATTGAAGTTGTGGAATACCTTGTGGCTGTTCCAGAACATTTTTGTCAGAACCGACTTTTCTTCGGCTTGAAGTTCATTGATTTTTTTCATCAGAAGAATTCCTCCTCGTCGTTGTTTTCTTTCACATCTGCCTCAGAAGCACCTTCTTTCTGCCTTTGCCCGTATTCAAGGGCGTGTTTTTCAACAAAGAAGATCGTAATGGCAACACAGGCTCCGATTACCGCGATGCCGAGGCTGCTTAAGCCCAGACTCTTTGAAAGAATAAAGCCTACGAAATAGAATACGGCGATTTCTTTTGACCAGATCATGGACAGAAGGATTCCGAATCCTACGGCCGTCATCATCGATCCGGCTGCGCGCAAACCTGTCATGACCCAACCCGGACAGACATTCAGGAAAGTCTGAAGTCCGGATACGCCGTATGCAACACCCAGGAAAATGACAACCGTCTGCGGCAGTCCTCTGACACCTTCCATGATCCAGTTCAGAGCCGAGAACTTAACAGGATTGCATTCAGCCGCTTCTTTTTCCCACCACGGCGCAAGACCTGCCCACAAAGGCGTGAACATGCTGCTGATTGAAGACATCAGTGTACCGATGGACATTGCCAGGGCAAGACCGGTTTCCATCGCACCTTCGGAACCGGCGCCGATTGCATACGCAACAGCTATGACTGTTCCGGAAAGAGCGTCAGCAGGGATCGCTCCGCCGATTGCGCTGATTCCCATAAAGATCGCTTCCAGAGAAGCTCCCATGATAATGCCTGTTTTGAAATCACCCAAAACAAGGCCCACTACCGGCGCAACAACGATTGGACGTGCCATAGCATCCCATCCGGTCGTATTGTCCAGATAACGCATTAGCCAATAAACGAAAGCACACACAAGTGCCGATGATAATGTCATATTATCCCCTTTCTTTTTCCTGTAATACTGCGCTCAGATCCCTGGAAGTCTCGTCCGGTATTGTCTGGACGACGCAGTCCGTTCCGGTCATGATCACCTGTTTCAGAATTTCCGCTTCTTCGCTGTACAGATACAGATTCTTTGTATACGTGTCTCGAATCTGTCCGTTGATTTTTGAAGCGATCCTTCCGTAGTTGCCGATATTGACCTTTTCAATTCCCTTGACTTCCTTTGTGACCTTCAGCAGATTTTCCGGTGTACTGACGATCAGCAGGATCTTCAGCTGCTGTGCGCGCGGATCGTTGCACAGTCTGATTGCGCTGTCAACCGATACGACCGTTGTCTTGCAGTCCGACGGCGCCGCCATCATCAGCGATTTCTTAACGATCTCGTTTTCTGCCGCTTCGTCATCCGCCACAAGGATACGATCCACATCCAGGAGTCTGCTCCATTTGGTTGCGACCTGTCCGTGGATGAGCCTTTCATCGAGTCTGATCATTTTAATCATTTCCGTACACCTCACTCCGAAAAGAAATCGTCTGATCCGTTTTCTTCAGGTACCTCGTCTTTTACCTCGCACAGGTACTTTCTGCTTTCTTCGATCATTCTTTCAAGGGCCCCGTCTTTCAGCGTTTCCGCACAGGCCAGCTGTAAAAAGAACGCCAGGTTGACGCCTGTTACAAGTCTGGTGTTTTTTCGTCCAAGACAGCGGAACATGACCTGATTGACGCTGCCGCCGTAAACGTCGCTGCAAAGCAGGACCTCGTCATCCGGATTGACTTCTTCCTCATAGAAGCGATCGATTTCCTGCAGCAGGTCTCTTTCATCCATGTATGCCGAAAACGCCTTAAGATTCGGACAGGTTCCAAAGATTATCTGAAGCGAGCCCATCATGCCGTCAGCCAGCGGGCCGTGTGATGAGAAGAAAACTTTTATCATTTCTTCCGATTTCCTCCTAACTGAATCATATAAAAAAAGAAAGCGCTTGCTCTGCGCTTTTCTTCATTTAATTAGTGAAATATGCGGTTTCTGTTATTTTATAAGTGAAATCATGTCACGGAAACAGATTCTCTAAGCGCTTTTTTCATCGCCTGTTCCGGATCTGCAGAGAAATCTTCTGCCATATTCGGGTCTGACGCAAAGCGGTTCAATACAGCCGCCTCCGTCTTTAATCTGATCATAGATGCGTCATCCGGCCAGGAAACAAACAGGATCCTTCTGATTGAAGAACCGTACCACTTGCCTGGTTTTGTCAGATAATACAGATCCAGATAGCCGTCTTTGCAGCATTCGCTGCAGCCAAAAACAAACGCCGTTTCGTTGCTGATGAGGAGGTTTTCGTTTTTCTGTTCCGACATAAAGCGATACAGCTGCTTCTTTTTGTCGGGCTTCGAACCGTATCTTTCCGCAAACAACTGATATGTCTGTTTTTCTGAAAAATACTCGTATTCATGATAGATGTGAACCGATGAAAGATCCGGTATCAGCGTATCCGTCTGATATGCGAGAGAAAGGACTTCGTTATAAATGGTTCTGAAATCCGTTCCGTTATCGACCATCTTTATTCTGCAGGCAGGATAGTCGTAGTTGTATCCGAAAAGGCCTTTTCCGTATTTTCCCGGTTCAACGTTTTCCGCCAGGACGACATCATAATAGTTTTCCGGAAGATCTCTGATCTCATACAGTTCTACGGGACTGATTGTTTCTATAAACGATGAGTACAGTTCTTTCAGCGCTTCTGTCTGCGTTTTTGCAAAAGCGCCGGCGACAGAGTGCGTCGTAAGTATGCGAAGCTTTTTGATCGGATACCTTTCTTCCATCAGGACACCCATAAACCAGCAGGCAAGCGCCGTATTGTCAAACAGCGAAAAGCGGCAGTCAAGGGTCTTCGCCACAGCGCGGCACACGATCCAGGAGACGTGCATGCACAGCGGATCTTTCTGATAGGTCCTGTCGGATGAAAAGTCATAATGTTCGTACCCGTCCAGTTCATATCTCTTCCCTGCAACGATCGGTAGCAGCATCTGCTTCAGCGTGCGATCTGCCCTGCTTTCGGGTTCGATCGTGATCCTCGCATATTCATATAATGCTTTTCTTGCTTCGTCTGCTGCTCTTGTGATTTCTTCATTCAGATATGGCGCGGCTTTCTGATAATTCTCGTCAAGCGTCACGTCCAGATTTGACAGGATCAGCGCCGCAACAAAAAGAATCTCTGTCTGGTCCAGATCAAATCCTGAAAACCGTTTCCTTAATTCGGATACGATCTCTTCTGCAAGCCTGTAAACACCGGTATTCTCCAGCTGTCCGTCGTTGTTGCAGAGGTACTCAATTCCGTGTCCTGCCTGATATCGGTTCCTTGCGATAATCAGATACATTGCGATCCTGTGCGATGCGCTGTCTCTTACCGCGTATCCGCTTCTTCTCAGAATCCTGAGAAAACAATGTCTGATGTCCTGTCTTTCCTGAAAGGAACAGCCCGTCCACATTTCAAACTGTTCGTCCTGAGCGGCGTTTCCGCTGTCTGCCGAACGCAGTTCTGTCAGTTCTGTCATGGCGACTCTTATCATCTGCTCACTTCCTGAGATCTTCACTCCCTTTGTGCTGCTTAAAAGATTCAGACGGAAGCTTTCAAAAAACAAGGATATCTTTTTCATTAACGAATTCAGCTGGAACGGAGAGATATAGAATTCGTTGCAAAGTCTGGTCTCAGTGATCCACTGGCTTCCGGCAACCAGTTTTCTGGTCAGATAAAGAAACAGTTCCCCTTCTTTTGAGTTCATCAGATTGATGTGTGCGCTTTTAGACCGCAGCTGTTCTCTCAGGTCGGCAAATCTTTCTTCGCTGGCGACCTCGATAGAGTAACCGCTGTTTCTCTTGGCTATCAGCCTTGCCCCGTTCTGCTTCAGTACATCTTCGATCTGAATCATCTCGCTTTTTACGGTTCTGCTGCTTACAGATAGGCGGTTCGCAATCGAAAGCGACGTCTGAGGTCTGTCGGCGGAAATCAGTATCAACAGGATCATCTGTTGTCTGTTGGTCAGATTATTCAAATTCATCGCTTTTCACCAAAATAAATTATCATCATCATATCGCTTGATGTTATAAACCGTTTTATATTTGTCTTTTTTACATCCATGATGAAACCTCTCTATATAGCAAATCAGCGACTGCCAAGTGGTCTTTTCATAAAATAGTCTGGTAATACTGTTTTAAGCAGACAGTGAACTATTGATATTCAGATACAATCTTTTCAAGAACTTTGTTGAACTGATCGGGCTGATCCACATTCGGAATATGACCGGCATGGTCGATCAGGAAGATCTCCTTTTTCGGAGCATTGATCGTATCGAAATACTCTTCCGCCACAACCCTGGCAACCTGCCAGTCATCCTTTCCCAGAAGATAGAAGACCGGCACCTCATAATCCTTTTCCTCTTCAACCGAATAATCCAGCATATACTCCAGCAGGTGAATGTTCTGCATGATCTGCCGCATCGCCTTCAGATCCTTTAAACGGAATGTTGAAGAATGGAATGCGATCTTCAGATAATCTGCAGCAGATGCGGCAAGCTTGTACTTGATCTGCAGATCTCGCATCGTCGTGATCATTTCATAAGCATTGTCATAAGTACAATCAGACGGATAATCCCCAAGCTTCTTTAGCATTCCTCTGTCTTTTTCATCAAACTGCGAAGCGTATGACTCAATCAGATGATCATAGCCGACCTTCTCACTTCTTCTGTGATCGATGACCTGACCTACGCCGATATAGCAGGCAACTTCTTCTGGATATCGGAGGGCATACTGTGTAGCCAGTATACTGCCCCAGGAATGGCCGAGAAGGATCACTTTTGACTTATGATATTTCTCTTTCAGGATCCGGATAGTCTCTTTCAGATCATCGAGAAGCTGTTCAAACGTGATCGTTTCCGCTGTGGATTTTGATCTCAGCTGTGTTCTGCCTGTTCCTCTCTGATCGTAATAGACCACAGTTGCAAAGTCGATCTTATTATTCAGCCATCCGGCAAACGGCATCATGGACTGACCCGGTCCGCCGTGGACATAGATGAGCAATGGCTTTTCATTTACAGGAAACTGTAAAGTACATTCTTCGATCCCGTTGACAGACAAGTATTCTTCAATAAATTTCGGCATGTTCTTTCCTTTCTGGATGGGCCCCGGCTAAAATATGATCTGCTTTTTTATTCGGTTCTCATTTCATTATAAAGGCTTTCATCTCAGGCCTATCAAAAGAAGCACTGCTGATCTGAATTGCGTTCTTAAATCTACACTTTTATGAACCTAAATTAACAAAGATTAATATCTGTGTTTTTTCTTACATATGCACATCGCCGTTATCATAAGTCTGACAGATCTTTGCGAAATCTGTTTTGGTATCCTGATATCTTGGTTCATACCAATATAGGTTTAGATAAAAAGGAGCAGAGTAGCTGTCAACATGTTCATACGTAATGTAGGAGTCATCACTCATGTATTGTACGAGAGTGTCATCTTCAAAGGCGAAAGATGATGTTGCGCCATTTCCGCCAGTTAGACCGGCAAAAGATTCTCGCATATCGTAGGAGTAAGGATATTTAACTTCATAATAATTTATGTTGCCATCTTTATCCCAATAAAACGGGATTGCAAAGCTGCTAACGGGACCGTGACCCAAAAGATATAAATCTTCGAACCCTGTACCATCATCGTTAAAAACGATGACTTTTGTATAACCGGAAAAATAGGTACCTTCAGGATATACATACTCGTGATATGTATATAATGGGTTGATATAATCGGTTGAAACATATATCCCTTCCGGCAGAGGTCTTGTATCAATGAGAGTAATATCCTTTACGACCTCATTGGTCCATATTCCTTTTTCCAAGGTGATCGTTAATTGACTTGTTTCTTCATTTAGTTCAGATAAAACACTGACTCCTTCTTCTGCTTTGACATAATCATTGATGTCATATCCTGTATAGGTATCGATAATAATATCATCCTGTATTTCATATTCAGGATATTTTAGGATCACATCAGTTTCGATGGTTTCTGTCTTATCGCCTTTGGTTAAAGTGATGGTCATCTTTCCCGCTGTCTGATCCAGATCGGTTGTGATCTCCGATCCTTCCTGGATATCAGAAAGTATTGAAGAAGGATCAAAGCTTTCAGTCATATCGATCTCAACAGGCCCTTCTGCCAGTTTTGCAAGAGGCTTGTTTGCACAGCCCGACAGTATGAATAAGGTAAACAATAACATACAGATCTTTTTCATAACGGTACATATCTCCTGATAAAAACCAAAACATTTCTTGATTTCATTGTAGTAAATAGTGTTTGTTAAATTATACATAATTAACCTATTTCGAGTGAACTTCACCCAGAATCTTTATTATGTATTCTGCTGTATCCTCATCGATCTGATCAAAGTTTTTCTCAAACGCAACAGCAAGTTCCCTTTTATAAAGCGGAACGCCTTTCAGATCGGTCTTGATCCGGATCTTGGAAGCTTTAACAGCATCCTCCAGGATCTGTCTTGGATATGGCTTTAAATGATAGTGTTCGGTCAGAATGTCGATCCATTTCTTCGGAATAGCCTTCTTCCCTTTTTTCTACCATTGATAAGAAGTTTTTGGTGACACCAAGAATATCAGCCATCTCCTGCTGATTCTGATGTCTTCTGGTCCTTAATACTCTTAGTTCTTCTCCGAATCTGGTATAGTCCATATTTCTCCTTTCTGGAACTTCTCACAAAAAGAAAAGCTCCGATACTTTGTTCATTCTCAGAGCTTATGTCGTCCTTATCTTTTAATTGTTGTCTTTTCTTTTACGGCTTCTGAATCGACTTCATTCTAGCATATCAGGATCAGTTCTGTAGCGGTTTTATGAATACCTGCCTTTCATCCCGACGACTGAAGTCTCGGGCTTTCCAGCAGTTTGTTGTAAAACTATTCTTCGTGACTGCTCTTTCCCAGACCATATTTTTCAACATCATCTGCATGATCGAGAATACCGACATAATACGCATCTACTTCAGATAAAACGCATTGATCGATCGTCATATCGTCATACCATGATGACATGATATCAGGATACCTCGCTGCCTTTATATGGTCTGTGTATTCCTGCGTAATCAGATCACCAGCTGTATAAAGATCCGGTGCTCCGAAAAGATGAAGGATCTCGTGTGCATAAGCAAAGGGAGCCACTTTGCCGGCATCGGGTCCAGTAAACTCATAATTCTGATTGAAGTATATATTAATGACTGCATACTCGATCAGATCGGCTTCGGCAGCACCAGGTGTGAGCTGGAACATATCTGCGTGCGGATTATATGGATTGGTTTCATCTGTATTGACGATATACAGATAGACGACATTCTCGGCATCATATTTCTCTTTCAGTCTGTCTGCCGGCATAAACAGATCAATCGCTTCGCGCATATTTGCAGCCTTCGTTTCAGTCTTTTCTGCGATCGGTACGTGGAAAGAAATCGTTGCCATTAATCCGGGGTCTTCTTTCCAGTCATAGATGAACTCCACAGTACTTCCGTATTGTGCGGCTTTATCTGTAAGCCATCTCAGCGCTTCTGAAAGATCTTTAAGACAGTTGTCTCTGGTATTGATATCTTCCTCTTTTTCGAAGTCCCATTTGTAGTCTGTTCCGCTTGCAAACATGGTATATACGACAGTACGTCCGGAAAGAACACCGGCATTTCCCTTTAAGGTATAACGTTCAACACCGTATGCAAACAGAGCCCTCAATACAAGAACAGAGTCTTCATCTATTTTGAATTCTTTATAGTAGTCAACATCATTTGTCAGGGTCAGCTCATCGCCAATTATGATGAACGCATTATCCCCTGCCCAACCCCATTGCAGAGACTTCTTTTTTCCGCCGGATATGATCCACCCTCTGCCGAACCTATTCAACTCCGCCATTTTCTGATTATCCTCATCGTAGTATTCACCATCCAGATCATTTACACGTCCTGATTCTGAACATCCGAGTTTCAACTCAGAGAATCCATCAGGAAGGGAATACTGATGGTACATATGACACATATCAAAATCCTGACCGGCTGCTGAAAAGGTCAGATGTGAATCAGCCCTTAATCCTGCTTCTTCAAAAGAATCAGCCAGATCAGACGGCATTTTCGTATTCAGGAATGAGATATTCTCATGGCTGATCCGCAGACTGTCCTCATCCCAGTTCACTGCCATAAGAGATTCTTTTCCATCGACTGAGATGATCCCGACCCCATCGTTCCATAAATACATCCAGTACCCGTCCCCGATCTGCCGGTAAAGACCTGCACGCAGTTCTTTCTCTGCAAGCTGGACCTGAACCTGTTCAGAAGCCTTCTCCTGTTCCGCTCTTTCTTGCACAGCATTGTTATAAAGTGGCTCAGCAAAATGAATTAACAGAGAACGGCCGCCGAAAATCAGAAAAGGAATGGCCAGCATCGCTGTAATGATAAACGGAATGATCTTTCTGTTTCTTTTCTTTCCTTTTCCGGAAGATGGTGCAGAAACAGGTGTTCCGCATACCGGACACACCTTTTCCCCTTTATCCAGCTTTGTCCCGCAGTTCTTACAGTTCATCTTTACCCCCAAAATTTGTCATGAAAGATACCATCAAATGAGTCTTTATTCTCCCTGATCTGCAACGCAGAAAGATATCATCAGCAGATATCCATTTTGCGTTTTATCGTTTTTTCCTGTCTTCCTCTTCTTTCTGCATCAAGTATTTCAAGGTTTTAATATCGTTGTTGTTTCTGGAAGAATAAAAGGTTACTGAATCCGTAAAATTTGTAAAATACGGATTATGCAGGCCAAATTTATCAAGTTCCTCTATTGTTTCGGAAGAAAGTGACCACACTAAATTTTCCAATTATTATCATCATATACTGGAATTGTTCTACCATCAAACAATTGTATATAAATATTAGCAGGCTTTATAATGTGTAAAACCGATTCTCATTTCAGAGAAAGAAACCAACTTTCCATATATCCTACTGTATACAAATTTTTTCATTATCTGGGTTGTCAGGATCAACCCTACGTATGACTTCAATATAGCCGCCCTGTGAAATGCAATTCCAAATTAAACTATTATACTCTTTTACCCGTTGAATTCCTGCAAGATGTCTCCTCGTTCTGAGAAATGTAGGCATACATGTTTCCCACTATATAACAAAGTAATCATAACACATATTAATTAATGTATACCCTATCAGCACTTGTACGCTGGATTCTTTATTATACTGATAATTCTGTCAATTACTTGCAGCTCGTTTTTATATCGTAGCTCACATGAGTACACCCTATAGAAGCATTCAAAAAACACATCATAAGGATGGTCATATCATCCAAATGATGTGTTTTTACATCATATCTGTTTTTCTGACTTAACGACGCGTAAGATACCGCGGTCCTGATCAAAGAAGCCTACTTCACTTCTTTGCCGTCGATAAATACCTTACAGACGCAGGTATCAGAAACCATCGGATCGCCGTTGGTGATGACGATATCCGCATCCTTGCCGACTTCCAGGGAACCGACACGATCGGCGATACCGATCTGTTTTGCCGGGTTGATCGTGATGGCCTTCAGGGCATCAAACGGATCCATGCCTGCTTTGACAGCCAGTCCGGCGCAAAGCGGCAGATATTCCTGCGGAATGACCGGTGAATCGGTGATGATCGAGACCTGGCAGCCCTTCTTTGCCAGGATGCCCGGTGTCGTCCAGGACTTGTTCTGCAATTCGAATTTGGAAGCATGAGTCAATGACGGACCGACCGCAAGCGGATACGGACAGTTTTCAAGCTTGTCAGCGATCACATGGCCTTCCGTGACATGTTCGATCGTCAGAAGGACATCGAATTCTTTGGCGATACGGATCGCCGTCAGGATGTCGTTTGCCTGGTGGGCATGTATCTTCAACGGGATCTCTTTCTTCAATACCGGGATCATCGCTTCGCACTTGAAGTCAAAAGCCGGACGTTTGAAGATATCATCTCCGGCAGCTTCCTTCTTTGCCAGATATTCCTTCGCCTTGAACAGCATGCCGCGGATCACACTGGCCGTCGACATACGGGCCGCGTTGCCTTTGTCGCGATAAACGCGTTTCGGGTTTTCACCGAGCGCACATTTCATGGCGACCGGTGTTTTAATGATCATGTCATCCACACACTCACCCACCGTCTTAACGGCGATCCAGGTGCCGCCGATCGGGTTGGCAGAGCCCTGGCCAGTCGCTACCGATGTGATACCGGCTTTTGCCGCCTGGGATACCGTCGGATCCTGCGGATTAAAGCTGTCCTCGGATCTTAAATGCGGTGTGCAGACATCGCCGTGTTCGTTATAATCCGCGCCTTCAAAACCGATGCCCCAGCCATCCAGTCCCAGATGGCAATGCGCTTCGACAAAGCCCGGATAGACATTGAGCCCTTTGGCATCGAAACATTCTTCGTTTTCTTCAGGCGCGAGATCGGCCTTGATCTCTTCGATCTTTCCCTCTTTGATACGGATATCGGCGATATACGCATCCTTGTTGACTGCATCATGGATCAGTCCGTTTTTAATGATCATAAACTGCCCCTTTCTTTTGATTCGTTATCTGAAGTATATCATGCATGTACAAGCTGTATCTTTGAATAAATGATCCTGCAGCGAACGCCTTATCTGTCTAAGAGAGCTGCACCGGCTTTGTAGGCTTTCTTGCATTCTTCCGGGAAGATGGTCTCGTGTCTGAGCTTCTTTGCCTCAGGATCGAACATCGACCACTTCCAGTCGGTCGCATCATAGTCTTTCAGCTGCAAAGTATCGCCGCTGACAAAGACCTCTGTCAGGCCGACGAAATTGCTTAATGTCGCCTTGTAACTGTCCAGAAGTCTTTGATACATGCCGTCCGGCGCATTGGAGGTCATCATCAGAAGCACCGGGATCATGCGATCGTTGCAGCACGGCGTTTCCCTGTTATAGGTCAGATTCGGGAAGATCAGACGCTCATAGAGAGCCCTGAACTGCGCCGTGAGATCCGAGAGATAGTTTGGTGAAGCGATGATCAGCCCGTCCGCTTCATTGATCGCAGACAGGACTTGACTTAAACCGTCCTTACATACGCAATGGCCTTTGAAGGCTTTCTTCTTGCAGCCGAAGCAGGAGATGCAGCCCGTAAACCTTTCCAGCCTGTATAAGTCGAAACGCATTACCTCAGCACCGTTATCTTCCGCTCCTTTGATCGCGTTTTTAAGTATCGTGTCGGTATTGAAACCGATCCTGGGTCCGCAGTTTACCGCAACGATCTTTTTGTTCACAGTTCCTCCTTTTCGATCTCAGCGATCGAAGACATCGCATATTCGCCGTCTTTCATCGCCAGATCGATCATCCGTTTATCCGTTTCCAGTTTTTCAAGCCGTTTGGCGTCTTCATAGACCTCTTCAAGCGCAAGCGGTTCATTGAGTATCGTCTTTGCGATGATCGCCGAGGCAAGGCTCGCACCGAATACCGATGTATGTTCGCCATCTTCGAAATACAGTTCATCCGGATACTTCTCTTTGATCTGCCACCACAGTTTTCCGACCGGGCAGATCGACGCATCGATCTTTTCCGCAAGTTCCTCATAGGATTCACTCATGTTCTTCTGTCCCTGCGGATTCTTCTTTTCGCTCCAGGTCATATACAGATAGACTTTCGTTTTTTCCGGGACCAGTTTCTTCATTTCGATCCCGCTGCTTACAAGAGAGTCTCTTCCCGGAAACGGATGGGCATTGTGCTGCAGGATGACGGCATCATAGTCCCCATAGATCAGATTGAAATAGGTCTGGGATTGTTTCAGATGCCAGTCAAGCCCCATCCCGGGATGGGTCAGCATCGTCACATCTGCCTTGATCCCTTTGGATCGTAAATATTCCTTTACCCTGAGCGGCACATAATGTACGAAGGTATGGCTGTTGCCGATGAATAAGAGTCTCATATTTGATCCTTTCCTGGTCCGTATTTGTGTTGATCCTTTTTATCTTCTTTTTTTAAAAGTATAATACATTTCCCTTATACCATGGGCGATCATGCAAAAAAGCGGCAAAGTACCGCTTCTAGTCGAAATAATAGATCTGATCGCCGGAATCCGGACACACGAAGATACTGACGTCCTTCCCCTCCATTTTCTCCATCACCGTCTGTAAGGCGATCTCAGGCGTGTTGTTGTGCAAGGAAAGATGGGCGAGAAAGAAATTGCGGCTGCCGGTCTCATACAGTCTTGCGATCGTATCCGCGCAATCAACGTTGGAAAGATGCCCGAATTTGGAAAGTATACGGTTCTGTAACTGTATCGGATACGGACCGTTTTTCAGCATTCCGATATCGTGGTTGCTTTCGATGATCGTCACATCGGCATTCGAGATGTAAGAGAAGATCTTGTCATTCATCTTTCCGCAATCCGTGACATAGGAAACTTTCTTTCCTTCGTATTCAAAGATATAACCGCAGGTCCTCACATAATCGTGCGGAACAAGAAACATAGTGACTTTAAGTCCTTTGAGCGGTTCAAACGGCTCATCGATGTTCACACAGATCCTTTCGGACCTGATGTTTCGTATGGGATACATGCTGCTTTGTTCGGCATAGACTTTGCAGGAAGTATGATTGGCGATTGCGGAAGCGGACTTCACATGGTCGTAGTGACCGTGTGTAACGAAGATCGCATCGATATCTTCGATGTTTCTGTCATATCTGTTCAAGGCATCGCGGATCTTCTTAAAGCCGATCCCCATATCCACAAGGATACGATGCGGACCGATCTCGATATATATGGAATTGCCGGTAGATCCGGAACCTATGGGAAGTATATTGATCTGACTCATAGACTTATCTTAACAAAAATGAAACGGACTTTAGCGTATAACTCATTTTCCATAAAAAAACCTCTACTTTCGTAGAGGTCTTTAACCGGCAACGTGCTTGATTCACTATTCATATGAGTAGCTATGCTCGCCGATGAAGTGCTTAACTTCTGGGTTCGAGATGGGACCAGGTGTGA
>JAFRQF010000021.1 GCA_017428765.1 Erysipelotrichaceae bacterium
ATCTTTAACTACGATCAGTACGTTTTTCAGTTTCATCTTTTCCTTTCTTCAACTGCCGCTTAATACGATTCCATGTACTCCGTTAGCGCTTTGACCTCGCAGCCCTTATCAGCGTAATAGGAGAGCATCTCAGGCATCTTCTTCAGATCATAGAACAGACGTTTAAAGGACCGTTGCACGAACAGCTCAGAGCCGCATTAAGATATATCAGAAATGTCATTCTGACAGAGAAAGTCGTTAAATATCCGGACCATGCAGAAGCTGACCGCTTCTATAACTATCCCCATGCAGCGATTGAAGAAGCTTTGGCAAATGCTGTTTATCATAAAGCCTACGATGAACGCGAACCGATCGAAGTCAGAGTGACTCGTAATATGATCGAAATCATCTCTCACCCGGGGCCGGACCGTTCAGTAACGATCGAAGGTTTGAAACAATACAAAGTCTACAGCAGAAGATACAGAAACAGACGTATCGGAGAATTCTTAAAAGAGCTGCACCTGACCGAAGGAAGAAATACCGGATTCACAAAGATACTTGATGCTTTAAAAGCAAACGGATCCCCTCTTCCGGAATTTGAAACCGATGAAGCACATGACTACTTTGTGAGCAGATTCTTTATTCATGAGCATTTCTATGATGAGAGTAGTAATGGGGGTAGTACTACACCCAAACTACACCCAAACATCCAGAGAGAGATCGTCATCCTGATGCAGAGCAATTCTCATATCACAAGAAAAGAAATTGCTTCGATGCTTGGTATGACACTGGATGGAGCCCGCTATCATATAGATAAAATGAAAGATGCCGGCATCATTACTTATGTCGGTACCAGTCGAAAGGGTCATTGGGAGATATTGAAAGAACTATCTGATTAATAGATTTCTGTATTTTTGCGATCGAAGAACAGTTTCAAAAGGGCAAAAGTCGTAATAACGGTCGTAGTAGAAAAGTACAAGCATCAAAAAATGCCGTTAAATACTATGTTATTTGAATTATCCCCATCTGACTCTTAATCAGAGGGTCTGGGGTTCGAGCCCCCAGGGAATCACCATTGAGATCAATAAGTGCGAAAGCACTTTTTTTGTTTAAGAAGCACAATTATACTATTGTAATATTGAGATATATCTCATATAATATATGCAGATAGCATATTATGTATAAGATTGAGTTTTATGAAACCGATAGCGGGAATAAACCGGTAGAAGAATTTCTTGATTCTCTGGATGTGAAAATGAACGCTAAAATGGTCCGCTTGCTGGAATTGCTGGAAGAGAAGGGAAACGAGCTTCGAGAACCGTATTCCAAGCATCTGGAAGATGGTATATTTGAACTTCGTGCGTCACGAAGCAGCAACATAAGCAGAGCTTTATATTTTTTCTATATTGATAAAAGGATCGTCGTAACCAACGGTTTTATTAAGAAGCAGCAGAAAACACCGCCCAAAGAAATAGAATTGGCAAAGAAAAGAAGAAAACTATTTCTGGAAAAAGAAAAGAAAGGAAAGAGAAAATGACCACACTTCAGGAGTATAAAAAGAAAAAAATGGCAGATCCCGAATTTGCTAAAGCATATGAAGAACTTGAACCCGAAATGAATGTGATCAGAGCGATTATCGATGCAAGATTATCCCGGAATTTGACTCAGAAAGAATTATCGGAAAGAACGGGAATAGCTCAGTCAGAGATCAGCAAGCTTGAAAAAGGAACAAGAAATCCTTCAATCAGTCTGCTTCAGCGCTTAGCTGAGGGAATGGATATGGTTTTAAACGTTACTTTTACTCCTAAAACCGATTCCATTAAATAGAGCTTTTCTCTGTCGTATGAAAAAGGCACCTGATTACTAAAGTGCCTATAAATACTACATTTAATTAATTATCCCCAACTGACTCTTAATCAGAGTGTCTAGGGTTCGAATCCCTAGGGAATCACCATTGAGATCAAGTGCGAAAGCACTTTTTTCATATTCTTTGAAAGATTCTTTCTGATGGATCAAATCCCAATTTAAAAGCAGGTCTTATGTAAGGCCTGCTTCTTCAAACGGTACAGAATCATCCCCGCGTCTGATCAGAATACATCAATATCTTTATCACGAAGAGATTCTATCATTTCTTTTACTGCGATACCGTCTCTAGAGACATTAAGAAGATCATCAAAATCCTTCACTTCTGTGGATTCTTTATAGAATTCACAGAAGGAAATGACATATTCATCATCTATAGAACCATAGGTGATAGAGTATCTCTTATTTCTGTAACTGAATTCGATTTCTCTTCCGGTTTTTACTAGCCGTTTGAATTCTTCAGTAGTCATTTATTGATCTCCTTTCCTGTTCCTCTGATAGGTGTTTCCCCTTCGAAGCGAATATGATGTTCGTGTGGGACGTGCGGATTCATTTTTGGGTTTCCGTGATCTGTATAATCGATATCAAGATATGCTTTGCCATGCGAATCATAGTATCTCTCTTGGATAGTTTTACCGCTGCTGTCAAGGTCTATACGATCATATTCTTTATTGCACTTATCTCATTGATGATTTCATCCAGAGAAATATCTTTCGCGTATGAAAACCTGTGTCGGTAGTTTTCCCAGAATTTCTGTTGGGTCTCATCAGTCCTTATTCTCTCGAGTATTTCAGTTAAAGCATTCAATTCATTTAACGAATCGCGATGACTGAAAGTATTCTCTACAGCATTTTTAAAAACTCCTCTGTCAAGATCATCCTTCTTATATTTCATAAAGAAATATAGATCGTACAGATCCTTCATCCTGCTGTTTAGAACATTCCTTTTAAGTACAGTCTGAAGTTTTTCAGCCACAATGGTCTCATAATTATAACTGAGAAGATCGATCATTCCTTCATCAAAAACGGTCTTATATTTATAATCAACTGCAGAAGGCGTTATGATATCACCGGTTGAAATATCCAGATGTAACGGGATCCGTACATTAAAGAATTCCGTTGTCAGCCTGACACGTATCCGCCATACTCGCTGTCTTCTTTTATCGAATCAATGGCATTTAACTCATAAGTTACATTATCATGCAGATCGATCTTTGTTATCTCAGAGATCATTTTAGTGATCTCATCCTGCCCAAAATCCATTCCGGTAATGTTCGCATCGATATCCATTGTTGTCCGCAGATCAATGCCCATGATCGACGACAGAAGCAAACCGCCTTTCAGGATGAAATTATCTCTGTATCCTGAAACAGACAGCCTTTCAAGAAAACGCTCAAACGCAAAGTATTGCATCGCCTGTTGAGGTGTACAGTTATTTTTCCTTGCATAGTTTTCACCTTGTCAGAAAGAGATTGAACATTAACTGTTTTCATATAAGCACCTCTGTGACAATCCTCACCTTTTTCATGCAATTGAGTTTTTCGGCATAATCAAACAGTCTGCCGGGATCGATCAGGCCATCCGCAATGACTTTCTTCATAAAACGATTAGATTCTTCTTTATCAACACCTGCATCAGTAAAACGGCAAAGATCGCAAAAGATCCTTTCAAGATCATAGCAGTAAACACTGTTGCCATAGGAAGTTATTACCATGGCCTTCCCAAGATCCAGGAATTCCTTTTTGACATAATGAAGATTAACAGGATAATCAAAATCTCTGGTTCCATAACCTGAATAGACAGTAATATCAAACGCTTCCGGAGTTCTCTTACTGAATCCATGAAGATACATTGCTGTTCCAAAGGAAAACACAGTATCCTTATAAATATTCTGAAACAGATAATAATCATCCGGAAGAAAACCGTTAGCCAGATATATGCCGTGATGATATTTATATATGCTTCCGTTCTTCTCAAGTTTTCTGATGAAATACTTGCTGAATCCATTCTCAGCAAGTACCTCGGCAGTTATTACGCCGTTTGACCGCTCTGCAATTTCATTCAGTTTATTCTCAATTTTATCTTTCACACACATATTATATCATTATATACGCGTGAAATGTAAATAATTAGATGCATCACGATATGAGCTGAAGTGTCATTATTTATTGGTTCTGTCGTAAATCTGTCGTATGAAAAAGGCGCCCGATTCCAGAAGTGCCTATGTATACTATGTTATTTGAATTATCCCCATCTGACTCTTAACAGAAGAGTCTGGCAGTTCGAGCCCCCAGGGAATCACCATTGAGATCAATAAGTGCGAAAGCACTTTTTTTTATTTCATTTGTGCCAAAAACCTTTTAAAATAGGGCTTTCCTGAATACTGATCTGATAAGAAACACAGATGACAGAATCAGATCTCAGAAACAGACGAAACATAAAAGCTCCCACTTGCGGTCGTAATAACAGTCGTAGTGAGAGCTCATTTTTGTATAATTCTATGAAAAGTCGTAGTAATGGTCTTCTGCTTACATTCATCCAAACAAGCAGGACACAGATGATGCACAGAGCAATTGAAAACTGCTTTGGTGTTTTTAACAGGAGAGTCAATCCGGCAAACAGTGCATTAATCATATAACAAATGATCGGCCAGTTAAATGAGACCATAAAGCAATTCTTTGCAAGCACAGAAGCGATGACGATCAGACTGTATATGGACAATAAGTATGATCTTTTGTGAATACAGGAATAGAAGATCAGAAAAAGGATGTTTATGCATGTAAACAGAATATCTGGATTATGAACTCAAAAAATACCTTTTTGATAAAATTCTAGAATGCAGGGACTGTTTCAGTTCAATGTTTTTTATATATCACATTGATCATGAAATAAATCAAAGCAAATCAGATGATGGTTTTTATAAGGTGTTCGATTCCTGGTTTGAGAAGAACATTATAAAAACTTCAAATAAGAAGTTGAAATAATGATACAACCAGAAAATGATCGAGATTCAAAAAGATCTTTATCAGATTAGACACGATATAAAGCATTTTCTGCAGACAGCAAAAAGTGTCAGCAACGAGGATGATGAAATCCGGAAGCAGATCGTTTCGTTTTCAAACAGATTTGATAATCTCTCAATTCCTATCCACACTGTTATTCCGGCATTAAATCATACATTGAATATCGCAAGAGATGTTTCATTATTTTTTTTGCCTCTTTAAATTCTTAAATAACATAAATAGCACAATTATTTAATGTAAGCATAATTTTTAGAAAGACGAATATATCATACCGATGCTTTTGAAGGTTTTGTGAAGCCATACCAAGACAGCCACTTCTCCTTCCTTGCCTTGCTCCCGAAGAAAAAGGGAAATCTGAGTTTGCGTAATTCTTTAAATGACCTTGATATCAGCGCGATTTTCCAAAACAGAATAAGCACAAAGGTTCTGGTTAATATGCCAGAATTCAGGTTTGATTTTTTTGAAGATCTGACAGAGTATCTTCGTAATCTGGGGATGGAAAAGATATTTACTCCCGGTGCCGATTTTTCACCGATGACCGATGAATGGATCAAAGCTGACGGCATTATTCACAAGACGCGTATCAAAGTAGACAGAAAAGGAACTAAAGCGGCTGCTGTGACAGCAATAGTAATGTTTGCCGGCTGCGCTCCCGACTTTGATATTCCATCTGTAAGATTAGACCGGCCGTTTGTCTATGCAATCATGCATAACAAAACAGGATTGCCAATATTTGCTGGTATTACTTCAAGAATCTGAGTTTTCTGAAGACCTTCATTATTGGTGTGTATTAAGGCTCATTAGTTTGCGCCTGTTTGGCTGGTGAAAAACATATTCAGTAACACTTCAAGAAATTCATCATATTTTTTACATTCGGATAACTCTTTCAAATTTCTAGAATCCGTGCACACACTTATCAAAGATGAGAAAAGTTCCTCAAAAATAGTGATGTTTTGATTATTGACTGCGATCATAAACACGATACTGACGTGACTTTTACCCCATTCTAGCTTTTTGTTCAGAATCGCAACTGAAATGACGGTCTTTTTTGCGTTGAATTCAACCGGGTGAGGGATGGCAATAACGTCGAAATCCGTTGGAGCAACTTGCTCACGGTATTTAACTGCTTCTTTATATGTCTCGGCAACGAATCCTTTGCGATACAGATGATCTGCCAGAAAATCGATCGCCTCTTCTCTTGAAGCGAAACTGATATCCGAAAAAAACAAGGATTCATCAAAGACCTCCATAAGCGATTCTCTTGAGGAATCAATCGCATTGGATTTTCGGACATCAACGATCGTTTCCGAAATCAGTTTACGGTCTTCTGCTGTCAGGAAGTTAGAGATCTGAATAATCTTCGGACCGCTGTAATAACGGTCCGGTGTGATCGTTGCAATAATTATGTCCAAAGCTTCCAGTTCATTCGGACTAATCTGATCAAATGAAGTATAGACATTCACGATATAAAGTTCGTCACTGTAAATGTTGATGATCTTCTTCAAACCCGAATTATATGTATAGTATTCCGGGCAGATGATCACACAGCTCAGTTTCATTTTCGAATTCTTGATCTCTTCAATCCGGGCTCCGATATGAAGAGCAATATAAGCGATCTCGCTTTCCGATATCGTCGCTCCAGTCTCTCTGGAAACGATGTTGGCAGCCAACACAGCCAAATCATATGTGATTGGTGAATAATGTTTGATATTGGAAAGAAGCGGGTTGTCCAGGGTTACACCTGTTTCGATCCTTTCAAGAAGATTATCCAGATGCAACGTGAAAGGCAGCCGGAATTCAGCCACATTGAGGTCGATATTGAAATAGGAGTAGATCCTTTCAATGATCTGATCAACAAGGCCTTCCGTCTTATCTGATTTCAGTTCACCGATCCCTGAATCTTTCTTCTCCTGAATCGCCCTTGTCGAAATGATCAGATCAAACTGTTTCTTTGCCGTATTGGACAGCCTGCAGTCATAGATCGATTCGATTTCTGCACAGATCGCTTCGGTCATCTGCGATACTTCATAATGATTGGGGTAGAGGGGGACCACTCCATTCATTTCCTGATTCAGTGAGATCAGAATGTGAAGAAGCAGATTCATCAGTGAATACTCATCCATGAAGAAATTCTGTTTTTCCAGTTCCGTGGTAATGATCGAACGGATCTGCGCAACATCGAGACTCGCAAACATTTCCTGTAAAGAGGAAACCGACAGGATCGAATGATCTTCGTTGACGTCCTGATAGATCAGAGATTGCGAGAGTTTTTTCAGATCGTGGTAATTTCCCACGAAATTCATCTCATTGCCTTTAATGACCAGACGGACATGATATTTTGCGATCTCCCGACGGATCTTGATGATGTCGGCATGAAGAGTGGAATCCGAAACAGCCAGATATTCCTGTAGTCTGTCCATGAAGATCGGTTTCTGCGCGATCAGACCTTTGCGGAAGATGAACATTCTCCTCTCTTCAAACGTTTCCGGAATCTTTGAAGTACTGTTCTCTTTTTCGATCTCATAAAGACGGACGCCTTTCCGTCCTGTAAGCACTTTAAAACGCCGATCCTCTTTCAAATGATTCAGATAATTAAAAACCGATCGCTGTGAAATATCACAGTTGGTGGCGATTTCTTTTGTGTTGACATAATCGTCCTGTAACAGAAGGTACCTGACGATCTTTTCTTCACTATCCATCATTCTTCCTCTTAATGAAAGCGGATCACATTCCTTGCCAGAGTAAACTCAAGGAAAGCGATAAAGACTAACGAAAGATTGGCAAAAGATAACGACAAGGGAGATAAGTAATAATAGACAACAGCTGTAATGATCACAGTGATTACAAAAAACACCAGATAGAACTTTTTTCTGTCTATATTATAAGCACTCACCAGCATCATCATCATGTGATTTCCGGCAAGCATTGTCACCGCCATGATGCCGACATACAGAAAATAAGAAGCCGGATAAGCGCTGTACATGCTGATGACGGCATCGGCTTGTGCTTCACTCAGCGTCTGAAGAAGGTTTTCGTACAATGTTCCTTCATTCATCTGTAAAAGGTAGATAACATTTGAAAGTGCTGCCATCAGCAAGGAATTCAGCAGATCGGCGATCGTCGCTCCCAATGCAAATCCCGCGCCGTATTCAAACTTCATCTTTTTCTTGTAGTAGAACAGATCCACCAGCAGAACGGACAGGCAGATCATCAGACAAGTCATGACGATCGAAAGGATCGAATATGAAAGATTGGAGGAGAACAAGGACGGGAAAACAGAAACGATCGCTGAACAGAGATAAGAAAAAAGAACGTATTTTCCAAGGAAAGTGGCAACAATCCCAACAAGGATGTCCCACAATCGGACCTTCAATTCATATCTTTTCTTCATCACGATCACATAAACGATCGGCGATGCAATACACAAGATCAGTGAAATGCTCGCATATACTGTCTTTATCATGTTCTTCCTCCAATCACGATTCTCAATGAACGGGAACTGTCTATTTTATTCCAGATTTTTGCCGTTAGAGGCAATGACTCTCTGATACCAGTAGAAAGAGTCTTTCTTATATCTCTTACATTCCTTCACATCATCATCCGTGCGGTCGACATAGATGAAGCCATATCTCTTGGCGATACCGTTAGAAGTTGACAGCAGATCGAACGCTGACCACGGATTGTAAGCGATGATCGTAACGCCATTGTCGATCGCTCTTTTCATCGCCTTGATGTGTTCGCGGATATACTCGATCCTGTACGGATCATGGACCGAACCGTCTGCCTCGAGCTTATCGTAGGCACCGAAGCCGTTCTCACAGATCATGACCGGCTTTCCATAGCGGTCATTGATCTCCTCAAGAACATACTGCAGACCATCCGGATCGATCGGGAACGAGAAGTCGGTATCCTTAAGATAATCGTTGTGGCATCCTTCATAGAAATCCGGCTGAATCTCATAAGTGACGGAACCGCCCTTGCCGATCTTGTTGTTCTGTTTGAAACGGCGGGCAGCACCCGGTGTTGCTTCCTTCATGCATGCGCTCTGATAATAATTGATGCCCAAGAAGTCGAAACATTCGGACCCTTTTCGTATGATCTCCATATCCCCATCCTGAATTTCAAACTCAAGACCCTGCCGTTTGAGATAAGCCATGACCGATGGCGTATAGATCCCTTTGAAATAGGCATCCATATAGAAGTAGTTCTTCATTGCGTTGGCATTTTTAGCGGCCATGATGTCTTTTGGATTGGAAGATGCAGAATAATAAGGAGCTGTATCCAAAGCTGCGCCGACCTGAACACCCGGAATGATCTCATGTGCTGCGATCGCCGCTTTGGCATGGGCCAGGTTCATGTAGTGGTTGGCTTGCCAACGGAACTTCGGATTGAACATATCCTCTTTGGAAATGAGGTTCTTGCGGTCGATGTAGTTGACGACGATACTCTGTTCGTTGATCGTCAGCCAGTATTTAACTTCGTCTTTATACTCATTCAGGATGAAACGTGCATAATATTCAAAATCGTCCACAATCTGGCGATCTCTCCAACCTCCGTATTTTTCAACCAGTGCCATCGGCAGATCGTAGTGCCACATCGTGACGACAGGTTCGATATTGTGATCTCTGAGTTCTTTGATCAGATCGTGATAGAACTGTACGCCTTTCGGGTTCGGTTCACCAACGCCATCCGGCAGGATCCTTGACCAGTTCATGGAGAAACGGTAGGATGTAAAGCCCATTTCTGCCATCAGAGCGACATCTTCTTTGTAGTGATGATAATGATCGGTTGTAACCGATGCATCGGCATATCCGTATTCGTCATGGATCTGACGGTTGATCACATCCTGCTGGTTTTCTTTCTTGCCATCTTCCAGCGCTGCGCCTTCACACTGATATGCGGAAGTTGCTGCACCCCACATGAAGCCTTTTGGGAATTCTTCGACAAATTGCATTATTTTTCCTCCGTAAGTTTCTTATACATCTCTTCCATCTTTTCAATCAGATGGACTTCAGACATGATTGTCATAATCGTGTCCTGCGCATGTACAAACAGCATAGGAAGTACGACCGGCTCCTTATTTCCTTCGTAATCACGGGCAGCCAGCGACTGTAAGACGTCTGTCTGTGCTTTATGAGCCTCCTTGACAAACTGTTTTGCCTTCTTCAGCTCTTCTTCACACTTTTCAACATCTCCGGCCATTAAAGCATCCATCGAATTTATTGCTGCTGTACGGGCATTCCCAGCTGGCATGATGATGTTCATCGAAATCGTCGGAAAATCGTATTCACTTTTATGTTCTGACATGGTTGTCTCCTTTTACTTTTATAGAGCTGATGCCCTATTACAGGGCATCAGCATGAATATTCAGATCATTAAGCTTTAGCTTCAGCTTTTGCTTCTTCTTCGAGAACGCCCTTTTCAAAGACTTTAAAGAACGGATAGTAGATCAAAGCATAGACAGCGAAGCAGACAAACCACCACAGGATACCCCTAAAGTCACCTGTGAGCATAACTGTACCAACAACAACCGGAAGTGTACCGACGTTTGGTAAAGCGACATTCGGATAATTCAGAAGGCCGCCCTTGAAAATGACCCAGGTGATGATGGAGCCCGCAACCGAACAGAGCAGCATCGGTAAAAGAAGAATCGGATTGTAGACCATAGGTGCACCATAGAGGATCGGCTCGTTGATCGAGAAGAGGCCCGGACCCAGACAGACTTTGCCCAACGTTTTCAATTTCTTGGATTTTGAGAACAGGAACATGAAGTTCAGAGCTAAAGTCGCACCGATACCCCCAAGGTTGATCAGACCGATACCTGAACGGATTTCAGTAACGTTGATATATTGCGGGACCTGACCGGCAGCCAGGGCAATCATATTTGCTTCCTGAGCCGGAACAGAGATGGCGTTATTTAAACCTGACCAGGTCCAGCCGGACACACCAAGGCCGTAAAACAGAGACATCATCGTGTTGTATAAAATCCAACCGAAGAAGGACTGTGCAATATTCTGGATCGGCGCAAACAGCGACAGGATCAATGGCAGAAGGTCAACATGCAGATTGATGACAATGATACCTTCAATTAAGACTGTAATGAAGATCGGAACGATGTTGACGACCCATTCCTGAACGAAAGTCGGGACGTTTGTATCCGGTTTGAAGAAACGGATCTTGCTGACAAGATGGAAAATGATCGCAACATAAACACCGATGAACATTCCAAGCAGAATGCCCGAAGGACCGAAACGGGAGTAAGATACTTCCCAGAGACCGGAAGCATTCGTCTGGCCGTTGCATGCCATGATATGAGCGCATACGGCTGTCAGACCGGCAACGATCGAATAATTTCTATGACGCAGATGTACCATGATCTGGGCAGCAATATTATAAGCCGCCAGAATTGCCATCAGCTGGAAGGTATAAGTTCTTACAAACGTAATTGTAGGTAAGAATTTGACCCATGAAGCAACTGCTTCATAGAAGAAGATGAGAGCACCGGTTAAAATGAACGGTAAACACTTAACGATACCTTCAGAGAAACCGGCGATCCAAGGTCTGTTCATGAACTTCTTTACAGCTGGCGCAAACTTAAACTGCAGCCAATCCATGAACTTGTTAGATTTTGTTTCTGACATAGTTTTCCCCTTTCTTTAATCAGATTTTTCCTGCTTCTTTTAATATTTCAAGAGTGAAATCAACCAGCGCAGCACCGTCCAGATTCCCGTAGATTTCCTGAGGAATGACAGCGATCGCAACATCGGAGTCCATCTCTTTAGCAGCTTCTTTGAATTCGCCCAGCTGGCTCTCGTAATGAGGGCCTAATAGACATGCATCATAATCAGGCATTTCATCGATCGCGACGCTCTGTGACTTTGCTGTGACATACCAATCCAAACCTTTGGCTTTAGCTGCCTTAGCTGTTGAGGTTGCCATGAAGCCTGAGCTCATACCTGCTCCACAACATAACAGAATTCTTTTGTCTTCCATTGTTCTCTCCTTTGTGTTTTTCTACAGTTTCATTTAATCAATTTTCAAAAAAGAAAAATAGTTTAACCGTTGCAGTCAAAATTTGCAGTCAAATAACCTTGATGCTGTAATTGCTTGTTATGAGATGCTGATATCTATCTGCGAACTCGTAATAAATGGGCTTCTGCAATCACAGAAAGACGGAAGTCATAAAATTATGGATCATTTGGATGAGCAGCACATGCATAGGCTTTATGAAAAATTCATCCTTAAATTCTATAGGAAAGAAAGAAAAGAATTGCCAGCAAACCCAATACAGATACCTTGGGCTCTAGATGATGATTTTGATGACATGCTTCCTACAATGCAGACAGATATCACGCTTATAAAAGATGATAAGTAAAAAACAAGGTTTATCGAGTGCCTTGTTTTCTTTCTGTCATACCAAATAATATCAGTCAAAGCCAAACTCATCTTACTTACGGATATCACCTATCTGGAATACGAACACGGCAAAAGAGCCTATCTGTCCTCCATCAAGGACGCAACGACAAAGATGATCCTGGCACATCAGGTATCCTTACATCTGGATCTGAGCTTCGTCATCGATACGGTGAAGCTCCTGATCGATAACTATAAAGCTGAATTCGATGACAATATCCTCATCCATTCCGATCAGGGATGCCACTACACCTCTTTCTCCTATCAGAGTCTTCTGAAGGACAATCACATCAGTCAGTCGATGTCGAGAAGGGGAAACTGCTGGAACAACGCACCGCAGGAATCCTTCCACGCAGTGCTTAAGACAGAGATGGATCTTAATCTCTACAGTACCTTTGAAAAACTGGCCTTGGGTATCGCCGGGTATATCGGTTACTACAACTATGACAGAGGTCAGGAAGGCCTCAACTGGATGACGCCGTATGAATACGATCAGTATCTTTCCAACAGGATCATGAATCCTTTAAGACATCTGCTGGTCAGGTATCTTCCGGATGTCATATATGCATAACAAAAAAAAGAAAGGAAGAGACCCGTGATCCCGGATCTCTTCCTATAAATTCATACCACCTTTTTATTTCACTGTCCTTGACAAGGGGCACAGTTTACAAAAGTGCCTTTATATACAATATTATTTTCATTGTCCCCATCTGACTCTTAACAGAAGAGTCTGGCAGTTCGAGCCCCCAGGGAATCACCATTGATTTCACAATATCCGAAAGGATCTTTTTTGTTTCAAATGTATCAAAAAGCCTTTAAAATAAGGGTTTTCTTTAATTGATGTTCATTAGAAACTGTTTTGTATAAAAGAAACAAGTTGAAAGGAAGATTAGTTTGAGAATGTGCCACAAGATTATTTATTCTTCAATGGAACAAAAGAAAAATCAATTATCAATAATTATGAATTTATGATTGGTCTTATCGAAAACAGTTACTACTATTCATAGTTTATATATAAAGGAGTTGGATTCTGCATTAGCACAAATGGTATAACAGAAGATGAATTCGTTGAAATTATCGCATCAATCATCAAATAAACCATGGAATGCTATCCCGATTCCCTATGTATTATTTATGTCCTGTATTTGAAAAGATCAAGATCAGCGATCGCTGCAATACCATGATCTACTGCATCATCATAAGACACGTCCTCATAAAGGAGCCTTCTGGTCAGATTGTTGTAATCCGCTTCATAGAATCTGCTTACGATAATCTCTTTAAGCATTCTCGGAATGTCGTGCTCCGGCTGTGCAGACGGATTGTTCTTTGATGACATACGATCCTTCCTGACTTTGTCAACCAAAGTTTTCAGACCATCGTCGATCCTGATTTGAGGAAGGATCTTAGCGATATCATACAGATGCCTGGAGTCCCTGTCCTGCATGTCCTGCAGTCTGTAATCACACACGGCAAACACCTTATCAATGAAAGTGCGTTCCAGAGACTGCACCTTCATGTTGACAATCGATGCTTCAAAAGTGATTGGAAGACTTATATTTCTGTTCTGACAAAATCTTCCGATAATGCTGAATACTTCGTGTTCTTCAACAGGATATCGACTGATAGAAGTTTGTTTCAACGATCATCTCCAGAGGGATATCACTGAACAGGGAATCATATTCGAAAACATACTTGTTGTAGCTGTGCCTTGACATGATTTTGTCCGGATTGGAGAGCTTCAAACCCAGATCATCAGCTGTTTCAAGAATTGTGTTCTTGACTCTTTTTCTTTCTGTTTCGCTAAGTTTTCTATCTGCAGAAAGATCAATGTCTTCAGAAAATCTGTCTATCAAATCATAGGCTTTGGAAAGAGAGGTTCCTCCTTTAAAGATAAATGGAAGTTCGCTTTTTGATAATCCCAACAGGAACATGGATTGCAAGGTATCTTTTTCCACCGTCTGTGTACTTCTTCTTTCTTCGGAAGCGACTGTCTCTATAATCTGTCTCCATACATCTTCGTATTCCCTATACCAGTTCATTCATCAGCCCTCCTTCATAGAGATTGCGGTATACTCTGTCCGGATAAAGCGGAAGATATTCTCTTGCCTGATCAAAGTCAACTTTATTCGTTTTCACATATTTCTGCAGTTTCTCTCTGAGTTCTTCCTTGGAAAGCTCGCTGTATCTGTCGATGACGGACATCAGATCAAGAAACTGCAAAACATTTCTGTTTTCTTCGGTGATCTTTACAAGAGGTTTATAGATGATTATCGTATTACCGTCAACATTCAGTTTTCTCTGCTTTGTAGTCGCTTCATTGCTACGTACTTCATAGCATGATGGATTTTGGGTTGTAAAACCATATTTGTTTGCCAGCTGCAATCCCGTGATATATCCCGATACTTCACCATCGGCATTAAGATACTTCTTGTTGATAAAACGATCGATCGACATCTTTCCTTTAGTTCCCAGTATTGTTGGATAGGAAAGACAGTATACGCCGTTGTATACCCTTTCCAGTTTTCCTTCATCTGTAAGCTGCTTCATCTCCTGACGAAGATAATCCTTAGACGTGTAAGGAAGCTCGCTAAGAAAGATGGGATCACCATTTTTATAATTCTCAACTATGTAGTCATACACCATGTTACAAACCTCACATTTATGAAATTGTTTATTTCATTTATATTATACTACTATATCCAAAAAAATAATCGTATCTTCCAACTTAGTCAAAATAAAGAAACAGTCAGAAAAGATAAGCGGTCGTAAAATGGTCGTATAGAAAAACACTTGTATATAAAAGTGCCTATAAATACTGTATTATTTTGCATAACCACTGCTGACTCTTAACAGAAGAGTCTGGCAGTTCGAGCCCCCAGGGAATCACCATCGAGAACAATAAGTGCGAAAGCACTTTTTTCATATATGTTAAAAATAAATAATAAGGATTTCCCGAATATTGATCTGATTAGAAACACAGATGAAAAATAAAAAACTCTCACTTCCAGTCTTAATGACAGTCATAGTAAGAGTTCATTCTTATGATTTTTACAAAATAGTCGCAGCAGATAATATACCAGGAATGCTTGATTCTTTTTTATATATATTCGATCGGCAACGCATCAACGCTTTCTGTAATTGGAACGATGTTCTCACTCAGACAGATCACTGCTCCTCTTCCTACGGAAATCTCTTTGTTATTATCCAATACAGAGAAATTCTTAATCATGTTCTTATTGACTGATGCAGAAGATTTGATTTCGATTGGATGGATGATGCTGTCATCAAAGATCAGCAGATCGATCTCTTTCTTATCCTTGTCTCGATAATAGAATAGTGTGTCTTTGATTTCTTTCCCGGCGTTGTAATAGCTTTTGATGATCTCGCTTACCACAAATGTTTCAAAGATGTTTCCGGACATCGCACCGTTTCTGGCTTGTTCATAAGTCTTCCAACCTACCAGATAGCACATCAGTCCTGTGTCCATAAAATACAGTTTCGGTGATTTGATCATCCGCTTAATGATATTGTTTTTATATGTATGGATCAGTCTGACGATACCGCTGACTTCAACGATTGACAGCCAGTTCTGTACCGTCTTAATATCGACGCCAACATCACTGGCAATGTCTTCATAGACAACGATCTGTCCGGACCTGGCAGCAAGTGATACCAGAAAAGATCTGAACTTTAGTTCATCCTTCAGATTGATAATCTTGCGGATATCTCTTTCCAGGTATGTGCGAATATAATCCCGATAGAACCACTCCCAGTCTCTTTCTTCATCCAATAGTTCCGGCATCGATCCTCTGTGGATTTTCTTCCATAGATCGTCATATTTCACCAGATGATCCTTACGTTCTTTTATGTACTCATTCGTCGAAATAAAAGGCTTATTGTATTTAACTTTGAAGAATTCGCGCAGAGATAGAGAACTCATTTCCAGAATGCTCATTCTGCCAACAAGCATTGATGAAGCAGCTTCCATCAGCTTACGCGTCTGAGAACCAGTGAGAATCATCTGCCCTTTTTCAGAATTGCGATCAGCAATAAGTTTGATCGTACGGAACAGTTCTTCTGCGTATTGAACTTCATCGATGATCAAAGGGTATTCCTGATCTTTGAAGAAAAGAGGTGGATCTGTTTTTGCCAGAATCAGCATATTTTCATCATCAAGAGTAATGTAATTGAAATCAGAAAAAACATTCCGAATAACTGTTGTCTTGCCTGTCTGTCTGGCGCCGGTCACCAACACGACTTTCGTCTGATTGATCGCTTTTAATAAAACACTTTCTATTGATCTATGAAGATACACGATCAGTCTCCTTTCGTCCAAAATGGATTATAACTCCATTATAGCCGATTTCTATCACAAAATCATCGTCCATCTCTGAACTGTGATCATTAATAATACATATCCCCCCCACATATCCCCCCCCATTTTTGTGAATATACATTTTTTGTAAATATGTCATATCAATCATTCATTCGTTTGTCTGATCATGACCGATTGCTATCAAAAGCCCCTGATCATTGCTGTCGTAAATCTGTCGTATGAAAAAGGCACTCGTCTTTAAAAGTGCCTACGAATACTACATTACTTGAATTATCACCATCTGACTCTTAACAGAAGAGTCTGGCAGTTCGAGCCCCAAGGGAATCACCATCGAGATCAATAAGTCCGAAAGCACTTTTTTTATATGCGCCAAAAATCCTTTAAAAAGCGCAAAAAATGACAGAAGCTGTTTTTTATAAGTTATGCAAAGGTCTTATTATGTTCTAATTGTGTCCCGGTGACATCAACCAGTTGGAGATCTGTACGACGATCTTGGCATAGGTCGGATATTCTTTGGCTGAGCTGTGCTGCTCGTCATCAACGGTCACCATCAGTAACTGTCCCGGTTTGACCGAAGACAGGAAGACCGACTGGATCTCATAATTGGTGAATCCTTTTTCCTTGAAATAGAGGTCTGCCTTTTCGGCTGCTTCCTCATAGGAATCGGCAGAAGAGATCATATCGTGCAGATATTCGAACTTGTCCATCTTCACTTTCGGGATGTACGGTCCGGAAGAGACGATGTAGTTGATGACATCACCTTTGTTCTTGGTGCCGGAATCATTGGAGATGATATATCCTTCCGGTGTCATCGAGGACTGTACGGAACGCACACCGGCATGAAGTCCGTTGGCCGAGATGAAATTCAGCAGTTCGGATTCCGCTTTTCCGGAATAGTCCGGGACATTGACTCTGGTATCCGGACCGAGCGAGATCGTATAGGTGACGGCATCACCGGTCGAATACTTGCCGGTATGGTAGGAGATGATCCTGCCGGCAGCGATGGTCTCGGAAGTCGATGTCTTGCGGTCTCCCGTCAGACCGAATCTGGAAAGATAGCTCAGGAAGACTTCTTCACTTGCCCCTTCATAGCCCGATTCCACCTTGGCCGGACCTAAGGACAGGCCGTAGTTGAATGCCTCGTCTTTGACATAGACGCCCGAACCGTGCGTAACGACACTGCCGTTGGCAACCGATGTCGAGAAGCTGTCGCGGTTGGATAAATGGGTCGGCACAAGAGAGAGATCTCTGGCCGTTTTGATGAACGCATCTTCGCTCAGACCGACATACTGACCGGCCGAAATGACAAGTTCATTGATACATACGCCGTAGTTGAACGTCTCATCCGGCACATAGATGCCCGAGCCGTGCCATACGATGTTGCCGAAAGCGATATGCGGATCATACTGGTCACGTTTACTGTTGTGATTCGGCTTGAGATGCAAAGCTGCCGCTTTCTTCTCGAATTCCTCGACCGTAAGTCCGATATAATCGCCATACTTGACTTCGATCTCGGAAGGGATGACTTCCTCTTCCTTCTTTTCTTCTTCTTTCTTATCTTCTTCCTTCTTATCCTGGCGTTCTTCCTTACCGATCGAGACATAGACCTTCAAAGGCGTATCCCTTGTCACGTTGTCGGTCGGTTCGATGCGAATGACGTGGTTCTTTTCCACCGTATCGGAGACTTCTTCTATATAGGTGATGTTTGTGATGTGGAACGTCAGAGCCCAGGCCTCGATATCCGATCTATTGGTCTCAGGACCGATGAAAGGAAGGATGATCTTATTCCCCTGTCCGTTGGAGACTTTAAAGATGACGACCGATTCCTTCATCTTGCTGCCGCCGGTGATGGACTGTTCGAAGACGACATCTTTGCCGTATTCCGCAGAATCCTCATAGCTGACTTCGCAGGAATGATCTTCATCAAGTCCCGCACACCAGATATAGACATCCGAGACCGGTTTGCCGACGAAATCGGGAACGATCGTCGACTGCGGTTTGATGACGAAGTTGAACAGCAGCACACCGATGATGGCTGACAATACCACCAGCAGTACAGCCAGAAGGATGGTCACTCTTTTCAGTCTCATAAAAAGCTCCTTTCATGATATGTTCTGATCTTTTTTCTCATTATATTGCGAACGGCACCGGTATTCAAAAAGCCATCTTACGATGGCTTCAGATCCTTTCTTTGATATAAGCGGTGACTGTCTTAACGACCCCTTCCCGCTCCGGTCCGTGGAAGCCGTGCTCCGCACCGTCCAATACGATGAGCTCCGCATTGGGGAAGTGTTCCATAGCCCTCTTCGTATATTCAAAGGGAACGATCGAATCTTTACTTCCGTGTATGAGAAGCACATCGCCCCTGTACTCTTCCATCATCTGATAGATGTCGATGCTCAAAAGGTCTTCGATATAATTTCTTCCGACCTTCAGCCACAGCACTTCGATCTCTTCGGGAAGCGTTTCGTATTTCTCTGCCTCTTTCGCAGCTCTGTCCTGAAGCACATAACCCGGATACAAGCCGATCAGCGCTTTGATCTGATCTTTTCTTCTGGAAGCGACGATGGTCGAAACGAAAGCACCCTGCGACTTGCCCATCAGAAAGATATGATCGGTATCGATCCTTTCATCTTCAAGAAAATGATCCAGTACGCATTCAAGATCTCCCGCTTCGCTGAGGACCAACATCTCGGTCGTCTTTCCATCGGACTTTGAATCATAACTGCCGCCGCAGAAGTCAAAGATGAAGGCACCGATGCCGTTTGCACTGAGATCTTGCGCAAAGTCTGTGGAACCTTCGTGTACTCCGCCCAGGCCATGGGATATGATCACAAGAGGAAAGCGGTCTTTTTCAGGCACATAAAGAAGCCCGTAGATCTTCTTTCCTCTGTTGCCGATATGAAGAGTCTCGATCATCTCTAGTACCAGATCTGCGGATATTTGTGGAACGGACGGTAATCCAGAGGCGTCTCGAATTCGATCTTGTAGACCGGAACGATCTCGCCATCTTCCCTTCTGACACGTTCCATCTTCACGCGGTGATCTGCCGTATATTCAAACGGGATCTCTTCGCCGGTGGAAAGCTTGGTGACTCTCACAGGCTTGGAGAAGACACCGGAGAAATACATCATCTCATCCTTCGGTGAGATCCAGTTCCACAGGTAGACACATTTCAGATCTTCGCCATAGGTGATGCCGGAGATGCCGTTGCCGCCCCTGAACCAGGAACCGGATAAGAGATTCGGATGGAGCCTGCCATAGAAACATTCGCCGTTCCTGCTTAACCATTCGCCGACTTTCTTCAATGGTTCGATGGCATCGGCAGGGATATTGCCGTCGGGTCTCGGGCCGACATTGAGCAGAAGGTTTCCGCCGTTGCAGGCACAGGTGTTCAGCATCCTCAGTATCCTTTCCGCCGTATAGGCATAAGGAAGGACCTGCTTCTCATCGAGATAGCCCCAGGAGATGTCATTGAAAGTCATGCAGGCTTCCCAGTCCCTGTCCATGACGCGGATCTTGCCTTCCGGCGTTCCGAAATCTTCGGGGAGTCTGGAACGGTCGTTGATGATGATGTCAGGCTGCAAGGCCCGTAAGCGCTGGTTTCGTGCCAGGGCATCCCAGGCTTCCCAGGATTCCATCGGCTGGGAGACATCGTACCAGAGGATATCGATCTTGCCGTAGTTGGTCAGAAGCTCCGTATTCAAAGCTTCGATATAGTCTAAGAACCTTCTTCTGGCATCGTTGTCATATTCGCACTTCTCGCCATCCGGATGGTGCCAGTCCATCACGGAAGAATAAAAACCGATCTTCAGGTCATACTTGCGGCATGCCTCGACGAATTCCTTGACGATATCGCGATGGCAGCCGTAGTTGACACTGTTGTAAGGGTTGACCTTGGAATCCCACAAGGAGAAACCTTCATGGTGTCTGGTAGTCAGCACCATATACTTCATGCCGGCCTCTTTGGCCAGCTTCGCCCATTTCTCGCAGCACCCCTCTTCCGGCAGGAACTGATCGGCATACTTTTCGTATTCCTCTTTGTCGATGCCTTCCATCGACATGACCCACTCATGCCTTCCGATGATCGAATATAAGCCATAGTGAACGAACATTCCGAATCTTGCCTGCCGCCACCAGTCCATCCTCTCATCTCTGGAATCGGCGATCATCTTTTCATAGTCTTTGCGCTTCATGTATTCCATCTCACAGCACCTCCGCTTCTATCTTCTGAATACATTCTGACATCTTTCCTTCGTCATTATATATTTCCATGGTAATTTCAAAGGTCTTTCCTTTGTCTTTTTCTTCAAATCGGAACACGTTGTAGAACTCATAGACCGACGTACCGATCGATTCACCATCGATCCTTTCCATCAATAGTTTGCGATCTTCTTCATATGCCTTTTCTCCGTCAGAAAAGCGATAATGGATATATTTCACTTCATGATCGATCCTGTAGGTGTTGTCATCCATTAAGACGACATCTTCTTTTCTTAACTGCAGAGGCTTTACGATACCGCATACCGCAAAGTTTTCCATAGCCTTCACTTTGATGTGTCTCGTATCATAGATGACATCTTCGATATCCTTTTCGCTCAGATCGAAGACGTTCTCTTTTATCTCATTTTTCAAAAGATCGATGCGGCAGATATGAAGATCTTCCTCAAACTCTTCGATCTTTCCGATGCGCTCATACTTTCTTCCCTTACCCAGATATGCCTCGCCGATATCGTAGCGATAGGCCTTGAAGCGGTCTTTGTCTTCCACCTGTTTCTTCTGCTGCAGATAGGCGAGCTCGGTGGCATAGGAAGTCGAGGTCGGATCGCACAGATAGACGAACATGTGGACTATCGCATCCTGATAGACGGCGATGTCATTGGACCTGTAATAGGGAAGCAGGCCCATATGGTAATACCAGGTACCAAGGTAGGCTTCCAGGTAACCGGGCAGAGTGTCATTGATGATCGCAAAGCCGTTCTCCCTGCACCAGGCGATCATGGCCTTTTTGTGACTGTCGGGATTGAAACGGACGATGGCGGCTTCCTTCCGCACTTCGATCCGGATCTGTTTTTTCGTATTTGCCAGAAGTCTTAGATCAGAGTCGTATAGGGATACATCGATCGTATAGTTTCCTTTTTCAAGGGTCTCATACGGCTGTCCGTTTTCATCCGTATAGCCGATGCCGGTATCAAAGATGCGGCCGTGTTTTATATCGGTCCCGGAAACGATGATCGCTTTGAATCGCGCATCATCATAGAAACACTTGATCGGGGCAACTTTCAAAGAGGCAGAAGGGTCGCCAAGATCTATGACCTGCAGTTCCGGAAAACCGAAGTCTTTCAGTTTTTCCTTATGCGGATCTAACTCTTCCTTATAGGAAGTCAGGCCCGCATAGCCGATAAAAACGTTCCGGTCTTTCTTTTTTGAAGAGCTGACTTTGCGGACACAGTTTCCTTCTTCATCGAATAAACTTACGCTCAGGGTCATGTCCTCTTCGATCTTTCCGGTGAGGGTTCCCCAGACGTTGAAGTCCCGCCCGTAGTCGATCAAAGGATGATCGTTAGAAGGATTTGTGATCTCTATCCTGTAATCATTCATCGAAGCTGTCCATCGAGACCGCAAATTCAAAGTAGGTCTGCGGATACGGTTCATTCTGTAAAGTGAAGTGCCACCACTCTTCCTCAAGCACCTTGAAGCCTTGGGCTTCCATCGCGTCTTTTAAGATCTTGCGGTTGTTCAGCTGTTCCTGACTCAGATCGGCATAGTCCGAATGGGAAACTTCCGCAAACCAGTCAAAGCCGGACCCCATATCGATATCCTTGCCGGTCTTCATATCGACCAGCGTGAGATCGACGGTGCTGCCTCTGGAGTGGGAGGAGTGTTCCGCCACATAGCCCAGGTCGAAGAGGTCTTTCTTGTCGACATCGGGATAAAAGACATCTTTCATGCGGGTGTCGTTGATCTCGGCTGCCCACTGTTTGAAGTGCTCAACGGCCCTTTGCGGACGGTAGGCGTCATAGATCTTGAGCAGATAGCCCTGTTTCTTCAATTCCTGGGCTGCCTTTTTCAAAGCGGAAGCTGCCGGCTTGGAAAGAAGGGCAAGAGGCTGTTCATAGCCGTCGATCGGTTCGCCGACAAAGTTGTAGCTTGTCGCATAGCGGATCTCCAGTAAGACTTCCGGCACGGCTTCATGCAAAGCCACAAAGCCTGAGGCATCGTCGGTATAGACGTTATCCGGACTTAACGTCCCTTCATGTTCCTTTTCCATTTCTTTCGTATCCTTATTCGTGACATAGTAAGCCACATCGTTTTCACTTCTTTCATCGTCAGGTGTCGAAAGTTTATTGACCAGAACGAAACCGTTCTTTAAGACGACACCGCTCTTATCCCCCTTCGGGATGTTGTACTGGATGATCTGTTTGTCTTTGCCTTGTTCATCGATGATGACCGTACATCTGCGGTAGGCTTCGATCTTGTCGAAATGATCTTCAAGAAGGCTGTAGGCTTCTTCTTCGGTCAGACCTTCGTCATAGTGCACTTCAAATTCACTGAGCACTTCCTTTGTCCCATCCTCATAGGTCAGGGTCTCATTCTGGATCGAAGTGATGATGCCGTTTTCATCGCAAAGCAGATCCATCGAAGCCGATCCGATCTTTCTTTCCTGCCCGTAGCGGGAAGAGAGCTTACTTTGATCGACGTGGGCGGAGAGGATGTAGAAGGCATCGGTCTCTTCGATCTTTTCCAACACCAATGAATCAAGGAGCTCTTCGCTCTTTGCCCAGACATCTTCCTCATCATTCATGGTGACTTCCTGCGAATAGGAGGCATCTTCATGCATGGTATAAAGGAAATCCTTCTGCGCCTTTTCGATCTTATTCACGAAGCCCTTGTCATCATAATAAAAACGGACGGTCTTTTCCTTATCGTCATAGACGGAATATCCTTCTTCTTCAAAGTACGAGATATCCTTGAATCTTTCCTTCAGCTTTTCGGCGGAATTGTTTTCTTTCACCATCTGAAAGATCTCTTCTTCGCTCATTTCCTCTTTCGAGCAGCCGCTCAGGCTTACAGCCAATAAAATCAATATAAGTATGATACGTTTCATCATTTCGTTCCTGACCTTTTCTATTATTATAGAACGGGAAAAATCAGCTTTCCCGTCTGTCACTTTCATCCGATCTTCTCTAGTAATGTTTCGATCTGACTGTCGCTCATCCCGGCATCGATCAGATACGCCCTGGCATACTTTGACAGGTCGCAGTCATGCGTATCGATACTGTCATCATTGACGATGAATCTTAACATCGCCTCGATGTTCCGGTTAAGGATGCTTTCGTATTTCTTCGGATCACTTCTTTCATTGATCTTATAGTAATTGTCATAGGTCTTCATGTAGTCATCTCTGATCGAGACATAATCTGCCCCGGCAAGAGCCTCCAGGACCATGCAGACGAAACCGGTCCTGTCCTTTCCCTCCGTACAGTGGATGAGATACGGTCCCTCATTTTCCGACATCGCGATGAAGCCCTGCGCCAGCTTTTGCGCAAAGTCTTCCGACAGATAGTTCATATTAAGACCTGCCGGATAGACTTTTCCTTCTTTATATAAGGAAAGGAAATAGTCCGAAGAGAAATCCTCAGCAGCGATGTAGCGTTCGATCTTCACTTCATTGTCTGCCAGATCGAGTATGTAATTGACACCGGCTTCCTTGATCAGCTTATCCACATAAGGTGCCCGCTTGTGCTGATCGTCACATGGCGAAGCGGAACGGTAGACCTTCCCTTTGGCGATGTTTCCCATTTCGATATTGCGGAAGTTGGCAAAGACGATCTCGTTTGGATATCGCTCGATCTCATCATAGTAGTGGATATCGGAAGATTCCTGTACATCCAAAAACTTTCCCTTTTCTTTTAAGACGATCGTTGCGGTGGAATGTTCATTAAGGGATGCGGTTAGCCAGAGATCTTCCCTTTTTCCGGCCTTGAGGTTGGCTTCCTCCCATAGGTCTGCTCCGTAATTGATGGCCGCCTTGATGTAGTCATAGCCCGGATAGGCGATCAGAAGGGGCTGACCCGCATCGACATAGTAGCCGTTGTAGTACGGAATATCCTTCAAGGCATAGCCGTTGGAAAAGATGACATCCACGCTGTCCCCGTATGCAAAACCGAGGGCATTGAACTCATCGATCGTCATCTTGATATAGACGCCGCCGAATTCCTCTTCGTGGATCGTCGCAAGCCCTTCGGCTTTTATCTCTTCGGCCGTTTCCTGTTCTTCGGGGACAGGCTCTTCCTGTTTCTTATCGCAACCGCATAAGATGAAAGCAAGCAGCATCGATACCAGAATGATCTTTTTCAAAACGAACCTCCTTTAAAAAAGTTCTGATCGCTCAGAACATCAGCAGCAGATATGAGATCACGATCCCCACCGCCATGCAGCAGAAGTGGGACGTGCCATCCACCCCCGGGATCGATGAGATGAGCACCAGGGAGATGATCGGACGAAGCAGGTATTCAAAGCCCGAGAAGCCATAGTGGCGAAGGACCACCAGGAAGTAGGCTCCCAATAGTCCCGATATGGCACCGGACGCTCCCAGCGAGGAAGAATAGTCATCGTGATTGTAATGGCGAAGATACAAAGAAGCCAGTTTGCCGAGCACCAGCGATCCGAAATAGATCAGAAGCATGCCGAAATGGCCGAAGTAGCTTTCGACGAAAGTGCCTACATTATATAAGGAAAGCATGTTCATCAGAAGATGCATAGGGTCATAGTGGGCAAAGCCGCTGGTCAGGATACGGATGTATTCGCGGCGGTTGAAAACGGAATGATAGGACATCGTAAGCTCATCGACATCCGTCTTATCGGTACGGGCCATGAAGAAAACGATTACATTAGACAGAATCAGCAATAACGTAACATAACTATTCAGCATACCTCTATTATAATTTGATTTCTTACATTTTTTCATTATAATAAGTACTTGTGTTTATGAAGAACGTCGAAAGTACTCAGAAAAGTATTGAGAAGGATTCAAAACTTTTATCGAAAACAGCCAGGCAGAAAGCCTTACGTTATATACTTGCAGTGAACATCGTCTTATGTATGATCGTAGCGATCGCCTTTTTCTCATTGCCGAAAATGATACAGGCGTACTCCGTTTCCAAGACCAACAAGACGGACTTTGCCATGGACAAGGCGGAAAAGGAACTGTTAAGGTATAAGGATGCCTCATTGAAGGCCTTCGAAGAGGAAGACAAGGAATATGAGATCGAAGATTTCTTCAACATCTTTCCTTCCCCATCCTATCCGGCAGAAGTCAGCTTCTGGCATGACTACAAGGGCTGGTACTCACCGGGTTCCTATGCCGCATATGACGCATGGGGTCATGCTTATGAACTCTACTATGCGGGAAAGATCCATGGCGCAACGGCCGGCAGATGGTGTACCTTCTTTGCCCAGATGTGGTTCTATGACCAGTTCGGATTCAATTCCTCCGGTTTCACACCGACGGGATCGGGCGCACAGTTTGCCTCCACGGTCTACAACACGGCTGTTTATTACGATGAGGAAGGATACCTTCATCATTACTTCGAATACGGCGATAAGCCGATGACGATGGGCATCGTTTCCATCTACAATTCCTACAATCCGGAAGGACATGTCTTATGTGTCGATGAAGTGGACTACTTCAACGATACGATCACGATCTCGGAAGGCAACGCCAACGGAAACGGCGATGTCAGGATCCGCCAGACCATGTCTCTGTCGGACTTCTATTACCTCAATCCGGGCTATCGGGTCTATGTGAATCCGACACCGGAACTCATCAATATGTTGAAAGACTGATCCAAAAGATCAGTTTTTGTTATATCCTAAAACTATGAAATACTATCAGATCCAGAATACGCTCAACAAAGTCACAAAAGAAGAACTTCAGCCCGGAAATACCTCCGTGATCGTCATGACCAAGAAAGAGTTCTCAAACCAGGCTAAGAAGCAGTTTCCCGACCTCAATACCGAGGAGCTCTTCAAGGAACACTATGTGACCAAGGCCGAAGTCTCCTATGATATGCTGTCAGGATGCTTCGCCATTCCCGACCGCAAGGATCCTTCCGATACCGACCATATCTTCTATTTTCTGTTAAATAAAAACGGACTCATCTTCATCGATGACGAAGACTTCGTCACTTCGATCTTACAGTCCATCCATACATCCAAGAAGTGGAAGAACCCTTCCATGGCCAGATTCCTCTACGATTTCATCGATACGATGATCAAGGACGATCTGCGCGTACTGGAAAGCTATGAAATGGAACTGGAAGAGATGGAAGAAAGGCTCAACGTCAAGGACACCGCCTTCTCTTCCCGCAAGCTCAACCGCATCCGTTCGAAAGTCCGCTACATGATGATGCATTATGATCAGCTGATCGACCTGGTCGAAGAGCTCGACGAGAACGAGAACGGCTTCTTCAGTGAAGAAGAACTCATTTATTTCCCGAAACTGTTGAGAAGGATCGAACGTCTGGATTCGACGATCTCTTCCATACGTGAATACACCCTGCAGGTCAAGGACATGGCCAAAGAAAAGATCGACCTCAAACAGAACTCGATCACCACACTTCTCACTGTCGTGACCACCGTATTCATGCCTCTGACTCTGATCACCGGCTGGTATGGCATGAACTTCCATCATATGCCCGAACTCTCCTGGCCGTTCGCCTACCCTCTGCTGTTCGTGATATTCGTGGTCATCGTCATACTGATGTTATATTTCTTCAAAAAGATCAAATGGCTGTAAAAAAGAACCCGTCGGGTTCTTTTTCTTATGTATGGATATTTTTGTTCTACTCGTAAAGTGCGTAGACTTCGGAGACCGGTGTATGGCAGGATACCGCCAGGATCAGCTTGGATAACATCCAGCCGACGGAAAGTACGGTGATCTTGGAAGTCTTGGCCAGTTCGACAGGATCAGGTACGATCGTGTTGGTGCAGACGATCTCCTTGATCGGTGAAGCTTCGATCTTGGAAGCCGCATCGTTGGAGAACAGACCATGCGCGATGCAGACATAGATGTCTTCGCAGCCGTTCTCTTTTAAGATGTTGGATGCCGCGATCAGCGAACCGCCGGTATCACAGATATCGTCGACGATGATGACGTCTTTTCCCGCTACATCGCCAATGACCGTGCAGGCCTCAACGACATTCGGACGCGGACGTCTCTTATCGATGATCGCCAGACCCGATCCGAGCATCTCAGCCAGGTTCCTGGCTCTCTTGACGCCGCCGTGATCCGGAGAAACGACGACGATCTCATCCGGGTTCATGTTCTTTCTGCGGAAATACTGGCCCATCATCGGTACGGTCGTCAGATCATCGACCGGGCAGTGGAAGAAGCCCTGGATCTGTGCAGCGTGCAGATCGAAAGTGACGACACGGTTGGCACCGGCATGTTCCAGCATGGAAGCGACCAGTTTCGCGGTGATCGGCTGTCTCGGGGAAGCCTTGCGGTCCTGTCTGGCATAGCCGAAATAAGGTAAGATGCAGGTGATCTCAGCTGCGGAAGAGCGGCGCATCGCATCGATGCAGATGAGCACTTCCATCAATGTATCATTGACCGGCTTGCAGGTAGACTGGATGATGTAACATCTCTTGCCTCGTACCGACTCGCCAAGCTCGACTAATGTTTCGCCATCGGCAAAGTGTCTGACATCGACCTTGCCCGGCGCAATATTGAGATAGTTGCAGACTTCTTCAACGATCTTTGTCGAAGAAGTCAGGCCGAATACGACGACATCATCGAGGCTCTCGCCCTTGAGGCTCGTCGCATCTTCCGGAGTGACCTTACGGATCTTCTTGTTTTTGATCTCGACGGTTTCAAAATGAACAGACTGGTAGTCACCGAGCCGGTCGTTATCGATCGCGATCGCCTCTAAGACCTTGCCGTCACACGTCATGACGGCGCCGTCAGCTTCCTTGTTCAGCAGTTTTTCCAGATCGTGTCCGGTAAATTCCGGATACAGAGGAGAAACAAGCAGTGTCTTTCCTTCGCCATGTATCTGAGAGATCGCCTCATCGACATGATCGAGCGTGAGACATCCCGGTACTTCTGCGTCAGTTCCGACCACATAGATGTTTTTCAGATCGGAGATCTTGCGGATCTCCTTGACCAGATGCAAGAGCAGATTTCCTCCCAGATAAGGGGTCTTGGACAGCTGCTCTTCTTCATCGTTTCGGATAAATATGATCGCGTTGTTCATAGGTTCTCCTTTTTTATCATCCATATTATACTATTAAAAATTCAAAGTTTTTGTAAAACGTAAATAAACGTCATTCCCTTTCATATCCTCATAGATATTCAGGATATCCCGCTCATTTTCGCTGATGCAGAAGACCGTCGAACCCGAGCCTGACATGAGCACTTCCCCGGCTTCATAGGACTGCAGTTTCTGCTTCACCCTTCGTATATCGTCATTCAGCAGCAAAGCCGGCTGTTCCAGTGAATTGCCTAATAGGCCATGGATGCTTTCCCCGTTTTCCAGTGCCTTTTTCAGCTTCAGGATATCCGGATGATCGCATTTTCCCATATCGAGCCTGTCGTAGGCTTCCTTGGTCGATACCCCGCTTCGCGGTTTGGCCAGCAGGATATAGTACTGTTTCTTCAGAGGAAAGGGTTTAATCCCCTCGCCGATCCCGGAAACGATGGCCGGCGTGTTGAAGTAGTTGAACGGCACATCGGCGCCGACTTTGACGCACATATCGATGATCTCTTCCCTTGATAAAGTCAGTCCGTAGATCTTTTCAAAGATCCTCAAGGTCGATGCCGCATCGGCCGTCCCGCCGCCCAGACCGGCCTGCGTCGGGATGACTTTGTTCAATACGATCTTATGATGATCTTTGATGCCGTATCTTTCCTTGATCAGGGAGATCATCTTATAGATCGAATTCTTCTCATTGTAACGGATGAAACGCCTGTTGCAGGAGAAAGAATCTTGCGTATCGATACTTATCTCGAGTTCATCATAAAAGTCGATCGGTAACATGATCGACAGAAGATCATGGTAGCCGTCTTCCCTGATGTTGAAGACATCCAGAGACAGGTTGATCTTCGCATAGGCCCTATCTTTCATCATCTCACCACCTCATAGATCTTTAAAAAGTCATCGAGCGAAAGCTCCTGTGCCCGCACGTTCTCCTTAAGTCCGCAGGTCTCATAGATCTTTTCGATCGTTTCTATATCGAAGAGATCTTTCAGATTGTTGTGCAGGGTCTTGCGCCGCATGCGGAAACAGTTCTTCACCAGTTCGAAAAAGCCCTTCTCAAAGCTAAGATCCCTCTCCCTCTTCGGCGAAAAGGAGATCACTGCCGAATCGACATTCGGCGAAGGATAAAAGACGCTTCTTGAGATGTTCATCTCCAGTTTCACATCATAGAGATACTGGACTTCGATGCTTAAGGCAGAATAGTCTTCGCTTCCCACTTTCGCGCTCAGCCTGTCCGCCACTTCCTTCTGTACCATGACCGTGATCTTTCTCAAGTCCAGACCGGATTCAAAAAGCTTGAACAGGATCGGTGTCGTCACATAGTAGGGCAGATTGGCACATACGTGCAAAGGTTCCTTGTAGATGCTTAAGTCGGCATCAAGGAAATCCGTCAGATATACTGTTAATCTTTCATCCTGAATGCCGGATAAAAGAAGTTCATACATGTCCTTATCGATCTCATAGGCATCGACAGCCTTGGAATACTTTAACAACATTTCCGTCAGAGCGCCCAGACCCGGGCCGATCTCGATGGTCTTACAGGAAGGATCGCAGGCATTCTTCGCGATCCGATCGACGATATTGGCATCGATCAGAAAATTCTGGCCGAATTTCTTCTTTGCCTTCAGTTCTCCCATCACCGATTTCACATATGCGATATTAGCGATCATAATACTTCCTTTGCCTCTTCAAAGCTGATATCCATCAGATTCATGCGCCGGTATAAAGTCTTGGCATTGCATTTGCCAAGATGGAAATGACGGGCGATCTTCTCCCGTTTCTTTGCCGAATCTTCCATGCCTTCCAGACCAAGTTCATAGAATTCTTCTTTTGACAACGATTCCCTGTCCTCTTCATAGCTGACAAGATTCGACAGCGCCTCTTCCAAAACTTCCTTTGAGGCGTGTTCGATGCCCACTTTCTTTTTCGTCCTGGCATCTTCCTTCATCACGAAGGCATTCTTCAGACCCGGTATGGCATCATTGAGTTTTCTGCGTATCTTTTCGCCTGGCGCATCCGGGTCAAGGAAAAGGATGACACCGCGGGTCTCATTGGCTTTTCTTACCACTTCGATCGTCTCTTTGCCTAAGCCCATGCCATGGGTCTCGATCGTTTCGACATCAAAAAAAGACTTGAGTCTCTTGGTATCGTTTTTTCCTTCCACGACGATGATCTGCCGGATCATAAGCTTTCAAAATCCTCTTGTCTTGTCAGCTTGCGGTTGTCGTACGGATCGATCAGGATACTGACCGTATGGCCCATAGACTCGACAAGCGAGGCATCGTCGGTAAATATCACATCTTCGCATCTTGCGTAGCAGTCTAAGATCAGTTTGCGCTCAAAGACCTGCGGGGTCTCCGCCAGGAAGACGGTATTTCGATCGATCGTTCTTTCGATCTTTCCCTCATGAACGATCTTTACAGTATCGACAGCCATCCTGCCAAGACACACCGCCTTGTCACTTACGACTTTTTCTTTGAGTGCTTCCACGATCTCTTTTTTAAGGAAGGGCCTTGCCCCGTCATGGATGAAGACATACTCGCTTTGTGAAAGCTTCAATCCGTTATACACGGAGTCTTTCCTCTCTTTTCCGCCTGCGGTGATCTTCACCTTGTCATTTTGTAAGACCTTATCGAAATTCTCCTCGTTGGTCACGACGATCACGTTCCTACAGTCTTTATCATCACAAAAAAGCAGCACCGAATGGTCCAAGACCGACTTGCCGTCTTTCATGATATAGAAATCTTTATTGTAGCCAAGTTTCGCCCTCTCTCCTTTGCCGGAGGCGACGATCACGACATCATAGTTCATCTTTGACGATATCCTTCACTTTCGCATTCAGATATTTCAGCAGTGCATCGCGATCCAGTTTCAGACCCAGGCCATAGGCACCGGCTGAGATCTCGATCTGTTTGAAATTATTGACTTCATCGTCAAAGACGATGCCTTTGTTTTTCTTTACACCGACCGGCGTCACCGAACCGCGTTCGTAGCCCACATCCTTCAAAAGGTCTTTCACATGGACCATCTCGACGTTTTTGACATCGAGTGCCTTGGCACACTTCTTGAGATCGAGCTCATCCTTGACCGAGATGACGCAGATATAGATGTCATGTTCATGGCGCAGGGCCAGTGTCTTATAACATTGGGCGTGGTCGAGTCCCAGCAGGTCGGAGACCGTCTCACCGGAAAACAGATCCTTGTCGAGTTCATATTCCAGAACTTCATAGCTGATCTTTGCGCGGTCCAGCATGCGCATCGCATTGGTCTTGTTCATCTTCATCGTAAGCCTGCCAGATACAGTTTATTGAGGTCGTTTGGAAGCTCGGCTTCCACAGACATATTTTCTTCCTTTAAAGGATGGTAGAATTCGACACTTTCCGCAAAAAGACCCATGCGTATGCATAAGTCGCTTTCCCTTCCATATAACGTATCGTTGAGGATCGGATGGCCGATGCTTGAAAGATGAACCCGTATCTGATGGGTCCTTCCGGTATCCAGCGTGCAGTATAAGATCGAATAGTTTTTCGAGGCATTGCAGCCGACACAGCGCACCTTGGTCAGCGCGGACTGGCCGTTCTTGTGGATGATGCGCTTATTGGGATCGTGTCTGTCCTTGCCGATCGGCTTGTCGATGCTGAAGATCTCACCCGGTTTCATCCTTCCCTCAGTGAAGGCGAGATAATTGCGACGGATCTTCTTTTCGCTTAACAGCTGATCCAATAGCGGCTGAAAGACGATCGATTTGGAAAAGACCACAAGACCTGAAGTCTGCTTATCCAGCCGATGGATCGGGTAGGCGGCGATATGATTCTTATCGGCATAGTGGCTCTTGACCATGTCGGCAAGCGTCACTTCCCTGTTGCCGTCAGAATGGACCAGAACATCTTTCGGTTTGTTGACGATGCATAAAAGCTCATCTTCATAGACGATGTCGGGTTCGTTGCTTACTTTTTCATAAGGATAGGTCTCCGGATAAAGACAGATATCCAGATGCAGCCCGACGATATCATCTTCCCTTTTCACGGGGTTGCCGTCCAGGCGTATCCATTTGTTCTGTATCAAAAGGTGCTGCATCTTCTTGGAAGGGATGTAGGCATCAAAAAACTCCTGTATCGTATGAACGAACAGGGATCCCACATCGATATGCAGCCATGTATCTTCCAGTGTATAAATCATGCCTCTATTATAGCAGGAAAGCTCCCTTTTCCCTCATCAAGGTCGAACATTAAGAAAGGGGCCTTACAAGCCCCTTGTTCTTATCGTTTCGTTTTCTTTTTCTTTAAGAAGAGGAAGCCCGCCAGACCTAAAACAGCCAGTGCACCTAAGCCATACCAGATGGCGTTGTCCTGCTTCACTTCGATCTTCACTTCTTTCGCCGGGAAGGCATAATCGCCCTTGGTGAAGATGGTCTCGGCAGTGATGGTATCGCCATAGCCCGGGACCGGATAGACGTTGACTGCCGCATTTCCCGGAGCAGTAAAGACAGCCTTGCCGCCGAGCCTGATCTTTCTGGCTTCGTAGTTTTCGATCGGTTCGATCGTTTCCGCTCCTCTTTCGCCGGTATCGGCTGCCAGAGCCAGACCGTTCTCTGCGATCGAAGATACGGAATATTTCTTATCATTGAGCGTAACTGAAATATCACCTGAGACGATGCCGTAGGTCTTGCTTTCATCATAGGACTTCACAGCACTTGAGACTGTGCCGTCTTCCACGATGAAGGCACGTTCGGCTTCGATGGCTGATACCTCGCCCAAGCTGGCGATATTGATATCGATCGAAGAATCTTTCGATACTCTGACATCGCCCGGCGCCAGGATACCGGTAGAACCCATGACGCTTGGAATATCCATGTTGATGCTGATAGAAGAAGCGTTATCCAGAACGACGGAGCTTGAATTCTCGCCGGCTAAAATACCGCAGAAATTAAGCGCAAACGGCTCCTTTGACTTTTCACACTCAAAGGAGATATCGACCGAAGAATGATCGAGGTTGAGATCGCCTAAGTTGTCCAAAGCGATACCGGTGTAGTTGACCAGGTAATTGCTGTAAGGAACGAAGGTCTCTGCCTTGGCTGTGCCGTGCAGATCCATCTGCGTTCCCTGTATGTACATGCCGCCGGCGACCTGGATCAGGTTCTTGAAGGTCGGGCCGACAGAGACGTGCGGTGCGATCGAAGAGACTTTGATCACAGAACCTTCATAGGTACGAAGATCGCCTCTGGCTCTGATGCCTGTGCCGTTTGGATGCAGGTCGAGAGTCGTTCCTCCTTCGACCAGGATCGTATTGGCGGTGATCGAATCGGAATAGACGCCTGCAAGGCCTTCGTCGATGATATTCACGCCAAGGTCGAGGTTTCCGTCCGCATAGATCGAATTGGAACCGCCCTTTAAAGTCAGCGTACCCTCACCGTCAAAGACCGCGGTCGGCGCATTTTCTTCGATACCGAAGTAGATATTGAAGTCGACGCCTGCCGAATTGTAATCGGCATCATAGAAGGTGTTTTCAATGACGTTGTCCCCTTCGAAATGGAAATTGATCTCCGGTTCGCTCATATGACGTCCGAAGAAGAAGACACCCAGAGACGGCGCCAGACGCCTGTCAAAGATGGCTTTCTCATTGGAAAGAGAGACGTTTTCAAAAGTGATATCGACGCCGTTGGCACCGAATGTCACAATGCCGGAACCGGCGCCCGCCTCGCCCAGGTCAAGAAGATCGCCCGGCTGCAGAGCATATTCGCCGACATATAATACTTTTTTATCGAGCTCGAAATCCGGGTCGGTCATGACCGCTTCTTCCGAGTAGATCTTGTTTCCGTTTTTATCGGTGATCTCACAGACCAGATAGTGCGGATTCGGTCTGTATTCCGTGCTTGGAATGATCAGCATATCACTGGCTGCCGATTCGCCATCCAGCTCAAATACCGTCCAGCCGTCAGACAGATACCACTTGTAGGATGCCACGTTTTCCGGATGGTCCACTTCCACCAGGAAGCTGGCACCTGACGGATACGGTACCTCCGCATCTTCAGGCTGTCTTGTGATCGTAACACTTGCCTCATCCGCATAGACCGGAAGGGACAGGAACGATGAAAGGATCATCACTGCACTCAAAAAGACAAGGCACAGCGATCTGAGTGATCTGTTACAGATTTTTTTTCATAAACATTCCTCCTCCATTTTCATTTTCATCCTGGTGACGCAACATATTCGCAACATCTATTCTTCGATCACGATGATCTTCGTGTTTCCCGGTGCGTTGAAACAGAAAGTCCGCAGGCCCGAATACGGGTCGGAGCTGTAGGCAGATGTTTCAATGCCTGCATTTTCCAGACTTTCCTTGAGATATTCCGAATCATTGCAGGCGATGGTGACTTCCTGAACGAATTCTTCCTTATAATTGTTCGAACAGTGTACCTCGAACTGGTCTTCCCCAAGCTCGAAGAGATAATCCATGTCTTCCCCGTGCGGGATCGCCTTCTTCAGTCGGAAGCCGAGCTTGTTTTCATAGAAATCGAAGACTTCCTTCTTGTCCTTCGCGTATAAGACCGTGCGCTGTATCGAGAGCTTTGAAAGATACGGAAACAGGGCCTTTTCCTTTGCCCGGCGTTGGTAGCGGCGTCTTCTGTTACTTTCCTTGCGGAAGTCCGGATCGGCCAGTACATAGGCAAAGCGGATGTAGAAGGCAAGTCCGATGATCGATCCGATCATATTGGATACGATGTCATCGATGTCATAGAAACCCAGTTTTGCCATCAGCTGTATGTTTTCGATCAGCAGCGTCGTGATGAAACATGCCGACAGGACCCTTACTTTCATGTCTTTGCGGAAGAAGTCGAAGACATAAGGGAGAAGATAGCCCATCGGGATGAACAGAGCGATGTTCAGATAGACCTGGTAGATGTCCTCGATCTTGTTGACCTTCACATGTTCCATCGCCGAAGAAAAGCCGTTGGTAAAGATGTCTTTGATGAAACCCAGGATCCCGTAATCGATCTGCACGGCATTGGCTAAGTCTTCATATAAGGCGACATGGACGAGGTAGTCATCGCTTGCCGACCTCGAGAAAAATACGACATAGGACAGTAAGAACACATACGCCGCAAACACGAGGATCAGGACGATCTTCCGTAAATGCAGGTAGTGATCGGCCTCAGGGTTTTTACTGAGCCTGTCGTCGGGCGAGATGCCCAGTTTCTTACACAGAAAATGATCGGTCAGAGGCATCCCTATGACCATGAGGATCGTCATCAGCGTGACGGACAGATTGGCATATAATCCGAGTTTCATAATTTAAATATATCCCAAAAACAGCACATCTGTCTTCCGCTTTTCCAAAGACGCAAAGATGTAAAGCGATGAAAAACTGCGCTAGAATAAAAGTGAACTGAATCAAGGAGGTAGTCTATGGATCTGCTCAGCATGATCGTTTCTTTGCCGATATCGCTCGGTCTGGTCTTCTGGATCATCCGTTTGAAAAAAGAAGAACCTTTCCCGAAAGGCACCGTCATAAAATCACTTCTTCTGGGTGCGCTCAGCGGCATCGTTTCTTCAGTCATCTACCTGGCATATGCGTTATACCGCGTGATCGATACGGTAGGTCTCGACACTATCATGCAGGCAGTCAACGATCCGGAAAATTCGGGCATGTCTCTTGTCGAAAAGCTGCAGGCTGCCGCTGCCCAGGCTGCCCCGGCGACCTTCTTATCCGTCTTCATCACGACGTTCTTACTTGTAGGGATCGTCGAAGAGATCATGAAGTTCCTGTTTGCCAAAGGCATCATGAAAAAGCCGGGCACAGCCGATACGCGGTTCGATGCCGTCCTGCTCTTCTCTCTGGTCGGCTTGGGCTTTCAGATCTGGGAAGATGTCGGCTATGCGCAAAGCGGCGGTATCCTGACTGCCATCACGCGTGCTCTGACACCGTTCCACTTCGTGTTTGCGGTCATCATGGGTTACTGGTACGGCAAAGCCAAGGTATCTCATAACGGCTTCTATACTTTCCTGGCCATTCTCGTCCCGGCCCTTCTTCACACGGCCTTTGATGCGTCTCTTCGCATGATGGCTCGTGAAGACATCTATATCATCCCGGCACTTGCCGTCACAGCGGCACTGTTCATCACTTTCATCGCACAGATCATAAAGATAAACAAATGGCATAAGATGCACAAATTATCGGAAAAGATCAGGGAGGCTTAAATGAGATATACAAGAAAAGATGATATCATCGTCGCCCGCATCGACAGGGGCGAAGAGATCGTGGAAGAAGTAAAAAAGATCGCCGAAGCGGAAGACATCACATTCGGCTATATGAATGCCATCGCAGCGATCGATGATTTCTGCGTCTGCGTCTACAGTGTCGAAGAGAAAAAATTCTATGACCACAATTATAACGGTCCCTACGAGGTCGTCTCCTTAGGCGGTCCGATCAATAAGATGAATGGACAGCCCTATGTCCACTTCCATCTCTCGGCTGCCTCCGCGGAAGGAAATGTCGTCGGCGGTCATCTCAAATACGCCAGAGTTTCAGGCACCTGTGAGATGTTTATCGTCTTAAAAGACATTCCGGTCACAAGAGTATATGATGAGGAAACCGGTCTCAACATCTTCGATATCGAATAAGAAATATTCAAAATCAACGACGAAAAAGGCTTGGGATTGATGATATCATCCCAAGCCTTTGTTTTATTTCATGAATTCTTTGATCGTCTTCCGGTACCAGTCAAATGAATCCTTGCGGTAACGTCTGAAGCTTCCCGAACCGTCATCGTTCTTGTCGACGTAGATGAAACCGTAACGCTTCTTCATCTCACCGGTCGTTGCCGAGACCAAATCGATCGGTCCCCACATCAGATAGCCGAAGCAGTTGACCTTGTCGTGCTCTATGGCGGCTTTGATCTGTTCGATATGATCGTTCAGATAGGCGATGCGGTACGGATCATGGACGGATCCGTCTTCTTCAAGCGTATCGTAGGCGCCTAGACCGTTTTCCGTGATGATCATCGGCAGATCGTATCTGCGATCGACCATCATCAGCAGGTACCTCAATCCGATCGGATCGATGGTCCAGCCCCAGTCGCTTTGTTTCAGATACGGATTGTTGAGCCCGCCGAAGAAACTGCCGCTGGCATCTTCAAGTTTGAGGTCGGTCTCGACCGCACTGGCGTAGTAGTTGATGCCGATGAAGTCGATCTTTCCTTCTTCAAAGGCTTTCTTTTCTTCTTCGGATATCTGAATATCAACGCCTCTTTGGCGATAGGCTTCCAGCTTATATTCCGGAAAAGCACCTTTGGTCATCGCATCGATCTGGTACCAGTCGCGGTCCATCGCCTGAAATGCCTTGATCGAATCCATCGGATTGGCGCTGTAGGCATAAACCGGCGTCAGCCCGAAGACGCAGCCGATCTTATAATCCGGATCGATCTGATGTCCGAGCTTCACCGCCTTTACGGAAGCCAGGGTCATATTGTAGGCACAGTTCACCATGACTTTGGCCGGTTCTTCCAGTTTGGAATAACACAAGCCGGTATTCATATAGGTGAAGAAATCGGAAAGTTCGACATCGGAATCCAGGTGATTCATCTCATTGAAAGTCGCCCAATAGGTGACTTCCCCTTTGAAGGCTTCAAACATCGTCTTCGCATAGCGCAGGTAGAGATCGATGACTTCCCTGTTCTGCCAGGAGCCGTACTTTCTTACGATATTGACCGGCATCTCGAAGTGGAAGAGCGTCACGATCGGTTCGATCCCGTTTCTTTTGAGCTCTCTTACCACATCCAGATAATGGGCGATGCCCTTTTCATTCGGTTTCTCATCGTCACCGTTGGGATAGATGCGTGACCAGTCGACGGAGATACGTAAAGCCGTAAAACCGCATTCTTTGAATAATGCGATGTCTTCCTTGTAACGGTGGTAGAAGTCGATGCCGTCATGGGAAGGATAATAGGTCCCTTCCTTCAATTCGTCATCGAATTGCCTGGGTTTAGACTTGCTTCCGACCGTCACCAGGTCCATGATGCCTAAACCTTTGCCATCTTCATCATAGGCACCTTCACATTGGTGGGAGGCGATGCTCCCACCAAAGTAGAATTTATTTTTCATTGACCTTCTCCAGGATCCTGCGGTAGACCTTGCCGATCTGCCTTCCTGTGTTGATCTCGCTCATGACCGTCATCAGAGTGTCCTGGGCATGAGTGAAGAGGATGTTCGGATAGAAGGAAGGATCCGTTGCCGTGTCCTGTAAGACCTTGGTCTGTGCCGTGTGGGATCTTGTGATCGCCTTTCTGGCTTCTTCCATCAGTTCATCGTATTTTTCCTGATCGTCGATCGCATCGAGTGCACGGTTCAAAGCCGTACGTGCCTCGCCTGCCGCAACGATCATTTCCATGGAACGCATGTTCAGATCATCTAATGTCATAGTTTATCTCCTTATTTGTTTTCAGCTGCTTCTTCTTCAAGACACTGCTTGTCATACGCTACGACGAACGGATAGTAGATCGCAGCAGTGAGTGCCAGTAAGACCAGTACGAGGATGACACCTCTGAAGTCATAGTTGACAAGGTAAGTCTGGATTGGGATAGGCATATACCAAAGCAGGAAGGAAGTCGAAGGGATCGTGACCATGCCGGCTTTAAGGACGACGTAGGTGATGATCGATACGACGACCGGGCAGATCCAGAACGGGATCATCAGCAGCGGATTGAATACGACGGAGCCGAATACGATCGGTTCATTGATATTGAAGATACCCGGTAAGATGCAGGTCCTGCCTAAGCCTTTGAGCTTCTCGGACTTGCATAACAGGAACAGTACGCAAAGCATCAAGGTACAGCCCGTGCCGCCCAGCCAGATCCAGGCACCCAGTATTTCGTTGGTAAGGACTAATGTTGCCTTGCCGCCGGCTGCGACAGCTGCCGCATTCTTGGCGATGGCATCCATACCGACGGTATAGTAGACCGGAGTCAGAAGCCACGGGCTTAAACCGAAGGAATAGAAGAATGCCATTAAGAAGTTGATCAGTGTGAATCCGAATAAGGACTGTGCGATGTTGATGAGCGGAGAGACCATGACGTTGACGATCTCATACAGATCCAAGTGCAGAAGGTTGCAGGTGACATAGGCACAGATCATAATGACCATGATCGGAGCCATGGAATCGAAGCTGTCGACCAGGAACTTCGGCATCTTGGTGTCTTTCCTGAATAAGCTTCTCTTGGAGAAGAGTTTCATGATAAAAGCTACGAATAAGCCTGCAACGATGGCAACGAACATGCCGGAAGCACCGACTCTGTCAGATGCGACAGCGAAGTTGCCGTTCTCATCGACGAAGGCCTGGCTCATCGCCAGCAACAGAGCAGCACCCATGAAACCGGCCTGTCTCTTATACTTCGGAAGTCTCAGTTTCTCAAGGACGAATGTCGGGACAAGGTAAGCGACCATCAGTGCGCTCAGGCCCATCGTGAATGTTGAGAAGTAAGAGAAATCCGGGAAGTTCGGAATGTATTCATTTAAGATCGAAATGATCGTGATGAAGGAAGAGATGATCATTACCGGAACGGTTGCGACCATCGTTTCCTGGATGGAAGCGATCCATGGGTTCCTTGCGATCGCAGATGCTTTCGGGCCAACGACGTTGGTCATCCAATCGATAATCTTTTTCATTTGTATATTTCCCCTTTTCTTAATTATTCGCCTGCCAGTTTCAGAGCCTGGTCAAGGATGTTCTTGCCATTCATCGTGGCATAGTCGCTTTCAGCGATGAAATCGAACGGTACATTGTATTCGGAAGTGATCTCACGAAGATTCTCTTCCAGATATCTGAGGTGCGGACCCGCTAAGACGGCAGCTCTGCCTTCTGCGTAGTCTTCAAGTTCTGTCTCGGAGATCGCATCGACTGTGATGTCAAGACCTCTTGCGACACCTTCTCTTTGTACGTTCTGTGCGATGAAGCTGCTGGAAGCACCGCCTCCGCATACGATCAAGATTTCCATATTTTGTATCTCCTTTTTCTTTACGCCTTCAGTTTATCTTTCGGACACATTTCCTCTCAAATATTTAAATTACCGAAGCCCGGTAATTAAAATGCATGAAACATTATTGATATATGTCATACAATTTTAGTAGATATATGAGGAAAAATAAGTCCGCAGAAGTCTTTTCCTTTTTGAAAGACCACCCTTTGCAAAGCTATTCCAGCAGGGAATTATCGGAAAAACTGGGCATCTCGGAAAGGATGATACGCAATTACATAAGACAGCTCAACGAAGCATCTGAAAAACAGATGATCCTTTCCGATGGCGGAAAGTACCGTCTTGATCCAAATTATGACGCAGATAACTTTGATAAGAAACATCCCGATCTTTCGGCCGATGAAAGAGTGATGATCATCCTGTCGAAACTGCTGACAGCCGAAGAAGATGTCGACCTCTTCGATCTGACGGACGAACTCTACGTTTCCGAATCCACCCTGCAGGCGGATCTGAAGAAGATACGAAGGCGCCTTGCCAATTTCCGTCTGAGTCTGGCCAGCGATCACAATATGCTGCACATCGAGGGAAGCGAAAAAGACAGGCGTTCCTTTACTTCCTATATGATCACCAATACCCGCTACAAGGGTTTCATGGTCAATGATACGAAGCACTTCTTAAATGATGAGTATCAGATCTCTTTCATCAAAGAAAACCTCGTGAAGATCTTCAACGAGTGCTATTTCTTTTTCAATGATTATTCATTGAACAACATCATCCTGCACATCATCATCACGATCGACCGTCTGAAAAACGGCTGCTTCTTAGAAGAAACGCCATTCTCTCTCAGCATCTCGAAGATCGAAGAAGAGGCTGCCGATAAGATCTGTGACTTCTTAGAGAAGAACTATGATATCAGCGTTTCGCCAGCCGAAAGAAACAACATCGCTTCGTTTCTATCCTGCAACCTGGCAACGCTGGATTATCGCATGATCCATCCCGACAACATCGAGACCTACATCTCCCATGAGACGGTCAAACTTGTAAGATACATCCTGTCCAAGATCACCGATTACTACCAGATCGACAGTTTCGATGATGTCTTTTTCGCAAGGTTCTGTCTGCACGTCGACAACTTATTGAAACGGCAGAGTGCCAACTTCTCGGTCCACAACCCGATGCAGATGGACATCAAGCTGTCCTACCCTCTGATCTTCGATATCGCCGTCTATGCGGCATCCCTGATCAAGGAAAAGACTTCCTATCAGATCAACCAGGACGAGATCTCTTTGATCGCCTTACATATCGGCAGTTTCATCGAATCCAACGATTCCAACAAAAACAAGGTCTCTGCCGTCTATGTCTATGCGGACTATCATCAGTTCTACCAGCAGAACATCACCAAGATTCAGAACCACTTTGAAAACGATCTGAACCTGATGTATACGATCTCGATCTCCGACTACGAAAAGCTTTCTTCAAAGCCGGATCTGATCCTGTCGGAAGTGAATATCGATGACTGCATCCTGATCTCGCCTTTCATCACTTCCAGACAGCTCGATGCGATACAGGAAGCGGTCAAAGACCTGTCAAAAAAGAAAGAAGCCCTTCGCTACAAACAGGCGGCAAACGAGCTCTTCCATGAGGATCTTTTCTTCACCGATATCTATGGAAAAGATGAATTCGAAGTCATTCACAAACTCTGTGACAGGCTGAAAGAAAAAGGCTATGTCGATGATTCCTTCATCGAAAGCGTGGAAACAAGAGAACACCTCTCTTCCACCTGTTTCATCAAACGCACGGCCATCCCGCATGCGATCGGCCAGAACGTTTCAAAAAGCTTCATTTCCCTTGTGACCTACGATCACCCGCAGAAATGGGGCAGTGAGGAAGTCGACCTCGTCATCCTGTTTGGCATCTCCTATGCCGAGCGGAAGAACTTCCGTTTCGTCTTCAACCACATCGTTTCGATCTTTGAAGAGGGAGAAAACATCACAAAACTCGCCCGCTGTCGGACCTATGAGGAAGTTAAAAAATTTTCGCAATCGTATCTCTGATCCCGTAAAGGGATCTTTTGTATGCACAAAAAAACTTCGCACGGAGCGAAGTTTTCTTTCTCTAGTCGTCGGAACGTACGCCGAAGATCTGCAAGACCCGGATCAGCAGGTTGATGAAATCAAGTTCAAGCTGCAGTGCCGCAAAGATCGCGAAGTTCTCACTTTCGCTTTGCGAATAGTAGCGGTCGATCATCTGCATGTCATAGGCCGTAATGCCCATGAATAATAACGTCTCGATGTAACATAAGGCGATATCCAGGCCTGAGGCATGGAACAGTAACATGTTGACTAAAGTCAGTATGATGCAGCAGATCAGTCCCGTCATAAAGAAGGCACCGAACCTCGTCAGATCGACTTTCGTCGTCTTTCCGATGATGCATAAGCTTGAGAACACGACTGCCGTCGTAATGAAAGCCATAAGGATGCTGGCAGCGGTATAGATGCTGAGTATCACAGATAAGGTGATGCCGTTGATAAACGAATAGACGATAAATAAGGTCCTTACGGAATCGGTCGATCTTGACTCGAGATCTTTTCCGATCACAAAGGCCAGCACGAGTTCCGCAGCCATGAAAAACAGCATCGCGATCATATAGGCCTGTCCGAATAACGGCAGGATAAAATTACCGGCCATAGCACCGGCCGCACTGAGTCCGAGACCCGCAGCCAGATATCCCATTACTCTTGAGAAGAAATCCTGACGGCTGAGTTGTCTTACTTCCTGAAATTGCTGATAATCATTCATCACAAATTTCCTCCTTCCATATATCAGTTTTCAATAATTTTATTAAAAAATCAAATATATCGATCGCCAAGGCCTTCTTTTGATCAGACGGAAAAATGATATCATGGAGACAAAGAGGACAGATATTATGGCAAAAACATTTGAATCCGATGTGAAGACCTTATATGAACTCGGCGATGAACTCTTCAGACATCCAGAGCTCGGCTATAAGGAATATACGAATAAAAAGATCCTGACGAAGTATTTCGAAGACAACGGTCTCAAGGTCACAGACCTGGGTCTTCATACGGCCTTCAAGGTCTCCATAGGTTCCGGCGCACCGCATATCGGTCTGATCGCCGAACTCGATGCCATACCGACTTTAGGTCATCCTTTTGCCAATAAGATCGATAACGCTGCCCACAGCTGCGGACATTCGACCCAATGTGCCATCATGGCCTATGCCTTGGTGAAACTGAAAGATGTCATTAAAAACGGCACGGTCACCTTATACTTCACTCCGGCGGAAGAATTCACCGATATCGCCTATCGCAAACAACTGATCAGAAAAGGCGAGATCGACTACATCGGCGGCAAGGTCAATATGTTAACTAGAGGGCTGTTCGATGAAGAAGACATCTTCATCCACCTGCACACGATGTCGGAAGGCAAATACCATTTCTCACTCAATTCCTCTTTGGCCGGTTTCGTCTATAAACAGATCACCTTCAAAGGAAAAGCCACCCATGCGGCCATAGCACCGCATAACGGCATCAATGCCTTGAATGCCTTCGTCTTATTCGACAATGCCTTGAATATGTTACGGGAGACCTTCAAGGAAGAAGACCACATCCGCATACACGGCATCTTAGCCGAAGGCGGCCAGACCGTCAATTCCATTCCGGAAAGGACGATGTATGAATGTTATGTGCGTTCGACCAATGACGCTGCCCTCCATGAGACGGCAAAGAAAGTCGATGATGCCGCAAAGTACTGCGCCAAGGCGATCGGTGCTTCCGCTTCCATCAAAACGACGCCCGGATATCTGCCGATGAACCAGAACAGGCAGATCAACGATGTCATACGTAAGTTCATGTTAAAGTATTGTGACCCTGAAGACATTCACGATAATGAAGTCTCGATGGCAGCCGGTGATCTGGGCGACCTGTCCTGCTTCAAACCGACGGTACAGTTCGGCTATTCGGGCTTTGGCGGCAACTGTCATGGAAAGGACCTGTGCATCGCCGATCACAAAAGAGCCTATCTCGAACCTTCCAGGATCGTCTATGATACGGTCTTATACTTCCTGAAACACGAAGAAGAGGTCACAAAAATAAAAGAGGCCTTCAAGCCTCTCATGTCCAAAGAAGAGTATCTCGCTTATCTCAGATAAGCGGGATTTTTTTTGTCTGTTTAATAGCGTTCCAACCGGAAATCTTCATCGAGCTCTTCAATGAAATGACACAGTAATTCCCCTGTCTGCAGAAGATCTTTCGTGTCGATCAGTTCGAGCGTCGAATGGGAATAGCGGTCCGGCGTTCCCATATCCACACAAGGGATGCCGTCATTTTCCAAAGCCAGGTAGGCCGTATCGGACAGTGCGCCTCTGGCAGCCTGACGCTGTATCTTTATATTGTTTTTCTCCGCCGCTTTCTTCAGCAGCTCGAACATCCCCTTATGGATGATGTTTCCGTTGAGCGTGCCTTTGCCATGGAAATTGAACATCGTCACACCCACGCCATTATTCATGGAAACGTTGGAGACTTTTCCTCTCTGGTCCGGTGTATCGGCAGCACCCGGTCCCAGGATCGAGATAGCCATATCGCACTTTCCTGTGCGGTTGGCGATCATCGCACCTCTTGCCGAATACTCTTCCCATACCGTTCCGACCAATCGTATCGTCGCCTTCGGCTTATTCTCTTTCAGGAATCCGGCGATCTGTATGAGGTTGCACATGCCGGCTGCCGCATCGATATAGGAGCCGGAGATGCGGTCATTCAGCAGTTCATAATACGCTTGCCCATAGGCGACAGGGCATCCGACCTGAATGCCCAGTTCATATAATTCTTCATCGCTTCTTGCGCCGATGTCGATGAATAAGTCGTTCAAGGAATCTGCTTTGGCTTTTTCTTCATTCGACATGATGTGATAAGCCCTGACACCGAAGATGCCGTCATAATATTTTCCGTCTTCGCTACCGACTCTGACCGGCGTTCCGGTCAGGATCTTCTCCGGCACACCGCCGACCCGATCCACGTAGATGAAGCCGTCCTTATCGATCCTTTTGATCACAAAACCGATCGTGTCCATATGGGCAAAGATCATAAGTACCGGTGCATTTTTCTTTGTTCCTTCAAAGGTCGCGATGACATTGCCGATCTTATCGATCTTTACATCATCCGTATACTTTTCAAGATCTTCCTTTAAGCGATAAGCCATTTCCTTTTCATAGCCTGAGACTCTCGGGATCGCCATGTATTCTTTCAATTGTTTTTTCAATTCATTGAGCTGCATACGTCACCTCACATCTTTTCTTCATTATACCCTATCATCTTCATTAACAAGGCCTCAGACCGCATGATAAAATTTGAATATGATGAATAATGATCAGACCATACTGATGGGGATCGACGGCGGAACAGGCGGTATCCGTGTCGGCCTTTATGATATCGAAGGACACTGTCTCGGTTTTTCTTCGAGGTCCTATGAAACGAAATTCCCAAAGCCCGGCTATGCGATGCAGGACCCGAACGAATGGTGGGATACCATGGCTGTTTCGATCAAGGATGTCTTGAATACGACAGGCATCGATAAACATGCCATATCGGCTCTTGCCTTTGATTCGACCTGCACGTCCGTCGTCTTCGCCAGAAAAGACGGAACGCCTTTATATCCCTGCATCATCTGGATGGATGTAAGAGCAGCCAAGGAAGCCGAAGAACTCTTAGACAAGACCGGTGAATTCTATTCTCCGGAATGGATGCCTCCGAAGCTTGCCTGGTTCAAACGCAACGAACGAAAACTGTATGACGAGACGGAAGTCTTCTGCGAATACCAGGACTGGATCACCAATAAAATGACCGGCAAGTGGTGTATGAACAACAACACTGCCTGCAACTGGGGCTATTCGATCTATGACGGTTTTTCCTCAAAGATCTATGAAGCTCTTCATATCGAAGATGCCATCGGAAGATTTCCAAGTAAGGAAGTCTATAGAGTCGGCGAACTTGTCGGCACTTTGAATAAAGAAGCTGCAGACCATCTTGGCCTTTACGAAGGACTTAAGATCGCCCAGGGCGGTGTCGATTCTTCGATCGGCTTATTGGGCATGGGCGTCAACAGACCCGGCAGGATCGGCATGATCACCGGTTCTTCCAATCTGGCAATGGCTTTGAATGAGAGCCCTTTATTGAATCCGCACGGTTCCAACAACGGTCCGGACAACCTGATCAGAGGTTATTATACCGATTATGTCGGTCAGTCAGCATCCGGTTCCATCCTTTCCTGGTATGTGAAAAACTTCTGTGAAGGCCTTTCCTATAAGCAGATGGATGAGCTGGCGAAAGATGTTCCGATCGGTTCCAACGGGATCCTCCTCTTAGATTATTTCCAGGGCAACAAACACCCTTATCACGATGCCAGGACCAGAGGCATGTTTTACGGTCTTTCCCTGTCGCATAAAAAAGAAGACCTCTACCGTTCCATATTGGAAGGTGTGGCTTTCGGTTCCGAAAGCATACTCGATACCTTCCGTGAACATGGCGTGGAAGTCAAAGAGATGAATATGGCCGGCGGTTCGGCGAGAAGTCCTTTATGGATGCAGATCCATGCGGATGTCTCCGACATCGTCATCAATGTCCCGGAAGATGTCAATGCGCCAAATCTCGGCTGTGCGATCGCCTGTGCGGTGATGTTGAAGATCTACCCTGACCTTGTGACAGCAGTCGATCATATGGTCCGTTATAAACATTCCTATCATCCTGATCCCGAAGCCCACGTTAGATACAGAAAGATCTATGAACTGTATAAGAGTTTCTATCCTTCGACCAAAGACTGGATGCATGAGCATTCAGATGTTTATGAAAAACTATAAAAAATGCCGGATGCAGTTCACTTGTATCCGGCATTTTTGTAAATAGGTTCATTACATTATGCAGTTTTTTTACTGCATATTTTTATCAGATATATCTTTCATCCAGCTGATCGATCGCATCGAAGAAGATCTTCATACATCCTTCCCTGTCCGCATCGATGAGGACGATATGATCACCTTCCCCTTCTTTGAACAGGGTCTGGCCCTGCGTATCTTCGCCATCCAAGATCACATCGATCTTTCCTTTCTTTTGTACAAAAAGATCTTCATTCAGCAGATACAGGATGGGGATCAGGTCGAATACGGCTGTGGAATCCCAGCCCCGATCGATCGCATAACGGCAATAGAAATCAAAGAGGTCTTTTACCAGCTTGGAGACTTTTCCTTTCCTGTTAAAACGTTTAGTCTCCCTGAGCATTATGCCTCCGGCATAGCAGACTTCCAAAGGTGCCATGACTGTTTTTACGCCGGAATCAAAGACGATCTTTGCGGCTTCCGGGTCATGCCAGATATTGAACTCGGCGTATTTGTTGATGTTTCCGCCATGCAAGGCACCGCCCATTAGTACGATCTGTTCGATGTGATCGGACAGTTCCGGGGCTTCTTTCAATAAAGTTCCGAGATTTGTCAAAGGAGCCAGAGCGATGATCGTCACTTTGTCTTCCTTTTTCAATAATTCCTTATAGTATTCGACAGCAGTTTCCTTCTGCGGCTTCAGGACGGGCTCGGGAAGTATCGGACCGTCCATCCCGCTTTCTCCATGAGCTGCCGGCTGCGGTTTGTTTTCTTTGACCAGAGGATGATCGCACCCCTTATAGACAGGGATATCGATGCCAAGATAGTCTTCGACTTTTAAGATGTTATTGGTAACTTTTTCCAGGGTCTGATTTCCGGCGACCGTACAAAAAGACAAAAGCTCCAGCTCAGATGAGTGAGCCAGAGCTGTTAAGATCGCCATGATATCATCGTGACCCGGATCGGTATCGACGATGATCCTGTGCATTTATTCCTCCTCGACCTTACCGCGTTTCGTACGGTAGTAGTTGATGATGGAGACCAGGGTCAGCAAGAAGAAGACCGAGAAGTAAGGCACCGCGCCGACCAGGTCGACCGGAAATGCCGTACTCGAAGAGAAGATGATGGATACGGCACGGAAGATGGCGAAGATGAGTGCTGACAATAAGAGCACACCATAATTGCCATTGGCGATACCGTTGGCTGCGATACCCATCCAGCCCTGTCCGGAGACCATCGCTTTTGAGAAGATCTTCAGATAGTTGAGTGACAGATACACACCGCCCAGAGATGCGAAGAAGCCGGACAGGATCAGAGAGAATACCTGCAGCTTTTCGACATTGATACCGGCTGTTCTTGCGGAATCCGGATTGAGACCGCAGGCTCTCATATGCATGCCCAGCGGCGTCTTATAGATCAGGATGAACAGTAAGATGACCAAGATCCAGCAGATGTAAGTCAGGATGTAGTGACCTGACAGTATCTCTCCTAAGATCGGTATGTCCTTGATGATCGGTATGTCCAGTGTTCCTAAGATCGGTGTAGCCAGGGAAGCGGTCGTTCCCTTATCACCGGTGATCTGATAGAGCGTGAAGATCGCAACGGAATCCGCAAAGGTATTGAGGGCGATCATGATCAGGAAGGCATTGGCACCCATCTTCATGGAGAAGAAGGCGATCAGCAAAGCCGTGCAGATACCAACGATGAAACCGATGCAGACACCGACCCAGGCATTGCCGGTCAGGTAGGAACCCAAGACACCGGCCAGAGCGGAGAAGGTCATGATGGATTCGATCGCGATATTGCCGATACCGGTCGATGCAGCAACGAAGGTACCGATGGCTGCGAATACGATCGGAGTAGCCAGACGGATGACCGTCTGGACGAATTTCATAGTGAATAATGTTGAAAACAGACTACTCAGCATGTTCTTCCAGACCCTCCTTCAGTAATTGCTGCTCACGCAGTCTTCTGAGGAAGTGCTGCGATGATATCAGCATGATGATGATACCTTCGACGATCGCAACGATCTCGGCAGGTACGGATTTATCGACGAAGTAAAGTACGGCGGTACCCTGCTCCAGATATTTGATCAGGAAAGCGGCAATGACGATGCCGATCGGATTGTTTTTGCCAAGCATCGCCAATAACATTCCCGAGAAGCCGATACCGACCAGGGATTGCGATGGCGTGTAGAAGCTTGACTGTGTCAGAAGATGCGTCGTTGCACCCATGCCACATAAGACACCGGCGATGGCTGCGGTCGAGATGGCCAGTTTGAAGGCGGAGATACCGGAATATTCCGCAAACTTCGGGTTGGATCCCGAAAGTCTGATCTGGTAGCCGAGCCTTGACTTGAACATGACCAGATGTAAGATCACAGTCACCACGATCAGTAAGATCAGACAGATCGAGATCCTGTACGGTTCATACAGATACGGGATCTTGGCAGTTGCCAGATAGTCTTTCGATGCGACCGAGTTGGACTTGGCAGTCATCATATAGGTACGGACGATATGGGAAGCGATCGCTGCATAGATGGAGTTCAGCATCAGCGAGACGACCATTTCATTGGTATTGAATTTTGCCTTCAGGAAGGAAGGAATGATCATCAGTACAGCGCCTAAAGCCATGGCACCCAGGTAACAGAGGATCGGGTGTAAGATCGATGACGTTGTGACCGGCGCAGAGGCGATGGCCGCTACGACGACACCGGCGATGATGAAGATACCTTCCGCACCCAGGTTGAAGCCGCCGGATTTGAATAAGACGCCGGCTGCCAGACCCGCAAAGGCGTAAGGGATGAAGCTTTCGATGACCGATCCGATGTATCTTCTCTTGGTCAGAGGACCAAACAGGATCGTATTCAGAGCGTTGATCGGATCATCGGAGACCAGACATAAGATCACGAAGGTGATCGCTAAGGCGATCAGGATCGCGATGATCATCTTGATCGCATCAAACAGCTTTGAATTGGTCAAAGACAGCTTGTATTTCTTGGAATACTTTGAGTTTGTATTCTTATCAGTCATTGAGTGCACCTCCGATCTCTTCGGCAGACTGGTGTTTCGCACCTAACATGTACATACCTAAGCTTGATTCATCGACATCATTGCCATCCGGGAAGTAACCGGAGATCTGACCGTCGAACATGACGATGATGCGGTCTGCCAGGTCGATGACTTCGTTGAGGTCGGCAGATACCAGCAGGATACCGGCACCGGCATTGCGAAGTTCGATCAGTTTGTGATGGACGAATTCCGCCGAACCGATATCGATACCGTGCGTCGGCTGCTCGGCGATCATGAATTTCGGGTTGGTATTGTATTCTCTGGCGACGACGACCTTCTGGATGTTACCGCCGGATAGTGAATTGACACTTGCTTCCGCCGATTTGGTCTTGACGGCGAAGGTCTTGATCAGATCATCGGAGACCTGCGCGATCTTCTTGTTGTCCATGAAAAGTTTGCCGTTGATGTCTTCTCTGGTGTAATACGTGGAGATCAGGTTGTCCGAGATCGGAAGATCCCCTGCCGTACCATCACCCATTCGGTCTTCCGGGATATAGGCCATGCCTAAGTCTCTTCTCTGGCGGATGTTCATCTTATCGGTATCGGTACCGCAGATCTTTATCGTGCCTTCGTACTGGGTCTTCTGCAGACCGACGATACATTTGACAAGATCGATCTGGCCGTTTCCTTCGACACCGGCAACGCCTAAGATCTCACCGTTCTTGACGGCAAACGAGATATCGTTGAGGACGCCTTTGCCGTTATGTTCCATCTTGAGATGTTCGACGACCAGCGCTTTTTCGTTATGGAAGTCTTCATGTGTCTTGTAGGCATCCATATCGTTATCGAGGTCTCTGCCGATGATGAGGTTGGTCAATTGTTCCATCGTCAGCTCATCGTTGAGGTAGGTACCCTTGGAGACACCGTTACGGATGACCGAGATGCGGTCAGAGATCTGCTTGACTTCTTCGAGCTTGTGGGAGATGAACAGGATCGTGTGCCCCTGCTGCTTGAAGAAGCGCAGCTGATCGAATAATTTTTCTGTTTCCTGCGGAGTCAGGACGGATGTCGGTTCATCCAGGATGATGAGCTCCGCATTGCGGTAGAGCGTCTTCAGGATCTCGACTTTCTGCCTCTTGGCGACTGATAATGTCGAAACCTTGGCATTGACATCGAGTTCGAAATCATACTTGTCAGATAATTCCTGACAGCGTTTTGCCGCTTCCTTCGTATCAACGAAGAGTCCTTTTTTCGGTTCATCTCCCAGTATGATGTTGTCAACGATACTGAAAGAAGGGATCAGCATGAAATGCTGATGGACCATACCGATACCATCTTTGATGGCATCCATGGAGCTTTCAAAATGGACCTCTTTGCCCTTGTAGGTGATGACGCCGGAGGACGGCTTCTCGATACCGAAGATCATCTTCATCAGCGTGGACTTGCCAGCACCGTTTTCACCGACGATCGAGTGGATCTCACCCTTTTCGAATTCCATGTTAATGTCACGATTTGCTACAGTTCCGTTCGGATAGACTTTTGTAACATTATCAAGTTTTAAAATCGTCTCTTTCATAAGACCTCCCCTTACATTTAGAAAAAAGTCATGCGCTGAAAAACAGCGCATGACTTAGCCTTATTAAAATTGCCTTTAATTAGTCGATACGGTTAGCATCTCTTACTTTCGGCCATTCAGCAGCGTAAGTTGCTTCGTCCCAGACTTTGCAGTCGATGACTTCAACTTCACCGTTAGCGACCTTTGCAAGAGTATCAGCAACAGCTGCTCTGACTTCTTCGCTTGCGTTTGCAAGGTAGAAATCGTTTTCAGCAAGACCGACACCGTTTAAAGCGATACCCCAAGATTCAGCCTTTCCGAGCTTCTGATCGTAAGTACCGTTAGCGACCATTTCACAGACTGCCTTGAAAGCAACGTTCGTGTTCTTTAAAGCAGAAGTTAAGATCGTGTTGGACCATGCTTCGTTTGTGCCAGCGAACTGTGCATGCTGGTCCTGGTCAACGCCGATGCACCATACATCTTCGTGCTCAGAGCAAGCATCGATGACACCGTTGCCTAAGCCACCGGCAACCTGCCAGATAACGTCAGCACCCTTGTCGATCATAGCGGAAGTAACTTCCTTACCTAAAGCAGTATCCGTGAAGGAACCCGGGTAGGAAATGACATACTTGACGCCCTTGTCAGCTAAGACCTGGCAATAACCGGAAATGAACTGGTTCATGCCCTGGTTGTCCATACCGACGACGACACCGACAATACCTGTCTTAGTGACTGCAGCGGATAAAGCACCAACGACATAACCTAAATCATCAAGAGCCCAGTCAACGCAGTAGCAGTTAGCCGGAACACCGGATTCAGGAGTGGAAGTGTAGTCGAAGTTGTAGAACTTCTGATCAGGATACTTCTCACAAGCCTGGTATAAGAAACCTTCATAAGTACCGTTACCGGAAACGACTAAGTCATATTCACCGTCTTCGCAGACGTTGTCAAACCAGTTCATCCAGTTGGATTCAGCAGCTTCACCGTTAGGATCGCATTCGAACAGGTCGACTTTGATGTTGTTGTCTGCAGCATCAACTTCTCTAGCAGCGTTTGCTAAAGTGTCGAAGTAAGACTGGTCACCCGTGAACGGAAGTAAGACCGCGATCTTAGTAACGCCATCATCTTCAGCCGGAGCAGCAGCTTCGCCCTGTTCTGCAGGAGCCGGAGCTTCTTCCTTCTTACCACAGCCGAATAATGCGAAGACCATCAGGACTGCCAGTAAAACCGATAATAATTTCTTCATTTTTCTCTCCTTTTTCTTTCTATTCAAAGCACTTCCATGCTTTAAACCAAATGAAGCCGTTAAATTAGAAAAGCACTTTCTTTAACATCGTAATTCTATCATTGAAAACACGCCATTTTCAATAATTACAGGACGTTATTTTACAATGTAGGGATTGTAACCGTGTTCAATCAGCTGTCTGTTCAAATCAGCTCTCGCCAGCTTGCATGCTCCTTCAAAATCTGAGGCGATCTTCACCAAAGTGAACATGTTTTCAAACGCATATTCCTTGTCTTCGATCATATAGCCGTCGACATCGTAGCCGTCGTTTCCTTTTTCGATGTCCCTGGCTGTCAGAGGTGTCTTTCCGCTATAGAAACCGTAGCTTGGAAGACCTTTGGCGATGAACCAGCCGAGCTCAAACGCCGTACCGGAGTCGCATTCATGGCCTCTCCAGTCATCGAGCTGGGCGATGCACATGTCGCAGTTTCTCATATGCGTATAGTCGTGTTCGAAGACCCTTTGCCAGTAATTTTCACCCGGCTCCACGGGATCGCCTTCTCCCGGGAAAAGTCCGATGAAACCATATTTTTCGCAGACTTCCTTCCAGTACTTTACCGTCTCTTCGCAGGTCGGAAGGAACATTTCAAAATCCGCCAGATAGACGACAGGCTTTCTGACCTGTCCGTTCTTATCAATGAACATCTTCTTCCTCCTTCGCCTTCTTCAAAGCGTCTTCCAGACCGCCTTCGATGATCTTCGCCGAATATTCCAGCATCAGATTGACCGGACCCGGTTCAAAACCGATACCGTTGGCATCCTTCCAGGACTTGTTTTCCTCATCGTATTCCTTCTTTCCCGAATAGCGTAAGGAACAGACCCTTGTATCTTTCATATAGCCGTACATCTTCTTATCGAAACCGAATGCGATGCCCATTTCCAGTGCCGTCTCACCGAAAGGCTCCACATAGGCACGGAAATCGTTGGTATCGGCGATGAAGATGTCACAGTCTTTGATCATCTGCAGTCTTTTTTCCGCCAGTTTCCGGTTATTTTCATAACTATCCTTATTTATATAGATCTCTTCAGGATATTCCATCAGTTCAAAACCATAGTTCGCACAAAGAGCTTTCTTCTCTTCGAAAAGCTTCTTTGCGTCCCTCTTCAATCGTTCGGGAGAAGACAGATAGACTTTTTTTCTTTCCATACAGGTTACCTCAAAATGATTATATCAAAGAAAAAAGACCCGCAGGTCTTATAAACGGATGGCGGTATCTAAGGCGATCTCGATCATTCCCTTGAAGGCAGTCTGCCTTTCTTCCGGGGTAGCGACAGCGTCCTTCTTGTCGGAGATCGTCAACAGACAAGCCCCTTTCTTATTCAGGAATTTCGCATTGGCAAATAAGGCAAAGCTTTCCATCTCACCGGCGATACACTTGTAAGGCGGCTCTTTCTTTACTGCCGGATCATAATAGAAGGCATCGCCGGAATGAACGATCCCCTTATAGATCTTCCTTCCGCTTTCCCTTGCCGTCTTTTCCAGCATATCCGTGATCTTTTTGTCCGGATAAAACAAGTCTTCCTTATAGCCATAAGCGACATCGGCAAAAGAAGATGGCGAATAGGCAGCTTCGACCAGGATGATATCGAATAATTCCATCTCCTCGAGATAGCCTCCGCAGGAACCGACTCGTATGATGTTGTCGACATCATAGAACTTATATAATTCATAGGAATAGATGGCCATCGAAGGGATGCCCATGCCATGTCCCATGACCGAGATCTTCTTTCCCTTATAGGTCCCCGTATAGCCCAGCATGCCTCGTACGTGGTTGAATTCCTTGGGATCCTCCAAAAAATTTTCGGCAATGAACTTTGCCCGTAATGGGTCTCCGGGCATGATGACTGTCTTGGCGATCTGCCCCAATTGTGCCGTGTTGTGCGGCGTACCGTTGAATGTGCTCATAGTTTTCCTTTCCCGATCTCTGCCTCTTTCATTAAAACAATCGATACAGCATTTCTGCCATCGAATCTTCATCGACCGCATCCCTGTCATCAAAGTTCCAGAAAGCCACTTTGACGCAATCCGCATCGTATTCCTCAGAAAAAAGTTTTATCATCTCCGCTTCTTTCTTCAGCTCTTCTTCCGTATAAAACTTTCTGTCCGCTTCGGCACGGGCAAGCACCTCTTCGCCTGATATCGCATCTTCACTCACAGGCTCTTCTTTCGGCTTTTCCTCAGCTTTCTCAAGCCTTTCCATAGCCAGTTCCAGCAGGACCTCTTTCGCCGTCTTTCCCTGATTCTTCGGCAGCTTCAGCCGGCGCAGAGCTTCTTCTTCCAATGTTTTCAGCCACTCCTCCAGAAGCTCGTCATTGATTTTGGATCTGTCTTCCATTTTTCCTCTCCTTATATCATCGGCAATAGCCATCGATGTAGATCTTACATAATTCATCGATCGTAAGTCCGCTTTGAAATTTCTCTTCCATCATCATCAGGATGTGTCTTGGCACGATGAGTTCGCCATTGATATCCTTCTGCCTGTCTTCCTTTTTCATTTCCATTCACATTTTCTCTTATTTTGTCTGCCGATTCAATCTTTCCATATATAAAGAAAGGATCGTATCGATCCTCATCTTCTTTCTAATACCGTGCTTTGAAAGACAGCGTCCTGCTTTGACCTTCTTTTCCCAAAGCAAAACCATACAGGTCTCTTAATTCCGTCTTTTCAAAGGCATATTCCTTCCCATCGAACTTCACCAGAAGCCTGTCTGTCTCATCCTTCAAAGTCAGCTCATATATCTTTCCCTTGTCCCAGGACAGCGGATAGGAAGCGATGGTTCTTTCTTCTTCCTTATATTCGACAAGAACGAGCTCATCGTTTCGTAAACCGACGCCATAGCGGTCGAGATAGCCTTTCATGTTGAAAATGAGAAGATGTTCCTCCCCTTGTATCGGTTCAAAAGTCCAGGAGAGTTCATGATATCGGTTCCCATAACAGCCGTTTGAGATCAGGCCGTGTTCCTTCGATGTTCCAAGAAGTCCGCCGGAAAGCTTCCAGTCACCGGAATGTCCGACATAGGAGCGGATATTGTTCATGAAGCTGCCCGCATAACGGGGACCGTAGTGTTCATAGGAAAAACTCGTGAAGTCGTGTTCGATCATAGGTCTGTGCAAGACTCTGACATCTTCGATCTCATACGGATAGTACGCTTTTAATCCGGCCTTATGAACGACCATGTTTTTCCCGTACGGCAGGTCAAAGAAGATCTTTCCATCTTTAGGGACCGTATCATATTCATAGACGAGTCTGTCACAATCCTCCATATAGAAGGTATAGACCTGTGATTCCTCACATTTCAGACTCACTTCAATGCGATCGTTGGGATTTAATATCGCGGAAAACTCCGGATCATACCTGGCATCGTAGATATCTTTGGAAAGATAGTAGGCATAGGCATAGATGTCTCTGGATTCCACATGTAAGCTGTAGTCTTTGACACTTGCGCTTCCCGATTCGCAGCGTATGCCTTTTGTGGCATAAGGCAGTTCAAATAACGGGAAGAACGGTTCCTTCAATCCTTCAAGCTTATAAGCGAGCTTCGTGAAAAGCTTTGCGGATTCCGATACGGTCTGTATGTTCAGAAAACCGATGGCGCTTGAGGCATTGAGGACGTCGTTGATCGGCGTGATCCATTTCTCATCGATCCCTTTTAGACCTACCAGAGCGCCCATGATGCTTCCGACATTTCCGCAGTTGCAGTCGGTGTCCCAGCCTGAACGGTTGAGCATCACCAGAGTCCTGGAGAAGTCGCCTTCCCCATAGGACATCGCCATGATCATCAGTGCCATATTCGGTATGATGTGGCAGGTCCCGGGATATTTGTCATAGCCGTGATTTTTCTGAATATAGGAAAGACACTTCTGCCAGTCTTCCTTATTGTTTTCGTAAAAGGAAAGGATCTCTCTGGCGACCTGATAGTATTCAAGATCCTTATTCAGATATTCCAAGGCATCTTCGATGACCTTATGGATGTCTTTTTCTTTCATCGCCAGAGTGATCGCGGCAGCAACGAACTTTCCGCCTTCGATGCCGTTGCGGTCATGGGTAACGCTGGAAGCCATAGCTGCCAGGTCGACCGCCCTTTGTACGTCATAGCCGGCAACATAGGCCCAGCAGTCCGAGAAGATCTGTCCGCCGATCTGTTCGGCCATGGTCTGACCGTTGGTCTCAATAGAACCCGATAAAGGTGCCTTGATGCCCTTCTTCAGGTTTTCATAAGCGGTGTGTTCCGTGGAAACACCGACACCGCCCCACCAGAAGAAGCCTTTGTATTCCTGTAAGTAATTCAGAAAAGTCTCGCCGATCGTTTCCGCAGTGATCTCTTCATTGTCCAATAAAGCCCGCACGAAAAACAGCGGACCGTTGGTATCATCGTCTGCCGCATAGATGTCATAGTCTACCAGATAGCCTTCCTCATCGGGATAGAAGGACATGATCTTTTCATGCGACCAGTTTTCTACCGGTGAGCCAAGGCGCACGCCGATGACTTTGCCAAGCCAGGCGGCATAGACGTCTTTCAGATATTCATGTTTGTTTTCTTCGCTCAACATGCGAAGTGTTCCTCAAAGAAAGCGATCGTATTATCGGTCAGCTGCGCAGACAGTTCCGGTCTGCCGTTCCATTGCCCGAAGCCGTGGTCCGCCTCATGGACGGTGCAGAGTTTTCTATCCTTTGCCTGGGTCAGCAATTCATACGCATGGGTTGCCGTATCGTAAGGAACGGTCACATCTTCATCGCCATGAACGACGATGGCCGAGCCTTCAAAGCCTTGAAGGCCTTTCGAACACTTTGCCTTGGCCATCTGCTCGATCAGATCCTTCGCCAGTCTGATATCGGTATTGTCGAACCCGTTATGGAAATCGACATAGCCCTTTTCTTCGCATTGCCGGAACAGTTCTTCCTTACTGACACCTAAGAAACCCTCTTCTTTGCCGAAACCGTCATAGACAGCTGCTGCCCATAAGCCGATGCATCTTACTTCCGGGTGTTTTGCGATATATAAGGAAGTGAGCCTTCCGCCCATCGAATAGCCGATCATGCCGACTTCGTCCGATGAAAAGCCATAGGTCTTTCTCATATGGTCTTCACATGTTTCGATGTCGGAAAGACAGTTTTCCAGGGTGTAGTTGATGAAATCCTCTTTGGATACATCACAGCCCGGAAAACCCATCATAATGGAACAGACGCCCTTTTCCGCAAGTTTTTTAGCGACTGTCAAAAATCTTCCGTCCTCCGTGCGGTTCGCCTTGAAGCCATGGACACATAAGAGAAGTTTCTTCTTCTCCTCCGCCTCCACGATCGTCACGGGGATCTGTGTGTTTCTTTTTGACGTCAGACTGCTTTCGATCACTTTCATCTGCTTTCTCCTTCATTTCTTATCTTTATTTTAACGGCATTCTTCCAACAGAAAGAACTCATTCTCGTGTTTCCTTGAACCGATGTAATAAGCATTCAACGTGATCGCCGTCTCATTCATTTCATTTTTCAGACGTTCGTACATCCGATCCAACAGCTTCACTTCATCACTTCGAAACAAAGTGATATGCGGAACATACTCCTTATCGAAGAGATCGACCGCAACGCCATACTTTTCTTTCAACAGGACATCGATCGCTTCATGAAGCTTTGTGATCTCTTCTTTCTCATCGAAACAAAGCCAGATCATATCAGAGATCCTTTGAAGATGAACTTTCCCGGCTTCAAAACAAGGAGCATCTTTCATGAACCCGATCAGTTCTTCTTTGATCTGTTCAAAACGATCCGCAAAGAAACTGCGTTTCAAAGATACATGCAGAGGAAAATCAAGAAAACGCTCCGAGAGTTTTAAGTCTTCGTTGCATTCCTTACATTTTGAAACGATCTTTCTTCTGCTTTCTTCATCGATCAGCAGGCAGATCCACATCAGTTCCATACATTCATATTATCCCAAAGAAAAACGTAAGGTGGTATGCTGAAGATATGAATGAAACGATAAGGATCTATCACGCCGGCTTTGACCTTATCGAAACTCCCGACATCACGCGCGGCAGAGCCAATGCCGACTTCGGCCAGGGTTTTTATGTTTCTCCCAATGAGGAATTCTGCCGCCGCTGGGCAAAGCACAGAAAAGGCGAAAAGACATACATCAATACCTATGAACTCGATCTAAAAGGTCTCAAGATCAAGAGGTTTCAAAGAGATGAGGAATGGTTCTCCTACATCTATGACAACCGCTATCACAAAGACGATAGAAACAAGGACCATGATCTGATCATAGGACCGATCGCCAACGATACGATCTACGATACCTTCGGCATCATCACTTCCGGCATCCTCTCTAAGGAAGATGCCATGAAGCTGCTCATGATCGGAAATGTCTACGAGCAGATCGTATTGAAAAGCGAGAAAGCCGTATCGCATCTGAAATTCCTTTCCTATGAAGAGGTATCAGAAGATGAGATCGCTTCCTATCGCGAGATCCTCTCAAAAGAACAGGAAGACTACCAGAAAAGATTCGTAGCACTTTTGGAGACGTTCTGAAATGCGCGCTTTCAGTATCATCGTCTTTTTATGTACGCTTTCAGCTTCGTATCTTGCCTATCGTTATGCAGGACATACGATAAAGAACAGAAAGCCAAAGCTTCCTGTCATAGCGAACCATTTATGTATCTGCCTGATCGCAGCCTTCTGTGTCCGCTTTCTTCAAAGCAAGACCCCAAACGATACCTTCGGCATCGCCTTATTGAAGTCCTGTGCCTCTTTGCCTACGGTCTTACTGGCATATGAGGGATACCGCATCGAAAGGAATACATTCGACCGTTTCCTTCTCATCGCGATCCTCATCGGCATGGCTGCCGATGTCTTCATCAATATGTCGGCGGCTGCCGGAGCCATCCTTTTCGGTATCGGCCATATCGTCTATATGCATGCCTTCATCAAAGAAAAAAGACCTTCTTCACAACAGGTCTTCCTTGGTGTCTTCATAAGCATATTTATCGCGATCCCCTTATTTCTCTTGCGTTCACATTTAAACTCCATCGCGATGTATCTGATCGCCTGGATCTATCTGAGCGTCTTATCCTTTACGACGGTCTTTTCTTTCAACATGAGACGGATCGTCTTCATCGCTTCGCTCATCTTTGTCCTGTCGGATATCTTACTGATCATCAACATCCTGATCAGACCAGGCTTTCTGGCAAGTCTGTTTTCCTTATGCGTCTATTATCTTTCCCTTATCCTGTATGGCGTATCGATCTGGGAAAACAGATCTTTTGATTGAAGCCACATTCATTCCCATTTCACAGTCAGACTTTTATTCTGTTTCATACAGTCTGTCAGATACAGATTGATCAAAGTCTGATAAGGTATGCCTGAGTCTGCTGCCTGTTTTTTGAAAAAGTCGATGACATCAGCATCAATGTTGATCGTGACCTGCTTCTTTGTCTTCTTTACATAGGGATTCTTTATTCCCTTGCTGAAATCGTATTCTTCTCTCATTTCTTCAGTTCTTCCTTTCGAAATACTGCTTTTTTTCATTTCTTGTTGCTTTTCTGGCGGATATTATCCTGATGATTGTTTCATGATCCCTAAGACAATGAACGACAGTCAATACTTCTGCTTTTAAGCTCATACCCATAATGATGAATCTCTCCTCTCGATCAGAGTGATCGGGATCTGGAATCAGAACACTATCTTCATCATAAAATACAGTGATTGCTTCTTCAAAAGAAACTCCATGTTTCTTTTTATTTACCCTATTCTTTTCTTCATCCTACTGAAATCGAAATCCGTTTCTTATCTGTATATTCATATTATAATTATCTCCTATTAATTTTTCAATATTTTATATATATAATTGAACATCATGGCTGTATGCTGTTTTTCCCACTAAAAAACAGCAACAAAACACGTTTTTCTCCACATGTTTTGCTGCTGTGATCTCCCAATTACATTATAGCATAAGCTTGAATTATTTTCTTCTATTATTTATGACAGGATGCTTCTTTTGAAAAGGATACAGGATCCAAACTATTCTCTCAGATCTTCCAGAGATACTTCTTGAGATCCACATGACCGTTTTCTCTGACTCTGACACCTTCTTTTCTTAACAGCTCTTCCTGTTTCTCAAAGCCCGGTGCCAGTCTTCCGTTATGGTTCACGACCCGGTGGCAGGGATAATCCCCATAGTATTCGGCGTTGCTTAAGACTTTCCCGACCAGACGGGAATGTTTTTCTTTGCCGATCAGTTTTGCGATCTGCCCGTAGGTGGAAACATTCCCTTCCGGGATCTCATTTACCACCGACAGGATCAGATACGCCAGTTCATCGTTCAATACTTTGTTCATATCTGAAAAGATCCTGCAGTTTCCTGCAGGATCATCATGTCTTACTGTATGGCGGAAGAGAAGTACTTCTGACCGTAGATGTCAGTGAACTCGTAAGAGACCACTGTCTTGTAGTCGGAAGAAAGCGTCATATCGCCAAGGTAGAGCTTGTCGGTGAAGGTGAGCTTGTTGTTGAGCTCGAAGCCGTCGACCGCTTTACCCTCGTAATCGTAGTAATCGGCGACCGGTACGATGACATCGCCATCCGAGAGGTCACTCAGATCGAGCGTCTCTTCCTTGCCGTCGATCGTCAGCGTGATCGGCTCATTCTCAGAGAAACCGACATTCTTGGCTACGACATCGCTGTCTGCCTTGTAGTCATAGGAGACACCGATGACTTCCGCTTTCTCATCGTCGATCAGTGTCAGCAGGTTGGCATACTTGTCATTGATCAGTACCGGGATGCGTCCGTAGAAATACGTGTCATCGACGGAGTAGAGATCATAGTACGGGACATGGACCCAGTTGTTTCCATCCGTGGAAAGAGCGATCCAGGTCAGCTCTGTCGGAGCCAGCAAGTTTCCGTTTTCATCGATGTCATACAAGGAATCCTTACCCATATCGATGTAGCCTTTGCCGTCATCGATGAACAGGTTCATCTTTAAGGCATCGACCATCTGCCACTGCTGCTCGCTCAGTGCGATCTTGCCGTCCTTCCAGTTGAGGTCGGCATCGAAGTGGTTCTGCGAGATGTATTTCGCTGTCTTTTCGAGGCTTCTGCCGCCGAATAAGAGATCCAAGGCAGAGCCGTAGTAGGAATCATAGCTCGGCTCAGAGGAATAGGAACCGTTCATGAACAGATTGAGGACGTCCATGATCAGTTCTTCGGAAGACATCGTCTGATAGTAGTCCGAATAGTTGGAAGAGCCATAAGACGAATATGCGTTATGGCTGCCGCCCGATGCCACCTGGCCGGAAGACTGGTAGGTCGCAAAGTTGCGGACCAGTTCCGAATATTCTTCGTTCATATCGATCGCCTTGTAGGTATTTAAGATCGTTCCTACATATTTGGTCGAACGGTATGGGAAGTAGATGGACAGACCATAGGCATTGGAGATGCCTCTGGATGTGTTGTTGTATTTGATGGCTGACATCAAAGACTGGCAAAGGTGATTGCCTTCTTCCGTGCCGAGCTTTGACGCCAAGTCGACCAAGTCGACCATGTCGATGTAGTTCTGCTGAGCAAATTCTCTCGAACCTTTTCTTGCGACAGCGACCGTTCTAAAGTCGGTATCGATCAGCTGATTGGTCGATCTGGAGAATTCGGTCAGTACATCCGGTACGATGTCTTCGATCTCTGCCAGGTCGATGACGGATAACGTTGCCGTCTGGTTCGGTGTTTTGGAAGAGCACATCGAGACGAAGTCGTCGGCGATGTTCTTGCCTAACTCGACCGTCGGCATCGAAGTGTTCTGTGACAGCTTGGACAGCCAGTTGGTGTAGTACCAGCCGATGCCCGGTTCGGATTCTTCGGATGCGATCATGTAGTCGGCGTGTTCGCTCAGCATCAGTGCGGTCTCGGTCGTTGCCATCAGGCAGGCATCGAAACCGATGAAGTCAAAGGAAACGCCCGCTTCCGTGAGTGCATCATCCAGTTGGGCAAGGGACATCGAACCTCTGTTCGGATATTTCTCATCATAGCCGTAACCGGAAACGGATCCTCCGCCGTGATCCCACAGGATCAGCTCATAACGGTTGGCTTCAAAGTTCTCTTCACAGAATTCGATGAAGCTGACCAGTGTGTTCGGGTCGACCATCGATCCGGTGCCGGCATTGTCGACAAGACAGCCGATCTGGCCGTTTCCGACGACCTGATAGATCTGGTTGACGCGGTTGGAGATGATGTCGGTATGCCACTTGGTGGTACCTCCGGTATAGACGATGACGTTGACATTGTCGGCGATCCTTGCGGAAGCCATTTCCTGCAGGTCATAGACGCCCATGGCAGCCTGCGATTCGAGGTCCGAACCGCACATGTAGACCATGATCGTCACATTGTCTTTCTGATTGCCTAAGATCTTCGTCCTCTTGGCTCTGACGCCGTCGACGACAGAAGAATCGAGTTTGCCGACGTTGTTGGTCAACTGCCAGTTGGAGGAATAGGTCGTGCTTAAGGTATTGGTGATGCCTTCGTAGCTGTGCTTTTCATCATTATCGACCGTGTTAGCGGTCTCTTCCGGTTTTTCGACCGGAGTGGTGTTATTTGCGGAAGGCTCGGTCGCCGGAGCCGGCGCAAAGAAGGACATCAGAAAATTGATCAGTAAGAAGGCGACCAGCAGGAAAAGCAGGAACCTGATCAGTGAAAATCCTTTTTTCTTCCTCATTTTCCCGTCACACCTTTCAAGAGTCTGCGAAGTGCCGCCAGTGCGCCTTTTTTCTCACCGACGGTCCGGCCGATGGAACGTTCCGTCTTTTCGATCTTTTCGACTGTTCCTTCTACGATATGCCTTTTTCTGCCATTCTTTTTTTCCATTTATTCTTCTCCTTCCACCTGCTCGAAGTGAAGGTCTTCTTCCTCTTCGAATGCTGCCAGGTATGATAACGCAAGATCGATGCTTTCCTTATGTTCCTTTGAATCCCTGATCAGTCCCGGGAATTCGTTGACACGGAAGAAAACATTGTCGATCTGCTTGTTTTCCAGTTTGATGTCGAAACAGATATCCACGTCATCCGTCTCTCCATACTTTTCTTCATAGATGGAGATCTCTTTGATCTCATCGAAGTCAAAGACGTCCGCATTGTCCTTCTTATAGTCTTTGCGCTTGGAGACTAAGAACTTCTTGTCCGCCTCATCAAGATACAGGGTATATTTGCCTTCCACTTTCTTGTCCGTCTTGAAGACATCGAGTTTCTTCAAGTTCTCATTGCGGTATTCAAGATGTTTCCTGAAGTCTTCGACTGACATCTTTTCATAATCGCTGTCCGACAGCCACGGGGATGCCGGCTTGATGCAGTTGCGGCAAAGTGCGCCGTCTTTGATCTTTTTATTGCCATATCTGCTTAGTGGTTCACCACACAGACTGCATAATCTTTCATTATCCATATCACTGTTCTCCATAACAATATTTTATATTATTTTTTTCCTGTACAACATTTTTACGCTGATACGGCCTTATTCGATGCCGGTCTTCGGGATGACGTTTGCCTTCGGATCATATTTCCTGACCATCTCATCGTATGCCCGGATACTGTTGTTCAGATGATCCATGAGATCTTCATAGCGGTACATGCCGTCTTCATTCTTCTCCAGTCCTTCAAATTCCAGAGGATAGATCATAGGCGGATTGTTTTCATCTAATATCGAGATGTTTCGCATCTGCGACGTAGAGTTATAGATGACATCGACTTTGATATAGTCTTCATTTCCCTTTTCATAGCGTTCAAATACGAGCTTGGAGCCGATCGGCGTCTTAGTTTCAAGAGCCTCAGGCAATCTGTATTCTTTGACATCCAACGCCCCCAAGACGGAAGTCAGATTGGAATCGTGTCCGCAAAGGAAGGTGAAGATGCGATCTTCGTTGCTCAGCTCTTTCTTTATTTCCTTCAGCAACGGATTGGCAACATTGACGCTGACGAGCCTGGAACCGAACATCGCTTCGATATAGCCGTCCTTGACCTCACAGATCTTTAACCAGTCCTCATCGCTCAGTTCATGGCCAAAGGAAGCTTTGTTGAGATCTTCTTCCTCATAGTACTGAAGCACCAGGGCATCGGCCAGCGAGACGCCGGTCTTTAATGTACCGACAGAACCCGGCTCCTTGTCTTTTTCCAGAACGATCTTGATGCCCTTTCCGGTGATCTCCTTGATCGAACCGTCCTTGTAAGCATCCGAATCCCTGAAGTCCAATACTTCCTCAAGAAGGTCACATTCCTCTTCAAGATCCGGCATATTGTCCAGAATTTCCTTGGAAGCATCCTTATAGAATTCCTCGTTGACAAAGGTGATCTGCGGCGTAAAGACCGGATCCATCTTGTCGTATTCCTGTTTCGTCACGATCTCAGGTCCGCCGACCGGTAAGAAACCGCCGGCAAAATATTCCGCCGTGGCGATCGTACGCTGTTTGGCATTGGCATAAAACAAAACTTCGTCTTTTTCAGGACGCCAGTTTTCTTCGATGAGTCCTTCCCTTTCCAGCCATTTGCGGAAATACTGGCCCATCGCCGTTTCCAGCATGCCGCCCCGTAAAGAGAGTTCCGAGGCATTGGAAGACCATTCATACCAGGTATGCGGTGTCGCGCTGTCCAAAGCGGAGCCCTTGGTCGATAACGGTGCGCGGATATTGTGTCTGCTCAACACGACGACCTGTTTCAGTTCATAGTCTTCCTCGTTTGCCCTTACCGGAAGCGGGATCAGTAAGCTGCATGCCAGCAAAAGCGTAAGTATTCTGTTTCTTATCTGTTTCATATTCTTTCTTTCTGATCTTATATAAGATAATTTTAGACTTTTTATATAAGTCAGACAAAGAAAAACTGCCGATGCGATTCAACGGCAGTCTTGTTTGTGTTTTGCCTTTTTGGCTGGATCATGTTGATCCGTAATTTTTACACTTGGTGTTTTTAAATTTTTAGATTGGCAGTGATGGGAACAGATGTCTGATCTTTATCAGACAAACGCTTCACACTGGTATTTCCTCCATAGGAATATCCAGTGTTCCGATCAGGAACGTACCACTCATCGTCCGCTGATCGCCCGGCCGATGAGGGATTAATGAATTTCTTTCAGAATCTCCTTCATATAATTCCTCCTAAATCTTAACTATCCGACACCCATCGGATCTTAATTGTTTTTCCTTCTCTTTACACCTTCATATTAACAATTTCCGTATAAAAGAAAAGTCTGTTTTTATACGTTTTTTTATGAGATAATAAGAATGTTGAGGGACGTATCGATCTGATACGTCTTTTCTATTCTTTTACCGACATCCGGTTCAGATACTCTTCGATGAGACCGCCATCGATGTCTTCGAGTCTTGAGGCAACGGCATTGCCGGCCGCTCCGCCATAGCGAAGAGCCAGTTGTCTGTCTCCCGTTTCCGTCAGCTTCCCCAAGAATGCCGCCAGCATCGCATCGCCGGCTCCGACCTTGTTGACCAGTACGGTATTCGGCTGCACCAGGTACAGGAAGCCTTCTTCATCTCCCAGTAAGGCTCCGTCTTTGCCCAAAGATAGCAGGACCTTTTCCACGCCTTCCTGCCGGAGTCTGGCGATCGCTTCTTTGGCATTTTCCTTGGTGATGCCTTTATCATTCAGCAGGATCTGCAGTTCATAGAGATTCGGTTTGATCAGATACGGCTTGCAGCGTTTCAAGGTTTCAGGCGAGATCTTCTCCATATCGATGACGACCTTGCCTTTCTGCGCATGGATCCTGTCAGCGATATCGATGAGGTCATTCTCATCGAAACCCTTCATCATCGATCCGGAGATCACGGCGATATCGCCTTGCCTGATCAAAGAGACTTTTTCCAATAGAGCTTTTTTTGCCTTATCGTCCGCAAGAGGACCGTCACCGTTGATGCATAAAGCCTTCTTATCATAATGTGCCTTCATATTGATGCGGTTGACACCATCCACCTTCACCGTAAGGATCTCGATATTCTCATCTTTTTCAAATTCACTTCTGATGAAATCTCCGGTAAAACCGCCTAATAAAACGATAGCTTTCGACTTTATATTCAATAAGCTCAGTATCTTGGAAACGTTCAATCCCTTGCCGCCTGCCTTGAATATGGCATTGCTGCCGCGGTTGACTTCATCGACCATCAGCTGATCATTGATGGTCAGGAAATAATCGATCGCCGGATTCAAAGTCAATGTATAGATCATTCTCTCATTCCTCTTTGTTCGTATAGTTCCATAGTATCATTTAGTTATCACCAAGAACATGTAAAAGGGGAGGTAGCAGCCTCCCCTTTCTTTTTTTTTGAACTGCCGTCCAAAATCAGGATACCCATATTATACAGCTTTTTCTCTCCTGCACTGAAACTGAAAATATACATCACGCATTCATCCATTGTAAGAACTCCGCGCTGAATCAGCTAAAACTCAGGCCGTACAAGATGAAAAGTATCAAAATCGGTCAGAAACAAAAAAATATGAGAAAAAAACAATATTTTTCTCACATAAAATGCAGGCGGGAGGTATCAGTCATGAATGATACGTTCCGCGACATGCATTACCGGCCAAGATCAGGAAATGAATATAGAGATCATCACAGAATTCGTGATCCTGTATTTCATTATCAAAGAACTGAAAAAGCGCAATTAGTCATTAAGACGTAGCGCTTCAGTTCCGCCTGAGACGAAAACCGGCAATGCATGCGAAAGGGGAGGTAGCCGCCTCCCCTTTCTTTTTTGAACTACCGTCCAAAATCAGGATACCTATATTATACACTGTTTCTTCTTTTGCTTCAAAAGCCAAAAAGATGCGTCATGCATCTTTTTGGCTGAACAGAAAGGAGGATAATTCAAAGACCCGCTGAGGATCTTTTTGACACCATGGGCGTCTGATAGAACCCTCAGACGCCTTTGAAGAAGAAAGACCCCGGCCCTACTATTAGACCGTTCTTATTCGATGCCGGTCATCGGAATGACGAATTCGACCACCGGCGCAGGTTCCGTCTCGCTATGCGGCTGCGGAACAGGTTCAGGTATCGGTTCCGGAATCGGTTCTGGTTCCGGTACCGGTATGGGTTCGGGATCAGGCTCGACAGGTTCTGCTTTTGGCTTGATGTCGAACCTGACATCTTCCCGATCCGCGACTTCAAGATCAAGATCGCATTTCAGATCCTCATTCAGCAATGTCGTATGAATGAGCGACTGATCTTCCGCTTGCGGTATTCCGCTGTATTCTATGATCAGCGTATTGGAGGAAAGGACATCTATGCAGACAGGTGTGAGACCGTTGTGCTCAGGGAAGACGTGGCCGACCATCGAGGCTTCACAGGTCGTATTGTATAACTGTACGTATACTTTCTGCGTTTCAAGCTGTTCACCTGTGATCCCGGTGATCACCGCTTCCCTTTCATAAACTGCCTGAGGTTCTTTGACCCCGATCTTGAACTGTGCGTTTTCGCTCGGAGTATTTTCGAGTACCCCGATACTGTCACCGCTGTTAGAATCGACGATATATCCGTCCGGCACTGCGACTTCCATAAATTCATCTTTTTCTTCGTTTGGAACTCCCTCGAAGCTGACATGGATGTTGTCGGAGACATGATCGATCGCGATCGCTTCCAGCCCCTGAGGGATATTGGGAAACCAGTCGGTGATGTCTTCATAATTTTCGATGTCGAAGTAGTAATCCCGATCGGTAAGTTCCAGGATGACGACTTGCGACCCGACACTTTCTCCGACATAGCCTTCCACATTTCCTCTGGCTTCCACCATCACCAGAGGCGATGCTTTGACAGACTTATAGGAGAAAAGACAGGTAAGAAACAATAGAATGATCAGTAATTTTTTCATTGAGGATCCCTCCTGTTTTCATTCTGTCGCAATGGGGGAAATTTGAGAATGTCCAGATTTTGACCCGTTTTGACAAGCGGGAATTTTGTCAATATCTTGACATACACAAACGCGATTTAATTTTGTAACATGTCAATGAAGGTACCTCACAAAAGAAAAACATGTTAACAGAAAGGAGGTGAAACGTATGAAAAAAGAAGACAAAGAGATCAATGAAGTCTCGATGGACTACAAGCCGTTTTTCAAAAATCTGAAAAAGAACGGCCTCAGCCAGAACCGTCTGAAAGAAGAATATGAGATCTCTTCCGCGACACTGCAGCGCATGAAGAGAGGTCAGAACATGACTCTGGCAACAGCCGGCAGACTTATGAAGATCATCGGTATCGACGATATCAATGAATTCGTAAATCTCTTCTTCAAAAACGATAATAAATAATACTGTGAGATCCTTCCTGCGCTCAGGCCTGACGCAGGAAGATCTTTTCTTTGGTATAGTTAAAATATGAAAAGACAAGTCTATAACCCCTATCTGCCGAATTACGAATACATCCCTGATGGCGAACCCCATGTCTTTGAAGACCGTCTGTTCATCTACGGCTCACACGACCACTTCGGTGCAGACTTCTTCTGTGCCAATGATTATGTCTTATGGTCTGCACCTGTCGACGATCTTTCCGACTGGACCTTCCATGGAACGATATTCCGTAAGGAGCAGGATCCTTTGAATCTGGGGGAAGACAGTCCTCTTTTCGCCCCGGATGTCGCAAGAGGAAATGACGGAAAGTATTACTTATACTATTGCCCGTGCAATACAAAGTCCGTCGGTGTTGCGGTATCCGAAACGCCATACGGTCCTTTTGAATTCCTCGATCACGTGAAATATGAAAACGGGAAACTCTTGGGACAGAACGAATACGACCCCTTCCCCTTTGATCCGGCGATCCTGGTTGAAGAAGATGGCATATATCTTTATCTGGGCTTTGACCCTGATCCCACCTGGGACTTCATGGAAAAAGAATTCGGCAGGCTGGAATTATCACACGGTGCCTATGTGGCAAGATTAAGTGAAGATATGCATACCTGTCTGGAAGTATCCGGAATAGAGATACTGAACTGTCCTGACAAAGGTCACGACTTCTTTGAAGCTTCTTCCATTCGAAGATTCAATGATACCTATTACTTCATCTATTCTTCATGGAACTCCCATGAACTGGCCTATGCGATGTCAGAAGATCCCAAAGGACCTTTCACCTATAAAGGCATCCTGCACGACAACGGCGACATCGGCATCGTAAGTGAAGAAAACAGAGTCTCCTATACCGGAAACAATCACGGTTCCCTGGTGCAGGTCAAAGATGCGTTCTACATCTTCGGCCATCGGCAGACCAACTATTCCGCCTATGCCAGACAAGGCGTTGCCGAAAAGATATTCATGAATCAGGACGGCACTTTCGACCAGGCCGAGATGACCAGCTGCGGACTGAATGATTCCTATCTCATACCGCAAGGCACATATGGCGCATACATCGCCTGCCATCTGACGTCAAAAAACGGCGCATCCCATTACCTCGATGCATGTGATGAGATCTTTATAGAAAACAATCCCGCCTTCTCACAGGACGGAGAAGACAGAGAAAAAGATCCTGACCAGTACATCAGAAATATAAAGGATGGGACTACCTGCGGTTTCAAATACTTTATGTATAAAGAAGATCTCGATATTTCTCTTACTACAAGAGGCGATGAAGGAAGCTTCCTTGTGCGTACTTCCTTAAACGGACCGGTCTTATGTAAAATCAAAGTGGAAGAAGGAGAAACATATCACAGATCCGAAACATCTTCTTTCCATATCGTACCGTGTGAACGCTTTGCCTTATACCTCACCTACGAGGGAAAAGGAAGCGTCGATCTTTTGGAATTCACATTGTCTTAAAAGACCTTGCGGCTGCAAGGTCTTCTTATTGTTTTATGACAGAGATGACTAATTCTCCGCTGGTTTTTCCTATCGCGGTAAGGCCCGGCATGAAGTCTCCTTTATAGCCGTCCAGCGAGACATCGAGCTGATCACCCGGATTCACCGTTACCGTCTTGATCGTGCTTATGATCTCATAATCATCGCTTTCATCGGCCGTCGCCGTATTCACCACTTCAAAGAATTCGATCTGCAAGGCCCCTTCCTTAAGTTTGGAATCGATGTGGACGATCTGATCCTTTTTGATGTCCATGACGAAACACTCCCCGTATTTGCCGTCATCGGCACTTACTTCGATATTTATCTCGTTGTGTTTGCCATGCATGGAATAGCTGGCTGAGGAACACCCTGCCAGTAATGCCGTAATAAATAAACAGACTATGATCTTTCTCAGTTTCATACTTTCCTCCTTAATCCAGCTTTTCTGCAGTCTCTTTTTTAAGTCTTCTCGGACCCCGTAACATCTTTATTCCGATCGTATTCAGATAGGAATACGGGTATTTGTTCTTATCAAATCGTTTCAGTACACGTATGCGCATCACCTTTGACATCGATACGTTCTTGTCTTTGTATTCAAAAGGGATATTGACTTCTTCAGCCATGCATTTGTACAGGATGGCGGAATAGGGTTCTGCCACATAGAGATAGACGATGTCTCCCACATGGATGTCGCTAGACTGTTTCCAGATGATGGAGTCGTTATGTTCAAGTTCACCTACCACATCGTAGTATTTCGGATTGGCAGGAACGATCCATACGTCACTTCTCTCTGCCTGATCAAAGGAATAATCGATCAAAGAATGAATGACTTCATCATCGACCGTATCGTTGAGTATGATCGTGATCCATTTGTCCTTATCCATATGATAGGCTTCATAAAAGCCTGTTTCATTCTTCAATCCCGATATCATATTCGGATCCGACCGTACGACCAGGATCTCATATTCCTTCTTATCAAGGCCTACCTTTGTCCCATCGACATTCATGAGTATTCCAAACCATTTGCCTCCGCTCTTGTCACGGAATACCGCATAGCCGGGAAATCTCTTCCATAAGAATTCCGGTCTTGACCCGTATTGTTTTGCCATATACTCGCTTATCCTTTTGGATTGGGCATAAGCAAAAAGATCCTTATCGAAACAGGCTTCTCTGATCTTTTCGAGTTCTTCGATATAGGCATTCCTCACCTGTGATACGAAAGCTCCGTATTGGGAATCGGAATTCACATTGTCATATTCCTCATCCATATCCGTATCATAGACACAGCTTATGATGTTTCCCTTCTTATCTATGGAAAACCTGAGCTCCATCGGATCGATCAGTTTCTTCGTATAGGAATAATAACCCTCATTCAATACAAAACCGTAACTCCTGAGTTTCTTGAAATCCGGTTTCGTCTTTTTAAATACATCGTGCAGGATATCCATACTTTTATTTAAGCACAAATCGAGTAGAGACTATTTTCTAGTCCCTCTCACACCACCACACCGTGCCGTTCGGCAGTGGGCGGTTCAGTTAAACCTGATTTAACTTTAGGTTATGTCTTGTTATGTAGTAATCCAAAGGATCGACTAAGCCGGCACG
>JAFRQF010000022.1 GCA_017428765.1 Erysipelotrichaceae bacterium
TCACCACCACCACCATCACCACGGTCACCATCACCACCATCACGATGATGAGGATGAGATCTTCAAGAACCTGATCCTGGAACCGGAATACCGTTTCAGCAAGGAAGAACTCGGACAGATCCTCTCCAGGATCCCGGAGGATATCATCCGTGTCAAGGGCTATGTTTTAGGTGAGAATGATAAGACGTTATATTTCAACTATGTCCTTAATGAATACAACATCTTTGAAGGTGAGCCGAAAGATAAGGCATTAGTTTCGATCATCGGTACAGAGATCGATGAGCACCTCTTCGAGGAACTCTTCCATGATTAAGCCTGTCTACGTCTTTTCAGGTTTCCTGGATTCCGGCAAGACCACAGCGATCAAGGGGACCCTGTACAATCCGCGTTTCAACGAAGGCGAGTCTTCTTTGATCATCTGTTTCGAGCAGGGCGATGAGGAGTACGATGAGAAGTTTCTCAAGCTCACCAACTCGCAGGTCCTCTATATGGATTCGATCAACGAGCTGACGATCGAGAAGCAGAAGGAGATCGACAGGAAGTACAAGGGGATCGAAAGGATCTTTATCGAACTCAACGGCATGGAGGATGACAACATCCTTTACCAGACGGGCTTCATCTCCGATTGGGAATTGGCCCAGACACTGACGACGATCGATGCGTCCAAGTTCAATCTCTATCTGGCAAACATGCGCCAGTTCTTATACAACCATGTCGTCAATGCAGAAGTCGTTATCCTGAACCGTTCCGATGACTCAGATAAGCGTTTCTTACGTAACAACCTGAAATCGATCAATCAGTATTCGGAACTGATCTACGAAGATAAGAACGGTAACGTTTCCAACAAGATCGAAGATGAACTCTTCGATGTCAGCAAAGACCTGGATATCTCGGATATGGACTACGGTCTCTGGTTTATGGATGCGGTCGACAATCCGATGAAGTATGACGGTAAGAACATCACCATCAAGGTCAAATATGCCGGAACGATCGAGGATGAACAGAATGTCCTGATCATGGGCAGGAAGGCAATGGTCTGCTGTGCCAACGATATCACGGATATCGCGCTTCCTTGCATCGGCTTAAAGGAAAAGGATATCGATAAGAACAAGTATTATACGTTGAAAGGTGTCGGACATGTCGTAGAAAACGATGAGGGCATGAAGATCTGCGCCTTGCGGGTAAAGTCGTATAAAGAGGCGCAAACACCGAAAGATGAACTCGTGACGTTCAACTAGGAGGCAGCATGAACATATTGAAAGCGATCCTTTTCGGGATCATCGAAGGAATCACCGAATGGATGCCGATCTCTTCGACGGCACACATGAAGATACTGAACGTCTTTCTGCCTTTGGATGTATCGCCTGAATTCTATAACGTCTTTGAAGTCGTCATTCAGTTAGGCGCCATCCTGGCTCTGGTCATCGTTTTCTTCAACAAAATCTGGCCGTTCGGCCAGTCCAGGAATCCGTTGGGTGAAGGTATCTTGTCCTATATAAGGAAAGACAAGTTCATCCTGTGGCTCAAGATCATCGTTGCCTGCATCCCGGTCATCCTGTTCGAACTGATACTTGATGATCTGTTCACTTTCATCAACGAGAAGAATGAGATGACCTTCATCGGCTTTGCGCTGATCTTAGTCGGTATCGTCTTCATCGTTGTGGAAATGATGATCAAGGGAAAGAAATTCACCGTGACTTCCACCCGGCAGATCACATATCTGCAGGCACTGATCATCGGTCTGGCCCAGCTGACCGCTGCGATCTTCCCGGGCGTTTCCCGTTCCGGTGCCACGATCATTGCCGCGTTGCTGTTAGGGATCTCAAGACCGACGGCGACCGAATTCACTTTCGAAGTGGCGATCCCGGTCATGTTCGGTGCATCCCTCATGGAAGTGCTGAAGTTCTCAGCTGCCGTCAGCTTTGGCGAAGTCATGACGCTGATCGTCGGCTGTTTGAGTGCGTTTGCGGTATCGTTGTTCATGATCCGCTTCGTGCTCAATTACATCCGTAAGAATACCTTCAATATCTTCGGTCTTTACAGGATCCTGATGGGTATCATCATACTGATCTTTTTAAGATAAAATGGATTTCAAACTCTTAGGCGCGACCTTTCTGGAAGGACTATTGTCCTTCTTCTCACCCTGCGTTCTTCCCCTGATCCCTTTGTACATCTCATATCTGGCAGGGGACAACAAGACGGCAGATGAGGAAGGAAACATCACATATAAGACAGGAAAAGTGTTCATCACGACACTTTTCTTTGTTTTGGGGATCTGTCTTACCTTTGCGATCCTGGCCTTCTCGTTGAGCTATATCTCGCTTTTCTTAGAGACATATAGGGAGGTCATCTATATCGTCGGCGGTACATTGCTGGTGGTATTCGGTTTGCATGAGATCGGAGTCATCCATATCGATCTGTTAAGCAAGGAGTTCAAACCGAAACTGAAGATCGATCTTTCGAAGATGAACTTCTTCAAGGCCTTCTTATTGGGTTTCGTCTTCTCACTGGGCTGGTCGCCATGTATCGGTCCGATGCTGGCAAACGCCATGCTTCTGGCAGCATCAAGCCAGAACGGGTATCTGTATATCATCTCGTATGGTCTTGGTCTGGTCATCCCGTTCCTTCTGACCGGCTTGTTTACAAACACGGTCTTGAATTTCATTTCAAAGAGAAAGAAGTTCATGAAATATGTCACGATGATCTCCGGGATCGTCCTTCTGAGTTTCGGCGTCTATATGATCTATGATGCCGCCAGAAGCATTGACACATTGAAAAAGCTCGATGCGCCATCTTCGGAAAAGGAAGATATCGCAGCACGCCTGTTAAGCCAGGAGTTCAAAGATACGGACGGGAACACCTGGAAGCTTGAGGATCTGAAAGGGGAGTATATTTTCTTGAACTTCTCCGCCACATGGTGTGTATATTGTGATATGGAGCTTCCTGATCTGCAGGAATTTGCGGGACAGGGAGACGCGAAGTGCTTCATCGTCATGTCGCCTTTGAATGAGAACGGCGGCAAAGAAGATATTATGAAATTCGTACAGGAAAGAGATCTTAGCGTCCCGCTTCTGATCGATGAGGAAGGGGTCCTGTTCTATTATCTGGGCGTCTCCTCATATCCGACGACCTATGTCATCGATCCGGACTCAAACTTCTTATGTTATGCCAACGGAGCGATGTCGCTTGACGGATTCAACGGTCTGCTGGATTACGCAAAAGGCTTGTACGAAGCGGAATAAAAAAATGATCTTCCTTTTGGAAGATCACTCATTCAGGTCCTTGTTGTCAGGGAGCCAGGAATCGAAGATAAAGCACTGATAGAGGTGCTTTTTTTCTTGGAACTGCTTCTTTGATTTGACGGTCCAGGCAACGCATTCCGCTTTGAAGAGCTTCGACATCAGCTGAAAGGAGAGGTTGTCTGATCCTTCCACATCGTAGGCGATGTAGTCAGGACGGGTCAGGAAGTTGAGGAGCAGGTAGGTCAGAGCGAAGGCGACGGGTTTGGAGACTTTCGCATTCGGATCGTGGAGATAATCATAGGAGAGCTGTCCGCGTATGATCTGCGGTTCGTTCATCCTGAGGTATCTCACGACCATCGGATTGAACGATTCCATATTGTACAAGCCTTCATATCCGCGCATCATTTTGACTGTCTTTTGTGTCGTTTCGATGTATCTTCCTTCCGCCTTGATCTCGATGACCAGCGGTGTATCGGGTTTGAGTACCTTCAGGACGTCTTCAAACAAAGGGATCTGTTCCTTCGTATCAAGAAGGGGATAGTTCAGCAGCTCCTCATAGGAACAATCGGTCAGGTTCTTATCGATGCCGGTCATCCGTTTCAAGGAGGCGTCATGGAAGACGACGAGCCTGTCGTCTGTCGTGAGCTGTACGTCGAGTTCGATGCCGAAGTCGTTTTCTACGGCTTTTCGGAATGCGATGAGGGAATTCTCCGGCACATCAATGTTGTTGAATAAGCCGCGATGGGCAAGGAATTTCTTCTCGTAGGCAGCAGATCTTCCTTTTCTGGATGTATCGGGATAGATCGCTATCAGATAGAGTACGATCAGTAATATCAGAAGTTTTATTATCATAACTAAATTATAGAACAGATAAGAATAAAAAAACCTTCCGATTAGGGAAGGTTTTATGTTAGACAATCAATCAGTTATTATTTGATGATGTCGACAACAGAGCCGGAACCGACTGTTCTGCCGCCTTCACGAATAGAGAACTTAGTACCCTGTTCGATAGCGATCGGAGCGATCAGTTCAACAGTCATCTTGACGTTATCGCCAGGCATGACCATTTCAGCACCGCCTAAGTCTTTGACGATACCGGTAACGTCAGTTGTACGGAAATAGAACTGCGGACGGTAGTTAGCAACGAACGGTGTATGTCTGCCGCCTTCATCCTTAGTTAATACGTAAACCTGCGCAGTGAACTGCGTATGAGGAGTAACAGAACCCGGTTTTGCAAGGACCTGACCTCTTTCGATTTCATCACGGTTGACACCACGGAGCAGAGCACCGATGTTGTCACCAGCCTCAGCCTGGTCGAGCTGCTTGTGGAACATTTCAAGACCAGTGATGACTGTAGATCTTGTTGGTCTTAAGCCGACGATTTCAACCTGGTCATTTAAGTGAGCGACACCACGTTCAACTCTACCTGTAGCAACTGTACCACGGCCGGAGATCGTGAAGACGTCTTCGACAGACATAAGGAATGGCTTGTCCATTTCTCTTGCAGGAGAAGGGATATAAGTATCGCAAGCTTCCATCAGTTCATCGATAGCTTTCTGAGCTTCAGGATCGCCTTCGAGAGCCTTTAATGCAGAACCACGGATGACCGGAGTATTATCGCCGTCGAATCCGTATTCGTCGAGCAGTTCTCTGACTTCCATTTCGACTAAGTCGATCAGTTCAGGATCGTCAACTGCATCACACTTGTTAAGGAATACTACGATGTAAGGAACACCGACCTGTCTAGCTAACAGGATGTGTTCACGAGTCTGAGGCATCGGTCCATCAGTTGCAGCAACAACCAGGATCGCACCATCCATCTGAGCGGCACCAGTGATCATGTTCTTGACATAGTCAGCATGTCCCGGGCAGTCGACATGAGCGTAGTGTCTCTTGTCAGTCTTATATTCAACGTGAGCGGTATTGATCGTGATACCACGAGCCTTCTCTTCAGGGGCTCCGTCGATCTGGTCATAAGCCTTGAATTCAGCCTGACCCTTTTCTGCTAATCTCTTAGTAATAGCAGCAGTTAAAGTTGTTTTACCATGGTCGACGTGACCGATAGTACCGATATTGACATGTTCTAACGAACGGTCAAATTTCTCTTTTGCCATCTAAAATTTATTCCTCCTAAATTTAACAATACTATTTTAATCTAAAACACCTTATTTAGCAATTGCTATCGGGCGTTTTTCTTAACGATTTCCTCGGCGATACTGGCTGGTACTTCCGAGTAGTGATCCATCTGCATCATGTAGTTTCCTCTGCCCTGAGTATTGGATCTCAGGTCAGTTGCATAACCGAACATCTGTGACAGAGGGATGTAGGCTCTGATGACAACAGCGTTTCCTCTTTCTTCCTGATCGTTGATATGACCGCGGCGTTTCGTGACGTCGCCCATGACGGTACCGAGGTACTCGGACGGGACGGTGATCTCGACGTCCATGATCGGTTCAAGGATGACAGGATCGCACTTCTTGGCTGCTTCCTTCAATGCTAAGCTTGCGGCTGTTTTGAAGGCCATTTCCGAAGAGTCAACTTCATGGTAGGAACCATCGAAGAGGGTAGCCTTGATGTCGACGACCGGATAACCGGCGATCAGACCGTTTTCAAGGGCTGCCTTCAAGCCTTCCATTGTCGGTTTGATATATTCTTTAGGAACGGTACCGCCGACAACGGCATCAATGAATTCGAATCCTTTGCCGGTCTCGTTCGGTTCGAACTTGATCCATACATGACCATACTGGCCACGGCCACCGGACTGTCTGACGAACTTGCCTTCGCAATCCGCCGCTTTTCTGATGGTCTCACGGTAAGCGACCTGCGGTTTACCGACATTGCATTCGACTTTGAATTCACGTTTCATACGATCGACGATGATATCCAGGTGCAATTCACCCATACCGGCGATGATCGTCTGACCTGTCTCTTCATCCGTGTATGTCCTGAAGGTCGGGTCTTCTTCAGCCAGTTTGCCTAAGGCGATGTCCATCTTATCGGAATCGGCTTTTGTCTTAGGTTCGACTGACATCTGAATGACCGGCTCAGGGAATACCATGGATTCTAAGATGATCGGATGTTTTTCATCGCACAGCGTATCACCTGTTGTCGTATTCTTTAAACCTACAGCTGCTGCGATATCGCCGGCATCGACTTCTTCGATATCTGCGCGATGGTTCGCGTGCATCTGTACCAATCTGCCAAATCTTTCTTTTGCGTCTTTTGTTGCATTGAGCACATAAGAACCGGCAGTGGCAACACCTGAATAGACTCTGAAGTAAGTGAGTCTACCGACAAACGGGTCTGTCATGACTTTGAAAGCAAGAGCGGAGAACGGTTCAGAATCGCTTGCGTGTCTTTCCGCTTCATCTCCGAACTTCGTCGTACCCTTGATCGCCGGAACATCCAGCGGGGAAGGGAGGTACTCTACAACTGCATCAAGCAGGAGCTGAATGCCCTTGTTCTTGTATGCGGAACCGCAGAGGACCGGGAAGAACTCGGAAGTCAGAACAGCTTTTCTGATCGTGTTCTTGATCAGTTCGATCGAAGGCTCTTCGCCTTCCAGGAATGTCTCCATAAGTTCATCATCATAGTCGCAAAGCTTTTCGATCAGCTCGCTTCTCATGATCTCAGCTTCATCTTTGTACTGGTCTTCGATCTCGGAAACTTTGATATCCGTTCCCTGATCGTTCGGGTACATGTACTGTTTTCTCTCTACCAGGTCGATGATACCGCGGAAGGTATTTTCCGCACCGATCGGCATCTGGATCGCAGCTGCTTTGGCAGCGAGCTTGTCTCCGATCGAATTGACTGACATCATGAAGTCAGCACCCGTAGCATCCATCTTATTGGCAAAGACGATCCTAGGTACACCGTAAGTTGAAGCCTGTCTCCAGACTGTTTCCGTTTGTGGTTCAACACCTGCTTTGGCGTCCAATACCGTGACAGCACCATCAAGAACTCTCAGAGAACGTTCAACTTCGACTGTGAAGTCGACGTGTCCCGGAGTATCGATGATGTTGACCCTGGTCTTAGGAAGTTGATTCTTGGAACCCGGCCAGAAAGTCGTCGTAGCGGCTGAGGTGATCGTGATACCTCTTTCCTGTTCCTGTTCCATCCAGTCCATCTGGCTTGCGCCATCATGTGTTTCACCGATCTTGTGTGTTTTTCCGGTAAAGAAGAGAATTCTTTCGGTACAGGTAGTCTTACCTGCATCGATGTGCGCCATGATGCCAATATTTCTAGTGTTTTCTAAAGCATATTGACGTGCCATAACGTAATCTCCTTTCTATGAATTACCAGCGATAATGAGCAAATGCTTTGTTTGCTTCAGCCATCTTATGAGTGTCTTCCTTCTTCTTGACGGACTGACCGACACCATTCGATGCATCAATGATCTCAGCGGCTAACCTCTGTTCCATCGTCTTTTCGCCTCTTAATCTGGAGTAGTTGACGATCCATCTTAAGCCCAGTGTGAGTCTTCTTTCATCAGAAACTTCAACAGGGACCTGGTAGTTAGCACCACCGACTCTTCTTAATTTCAATTCGAGTTCAGGCATGACATTGTCCAATGCTTTTTCGAATACTTCCATTGGCTGAGAGCCTGTCTTCTTTTCTACGATGTCAAACGCATTGTAGAGGATGTTCTGTGCGACACCTTTTTTACCATCTAACATGATCTTGTTGATTAAACGTGTCACAAGCTTGGAATTGTAGATCGGGTCTACTAATACATCTCGTTTTGCAATATGTCCTTTTCTTGGCATTTTTAATCTCCTTTCATGTTTTACTTAGGCTTTTTAGCGCCGTATAATGAACGACCCTGCATTCTGCCGTCAACACCGGCACAGTCGAGCGTGCCTCTGATGATGTGGTAACGAACACCCGGTAAATCCTTGACACGACCGCCACGGATCATGACAACGGAGTGTTCCTGCAGGTTGTGTCCGATACCAGGAATGTAAGCTGTAACTTCCATACCGTTGGATAAACGAACACGGGCATACTTTCTTAACGCGGAGTTAGGCTTCTTAGGTGTCATCGTACCTACACGGGTGCAGACGCCTCTCTTCTGAGGGGAAGCCAGGTCGATCGGACGGTTCTTTAATGAGTTGTAACCCTTATTTAAAGCCGGTGCCTTTGACTTGAATGTTCTCGCAGTTCTGCCTTTTCTGATTAACTGATTGATTGTTGGCATATGTACTCCTTTCTTCACATGCACACTTTCTCAGGTGTGCCAAATATCTGACTTAATTATGGATCCTCTCGGATCCTGTCAGCCTTTTAATAGTAACAGGAAGGGATGGCAAAATCAAGCGAAAAATGCACATTTTATCGTGTTTTTTCAATAAAACGGATTCAGCTGTGCCAAAACAGGATTTTGTAAGGGTTTTCCCTGTGTTACAGCCTGACTGTAATATAATAATAGGGAAGAAATAAAAAAAAGAGGTATCCAATGAAACAGATCATCACATCGCTTCTGGAGAACGATCTCTATAAGTTTTCCATGGGACAGGCGATCTATCATCATTTCTCCGATTACAAGACGACCTGGTCATTCAAGTGTCGTAACGAAGATGTGAGATTCTCCAAAGAAGTCGTCGAGGAGATCAAACATCAGATCCGCATGTATTGCGCATTGCGTTTTTCGGAGGATGAACTTCAATATCTCAACGATATCCGCTGGATCAAAGGAAGCTATGTTGACTTCTTGAGATTATGGCAGCCCCGCTATGAAGATTTCCACTTTGCGCTGGACGAGGAGACCGGTCATCTCGATATCGAAACGACCGGCACCTGGCTCAACACCTCGATGTACGAGATCCCGACTCTGGCCATCGTCAATGAAGTCTATTTCCGTATGAACTATGACTATGACGAACTGTTTGAGCGGTTCAAGGAAAAGGCGATCGCCAAATGCGAGAAAGTACAAAGCGGGGAATACGAGCTCAATTCATATTCCGAATTCGGATTAAGAAGAAGACTGTCCGGGGAAGCCCAGGAATACATCGTGCATAAGCTCACGGAATACACCAATCCGGCTTCCCGCTTCGTAGGCACATCCAATGTCTATCTGGCCAAGAAATACAGCCTGACACCGGTCGGCACGATGGCTCATGAGTGGATCATGTGCGTAGGCCAGGGCGATCACAAGCACAACCCGGCATACTCCAACTTCTTTGCCTTGAATGCCTGGGTCGAAGAATACGGCGTTCTGAACGGTACGGCTCTGACCGATACGATCACGACGGACTGCTTCTTAAGGGACTTCCGCCTGACCTTTGCGACATTGTTCTCCGGTGTGCGGCATGATTCCAGCGATCCGTTCGAGTGGGGCGACAAGATGATCGAACACTATAAGAAGCTCGGCATCGACCCCAAGACCAAGACGCTGCTGTTCTCCGATTCTTTGAATTTTGAAAAGGCGACGGCCTTATGCCGTTACTTCAAGGATCGCTGCAAGGTGGCGTTCGGTATCGGAACATATCTTTCCAATGATACGTCGGTGAAACCTTTGAACATCGTCATGAAGGTCACCAAATGCAACGGCCAGGATGTGGCGAAGGTCTCCGACACGGAAGGAAAGTCCATGTGCAAGAACCAGGAATATGTCGATTATCTGACAAGAAGTATCGAATGGCGAATGAATAATGAGGTGGCTAAAAATGACTGATGCAGTAAAAGAAACAGAAAAGATCGTAGGTTTTGTAAGAGACTATTTTGAAAAGAATCATCTGAAAGGGGCGGTACTTGGCATATCCGGCGGCAAGGATTCCGGCGTCGTCGCTGCCATCATGTGCAAGGCCCTGGGCCCTGAAAACGTGGTAGGCATCACGCTTCCGTGCCATTCCAAAGATGCGGATGCCGCAGACGCAAAGCTCGTTGCCGAAAAGTTCGGTTTTGAATTGCTGAACATCGATCTCACGACGGTATTCGATGCCTTCAAAACAGAGATATCCAAACTTGGTGATTTCACACAGGAAGAACTGAAGAATTCCGACATCAACCTCAAACCGCGGCTTCGCATGTCTTCCGTCTACTATATGGCAGCTCTTTTATCGGCGACAAGAGGCGGTACCTATGTCGTACCGGGCACATCGAATGCCTGTGAACTCTATGTCGGCTATTTCACCAAGGGCGGCGATTCGGTCTATGACATCGCACCGATCTATTCGCTGACGGTCGATGAAGTCATCAAAGTCGGCGAAGTGCTCGGTGTTCCGGAAAAGGTCTTATACAGGACTCCGGATGACGGCATCTCGGGACTTTCGGATGAAGACAAGATGGGCGTAAAATATGCCGATATCGGAAAGATCATCCGCGGTAAGGATGTCGATCCGATCGAAAGAGAAAAGATCGAAGAGCTCCACCGCAAGGCAGCCCACAAATTCAATATCCCGGTCTACAAGATCGAAGACTGATATGGCTAAGATTGGCATCTACTGCGGCTCCTTCAACCCGGTCCATAACGGTCACATCGCGATCGCAAAAGCCTGCATCGAAGAAGGACTCGTCGAAAAAGTGCGCATCATAGCGACCGGTGCCTATTGGGACAAGGATGAATTCTATCCGATCAAAGACAGGATCGCCATGCTGAAGCTTGCCGCAAAAAAGGGCATCGAGATCGATGAGACGTACAATGAGTTTCCTTATACGTATCAGATCTTTCAAGCGCTGACTAAGGAAAATCCGGAAGATGAATTCTCTTTGATCTTAGGCGGGGACAACCTGCCCAGATTCTCGGATTGGAAAGAATACGAATACCTATTGAACTTCCGCTTCATCATCTTGCCAAGAGGGGACATCGACAAGGAAAAGATCGATGAACTGATGAAGGGGCTGCACAAGAAGAACTACGATGTTTTGAAACACGAGACGATCGACATCAGTTCGACATATATCCGCACGCATATTTGTGACTATGATCTGATCAAAGACATGATCGATAAGAACGTTTATGAATATCTGTTATGGATGAAGGAGAGAGACGATGCAGCACGAGATCACGAACAGACACCCTTTACTGGATGAAAACGGTCATTTGATCGAGACCGGCTATGCGAAAAAGCTCATCCTGGACTATGACCGCAAGGCGATCAGAGCCAATGGCCTTCGCATCAAGGAATGGGACTATTACCTTATATATAATAAGGACTATGGTGTGGCTTTGACGGTCGATGACAATTCCTATATGGCACTGGATTCGATCTCCCTGCTGGATTTCAGAAAACCATGGGAACACACCAATTCGCCGATGAAGTTCATGACATTGGGCAAACGCAATTTTCCGTCTTCTTCCGTTTCGGGAGATGTCACAGGGGAAGGGAAAGGCTATAAGATCGAGTTCCGTCACGAAAAAGACAGACGGATCCTGACTTTCTCCATGGATGATTTCATGGATGGCAAGCCGATCGAAGGCCGTATCGAACTTTTGAAGAACGACGATGATTCGATGGTCATCGTCACGCCTTACAAGGAAAGCAAGGTCCATTTCTATTACAACCAGAAGATCAACTGCATGCCTGCCAAAGGCACAGTGGAATTCGATGGCAGAGAATATCACTTCGACCCTGAGGACAGCTTCGGCGTATTGGACTGGGGAAGAGGGGTGTGGACCTACAAGAATACCTGGTATTGGGGTTCGGCATCCGGCGTAATCGATGGTAGACGCTTTGGTTTCAATATCGGCTATGGCTTTGGCGATACTTCGGCTGCCAGCGAGAACATGCTGTTTTATGAGGGCAAGGCACACAAACTCTCCAAAGTCACATTCAATATCCCGCAGAAGGACGGCAAAGACGACTTCATGTCACCTTGGACCTTCACGTCGGATGACGGCAGGTTTCAGATGGATTTTCTGCCGGTCATCGACAGAGCGGCCAATACCGATTTCATCATCTTAGGTTCCAACCAGCATCAGGTCTTCGGCAAGTTCACCGGCAAGGCCATACTGGATGATGGAAGGATCATCGAAGTGAAAGACTTCCTCGGTTTTGCCGAAAAAGTCTCCAACAAGTGGTAAGGATCTTCTTAATCGGACTGAGATCATATAACTGACACAAAACAAGCATCCCTCTGACAGATCGGATCTACAGGAGGGATGCTTTTTTCCTGTCAGAAATCTTATGTATCACTGATGTTGTAAGAACAGCCGATAAAAAAGCACGGGAATTTCCGTGCCTTGGATGAATCAATCAGCCAGTGATCCGAACGGATCCCATGGGTCGAGGACGACCGGTTTCTTCTTGAGGGCAGCCAGCTGTTTCTTGCTGAGATATTTCTTGGCAACGACGGCCTCAAAGACATAGCGGTCGAACCAGGTATCGGAAGCGGTGTAATAACCTTTGATACCGGCTTTATCGCCCCAGGAGTTTTCGATCTTCCAGCGGGTCGGCTTGTTTTTGACGAGGTTGACACCGGTGAAGACCATGGCGTGGTTCATCGCGGATTCGCAGGTATCAAGCATCTCGGCTTTGGAGAGCTCGAGATCCATGCGCAGCGTGTTTTCAAAGTCAAAGCTCATGTCATCCCATAAGCCGGCTTCTCTGTCACCGTCCTTACCGCAGTCGCAGCCGAACCATACGATCTCATTTGCCTTGAGCTGTTTTAAGATCAGGTCCTTGAAATCTTTCATAGGCAGGTTGAGGAACAATACCGGATTCTTGGTATCGGCAACATTGCCCAGATATTTGACGGTATAGGTCTGATAGAACGGTTTATCTTCCGTAGGTCCGTTGATGATACCTACATAGTCGTCAAGATCGACGCCCAGGTATTTTTCATACATCTCCATCGGAGTGACATCGTAATGGGCGTGATATTTGTCCTTTTCATCGTAGTATTCGAATGTGAAGGATTTCGGCGGAACGCCAAAGCAGTCACATAATAAGCCATAGCACTGTTTCAAAGTCTCGTCTTTGAGCGCTTTGATCTGTTCGTCGTTTTCCGCTTTCTTGAGGTCGGCAGTGAAACGGCGCAGACGGCGGTTGATGATCATATTCATGTCTCTGGTGTGGGAAGACTGGAAAGTCTCCGGCATTGCGGTCTTCGGAACGATACCGTATTTCTTGACCAGGGCGACCATCATGTCCCACTGTCCGCCATCCCCGATCGCCGTGCGAAGCAGATAACGGGAAGTTTCGGAATTGAGCGGGGCGTCTTTTTCGGCGATCATGCACTCCATGAAGTAGTTGATCTTTTCAAGTTTGTCATAGAAGGCAAGATAGTTCTGAGACAGTTCGAACTGATCCTTGATCTTGTATTTCTTGGCGATCATCTCTCTGAGAAGAGTCAGAGAAGAGAAGAGCCAGCAGCGGCCGGATGCCATCTGGTTGGTGACCGGAAGGGTCTTGATGTCGATCGAGAAGAGGTTCGGATTTTCTGCTTTGCCTTCGAAGCGGCGGGAGATCGTCTTGATCGGGTTTTCGCTCAATGCGTTGCGTACGATCCTTGCGGTATTGTCGCTTTCGTATTCTTTCGCAAATCCTTCGAGTTTTTTAGGCGTGATAGCTTGAAATTTCTGCATAAAGATTCCTTCTTTCTTGAAATAATCATAGCACTATTTCCTTTTGGATAAGGGAATATGACCTCAGGGTATATAATGTTTGGTATGGAAGAAAAGCTGTTTAAATTACATTCCGATTATAAGCCGATGGGCGACCAGCCTGCAGCCATCGATTCTCTGGTGGAAGGTCTTGAAAGAGGGGAGCACGAACAGGTCCTTTTAGGTGCTACCGGTACCGGTAAGACATTCACGATCGCCAATGTGATCGCAAGGGTCAACAAGCCGACTCTGGTCTTTGCCCACAACAAGACGCTGGCAGGTCAGTTATATTCCGAGTTCAAGGCGCTGTTTCCGGAAAATGCGGTGGAATACTTCATTTCCAACTTCGATTTCTATCAGCCGGAAGCCTACATGCCTAAGACCGATACCTATATCGAGAAAAATGCCGTGACCAACGATGAGATCGATATGTTGCGGATGTCGGCATACAACTCCCTTCTGGAAAGAAGAGATGTCATCGTCGTGGCTTCCGTTGCCTGCATCTATGCCGGAAGCAATCCGGAAGACTACAAGGAGATGTTTTTCTCTTTGAAAGTCGGCGAGATCATCGACCGTCAGGATCTGATCAAGCGGCTCATCGTCATGCAATACCAGCGCAACGACATCGATAAATTGAGAGGAACGTTCTCCGTCAAAGGCGATGTGATCGAGATCTGTCCGGGCCATACCGACAAGTTCATCATCCGCGTCGAGATGTTCGATGACGAGGTGGAAAGGATCACGGAGATCGATCCGGTGACCAAGGATGTGCAAAACGGCTATACCGTCTATTCGTTCTTCCCGGCTTCCGGCTATGCCAGAGACCGCGATGATCTGCAGATCGCCTGCGACAACATCGAAAAGGAACTCGAAGAACGGCTGAAATACTTCAAAGAAAAAGGAAAGCTTCTCGAATACGAGAGGCTGGAACAGCGCTGCCGCTATGATATCGAAGCGCTTCGTGAGATGGGCATGTGTTCCGGCATCGAAAACTATGCCATGCATATCGACCACAGAGTGCCGGGACAGAGGCCTTACAACCTCTTTGACTACTTCGGTGATGATTTTCTGATCGTCGTCGATGAATCCCATGTCTCTCTGCCGCAGATCCGCGGCATGTACAACGGCGACCACCAGAGAAAGCTGACCTTGGTGGAGTACGGCTTCCGTCTGCCGAGCGCTTTGGAGAACCGTCCGATGACGTTTGACGAGTGGGAAGCTTTGAATGCTCCGCGCATCTACATGTCGGCGACTCCGGGCGACTATGAACTGGAACGTTCGCCCAAGCCTGTCGAACAGCTCATCCGTCCGACCGGACTTCTTGATCCGATCGTGGAAGTAAGACCGACCTCAGGCCAGATCGATGATCTGATGGAAGAGATACGAAAGAACATCGAAAAAGGGGAAAAGACTCTGGTCACGACTCTGACAGTCAAGATGGCGGAAGATCTGACCGATTATCAGAAAAAACTCAATTTCAAAGTCGCCTATCTGCACCATGAGACAAAGACTTTGGAACGAAGCGAGATCATCCATGATCTTCGTGAAGGCAAGTATGACATCCTGATCGGTATCAACCTGTTAAGGGAAGGTCTGGATATCCCGGAAGTTTCTCTGATCGCGATACTTGATGCCGACAAGGAAGGTTTCCTTCGTTCGTCCCGTTCTCTGATTCAGACGATCGGACGTGCGGCCAGGAACGAACACGGCCGGGTCATCATGTATGGTGATGTCATGACCGATTCGATGAAGACGGCGATCGATGAGACGAAGAGAAGACGTCAGATCCAGGAAAGATACAACGAAGAACACCATATCATCCCGCGTTCGATCAAAAAGGAACTCAACGAGGTCATCCACTCCAAGGAGACCAGGGAGATGTCCAAGAAGTATCGTGAGAAACGCACGCACACCAAGAAAGAGAAAGAAAAGATGATGGCGCAGATCGAGGCCGAAATGAGACAGGCGGCAAAGCAGCTCAACTTCGAAAGAGCGGCCGAATTGCGAGACATCCTGTACGAACTGCGCGACGGAAAATGATCTTAAAGTTACAGCGATCGCTGTAACTTTTTTCTTGCATAAATCAGAAACAGGACTATCATAGTAATTGCGCATTGCGCATCTGAGTATCTATTTTCTGCCGCTCGAGCATAGAATCCTTCTTACCCAAGTGACACAAACAGATCGTAAGGAGGAAACTATGGCCATTATCGTATCTTTGGCATTCACGCTTTTATCCGGTCTTTTACTGACCAGGGTATCCAAATACTTACATTTATCCTTTCCGGATGTGACGATCTATCTTCTGACCGGGCTTTTGCTGGGACCGTTTTTCCTTGGCAGGCTTTCGATCACCGGACTGGGCTTTTCAAGTTTCGATCAGGTAAAATCTCTCTCGCTGATCAGTGAAGTTGCCTTAGGCTTCATCGCTTTTTCGATCGGTGCGGAATTCAAATTTGAAAAGATCGCCAGATCCGGCAAGGCAGCACTGATCATCGGTGTCTTGCAGGCGGCTTGCGCGACCCTTCTTGTCGATACGTCGCTGCTGCTATTGAGAAGTGTGACGGGTGCCGACATCCTGTCGGTTCCGGTATGCATCACATTGGGCGCCATCGCTGCGGCGACCGCACCGGCAGCGACACTGATGGTCGTCAGACAGTACAATGCCAAAGGACCGGTCACCGATCTGCTTCTTCCGATCGTGGCGCTCGATGATGCGGTAGGACTTGTCATCTTTGCGGTCTCTTTAGGTGTTGCCCAAGCCTTCAACGGGGGCAGCTTGAGTTTTGCCGGTGTCATACTTGACCCGCTTCTTGAGATACTCTGTTCGATCCTTCTGGGCTCGCTGCTTGGCGTCATCTTAAGCAGACTTGAAAAGCTCTTTTATTCCTACGATCACCGCATGGCGATGTCGATCGCTTTCGTACTTCTGGCGATCGGACTTTCCGGACTGCATTTTGAATTCGGTCCTGTGAATATCGGATTCTCGAGCCTTCTGGTGCTGATGATGTTGGGAACAGTGTTCTGTAATATCTCGGAGTTTTCGCAGGATATCTTTGAAAGGGCAGACCATTGGACTTCGCCGTTATACGTGGCTTTCTTCGTACTGTCCGGTGCACAGCTCGACCTCGGTGTTCTGAAAAATCCGATGATCTTACTGGTCGGCTTCATCTATATCCTGATGCGCTGTCTGGGAAAGTATCTGGGTTCCTGCCTTCCGGCAAAGAAACTGGGACTTCACAAGAATGTCGTGAAGTATCTTGGCATCACGCTGTTCCCGCAGGCCGGTGTTGCCTTAGGCATGGTCAATTCCGCCCAGGTCCTCGGGGAATCTAACGGCATGATCATACGAAATGTGGTCTTACTTTCCGTCATGATCTATGAGCTGGTCGGTCCGTCTCTGACCAAGATCGCCTTGGATAAGGCCGGCGAGATCGATCTCAGAAACAAGCGATGAACGTCGCTTTTTCTTTTGGCGATCTTAAGATACACCATAGAATGTGTTATATAATGAAAGTATGAAAAAACTCGTGCTTATCTCCGGCATTTCCGGTGCCGGCAAGTCGACGGCATCCAATATCCTGGAAGACATGGGCTATACCTGTATCGACCAGTATCCGCCGGAACTTCTTCCCGACCTGCTTGATCTGATCAAGAGAGATGATTCGATCCGCTATCAGAAAGTGGCTCTGACAGTCGTTTTGTCGGACCTTGATAAATTTGAGAACCTGCTGACCAACTCCGAGTTCAATCCGAAGCTGATCCTGCTTGATGCCAACAGAGACATCATCATCAACCGCTATAAATTCACCAGACGTGTCCATCCTCTGGTCACGTCCAATATGGCGGCGACTCTGGAAGAAGCACTGGACATCGAAAAAAGCATCCTGAAGAAATACAGAAGGAAGAATGTCCGCGTGCTCGATACGACGGCACTTTCGGTAAAACAGCTCAAAGCGACGCTTGACAAGATCCTGGATTATTCCGACTTCAACAACCTGGCGATCACTTTTGAATCGTTCGGTTTTAAGAATGGCGTTCCGGATGATGCGGACGTCATACTCGACGTCAGGATGCTGGACAATCCGTTCTATGTACCGGAGCTCAAGGAACTGACGGGCAATGACAAGGAAGTTTCCGATTATGTCCTGAATTCGAAACTCACCCAGCGCTATCTGAAAAAGACGATCGCGTATCTGGATTTCATGTTCAAGACTTACGATAACGAAGAAAAACGGCATCTCACCATCTGCATCGGCTGCACGGGCGGTCAGCACAGGTCGGTGAGCGTTGCCAACTATCTTCACGAATACTATAACGGCAGATATATGTGCTATATCACTCACAGGGAGATCGAAGAATGAAAAATGTAGTGGCGATCGGCGGGGGACACGGCCTTTCCGCCATCCTTTCGGGGATCAGAGACATTAAAGACATCAACATTTCTGCGATCGTGACCGTGGCAGATGACGGCGGATCGACCGGCCGTCTGAGAAAACGCTATACCATCCCGGCGATGGGCGATGTCAGAAACGTCATCCTGGCGCTTTCCGATTCGGAACCTCTGATGCATGAACTGATGAACTACCGTTTCGAAGGGGAAGACAACATGGATATCGCCGGCCATTCCTTGGGCAACCTCATCCTGACGGCTTTGACCAATATGACGGGTTCCTTTGATGAGGCCATCCGCATCACTTCCGATATGGTCAAGGTCAAGGGGGACATCATCCCTTCGACTTTGCAGAACGTGACGCTGTTTGCCCGGATGGATGATGATACGATCGTCAAGGGCGAAGCCAACATCCCAAGCCTCATCCACAACATCGAGAAGGTCTTTTACCAGGTCGATGTCAAAGCCAACGAAAAGGCCATCGAAGCGATCAGAAATGCCGACCTGATCCTGTATGGGATCGGCTCCTTATATACGTCGATCCTGCCCAATACGATCATTCCGGGCATCAATGAGGCACTTCATGCCTGTAAGGCAAGCAAAGTCTACATCGCCAACTGCATGACCCAGTCCAATGAGACCTACAATTACGATCTCAAGGCCCATCTGGATGCCTTTGAGAAACATATGACGCCGGTCGACATGGTGCTGATGCATTCCGACAGGATCCCGGAGATGAACCGCATGCGTTACCAGCGGCAGAATTCCATCGAGGTGGAAGATCACGGGGATTGTCATATCCCGGTCATCAAAAAACCGCTTCTGAAGTTTACGGGCGGTCTGGTCAGACATGATCCGGCTCTGGTAAGGGAAGCGGTGAAGGAGCTTCTGTAATGTCTTTTACTACCGATATCAAACAGGAGATCGCCAATTCCGAACTGGAGAGCCATTGCCAAAGGGCACAGCTCAGCGCTCTGATACAGCTGACTTCTTCTCTGACGATCTCCAAAGGCAATCTCGGCATCCTGATACGCAGCGAATCGCCGACGACGTCCAAGCGCATCATGTATCTTCTCAAGAACCTCTATGATGCCGATACGGATCTGCAGATCGCCAAGAAGACCAATTTAAAGAAAAACAACGTCTATACCATACAGATCGATCGCGATGCCAGAAAGATCCTCGAGGACCTCGGCTTATATTCCGCCAGGGGTCTCGAATCCCATCCGGGCTATGAGATACTGATGCGAAACTGCTGTGCGGCATCCTATCTGGCAGGTGCTTTTCTGGCTTATGGTTCCTGCAACGATCCGCAGAATGCCAATTACCATCTCGAGATCTCCTTGCAGGAGCTTGAAACGGCCAACTACATCGTCAAGCTGATCTCGCGTTTTGATATGAAGGCCAAGATCGTCAAGCGGAGAAGCCGCTATGTCGTCTATCTGAAGAAAGCGGATTACGTTTCGGATTTTCTCGCCCTGATCAAGGCTCACGATGCGATGATGCGCTTCGAAGATGAAAGGATCGCCAGGGACTTGAAGAACTCCTTATCGAGGATCGACAACTGTGAGATCGCAAATGTCGAAAAAAGCATCCGGGCGGGGCAGAAACAGATCGAGGCGATCGCCAAGATCATCGAATATGACAAGTTCGATACGATGGGGGAGAAACTGATGAATGCGGCGGACATCCGTGTCCGCTATCCGGAGGCTTCGCTTCTTGAACTGTGTGACATCTATCAGCGGAATTATGGAGAGGTCATATCCAAGTCGGGTATGAAACACCGTTTAAATAAGATCGAATCCATCGCGGATTCTTTGGAGGAAAAATGAGAGCAGTATTGGTGACCGGTGCATCCGGCGGTATCGGCAAGGAATTTGCCAGACAGTTTGCCTTTCGCGGCTACAACCTGTTTCTGGTCGCAAGAAGGGAAGAAGAACTCAAAGCGATCAAGGAAGATTTCGAAGAAGAGTACAAGGTGAAGGTGGAGTATTTCCCCTGTGACCTGGCCAAAGACCCAAAGGCGGTCTATGACTATGCGCAAGCCAATGACATCGAAGTTTCCGTATTGATCAACAATGCGGGTTTCGGTGACTATAAGACCTTTGCCAATGCGGATCTTGACAAGCTTCTCGAGATGATCGATCTCAATGACAAGGCGCTTGTCGCACTCAGCCATTATTTCATCAAAGACATGAAACGGATGGGCTATGGCCACATCATCAATCTGGGTTCGGTGGCTTCCTTCATGCCGGGACCTTATATGGCAGTCTATTATGCCTCAAAGGCTTTCGTCATGTCCTTCTCTCTGGCTTTGATGGAAGAGCTGAAAAACGACAACATCAAAGTCTCCGTCTTATGTCCGGGTCCGGTCGCTTCTGATTTCTGGAAGAGGGCGGAAGGTGACAAGTCGCTGGTCGGTTCTTCGCTTTTCACAAGGACCTCGACGCAGGCTGCCGTCAGCGGCTATTCGCTGTTTGAAACGGGCAAGGCCTATAAGATCGACGGTGCCTTCAATAATCTGATGATCAGGGCGGTGCGGTTCATGCCTCTGGAACTGGCGGCCAGAGCGGTCGGTCTCGTACAGAAAAAAGTAAAAGGAAAAGCTGATTAGTCATCAGCTTTTTTTGAATACATCGATGAGAAAGCAGAAGCTGATCTCAAGTTCTTCGATCGCTTTGAGCTTTTCTTTGTCTTTTGAGGAAGTCGTATTGACATAAGGCGTCATCATGAACAGGTCTTCGATATAGGGTTTTTCGAGTTTCATCGTCTTTTCGATGGCGATCTGTCTTTCCCTGATGAGGCCTTTGATGACCACATCTTTTTCTTCGTTGAGGTAGGGTTTGTCGTAGATGACTTTCTTCAGTTCATAAAGATGATATCTGTCAGGCCGTACCAGGATGAAGCGTCCGTCGTCTTTTAAGATGCGGCAGATCTCGTCCTGCGCGATCGGGGCAAAGATGGTGATGACTTTATCGGCACACTTATCCGCAAGGGGATCATGAAAGATCGAGTTTAACAGGTAGAGCGTTGATTTATCGTTTTTTGATGCGATCTTGAGACCTGATTTGGATAAGTCGATGCCGATCTTGTCCTTACAAATGAAGTCTTTGGTGTAATAGCCCTCCCCGCAGGCCAGATCGACCAGGGAATCGTCTTCCTTGAGAAGCTTGTTGACCTCATCTTTGAGAAAGGAATAATAGCCTTTTTCTAAGAAGCTTTTCCTGGCCTTGATCATTTCCGGGTTATCGCCCGTATTTCTGGAACTCTTCAGATTCAGGTTGAGATAGCCCTCTTTGGCAACATCAAAATTGTGACCGCTGCTGCAGCGATAGGAGCGGCCGAAGGCTTCCAGTTTGTTTTTACATACGGGACATAAGATATCCATGCTTTTATTATAATTTTTATTGTAGAATATGAATATGAAAAAAGGACTATTGATCGTATACAGCGGAGTATCAGGTGTCGGCAAAGGAACGATCCTTGCCAAGCTGATGCCGATGGAGGAACTCAATCTTGCTTACTCGGTATCCATGACTACCAGGAAGCCCCGGGAGGGGGAAGTGGAAGGCGTGAATTATTTCTTCGTGGATAAGAAACGCTTCATGGAGGCCGTACGCAACGGCGAGCTGCTCGAACATGCCCGTTTTGTGGAGAATGATTACGGAACTCCGAAGGATTATGTGGAAAAGATGCGCAATGAAGGGAAAAACGTGATCCTGGAGATCGAGATACGAGGCGCCAAACAGGTCCTTGAGAAATGTCCGGATGCCTTGTCCATCTACATCGTACCGCCTTCCATCGAAGAGCTCGAACGAAGGCTCAGAGAACGCAGTACGGAAGATGAACAGACGATCATGAAGAGAGTCTCCAAGGCCAAAAAAGAGCTCAAGGAGATCGACTTCTATGAACACATCGTATGTAACGACGACCTTGACAAGGCGGTCGAAGAAGTCAGACAGATCATATTAAATGAGATGAACAAGTAGTTCATCTCTTTTTTATCTATAGTCTGTGGAAGATCGGTTCCATGTTTTCAAAGGTACAGAAGTATTCAAAGCCCAGGTCTTTGAGTATCGCCTGCGATTCTTTGATGCGGAAACCGAGGTGTTCCTTGCGGTGGGAGTCGGAACCGATCGTGATGATCTTACCGCCCAGCTGCTTATACATCTTTAATATATCCATGCAAGGCGTCAGATCCTTGAGCCCGTAGCGCACATTGGAGGTGTTGAGCTCGATGCCTTTGCCGTCTTCGATGGCGACCTTCAAGATCTCATATACCAGATCGGAAAAATCTTCAAAAGGGCAGGGACCTAAAGGATCATAGCGGTTGAAGGCGTCGATATGGCCTAAGACGGAGTAGTGCTTGTAGTGCAAGGTGGTGTCGAGCAGTTCCTTATAATAGACACGGTTGTATTCTTTCTGACTTTTTCCTTCGAAGAATTCCGGCAGGAAGATCTCGATATCATCGACCTGGTGATTGGAATGGATGATGAAGTCCATCGGCCACTCTTTATACAGCTTTTCATATTCATCGAGGTGACACATCTGGACACCGAGTTCGAGACCCTTTTTTATACAGATGCGGTCTTTGTATTTCTCTTGCAGGAAGGCGATCTTTTCAAAATACCGCGGATAATCGACGTTATAGATCGGAAGACCGTTTTCATCGAGCCTTGCTGTCGTACCCTGCTGATCGTGGTCGAGCTTGACGCCGAAGTCCACATGATCGGTAAAACAGATCTCATCAAGACCTTTTTCGATCGCGTCGATGACGACTTCTTCCATTTCGTATTCCGAATCCTCGGAAAACTCCGTATGTACATGATAATCTGCCAGCATACCCGGATTATACCATAGGGAAGAGATAAAAAAAGCACCGCTTGCGCGATGCTTTACCCGTTTGATTACCTGTTGTAGTATTCGATGACGAGCAGTTCGTTGATCTCCTGATTGAGTTCTTTTCTTTCAGGGTATCTGACGTACTTGCCTTTGCGGGCGTCTTTGTCTACTTCGACGAAATCCTTGAAGGAAGTCTGAGCTTCCAGAGATTCTGCAACGAACTGGTTGTTCCTGTAGTTCTCTTTGACTTCGATGACGCTTCCCGGCTTGATCTGGCAGGAAGGGATATCCACTTTCTTGCCGTCAACTAAGATGTGTCCGTGAGAAACGATCTGTCTTGCCTGTTTCCTTGTGCTTGCGAAGCCCATGCGGTAAACCAGGTTGTCAAGTCTTGATTCCATCATGATGAACAGGTTGGTACCTGTGACACCTTTTTTCTTGACGGCCTTGACGTAAGTGTTGTAGAACTGTTTCTCGCTCAAGCCGTACATATGTCTCATCTTCTGCTTTTCAGCTTTCTGTAAGCCATAGTTGGACTGCTTGATACGTCTGGTAGCGGAACCGTGCTGTCCCGGGATGTAAGGTCTCTTTGTCAGTTCTTCACCTGTTTCGAGAACAGAGAAGTTTAAACGTCTGGATATTCTCCAAGTAGGACCTGTGTTTCTTGCCATAAGTTTTTTCCTCCTTAAGTAAGTACAGGTGTAAATCATTACCGTGTGTGTCCGTATTCGATTTTCGCCAATAGCGCCTGGCTACTTGTCTCCCTGTGGGTACTGACGCATGGGGCGGTAACTTTACATGCTGCTATAATATTTATGTGCTTAAATATTATCGCAAATCGATCTTTATAAGTCAATTGAAAAATGCCAGTTGAAATAGTAAAATGAACCTGTATGAAGACGGAATACCTACTGATCTCGATCGCCGTACTGGTGACGATCACTTTGATCGCGATTTTTGTGACCACCAGAAAGACCAGAAAGAAAAATCTGAGAAAGCAGCTCGACGAGCTGTATGTTCGTTTCAACTCCGTAAAGACCGTGCCGCTGGCATTCAAGCTCAACAAGGCACAGGCCATGGCCAGACGCAACGAAGAGATGGCTGCTTCTGTGGAAAACTACTACGCAAAGTATGAAGAGACGGAAGGCCACATCAACGAGATCCAGGACAGGCTTGGGGATATCGATGATTCCATGAACACCGTTTCCTACAAGGAAGCCCTGCAGATGCTCGAAGATGCCTCAAAACAGCTCGCGGAATGTGAGAAAGAAGTTGCCGAGATCGATGGTTTCCTGGAAGAGTTCTCCAAGAAGGAAAACATCCAGAGAGAATATTCTTCCAAACTGAAAGAAAAATACCGTGTCGTCAAGACGACCATCAATAAGAACGCACAGCTCTTATCGATCGCCTATGACGGTTTCGTTGCCAAGCTGCAGGAATGTGAAGAACTCTTCTCTTCTTCCGAAGAGATGATGTATTCTTCCGATTACGGCGCTGCGCAGGACGATCTCGAGAAGATCGAAGAACTGCTCGAAGAGATCAAGACCAATGCCAACGCCGTGCCGAAGCTCGTCAAGGATACCAAAGGCGTTCTGCCGCTGATGCTCGATGAGACCAAGCGCGAACTGGCTCTGACCAGGCAAAGAGGCGTCTATATCGAACATCTCGATATCGAAAACAAGCTCAACGAGATCGAGACTTCGCTCAATGCCGACATCAAGGAACTTTCTTCCGCCAATACCGAAGGCATCAAGACCAGAGTTGCCGCTGCCAAGGATGAACTCAATGAACTCAATGAGCGTCTTGCCGAAGAAAACAAGGCATACAAGCTCACCAGAGAGACCAATGACAGGGCCCTTGGCCATATCAACGATATGGAAAAGGTCGAAAATTATGTCCGCATCGCTTATGACAATGATTCCGCCAGGTTCGGATTGGAGAACCTCAACGAGGTCTTGAAGAAGATGCGCGAGAATATCGAGCGTTACAAAGAAAAGTATCAGAACATCAACGCCGATCTCTCCGACTGCGTCAAGCCGGCTTCCGAGATCCTGGATGAAGCGCAGGCCCTCGATACCGATATCGATGCCGATCTCAAGACGCTGTACAGCTACAAGTCGACGATCGACAAATCGACGGATGGCGAGACAAGGGCGTTCACCCAGCTCGCCAAGCTGCAGCTGGTCGTTTCGGAAGTCGAGACCAAGCTTGCCGAATATGCGCTTCCTAGCATCGATGAATCCTATAAGAACGATCTGAAGAGGTCGAGAAAATACATTGCGGATATCCGTGAACTGATCTCGCAGATCCCGATCGATATCGCTGCGTTGAACAGCTTGCTGGATGAGGCGATCGACTTCATCTACAAGTTCTACAACAACATCAACAATGTCGTAGGCATGGGGATCATGGTCGAAAATGCCATCGTATTCGGCAACAAGTACCGTTCGACTTACCCTGAGATCGACAGAGAGCTTTCCAAGGCCGAATTCCAGTATCTGAATGGCGAATATACCAAGGCTTTGAAGACGGCGATCTCCTGCATGGAGACGCTGTTCCCGGAAAACGCTGATGAAAAGATCCTGGAGAATGCATAGTGAAAGTATACTTTGATGCCGTCTCTACCACTGCCGTAAATCCGGAGGTGCTGGAGACATATAAAAAACTGTTAGACGAATATTACTGTAATAGCGATGCCCTGTACGATGATGGCGTCGCTATTTATGATATGCAAGAGAAATCGCGTAATCTCATCGCAAAGATGCTCGGCGTCAGAAAGGATGAGATCATTTTTACGTCCGGCGCTTCGGAAGCCAACTCACTGGCGATCAAAGGTCTGTGCTTTGCACATCCGGAACGGAAACATCTGATCACTTCGATCTACGAACATTCTTCCGTTCACAACAGCTTCAGACAGCTGGAAGAAGACTTCGGCTATAAAGTGACCTATCTGATGCCGGATGAGGACGGACATATCACTGCCGACATGGTGGCAAAGGCTTTAAGAAGTGATACCTTGCTGGTATCGATCATGCAGGTCAACAACGAGATCGGTGCGATCAATGATGTGGAAGGCATCGCAAGGATCGTCAAGAAACATCCCGGCACGTACTTCCACACCGATATCACACAGGGACTGGGAAAAGTCGATATCGATCTGAAAGATGTGGATATGGCTTCTTTCTCCGCACACAAGATCCACGGTCTGAAGGGCTCCGGCGCTCTGGTGAAGAAGCAGTTCGTAGAGCTGCTGCCGCTCATCTCGGGCGGTCAGCAGGAGTTTTCGCTTCGCGGCGGCACTTCCAATGCCCTGGCGAATACCGTATTGGCCAAGACGATGCGCATCGCGATGGAAAACAAAGAAAAGTATCACGATCAGCTCAAAGCGCTTCACGATCATCTTTACGAAGGCTTGAGCAGGATAGCGACTGTCAATTACGCCAAGGGTCTTGATACCCTGATGAACATTTCCACACCGATCCCTTCGGAAGTCCTGCTGAATGCTTTGAATGACAAAGGCATCATGGTCTCATCAAAATCGACCTGCGGTTCCAAGAAGAATGAGGAAAACCGCACGTTAAAAGCTTTGGGTCTCGATGAGGACCATGCGATCCGCATCTCGTTCGATTACACCAATACCATGGAAGAGGCGGATTACTTCTTAACACAGTTAAAGGAGATTTTAGATAAATATGCATGAGATAGCTTACGATCATGTCGTGGTGCGTTACGGTGAGCTTTCCACCAAGGGAAAGAACCGCAAAGATTTCACCAGGCAGCTGACAAACAATATCAAGAAGCGTCTGAAAGACCACAGTGCTTTGACGTACAACACCTTGCATGACGGCCTTTTCATCAAGCTCAACGGCGAGGATTACTCCGTGATCCGAAAAGAGCTCAAAGATGTCTTCGGTTATTCCTATTTTTCCGGTGCGATCCGCGTCGAAAAAGACATCGATAAGCTCAAGGAAGTCACCCTGTCTCTGGCAGAAGGCCATAAGGCAAAGACGTTCAAGATCGCCACGAAGCGTCATGACAAGTCTTTCCCGATGCGTTCCGATGAGATCAACCGGGCCCTGGCCGGAAACATCTTACACAACAGCGAACTGCTGGTCGATGTCCATGAACCGGATCTGATGATCTATGTCTCGGTCGATAAGGATTACATCTACGTCATGGATGAGAAGGTGAGAGGCGGCGGCGGTTATCCTACGGGCATCAACGGCATGGCTATGGTCATGATGTCCGGCGGCATCGATTCGCCGGTCGCAGCCTACATGACGATGAAGCGGGGTCTTCGCATCGAATGTATCCACTTCGCTTCCGAGCCATACACCTCCAAGCATGCCCTTGATAAGGTGCTGACGCTTGCGGAAAAGCTTTCCGTCTGTCAGGAAGAGATCAACGTCCATATCATCCCGTTCACCGACTTGCAATTGGCGATCTACAAACATGTGGATGAACCGTACTGCATCACGATCATGCGCAGGATGATGTACCGCATCGCGGATGAGATCTGCAAGCAGAGGAAGATCAAGGTCATCACAAATGGCGAATCGATCGGCCAGGTCGCATCGCAGACCCCGGAATCGATCAGTGTCATCGGCAAGGTGGCGGATACTTTGATCCTTCGTCCTTTGTGTATGATGGATAAGCTGGAGATCATCGACATTGCCAAGAGGATCGATACCTATGAGACATCGATCCTGCCGTTTGAAGACTGCTGCACGATCTTCGATCCGAAGAATCCGGTCACCAAACCGAAGCTTGACAGATGTCTGCATTATGAAAACCTCTTCGATTATCAGATCCTGGTCGATGAGTGCGTGAAAAATGACAGGATCGTAAATGTATCTTACAGAAAGAGAGATGAGGAAGATGAATCTTTATTCTAGCCGCCGTCAGGCGATCTTGAGATCTTTACAAAGCAATGCTGCGATCCTCTTGTTTTCCGGCAAGGCGCCGATGCGTTCGGAAGACGAGGCTTATGACTTTTCAGTCAACCGCAATTTCTACTATCTGACAGGTCTTGACAGGCAGGAGATGGCACTGCTGATGCAGAACGTGGACGGCGTATTAAGAGAAACACTGTTCATATTGCCGTACGATGAATCACTCGCCAGATGGGTCGGCGGCAGGATGTCACAAGAAGAAGCGACGAAGATCAGCGAGGTGAGAGATGTCAGAGACCTTTCGGAACTCGATGAGACGATCGCGTCCTTGCTCAACCGCACGAGAAGAGACAACGGTTTCCGTTTCTGCCTTGACTTATGGCACTATACGATGGACCAGGAAGAAACACCTGCCTTGCGTTACGCCAGAAAGCTGAAAGACAATTATCCGGCTTTGCAGATCAAGGATATCTATCCGGTCCTCACCAGCATGCGTCTGATCAAGGACGAATATGAGATCGCCTGCATCAAAAAAGCCATCCATACGACGAACCTTGGCGTCCGTCAGATGATGCGTACCTCCAAGCCGGAACTCAATGAGATGACGATGGAGGGCGTCTTCAACTTCGTGCTGGCTCAATCCTTGTGCCGTGACACGGCCTTCAAGACGATCGCTGCTTCCGGTATCCGGACGACGATCTTACACTATTCGGACAACGACCAGGTCATGAAAGACGGCGATCTGTTCCTTTGTGACCTCGGTGCGACATATGACCATTACTGTGCCGATATCTCCCGTACCTTCCCGGTCAACGGCAAGTTCACGCCAAGACAAAGAGAAATCTATGAGATCGTATTACAGGCCCAGAAGATCGTTGAAGAACATGCCAGAGTCGGTGTCAAGGTCCGTGAGCTCAACCAGCTGGTCGTCGACTTCTATAAGAGCGAACTGCCGAAGCACGGCCTCAACGAAGATGTCAGCGAATACTACTTCCATTCCGTTTCGCATCACCTGGGTCTGGACACCCACGATGTCGATGGCGGCATGGGTGCGGTGCTGCAGGCAGGCAATGTCATCACCAATGAGCCGGGCCTGTACATCGCCGATGAGAAGATCGGCATCCGTATCGAAGATGATCTTCTGATCACAGGTACGGGCTGTGAGGTCTTATCCAGGGAGATCCTCAAGGATCCTGATGAGATCGAAAAACTGATGAGAGAGGGACAGTGAAAACTGTCCTTTTTGTTTAATTTACCGAAAGAAAGCGGATGGGTTAAAATAGGGATATGAAAAGAAAACATTTTTTATGTATACTGATGATCCTGATGCTGTGCTTAAGCGTGTCCTCCTGTGCAAAGAAGAAAGAAGAGCTTCCTTTGCCGGAAACCGATGAGGGCATGCGCGGACAGCTGGGTATCGATAAAAACATCAACGAAGCTGCGATCGACCGCTATCTTGGAAGAGATGATGCGGTGTATCGCGACATGCGTATGCTGGTGGATGAAGCGGACTATGAGGCGATCGGCGGTGATTCCTATCTTTCCGGTTATGTGAAGGGTTTTGAAGTCGTACCGTATCCTTATCTTGTCAATGTCAGCGGACTTCCTGACGAAGTTGGCACGACCTATCAGGGAAACACGCTGTTCACCGAAAACGCGGATGGGACCTACAGTCCCAATTACGAGGAATCCTACCACATTCTGGAGTCGCTGTTTCCGAAAGACAAGTATATCTTCCTGATGTGCGGCGGCGGCGGTTATGCCGGCATGACCAAGAAGCTTCTGACGGCAAGCGGCTATGATGAAAACAAGATCTACAACGTCGGCGGTTACTGGTATTACGAAGGGGAAAACAAGGTCGAGACCTTCTATGAAGAAGACGGGGAGAGACATTACGATTTCTCCGATGTCGACTATCATCCTATCGTATTTCAAACTCTGACACCGCTTCCGGGTTATGAGGATAAGGAAGATGGGAAAGAAAAAGAAGATCTTCCAAGCGATACTTCTTTCATTGAGATCGAAGATGCCGATGCATTAAGAAAGATGGAAGAAGAAAACAAGACTTTCTTACTGTATGTCTATCTTCCGGGCTGTTCGAGCTGTGCTTCGTTCAAGCCGATCGTGAAAGAGTTCAGTCAGGCCAACGATATCGACATCTATGCGGTCGATCTCTCAGTGATCTTCAAGGACACCAATTCCGTAACCGAAAGGGTCTCCTATACACCGTCTCTGTTCGTCTATATCGATGGCGAAGTCGCGGGATATCTTGATCCGGGTTCCGATGCGGATCTTCCGTACTATCAGACCCTGGAAGGCTTGAGCAGCTTCGTGGCGAAGTATCTGGATGTGGAGATCATAAAGTCCGACACTTTCAATGAAGTCTCGGATTGCGAATCGGCCTGTTCCATTACCGACTAAAAAAAGAAGGCTAGGCCTTCTTGCATAAACGTTCATAATGATCCGTGAGCTTCTGATTGGCCTCGCGGATCTTTTCTTTATCGACTTTGCATTGTCTGCGGTCATAGGTAAACAAGCCGTTGACTTCGCCTTCGACATCGCTGATCTGGGTCATGATGTAGCCGATTAAGCCGTTATCGATGGAAGGGATGACCATCTTTTCATGCATATCGATGATCTTAGCGGTGAGCTCTTCTTCGCTTTCCGCTTTTCCATAGCCCCAGGCTTTTTTGGGATTGTCGCTCATCTGACGTATGAATCCGCCGCATTCCGATAATAATAAGAGCTTTTCTTTGCCTTTGAGGACTTTGTTTCTGAAGTAGATGTGATAGGAATCAAAATCCGAATGATCATCGAAGAACCAGCCGGAAGTGGAATCAAAGAGCCTGTGCGGATCGAGCTTTTTCAGGATGTCATAGGTCTTTGATGCGGCCTGCTGGCCCCAGCCTTCGTTGTAGATCGTATAGCCGATGATGCAGGGGTGAGATCGTAAATGTTCGATCGTTTCTTTGCAATGGCACAGGAAGAAGTCGTAGCGCTTCTGATCATCGATCGGGCAGGACAGGTGTGTCAGGCCGATGGTCGGAAGTATCGTATCTCTCAAGAACCGGTACGGTCCGTTATTGACCATATCCTGTAAGACCAGGATGCCATGCTTATCACAATAGTGATAGTAGGCTTCCATTTCCACTTTAATGTGTTTTCTTAAACAGTTGAAGCCCATCTCTTTGATCGCCAGGATCTCTTTTTCGTACTCTTTCGGGTCTTCCGGCAGATAGATGCCTGATTCAAAGTAGCCCTGGTCGAGCAGTCCGTTCAGGAACAGGGGCTTATCGTTCAGAAAGATCCTCTGATGACCGTTGATCGTCTTTGTCCCGATCTTGCGAAGGGCAAAGTACGAAGAGATCGCATCGTTATTCGTTTTGACGGACAGATCATACAGATACGGATCATCCAAAGACCACAGATGTCCGTCAGGGATATCGATCGTGATGTCTTTTTCCTTGAATGTCTTTTCAAAACCGTCAAAGCTGACGTGGAATTCTTCGCTTTGGGATTCGATATGAAGCTTCAATGTGTGATCGTCGGTCTCGATCTTCAGATCATCGATGCCGTTTCTGTCATAGCTTTCGATCCAGACGCTCTGCCAGATGCCGGAGACCGGCGTATACCACATGCCGGAAGGCTTGGCAGACTGTTTCCCATAAGGGTAGAACAGATCGAGGTCATCTTTAACGATGACTTTCAGTTCGTTTTCTTTTTCAAGAAGATCGCTGATCTCCATGGAAAAAGGAAGGTAGCCGCCTTCGTGGTGAAGAAGGAAATGATCGTTGAGATAGACATCGGCGATCTGATCGACAGCGGAAAAATGCAGGATGACTTTATCATTTTCGTGCACGAAACCTTCATCCAAGGAGAAGCTTTTCCGATAGATCAGTTCATTCATCTCTCCTTCATAACCGGAAGCCTGAGATTCCGGGGGAAAGGGGACTTCGATATCATGCCCGTTGAGATCCCAGGTCCCGCAAAGGGAAAAGAAAGGGTCTCTTTTCAATAAGGGTCTTGGATAATATGACTGGTATGCGTTCATACTTTTATTATAGACCGTATATTTCGTAAACTGAAAAAGCACACTGCTTCATGTGTCTGTTTTATGCATGTTCTCAGCTTCTTTTCTGCACGCTTTGGCAGGATCTGAAAAGCGATTGATGAGCTTTGCGGCAAAGGATAGAATAGAACCATAGAAAGAAAAGGGTGGCTTTATGGCAGACAGACCGGAAACGACACTGTACATGCTGATGTCGGTCGATGGGAAGATCTCGACCGGCGCGAGCGATGAACTGGATTTTGACAGCGACCTCACTTCGATTGAAGGAGTGAAAGAGGGTCTTTTCCAATACTATGAGATCGAACAGACGACGGATCTATGGTCTTTCAATACCGGCAGGGTACAGGCCAAGATCGGCGTCAATGAAAAGCCTCTGCCGTCAAAAACACTGGTCTCGTTCGTTTTATGGGATAACTCTCACCTTAAAGAGAGCGGCGTGCGTTATTTCTGCGCAAAGTCAGAAAACTTCTATCTGATCACCTCAAATAAAGACCATCCGGCCTTTCATGCCGATGAAAAGAACCTGCACATCATCTTTCAGGAAAAGCAGGATCTGTCTGACGCTTTGAAGATCCTGAAGGAAAGATATAGCTGTAAAAGGATGACGATACAGTCCGGAGGAACGCTCAATTCCATCCTGCTGAAAGAAAAACTCATCGATCACATCGATATCGTTGTCGCTCCGCTTCTTGTGGGAGGAAAGGATACGCCAAGCCTGGTCGATGGTCTTTCGCTCATGAAGAAAGAGCAGCTTCATGAACTTTGCGCATTGAAACTGACCGATTGCATAAAACTGAAGGATTCCTATATCCGGCTGACTTATGATGTGATCTCTTGATTCAAAGGAAAGATGATATGAAAAGAAGAGTATTGTTTGTGTGTCATGGCAATATCTGCCGCAGCGCCATGGCGGAATATATATGTAAGAAGTTAAGACCTGAGATCTGCTGCGAATCGGCAGCCGTTTCTTATGAAGAAGAAGGCAATGACATGTATCCCAAGGCCAGACGCTGCCTGGAACGTCACGATGTGCCTTATGGAAGACACCGGGCAAGAAGGATACAGAAGAAGGATTATGACCGTTTTGATGAGATCTATGTCATGGATGGCTACAATATGTCAAACATCTTAAGGATCATGGATGATCCCGAAGACAAGATCAGAAAGCTTCGTCCATATGACATCGAAGACCCATGGTATACGGACAACTTCGATAAAGTATTCGAACAGATCGAAGAGGGAATAAAGAAACTGTAGAACGATTCAAAAGATGTGAAAGGCTCTGATCGATCAGAGCTTTTTGAATGATAGACAGGTTTTAAGGGATCGGAAGACACCGTTTTCCAGATCGCAGTCATCCGAAATGTCGCCGTTTTTTTCTGTCGATCGTCTTTAAGGATGCGTCGATCTTTTCTTTTTTCATGGGTTCATATCCTTCTTATAGATGATCTGATGTCTTCTATCTTCAAGCTGATTATACTATGAAGCATTACGGACCGGTCGGAATTCTATATGGGTCGGGGATCGTATTTTTTTGATGCAGAAAAAATGTTAATTATTTGTTGACAGTCATATGAACCTCTGATATAATCAAATTACCATAAAGGAGGTGTGCTGTTATGGATACGAATTCAAATCATGTATATCAGCTGATCTTTGGCAGCCCGCTGATATCGGAAAAAGAAGTGCTGCCGGTAAGAATTTATGGAGGTTTAAAACAATGTTAACTTTATTGATCATGTTGGGACTCATGTCCTTAGGCTTCAGTCTGTTATTCTCGATCTTAGGTCTGTTTATCCGGGTCGCTTTCTATTTTTCTCCTTTCTTCCTGCTTTATTATCTTTTAAGGCCAAGAAGAAGGATCAGAAGGTATTACTGGTAAAATGACAAGATACTATTTCAAAGAGAACCTGCATTTCCTGTATGCGGACGGTCAGCTCTTCGATGAGAATGAACAGACCGTCTACTCTTATGAGAACCAGACGCTCTTCCTTCCAAGGATCGATCTGTACAAATACGGCAATTACATCGGTCATGTGCAGAAGGAGTTCACTTTCTTCTTAAGAAGATATGGACTGGTCTATGAAGGGGAAGAGGTCGCTTCTTTGAATCAGGAATTCTCTTTCTTCAAACCGGAATTATTCGTTGAAGGTCTTGGATGGAGGGTGCAGGGAGATTTCTTCGCCTTGCATTATTCGATCTATAATGAAAACGATGAACTGATCGCTGCTGTGGATCAGGAACTCTTCCATCTGACACCGCACTACTATATCGATATCTACGATAATGAAAATGAAGAGCTGATCATATTGCTGATCATCGCGATCAATCAGTTCGACAAAGACCGCTCGGCTGCAGCCAGTTCGTCTGCGCACAGCCACGCTTCGCACTAAGGAGGAACTATGTCAGTCAAGATCATACCCGGGACCAATATCGCTTACGGGGACAATAAAGATGCTTTTTCGGTCTTGCGGCCGATGATACAGATCACGGGAGGTCTGTCCTTGGGACAGATCTGCCGGATCACGAATCTGCAGTCTTCGACCATACAGAACTGGGTAAAAAGGGGCTTTGTCCCAAGACCCGAACACAAGAAGTATTACGAAAGGCATCTTTCCAGGATCTTGCTGATAAGCGCCTTGCGTGACTGCATGAACATTGAAGATATCGGTGAGCTGATGGTCCTGATCAATGGCGATACCGATGATGAGGGCGATGATATCATTTCCGAAACGGCTTTATATGACGTATTCTGCGAAGCGGTGCGGGAACTCGATGAAATATCGCTCAACATGCAGGAGATCGAACATTGCATCGATGAGCTGGTCCTGCATGAAGACAGAAACGCTAAAGAAAGACTGTCGATGGCTTTGAAAGTCATGGTCTATGCCTATCTTTGCGGCAAATGTCTCAAACAGATACAGCTGAATCTTTCCAGATTGAGAGGTGAACAAAATGAACATGAAAAACAACAATAAAAAGATCGGCTTCAAAGCGGCGATCTTCATCATACTGACGATCTTCCTGCTTGTATTCTGCCAATACATCCTGCTGGTCCCGTTCAATCTGCATTCACCGATGTTTGCGATCGAACTCTCCTTATTCCTGCTGGGACTGTTCTTCTGCTTCAGCGGCGGCAAGGTAAACGGAAAGAACGTGATCTTCAAGACGAAGGATCTCTATGGTCCGATTGCAGTATTGCTTCTGTTTCTGATCGCCTGCCTGATCGGTACGCCGTATACGGGCGGATTGCATAACTACAAGAACCAGTCAAAGATCACGGAAGTGGAATTTACTTCGATCCCGGAATTTGACAGGACACAGGTCCAGCTGGTCGATAAGAATACTGCCCAGCAGTTGGGTGATCGTGTCTTTGGTACGTTAGGTTCCGATGAAGTCTCACAATACCAGATCGGCGATGACTGGGTACAGATCTCGATGAACGGCAATCTGTATCGGGTGACACCGATCGACTTCGGTTCTCTGTTCAATTACTTCGTGACCAGGACCACACCGGGCTATGTGCTCGTCGACTGCAACAGCGGCGAGGCTAAGCTTGTCCGTTACGAAGGTCTCAAATATATGAAATCCGCGTATTTCTCGCATGATCTGTACAGAAGGTTCTTCTTTGCCGATCCGTGTGCACAATACGGAAGCGCGAAATTCGAACTGGATGACGAAGGCAAGCCATACTGGATCGCTCCGGTCTTCAGGACCACCTGGGTCAATAAAACAAGGGATGTCAAAGGCATCATGATCCTGGATCCGGTGAGCGGGGAATGTACCTATTACGACAAAGGATCGGCGCCGGAGTGGGTTGATAACGTCTATCCGGTCGAAGTCATCTATACGCAGTTTGCCCAATCCAAGAGATATGAGAACGGACTGTTCAACTTCTCAAAGAAAGGCATCGTTGAATTTACGGATGACTACGCCTATCTGCTGTTTGATGATGACGTCCACATCTATACCGGTGTGACGAGTGTCGGTAAGGACGAGTCCAATGTCGGCTTTGCCTATGTCGACTTGAGAAACGGCGAGATCTCCTATATCCGTAAGGCTGGCGCCGAAGAATATTCGGCAAGAAGCTCTGCGGAAGGTGCTTTGCAGCAATACCATTACTCGGCGATCTTCCCGTCCATGGTCAATGTAGCCGGCAGACCGACCTATTTCATGGGTCTGGTCGACTCGGCAAATCTGATCAAGAGCTATGCGTTCGTCAGCTATGAGAATTATCAGAATGTTGCGACCGGCGCAAGCGTGGAAGAGGCATATAAGAACTATCTGAATCTCTACGAAAAGGGAACCGAGACTTCAGACGAGGAAAGAAAAGAGATCGTCTTCACAGTTTCCAATACCGAGCATATCGTAAAGGATGGAAATACCCTGATCCTGTTACTTAGTGATGAGGGACAGATCTACTTCTATGACGTATCACTTGGCGATCTGAGGGCTTCCTTCATCAAGGAAGGCGATCAGATAAAGGCGATCGTAGGAGACAGCGGCAGGATCTACGAATTCAGTCAGATCATATCCTGATCTATGAGGGCCCCATGGGCCCTTTTGCGTTGTATAATCATCTTGATGGGATTCTGGGATCTGTTTAAAAGCAAGACGATCCACGAGGGGGAGGTCGTCGACCTCAGGGAACGTTACCGCGTCGATGAAAAAAGCGCGTATGACGGTGTTCCGACGGTCTATTATGATGTGCTCCGTCATTCCGACAAAGAGAAGGTCGGAACGATCGACTTGCGTCTGAATATCGAGGGAAACATGTATTATTATGGCCATATCGGCTATAACATTTTGAAAGCCTTTCGAGGCAACGGCTATGCCTATCATGCCTGCCTGGTCCTGTTTGATATCGCCAGGAACGAATTCGATATGGATGAGCTGATCATCACCTGTTCGCCGGACAATATCCCTTCCTATAAGACATTAAAGAAACTGGATGGGGAACTGATCGAACTGGTCAAAGTGCCGAAAGGCCATCCGCTGTATACGATCGGTGAAAAAAGCAAATATATCTTCCGTTACAGGATAAGATTGGATCGCAATGACCACATTTAGTGGCCATTGTTTTTTTATTCGGTTATAATGGTGGATGGTTTATGCTGGAAGTCATACTTTTATCAGTCGCCCTGGCGATGGATGCGATGGCCGTATCGATCGTCAACGGCATCAAATACCGAAACTATACAGATAAAGCGATGTTTCTCGCTTCGTTTTCGTTCGGCCTGTTTCAGGGCCTGATGCCGCTTCTTGGTTATCTTGTCTTCTCGCCGTTCATCCCGTATATCGAAAAGATCGATCACTGGATCGTTCTGATCGTCTTATCGGCGATCGGCATCAACATGATCAAGGAATCTTTCGATAAGGAAAACATCGAAGAAAGGTCCCAGGATTTCTCTTTCAAGATCCTGATCTATGAATCGATCGCAACAGCCATCGATGCCTTAAGCTCCGGCGTCGCTCTGGAGGCCTTTCCGATCAGTCCGTATCTTTCCTGTTTTCTGATCTTTGCGATCACCTTCGTGATCTGCCTGATCGCGCATCGTCTGGGCAGAAGGATCGCTCTTCTTCTGAAAGACAAGGCAACGATCATGGGCGGCGTGATACTGATCTGTCTTGGCATCAAGACGGTATTGGAACATCTTGGCATCATTTAAAGAAGGAATACTATGGAATTATTGAGAGATATGAATGAAGTCCTCTCGTATTTGAGAGAAGGGGAAGTCGTCACCTGCAACGGCAAGGATCTGTTCGTATTGAAAGGCGAAAAGGTCTGGCGCTATGCGGAAGGGACCCGTTTTCCTATGGGCCTCAAGGATTTCACGGAGCTGTATATGAAAAACAGATTCTATCTGTACGAAGAATCTGTTGAGATCGATGAGACCAAGGATGAGGCGTATTACCGCTACTATCGCAAGTGATCATCTGTTTTTGAAAATGAGACCTAAGGCAGCTCCCGAGACCCCGCCGATGATGTGGGTGATCTGTGAGACGTTGTCGGCAGATAATATGCCGTTGTAGATCTCCTGACCGAGCCACAGCAAGGCAACCAGGATCAATGTGATCGGGATGCCTTTTTCTTTTCCGGTGATCGACGCCAGCAGGATGAAGGCAAAGACGACGCCGCTTGCCCCCAGAAGCATCACATGCGGCTGTAAGATGTTGTGGATGATGCCGGTGACGACTGCCGTGGTCAGCACGACCGTGATGAGTTTATCATGATATTTTTCTTCCAGTATCGGTCCCAATAAGAGGATGTAGAGCATATTGGAGATCAGATGCTGCACACCGCCGTGTCCGAATACATGGAAGATCAGCCGGACATAAGTCATCGGCGACAGCCAGGAAGAACCGTAGGTCGAAAAGACCAGGACGGTAGATTTGCCGGCCGTGAGAAAATCCAGAGCCAGTGCGGTCAGACAGATCAGCACGAAGCTCATGGTCAGAGGTGCGTTCATATAAATAAAAAATTTCTTTCTTTTTGCCATAGTCTTCCTTGAATTACAGTTTTTATTGTAATTCTTTTTGTTAGATTAATCTATGATATGGCAGATCGCACGATGTTTCTTCAGACTTACAAATGCAAGTTTGTCATATAATGGTTTCAAATGAGGAGGTCGCATATGGATTTATTGAAGATGCAGGAAAAATACGCTTATACGCTCGCCCGCGTGGGTCTCAACGTTCAGAAAGGCCAGACGGTCTTAGTGGAAGCGGCGATACAGGGGGCTTATTTCACGCCGATCTTTGCGGAAGCCTGTTATAAACTTGGCGCCGGCAACGTCGTCATCCACTATCTCGATGAACCGAATCTCAAAGTTGCGGCAAGATACAGAGATCTGGAAGATGTGAGGAAAGTCGAACCCTGGGAATCTTTGCAATGTACGCAATACCTGGATGAGGGAGCCTGCTATATAAGACTGGAAGGCGTCGATACCGCTTTGATGGCCGATGTGAAGGAAGAGCAAGCCAATGCGATCTTCGCCCATACCGATGCGATCCGCAACATCATGCGAAAGGCATCGAGAGAAAAGCACTGCCAGTGGTGCATCGCCATGGTCCCGACGAAGAACTGGGCCGACCAGATCTTAAAGGATGTAAAGGAAGAGGAACGCTATGAAAAGCTCTGGGAGCTGATCCTCAAACTGTGCTACATCGACGAGGAAAACGATGTCGTCAAGACCTGGGAAGAAAAGAACGCCAGGAAAAGACAGCTTGGCGACAAGATCGATTCCTACAATCTCACCAAACTGCACTACACGGCATCCAACGGCACGGATCTGACAGTCGAGCTGACACCGGATTCCAAATTCGGCTTCGGCAAGCGCAAACTGCCGGAGAACTATGTGCGTTTCAACGCCAATATCCCGACCGAAGAGATCTGCACGACACCGGAAAAATACGGCACCAACGGCGTCGTCTTTGCCTCAAGGCCTCTGGTCTTAGGCGGCAAGAGCGTCGAGAATTTCGGTTTCCGTTTTGAAAACGGCAAAGTCGTGGAAGTCATCGCCAACGAAGGAAAAGAGATGCTGGAAGCTCTGGTGAAGATGGACGAGAATGCCGGCTATCTTGGCGAAGCGGCATTAGTCGAATATCATTCGCCGATCTCGATGTCGGGCGTCGTCTACTATACGACTCTGATCGATGAGAATGCCTCCTGCCACCTGGCTTTGGGCAGAGGTCTGAACAACGGCAAATGTTCCGATCCGAAATATACCTTCAATGATTCCGTGATCCACATCGATTTCATGATCGGTACCAGCGATATGCATATCGTGGGTACGACAAAAGACGGGGAAGAAGTCGTCATCTTCGACAAGGGCGATTTTGCGATCTGATAAGAGGGCTGCTTATGAACTGCTAACGTAAAAGTAGACAAAACCCGAAAAGGCACATTGTCTACTTTTTTCATACAATGAAGTCAGAAAGGAAGTGATGTATCACATATGGGAACGGGCAGACCTTTAGGAGGAAAGAACCGCAAATGGACA
>JAFRQF010000023.1 GCA_017428765.1 Erysipelotrichaceae bacterium
GTCAATATCACTACGGTATGTTTGCATCACCAACACAGTAGTTGAAATAGGCAAAAAAATGTTCCAGCAAAAACTCCTTTCGAACCTTTGCGAACCCTCCGAATTCATCCCCGTCTTTACACTTCGCAAGAAGACGGGGACTTCTTCGGATTTACGTTAAAAGTGATGATCGTTTGAATTATTATTGAACGAATTCGCGAAGTGTGAGTCCGCCTGTTTCATCGTAATGATCGATGTAGACTAACTGTCCGATATCACCGTCGTCATAGACCTCGCTGATGCAGGGATATGTCTTATAGCTGAAGGCATCGAAGTGCTCATAATATGTGATCTCAAGCGAATTGAAGAAAGATCTTTCGACTTTCAGCTTTGTAATGCCATCTCCTGTAACAACGGATTCCTTATCGGCGCAAGCCGTCTCAACAAGCAGAAGTAACAGCATCACGCACGTAAGTATGACAAACAGGATGTTCAATACAAGAGAAGACTTCTTCATCTTTCTTTTGAAAAGAAACAGGACAAAGAGCGTTATTGCGACAAGCACATATCTGCCGATCAGAGAGGGAAGGCATCGAAACGACAGACCGCTGAACTTAGCGTATAAAGATAAGATGATCGCAAAAGCGCTACAGGCCAGCCAGACTGTCAGGGTCTTTCTGAAGAAGTCCTTGGACTGTTGTCTGTTCATATGTCGGGGCATCCTTCAGTTCCATCTTCTGATGGCTGCCTGCAATCTCGGCGTAAGAAGGCAGACCAGAAAGATCTTCAGCGCATCGCCGATCAGGAAAGGAAGCACACAGGCGGCAAGAGCTTTGAGAAGATCCGTCTTGAGATAGAACATGAACCAGAGAGTGCCGATCGTATAAAGGATGACGGTACCAAGGATCGTTCCCGTAAGAAGGGATCTGGTGTCTTTTCCTTTTTCATAGAACAGGCCACTGCAATAGGCCAGAGGAAGATAACCGAACAGGAAACCGCCGGTCACACCGAATAAAACAGTGATGCCGGAAGAAAACTCCGCAAAGACCGGAAGTCCCCCCATCCCGCACAGAAGGTAGATGAGGACAGCGATCACTCCTTCCTTTCTTCCAAGCACGCTGCCTGCCAGCATCACCATGAGCGATGCCAGAGAGATCGGCACCAGCGAAGCCAGGGGGATGGAAACAGGGGAGAGCACACACAGTAAGGCTGCCATCAGGGCACAGCGGGTAAGAGATCTGATATTCATAAACATATTCCTTTATTAAAAAAATAAAAAGACAGCTTCCATGGAAGGCGTCAAGCACCATCATAGCACGCTGTCTTTTCTTATGAAATAGGTCAGGTTACTTCGATGTCCTTCTTGGAAAGGCTGTATCGCTTTCCTGAAAGACCATCTTCTTTGTTTTGTTTACAGGGATAACTCTTTTTCTTTTGGCCAGGCGACATCGTAGGCAAGAGTGAAGCTCTTTGTCGCCGATCCCGGAAGATCGAATTCCCATATGACCTCACCGGTCTTTTCGTCGAGTTTTCCTTCAGAAAGATCTGCGGTCTCGACCTGTATCGTCTTGTCATTTGAAACAGGGATCTGATCTTTGAGGGTGATCTTTACATCCCTGGATTTTGTCGAGGAGACTTCGATCCCATATTCGAATTCCGTTTTGGTCTGCCCTTTCAAAAGGACATTGGAACGCAATCTCTTCTTCTGTGTCCTCTTGAGCCGGATGCCCTCGTCTTTGCCTAAAGAGATGTCATACGTCTCCTTGGAAGGATCGACATTCAGGAAGACATTGCCAAGGAAGGTATCGCGGTAGAAGATGTTGGCGTTGGAGTTGAGCAGATCCGACAGATCTTCCGACTTTACTTCCGCAGCCAGATAGCCGTACGGGTCGGCTTTCGGAACGGCAATGACATGATAGCGGCAGGACACGTTCCTTGCGGTGAGCTCTATGTCAAACGGGTTGGTGTTGGAAATGTCGTGAAGACCCTCAAGATCATATTCCATCATCGTCTCGTTTTCATTCACCGAAGCTCTTCCATAGGAGACAGTCTCCATCGTTTCTTCCATGGCTTCATAGTCGACCATCTCTTCGGCTGCGACATCTCTCTGCACTGCCATCGCCGCTTTCATGGTGCCGGCAAATCTCATGCCGTTGATCTCCGGACGATGGAAGGAAAGCTGCTGCGGATAAAGTTTCGGGATATCGGCGGAAGTGCTCGGGTCACCGGTGAAGAGAGTGACTTTGACGCCGTTCCATTCCTCACGGGTGTTCTGAATGATCTGCGCTTTTAATAGGACGCGGATGTTTTCGTCTTCTTCCGCACGGATCTCGTAGTTCGGGTTCCAGCAGGCATTCCTTTCAAAGTAGCGAAGCGCAACGGGATAGCTTCCCGCCGTCTTTGTGTCCAGGTCGATCTTTACGAGATAGGAACGCGCTTCCTTCTGTTTTTCCTCGTACTGCTTTTTCAGAAGAGCCTCTTCTTCTTCCAGGGAGGCGATCTGTTCATAGATTGTATCGATCTTCTTCGGGAAGGCATCGATGAACTCGTTCATGTCTTTCAAAGAGACCGATTCTCTGTTGCTGAAATCGGTGTTCTTCTTTAAGATCTCGATCTGATCTTTCCGCGTCTGTATCTGCGTCTGTACTTTTTTCAAAGAATCCAGGATCTCTTTCCGGATCTCGTTCTGTTTTTCGGGCGTGTAGCGTTCCACATGGATGTTGGAGCCGCTGACGTCTTTATTTAAGGAAACGGTCAGAGTGGAAGGATCGAGCGATTCGCTGAGTCCTTCGATGAGGATGGTCTGTTTTCCTTCTTTGAGGCCGAAAAGGCCAAACCTTGTGATATAGGCTCCGCTTCGGTAAACGGAGACTTCCTTTATCTGTGTGACGTTCATGATATGTACCTCTTTTTCTTCATTGTACCATCGAAGTCTCCTTAAGATAACGGGACAGCGATGATGTTATACTGTACTTAGAAAGAGAGAGTACAGATCATGAAAGAAGTTTGGCAATTTATCAAGGAATGCGGTGTTTATTATCTGGCGACGGTCGATAAAGATGAACCTAAAGTAAGACCTTTCGGCACGGCAGAGATCTTCGAAGACAGGCTTTACATTCAGACCGGTAAGAAGAAAGACTGTTTCAAGCAGATCGAAAAGAACCCGAATGTCGAGCTGTGCTGTTTCAAAGACGGCAAGTGGCTGCGCTTGAAAGGAAAGCTCGTCAATGACGACCGTGTCGAAGCGAAGAAGGATATGCTCGACAAGAACCCAAGCCTTCGCGGCATGTATGACGAAAATGATGACAATACGGCAGTGCTGTACTTTACGGATGCCGTTGCGACATTCTCTTCCTTTACGGAAGCACCTAAAGAGATCCGTTTCTGAAGACAGAAAAAATGAAGATTTCAAAGAAGGTCGGAAGATCTTCTTTTTTTGTTGAAGGGCAGTACTTGAAGCAGATGCAGACTGTGTTAAAATAGTCACTATGAGTCAGAAAGAAACAAAGACGATCGGCAAGGATTATACATTGCCGGAACTGATAAGATTTGCCATACCGGCGATCTTGAATGAATTCATCTTCAATCTTTTGTATACCCTCGATGACGGACTGTTCATCACCCGCTATGTCGGTACGACGGCGGAAAGTGCCTTCTCGATCATCTTTCCGGTCTTCATGATGCACAATGCGATCTCTTCGCTTTTAAGCGGTGTCGCAGTGCTGGTCGCCAGAAAGATGGGCGAAAAGAAAGACGAAGAGGCAAGTTCGGATTTTACCAGCATCGTCCTGTTTTCCCTTCTGGTCGGACTCATCCTGTCCCTGTTCGAGTACAGCTTCAAGGATCAGATACTGATGTTATTGGGATCCAATGAAGCGATCTATCCGTATGCGAAGAGTTTCTTAAGCATCAACTGTTTCTACGTATATCTCGGTATCTGCGGCAGCGTCATGATGCGTTTCTATGTCTCCGCCGGTTCGCCGAAGATGGAACTGTTCTCCACATTAATGAATGTGGGATCCAATCTTCTCTTTGACTGGTATTTCGTCGTCTATAAAGGCATCGGCATGGCGGGTGCGGCGTATGCCAATCTGATCGCCAATCTGATCAACGTAACGATCGGCATCATCTTCTATTCGTCCAAAAAGTGTGAGGTCGGTTTCGTGAGACCGCATTCGGATATGAAGGCATTGCTGAAAGAGGGATGCAAGTACGGTCTGCCGGCTTTCTTCTCGAGCCTTTCGGTCGGCGTCGGCGCTCTGATCGCCAACTATGCGATCCTTCGTTTCGGCGATGAGAACTACCTGGCTGCCTATACCATCGTCAACAACATCTCCTTTACCTTCATGGCCGGCTATTTCGGACTCTTCTCGGCAACAGGACCGTTATTGTCATATGCGATGGGTGAAAAAAATATCGTGAAACTCAAGCGTCTGTATAAACAGATCGTCATCGCGACGGGCTTGCTGGTAGCGGTCTCGATCGTCATGTTCCTGCTGTTCTCCGATCCGATCGCAGTCTTATTTACCGGCAAGGCGGCAGCCAACATCAAGGATCTGATCGTCTATGGCCTTCGCATATCGCCGTACGGTTTCCTGTTCTTCGGCTACAATGTCGCAGCCAGGATGTGCTTCTCGGCACTGGGAAACTTCCGTTCCTCGACATTCATCACCGTCATGCAGGAGATCGTCTTCTCCAATCTGACGATCATCGTACTGCCTTTGCTGTTTGGGGTGAAGGGGATCTGGTTCGCCTTTGCGGCTGCAAATGTGCTGACGCTGTTTGTCACGCTCATCGTGGTCTATGTCAACCGCGATAATTACGGGTACGGCAAGAGCGGGCTGGCACTATTGGTGGACAGATGATATTCAAATGAAAAAAGCACTTCGGAGATCGTTCCGAAGTGCTTTTAGTAATGTCTGAATATTTATTTCAGCAGCTGATTCAACACGGAGAACAGACCGCCTGCCGAAACGTTGCCGTTGGAGGAAACGATGTTTGAGGCAGCACTGGACAGGATGCTGTAGAGCAGATTGTATTGCGGATTGTTGTTGTAGTTGCCGTTGACGAAACCTAACAGGTTCTGTAAGCCATTGTTGGAGAATCCGCTGTTTCCTGTCAGTCCCAGGAACGAACCGAGGCCGTTGTTGTTTCCGTAGTAGGAATTGTAGCCATAGCCGTTGTTATTTGAGAACAAGCCTCCGGAGTTGCCGCCGAAGAGGTTGTAGGACTGATGGTAGCTGTTGTTTCCGCCTAAGAGGGTGGAGAACAGGTTGTTGGAATTGCTGTAGTTGGAATAATTGTTGAAACCGAGCAGCGTTCCCAAGAGTCCGATCGCCGAATTGTTGTAGGTGTGGGAATTCTTTCTCTTGAAGAGCTTGAGCAGTACGATGATCAGCATGATCTCTTTGAGATCGAGCCTGCCGTCAAACAGCGCTCTTACTGCCTGGTCGCTTCCGGCACGTGTGCCTCTGGTGCCGCCGACATAGTTCAGCAGATCCTTGGCATCGAGTGCACCGGAAGCTGCGGAATATAACTGGACGATCGGGTTGTCGGATAATTCCCTGTTGATCGTTTCGACGTCATCATTGGTGACATTGTTTCCTAAGATGTTCAGTAAAGGATTGGCTCTTTGTCCGCTCCTGGTAAGAGGCGCTTCTTCCATGTTCAAAAGCTGTTCAAGAAGCGCAGGATCGTTATCGATCGCGTTTAAGATCTTGTCTGTTTTTTGATTCATTGGTATACACTCCTTCTGTCTTCATTATAGAACATTTGTGTATTTCCTGAACCAGTCTGTGATCTCGCTCAGACGGCGGATGCGGTGAGACGGCTTGCCGGAACGGGAGAGCTCGTGGTTCTCACCATGGAACAGTACGAGTCTGGTGTCGACACCTCTTTCCGCTAAGGCCTGCATCATCTGCATGCCTTCCGGCATCGGGCAGCGGTAGTCCTGGTCGGAGTGGATGAACAATGTCGGAGTCTTAACGTTATCGGCATATTTGAGCGGGGAATGTTCCCAGAGCTTTTGATAGTCTTTGATCATATCGTCCGTACCGTTCTGGTCCGTACCGAAGTAGAAACCGATGTCGGAGAGATAGGTGAAGGACAGCCAGTTCGATATGCTTCTTTGCGATGCGCAGGCGCAGAAGCGGTCGGTGTGGCCGATGATCCAGTTGGTCATGAAACCGCCATAGGATCCGCCGGTCTCGCAGAGCCTTGTTTCATCGATGGCCGGATACTGTTTCAGAACTTCATCGACGAAGTCCATCAGGTTGACGAAATCATCTTCGCCATACTTGCCGCGGATGTCTGCGAAGGCATCGCCTCTTCCATCCGATCCTCTGATGTTGGTGAACATGACGAAGTAGCCTTCGGAAGCCCATACCTGCATCTCATGGAAGAAGGTCTTGGAGTAGATGGTCCTTGGTCCGCCATGGACATCGAGTATCGCCGGGTATTTCTTTCTCCTGTCGTAGTCTTTCGGCAGCAGGACGAAACCGTTGAGCTTCATGCCCTGGGAAGTGTAGCTGATCTCTTTGACCGGTGCGACGTACCTGCCTTTAAGAACGGCTTCGTTGTAGGAAGTGAGCTTGTTTACTTTCTTATCTTTGAAGGTATAGACATAAAGATCCGGGAGATTCTTCTCATCGCTTGCGCAGAAGATGATCTTGTCTTTGTTCACATCGAAGAAGGAGATCTTCGGCATGGAGATGAGTTTCGTCTTTCTGAATCTCGTATCGAGCTTCCAAATTTCGACATGGTCCTTTTCGGTCGCCAGGGTATAGATGGCGTCGTCTCTGACGACTTTGTTTTTCCCGCCGCCCAGCATCGTGTCGGCACCTGCGGAATCGTATAAGGAACGGTCATAGAAGGCGATCTCTTTTAATGCATTATCTTTCAGTTCATAGAAACGGCTGGTCTCATTGATGCCGTAGTTCTTTCCGTCACTTGCCTGGGCAATGAGTTTTCCGCCGAAACAGAACAAAGAAGAGAAGGAATAGTCTTCCTTGTCGTAGAGGACTTCTGTCTTCTTTGTATCGACATCATAGGCATAGACTTTTTCATATAGCGGCATCTTCATGGAATAGCTGTTTCCGGCAAAGTAGACTTTCCTGTCTTTTACTTCCATCGGTCCGAGGTCAAACAAAGGATCGCTGATCCTTTCGATTGAGAACGGTTTGATGCGGCAGATAAAGAGGGCTCTTCTTTTCTTGTTTTTGAAACCGCCGCCGTTGAACCAGTATGGGATCTCATCGAGGACTTCGTAGTCGGCATCCTTCTTGAGATCATCTTTGTATTTCTGAAGTTTTTCTTTGGAATACCTGTAGGCATCCGGTTCGTTGGCGTCGATGCCTGCGGCAAAGACCAGGATATTTTCATCTGCGGTTTTAAGCGAAGAGATGTTCAAAGGCGTAGTGATGAAATTTTTGCGTTTGCCCTCTTTGATATCAAGAAGCAGGTACTTGTTGAAAAGGGCCTTCTTGTTTTTGTTTTCTTCGCTGATGATCAGACGGGTATCGTCATACCAGCCGATGATCGACGTGTTCTTATCGGACTTGTAGGCTTTCTTGTTGACGCAGACAGTCCTGAAATAAGAATCTTTCTTCTTATCGACAGCGGCCAGCTGATAGGCGTAGTTCTTCCCACTGGGATCAAAGGAAAGGTTTTCGATGAAACGGAACTTCAATAGATCTTCGATCGTTATTTTTTTCATATCATTACCTCTTAGTGAGGATTATATCATGACAAGAAAGTGAAGCGTTTTTTCACAATTCATGTATAATAATGAAGAACACATGGAGATGTATCGAAGTGGTCATAACGAGAACGACTCGAAATCGTTTGGTCGTCAAAAGCGGCCCGTGGGTTCGAATCCCACCGTCTCCGCCATATCGTGAAAGAAGCCTTTGAAATAAGGCTTTTTGTTTTCCATACCCCAGGCTTTCGTACCCCGAAAGAGATCGAATGCCTGTATTTCAGGATATCTTAAGGACAAGCCGCAAAGGAAAGTTCGCAATGAGAGGCCTGCTATGAAAAAGTCGGCGGATTTCAAATTGAAGAAGGAAGTCCCTGCCTGTTACATTGAAGATGTAAAGAAAAGGGAGGATGTATGAATGGAAAGAAGATATGATCTGAACGATCTTTCGATGATGACCGGTTTTTCTTCAAGGACGCTCCGCAATCATCTGAATAAGGGGCTCTTACATGGCGACAAAGAAGACGGGGTCTGGCGTTTCAGCGAAGAGGAGGTCGCTTCCTATTTCAAAGAACCTTTCGTGAAGGAAGGTCTTGCGATCAAGTATCACAGCGTCGTCTTCGATTTCCTTTCCCAAAGGCACAAAGACAAGGCAAGCAGCTGTGTGATACTTGATATCCCGTGTTCCATGATTCAGGCAGGGAAGATCTCGGCGTTCTTCTGCGAAAAGATGAAAGAAGTGAAGGATGTGAAGTTCAATTTCCGCCATGAAGACGGTATCGCCAGGATCATCCTGTCAGGTGATGAAGGCTATGTTTCTTCATTGATGGACGCCTATCATATGCAGAAAAACGGGCTCATCTGATCGGTCTCATGTGAAATTATCGAAATGTCAAGATAATGGTTGACCTCGAGGCTCTATCCGCATATCATATAGAGCAGTACAAGGAGGAAGATCAATGGCCCTTAGTGGTAGGAAGATTGTATCAAAGGCCAGCGGTTTGACAGGCAGGATCTCGGGGATCGAAAGAAATAACCTGAAGATCACCTTTACCGGTTTTCAGGATGTGACCATTCCTTTAAACAGAGCTGAACAGCTGCTGCAGATGGATGCAGACATCCTCGACGAACTTCGCGAAGAGATCCGGAACAAGCACATCAGTGCCTATACGCCAAGAGAATCCAAAGTGGAGACGTATATGGATAACTTCGAAGAAGAAGTGGAAGAGATCGAGGAACAGGCACCTGTTCAGATGCAATTCGATGATGTGGAATGACGCGGTATATCCGCGTTTTCTTTTTCTTCGATGATATGATTAAAGTAAGAAAGAAGAATAGATCATGAGAAAAATCGGGATACTGCTGGCGATGGCGCTTCTTCTTGCAGGCTGTACGGCAGACAGGGAAGAAGAGACACCTGCGCCAATAGAAGAGGAGGGGATATCTTTGACAGATCTGGATAAACTGACGGTGGAACTGCGAAAGGGTCAGACGTCTTTGTATGTGAAGTGGGATGAGATCAGAGATGAGGATCTCATCTACAGGGTGAGCCTCTTGGATAAAGATGGAAATGTGCTGGCACAGAAACAGGAAAACTATACGTCCATGAACGGACTTCCGCTTCTGGCCTATGGCGCACAGGAGAACGAATATTATGATGCGGCTTGTTTCAAAGCGGAAGCCATGCGGCCATCAAGCGAGGAAGTCCTTCTGGAAGGAAAAAGCGAAGAGATAGCCATACGCGATTTCTTCCCGGAAGAAAAACAGGTCGAAGTCAAAGATAAGACACTATCTTCCTTCTCCTATTCCTCAAGAAAGGCCGGAATGACCTATGGCACGTATTTCGGGGAGCTGCAGGGTTTCGATCTTTACGTCAGAGATGATGAGATCTCCTGTTACGGTTCCTATGTCAAAAACGGGAAACTCAAGGAATTTGAAAAGGCCCTCAGTAAGGGGCAGTTTGAAAAACTCTGCGATCTGATCAGGGAAGGAAGACTGGAAAGAAGAAGTCTGCGGGATCCCGATCTGATCGTCATGGATGAGGATATACCGGAAAAGATGGAAGCGGGTTTTGAAGAGATGGAGAAGATGCTGAGCCAATGGTATGAGTTCGTACCGGCGGATAAAGATGCTTTACTGAATGTATTATTGGAGATCGCAAAATGAAGATACTTGCAGGTACATATACGACGAAAGATTCCAGGGGGATCTACACATTTGAATTTGAAGACGGGAAGATGTCTGAGGCTTCCCTGTTTTGTGAGGTAAAGAGTTCCAAATATCTTTGTAAATATGAAGATAAGATCATCGCGATCTGTGACGGGGAAGAAAAAGACGGTCTTGTATTGATCGGCAGAGACGGAAAGATACTGGATGAATGTCTGTTTGAAAAGCCATCTTCCTGTTATGTGGCAGTGAAAGGCGATAACGTCTATACGGCCAGCTACCACGCGGGGACAGTATCTTTATTAAGGATAAAAGAAGAAAAGTTCGTCTTTGAAAAGACCGTACTGATCAAAGACAAGGCGGGATGCCACCAGGTGCTGTTTCATGAAGGAAAGATCCTTGTCCCGAGCCTCTTCTTAGACAAGGTCATCCTTTTTGATGAGGATCTAAACAGGACGGGCGAGATCTGCTTGCCTGAAGGCAGCGGGCCAAGACACGGCATCTTCAACAAAGACCATTCAAAACTCTATCTGGTATCGGAATTATCCAATGAACTGTTCATCATCGATATGAAGGATCACAAGATAACTCATCAGATCGGCTTGTTACAAAACGGGGAGAAAAATACCACCGGAACGGCTGCCGTGCGTTTAAGTGAAGATGAGAATTATCTCTATGTATCGACCAGAGGAAAGAACGTGATCTCCGTCATTTCTTTGAAGGATGAGCCGAAGCTCATACAGAATATCGGATGCGGCGGCGATCATCCGCGGGACTTCATGCTGGCTCAGGGATACTTACTTTGTGCCAACCGTTTTACTGATGAAGTCGTCTGCTTTAAGATCGGTGAAAACGGCCTCCTGAAGGAAGAAAGCGACCGTATCCGGGTGCCGGAAGCGGTATGTCTGATCGGCTGTTGAGAACGACTAAAACAGTGATATAATCATGGCGAAGAAAGAGAGATGAATCATATGAAAAAAACAAAGATCGTTTGCACGATAGGCCCTTCTTCCAACAATGAAGAGATGCTGAAAGAGATGATCAAGGCCGGCATGGATGTTGCCAGGTTCAACTTCTCCCACGGTTCTCATGAGACGCAGAAAGCCAATCTGGATCTGGTGAGAAAGGTCAGACAGGAACTGGGCGTATCCGTTGCGACGATGATGGATACCAAGGGTCCGGAGATCCGTTTCCGTGACTTTGAAAACGGAAAGATCACTCTGAAAAAGAACCAGGAGTTCACCCTGTCCACGCAGGACTTCTTAGGAAACAGCGAACGCGGTTCGATCACCTATGCGGGACTTCCGGGCGATGTACATATCGGCTCGATGATCTTAGTCAATGACGGACTCATTCAGTTACAGGTTACGGATATTTCCGGTACGGAGATCAAGACCAAGGTCCTGGTCCCGGGCGATATACTCAACCACAAGGGCATCAATGTGCCAGGCGCGGAACTCAAGATGCCGTTCATCTCCGAACAGGACCGCAAGGACATCCTGTTTGGTATCGAACAGGATTATGATTACATCGCATTGTCCTTCGTACGTACGGCAAGAGATGTCGAAGCGGTCAGAGCGATCTTAGATTTCTCCGGTTCCAAGATGAAGATCATCGCCAAGATCGAATCCACGCAGGGCGTTGAAAACCTCGATGAGATCTTAAAGGCAGCGGACGGTCTGATGGTCGCCAGAGGCGACATGGGCGTCGAACTGCCGCCGGAACAGGTCCCGTACATTCAGAAACAGATGATCGCCAAGGCCAATGCCGCCGGCAAGATCACGATCTGTGCGACACAGATGCTTGAATCGATGACGCACAATCCGCGTCCGACAAGAGCCGAGGTAGGTGACGTCGCCAATGCCGTCTATGACGGTGCGACTGCCGTCATGCTGTCAGGCGAATCGGCAGCCGGTGAATATCCTCTGGAATCCGTCAGAATGATGGCTAAGATCGCCGAAGAGACGGAGAAACATTTACACAACGTCTATCAGGCAGTCGACGATTCGCAGCGTTCCATCGTCGGTAAGGCAGCCTGCGACCTGGCGGATGTCTTAGGTGTCGAGAAGATCATCGTTTATACCGATACCGGCAGATCCCCGGCCGTCGTTTCCCAGATCAAGCCGAAGACGCCGATCATCGTCATGACCAGGAACGAAAAGGTCTATTACCAGTCCGCACTGTTATATGGCGTTGAACCGGTCAGGATCGCTGATATCATCGAGGATGAAAACCTCGAATTCAAGACCAGAGAGTACATGTCACAGGTCGGCATGAAGTCAGCGATTTTGCTGTTTGGCCATGCGATCGATTCGATCAAAGTCCTCAACAGCTGATAATAAGAAAAAGAAAAAGAAAGAAGCCGGTGTCACAGAAAGACATCGGCTTTTTTGGTGTGATAAATAATTCGTGTATCAGATCGTCCTGATCGCCTACTCCATGCGCCGGAAAAGAAGTCCGGGATCGATACCGTTACGTTTTGCGGCTTTTTTCCAGCCGTTGTTGGCGATGGCGATATAGAGACTGCGCGGGAAATACAAAGGTTCCGTGTAAGTGTCTTCGATCATTTCGTTTCGATCGATCGCTTTTGCCAGGGCGATCAGGGCATTGCTGATGGTCTGAAGCGGCCACTTGCCGAAGAAACCATAGTCCAATAAGACACGACAAGTTCACCGGCGCTGACACCGAGTGCCCCGCAATATTGAAAGTCCATGGCTTTGCACCATTGTTTTACGGTTTCAAACATGTTGGCCAGCTGCCTGCTTTCATAGAGGCCCATATTGGCTAAGACATAGATCTTCTTCTGTTTACCGTCATAGGTCTTTTCAAATGTTTCCAAAAAGCGGATCAATTGCGATGGAAGGCCATCCACATACAGCGGCTGGCACAGTACGAGTGTCGGCACATCGTGAAGTTCTTCGATGAGTTTTGAAAGATCTTTTGCATATCTCATCAGATCGACGATCCTGTTTTGCCTGAACATACAGGAACTTGTTTTCTTTGCCAGTCTGGCGGTATTTCCTTTGACGTAACGAAGGGACGCATTGAGAAAGACAGTTTCTCCATCCGGATCCTCTTCTTCTCTTTTCTTTGTTATCGGTCTTTCTTCCGTTTCCCGGAAAGTGATGCTTTTCACATGGCCCCGGATATTGGTACAGACGGCATGGACATAGCGTTTCGCGCTTTCCTGTTCTTCATTGGTGAGCTTTGGTCCGTAGAAGATGAAAGAGAAGGCTTTGTCTTCGTCGTATCTCTTCTTGTGATGAGATTCTCCATCGACGATCTCAAAATGGGGCAGCACGTAAGAAAGACAGCGGTCAAAGACGTTTTTTACGAAAGAGGAAAAACCGCCGTAGGTGTAGCGGCTGATGACGAAGACTTCATCCGAAAGATGGATGAGCTTTCCCATGTCTTCATAGCCGTCTTTGATGACGCAGACGCCCGGTTCTTTGTTCCAGCAGCCGAAACAGCCGCTGCAGGGATGTATCGTTTTGCTGTCAGAAATGACATAAGGATCTTTGAATCGGTCTTTGATCCCGTCCCATTCCTGCCGATCAAGGTCGTGTATCACCAGTTCCATGATTCTGCCTCCCGTATTATTTTTTGTATTTCTTTTATCATCCTCATTGTATATAGCCTGCTGTGGAAAATCCATTGAAGCGCTGTCTCTCAGATCTGCAGGTCTGACTTTTGTAAAGATACAGAAAGAAGGACAGACCGACAGAAACAACGCAAATAGAAATCTGATACCAAGCTGCTGTGAGCCTGTTATCATTAAAGGGAAGAAAACAAAAGGAGTTAGAATATGGCATTTGATGAAAAATATTGCATGAACATGTTGGAAGGATTGCTGAAGATCGATTCCACGACCGGCCAGTTCCGCGAGATTCAGAACTATGTCTGTAAGGAAGTCGAAGATCTTGGTTATACACCGGTCTGTACACATAAGGGCGGCGTCATCGTCGACTTAGGCGGGCAAGGTGATCCTCTTTGTGTCACGGCCCACCTTGATGATATCGGCCTGATGGTCCGCCACATCAATGCGGACGGCACTTTGAACGTCTGTCCGGTCGGCGGCTTATATCCGTTTTATTGCGTGATGGACAACGTCAATGTCCATACAAGAGACGGCAAGGTCTATTCGGGAACGGTCTGCCGCATTCCCAATTCTATCCATGTCACGGAAGAGGAACTGCGTGATGTACAAGGCGATTTCCGCAAGAACGTCTGTGTAGTTCTCGATGAGGATGTGAAGTGCGCGGAAGATACCAGAAAACTGGGTATCGAGACCGGCGATATGATCGGCATCGAACCGCGTTTCAAATATGTCAACGGCTACATCAAATCGCATTTCGTCGATGATAAGGCAGCCGCTGCCATCTTACTGGCGGCCATGAAGGCGATCAAAGAAGAAAAGATGAAACTGAACCGCAAGGTCTATGCCTACTTTGCGATGTACGAGGAGATCGGACACGGTACGACGTATCTGCCTAAAGATGTTAAGGATGTATTAGCCATCGATATCGCACCGATCGGTCCGGATCAGAATTCCGATGAGAAGAAGGTCACGATCTTTGCGAAAGATTCCCGCTTCCCGTACCACTACGAGATGACCAATGAGCTCAGGACCTGCGCGATCGAAAACAAGATCGACTACGTCATGGACATCTTCACGCCGCACTACGGCACGGATGCCGATGGCTCCATCCTGGCAGGCTACGATATCCGTCATGCTGCGATCGGTTTCGGTACGGCGAATTCCCACGGCTACGAAAGGACACACATCGACGGATTGATGAACACTTACGATCTGTTCGTGGCGTATATCAAAGGATAAGTCCATGGTCAGCGAAAAGATGTATGACAAGCTCGCTGAGCTTGCGATCAGAAAAGGTGTCAACCTGCAGAAGGGGCAGCCTTTGCATATACGGGCAAACGTCAGAGATATCGGCTTTGTCAGAAAAGTGGTAAAGGAAGCTTATGAAGCCGGAGCGAAGTCGGTATCCATCGACTGGCGCGATGAAGAGCTCTCCAAAATGAATTACGATTACCAGTCGATCGAGACCTTATCCGACATCCCGCAGTGGGTGTATGACCGCACCAAGCTCCAGCATGATCACAAGACCGCCTATCTTTCGATCGCTTCCGACAAACCGGGTGCCTTGAAAGATGTCGATTCGGCAAAGCTCAATGCCTACCAGCAGGCCTACTATGCCAAAACGGCAGACCTCATGGCCTACACCATGAACAACGAAGGCCAGTGGTGCATTCTGGGTGTTCCGTCTGTAGAGTGGGCGAAGGTCGTCTTCCCGGAATTAAGTGATGAGGAAGCCTTTGAAAAGCTTGGCGATGCGATCTTTGCGGTCACCAGAGTAAGCAAAGACAACGATCCGATCAAAGAATGGGAAGACCATGACAGAGAACTGATCGAACATGCGGATAAATTGAATTCCTATAACTTTGAAAAATTACATTTCACATCGGAGTCAGGCACGGACCTTTATGTTTCTTTAGTTGAAGATCATATCTGGGTCGGCGGCGGCTGTACGACGCCGGACGGGGTCTTCTTCGATCCGAATATGCCGACGGAAGAGTGCTTCTGCATGCCTTTGAAGAAAGGCGTTGAAGGCATCGTCTACGCCTCCAAGCCTTTAAGCTACAACGGCAAGGTCATCGAAGACTTCTGGTTCCGTTTTGAAAACGGCAAGGTCGTCGATTTCGATGCGAAGAAAGAAAAAGAAGCTTTGAAGCAGCTGCTGGAATTCGATGAGGGCTCGTCCTATCTTGGCGAAGTTGCCCTGGTCCCGTATGATTCGCCGGTATCCAAGTCGGGCATCCTGTTCTTTGATACCTTATATGATGAAAATGCTGCCTGCCACCTGGCTTTGGGCAGGCCATACCCGGAAAACATCAAGGGCGGCGAACAGATGTCCAAGGAAGAACTTCTCGCTCATGGTGCCAACGATTCTCTGCAGCACGAGGATTTCATGTTCGGTACCAAAGAGATGGACATCGACGGCATCTGTAAAGACGGCACCATCGTTCCTGTCTTCCGGAAAGGCAATTTCGTCTTCTGATGAGAAAGTTTGCGCCATTGATGGTCCTACTGGCGGCGGTGCTTTGGGGAAGCAACGGCATCTTCGTCAACCTGCTGGCAGACTCGGGTTTCGGAAGTATCGAACGTACCTCCATCCGTATGGTCCTGGCCGTATTCATGGAAGCTTTGATCTTATCTGTCACGGATAAGGAAAGTTTCCGCATCGATAAGAAAGGACTGCTTTGGTCGGCTGCCATAGGTATATTCGGCATGTATCTTTTCCTTGTCTTATATACTCTGGCGATCGCCAGAGTCGGCATGGGAACGGCTGGTGTGCTGATCTATCTGATGCCTACCCTGGTCATGATCTACAGCTGCCTGTTTCTTAAGGAGCGCTTCACTCTGATCAAGGGCGTCGCCTTATTGTTGAACTTAGGCGGCTGTGCCCTTGTTTCCGGGATCGCTTCCGGCGGAGGAGATGATCTGCTTGGCATACTCTGCGGTGTTCTGGCAGCTTTCTTCTATGCCTTCAACAACATCGCGACAGCCCATGGCTTGAAGGGCTATGCCCCGACCACCAAGATGTTTTATCCGGCTTTGTTTGCCGGGATGAGCGCACTCACGTATCTTTGCGTATTCTGTGATATCAAAGTGATCGCAGCACGTCTTGTATCAGAACCCAGACTCATCTTATTTCTGGCATTGTGGGCTTTGTGCTGTTCGATATTCACTTACTATCTGTTCAATACGGCCTTATCGTATCTTGATATCGTCACGGCTTCTCTGCTTTCGACATTTGAGCCGGTGGCGGCCGTACTGTTCGGTGTGTTCCTGTTCAATGAGAAACAAGGGCTCTTCGGCTGGCTCGGCGTCTTCCTGGTACTGGCGTCGCTGATCCTGATCGAAGTCAAGCCAAAGGGAGGGAAAAATGAATAAAGTACTTATCGTTGTCGATATGCAGAACGACTTCATCGACGGTTCTTTAGGGACAAAGGAAGCCTGCGCTATCGTCGATAACGTCGTAAAGGAGATCAAAAAAGACTATTCCTATATCTATGCCACCAGAGATACCCATCATGAGGATTATATGGAGACCCATGAAGGCAGACATCTTCCGGTGATGCATTGTATTCAAGGAAGTGAGGGGTGGCAGATCCGCAAGGAAGTCATGGATGCCTTGAATGAAAAGGATCACGAGATCATCGACAAGCCGACCTTCGGTTCGGAGAAACTCGTCGAAGAATTGAAAAAGAGGAATGAAAAATGTCCGATCGATGAGATCACAATCCTGGGACTTTGTACGGATATCTGTGTGGTATCTAATGCCTTGCTGATAAAGGCAGCCTTCCCGCAGATGACCATAAACGTGAAAGAAGACTGCTGTGCCGGCGTCACGCCGGAATCTCATGAGGCGGCACTTGCGACCATGAAGATGTGTCAGCTCGAGATCATATGATCGAAAGAAGAATAATGAACTATCGGATCTGTCAGAATAGACAGATCTTTTCTTTTGATCGGAAAAGTATATTGACACTGTGTCAGAATGGTATCTATAGTGAACCTCCCATAAGCTAAAGACTTATGGGAGGTTCACCCTGATGTCGCTTACGCATTGGGTAAGAGTCTTTGAAAACGAGGAACTTTGAAGTTCCTTTTTTCTTTGGCGGACGCCTGTAGTATGGTTGACATCGCGTTGGGACTTTGGTATATTTTTACAAGAATTAGGAACTTCTTTGTGCGCAGTGCGCAAAAAAACAAGGAGAACATTATGAAAGCAAACGCCAGGTTATTCATGAAAGACGGAAACGGACGGATCATAAATGATACTGTCTGTGTTGATGTTCCAGGCCTTGCTGCCGATGGCGATTATATTATTTTTCCCGGTTTCTGTGATGTACATGTTCATCTCAGGGAACCGGGTTTTTCTTATAAGGAAACGATCGCTTCCGGAAGCAAAGCTGCCGCTCATGGCGGCTATACGACCATCTGTCCGATGCCAAACCTTGATCCTGTGCCGGACAGCTATGAACACCTGAAGAAAGAACTCGACATCATCGAAGCAGACGCTGTGATCGACGTGATCCCCTATGGCTCCTGCACGGTCAGTGAGGAAGGAAAACAGATCGCCAGACTGGAAGAGATGTCTCCTTATGTCTGTGCCTTCTCGGATGACGGCAAGGGCATACAGGAAGAGGCGATGATGGAAGAAGTCATGAGGAAAGCTAAAAGCCTCGGGAAGATCGTGGCTGCCCATTGTGAGGTAAATGATCTTCTTAAAGGCGGCTATATCCATGACGGGGAATACGCAAGAAAACACGGTCACAAAGGCATCTGCCCGGAAAGTGAGTGGAAAGAGATACAGCGTGATGTGAAACTGGCGGAAAAGACAGGCTGCGCGTATCACGTCTGTCATATCTCGACCAAGGAATCCGTGCAGATCATCCGTGAGGCCAAGGCAAGAGGGGTCGATGTGACTTGCGAGACCGCGCCGCATTATCTGATCCTCAATGAAAACGACCTGCAGGAATCCGGTGACTTCAAGATGAATCCGCCGCTCAGAGGCGAAGACGACCAGAAGGCCTTGCTGGGAGGGATTGAAGACGGGACGATCGACATGATCGCGACCGACCATGCCCCGCACAGTGCGGAAGAAAAATCCAGGGGACTTGAAAAGAGCGCCATGGGCATCGTGGGGATCGAAACGGCCTTCCCGCTCTTATATACGAAATTGGTAAAAAGCGGTGTGATCACATTGGAGAGACTGATCGAACTGCTGAACGACAACCCGCGCAGGCGTTTTGGTCTGAAACAGGAAGATTCCTGGTGTCTGTGGGATCTGAAGGACAGATACATCATCGATGAGAAGGACTTCCTTTCCAAGGGCAAGGCAAGCCCGTTCAAAGGGATGGAAGTTTATGGCAGATGTTTGAAGACGGTATGCAAAGGCAAGACCGTCTATGAATACAAAGGGGAATAGATATGGCAAAGAGAACGGATATCAAGAAAGTACTGATCATCGGCAGCGGTCCGATCGTCATCGGTCAGGCAGCGGAATTCGACTACGCCGGCACGCAGGCCTGCCTGGCTTTGAAGGAAGAAGGCTATCAGGTCATCTTATGCAATTCCAATCCGGCGACCATCATGACCGATGTCTCGATGGCTGATAAGGTCTATATGGAACCGCTGAATCTCGAATATATCGCCAAGATCCTGCGTTATGAACGTCCGGATGCCATCGTTCCGGGCATCGGCGGACAGACCGGTCTGAACCTCGCGGTCCAGTTAGACAAGAAGGGCGTCTTAAAGGAATGCGGCGTCAAGCTTTTAGGCACGCCGAGAGAAAGTATCGAAAAGGCCGAAGACAGAGAACTGTTCAAGGAGATGTGCATGGAGATCGGCGAACCGGTCATCCCGTCCAAGATCACCTATGATATCGAAGAAGCCAAGGCGGCAGCCCTGGAGATCGGCTATCCGGTCGTCCTTCGTCCGGCTTTCACACTGGGCGGTACCGGTGGTGGCTTCGCCTACGATGAGGAAGAACTCGTCAATATCGCAGCGGGCGGCTTCAAGGCTTCGCCTGTCCATCAGGTCCTGGTCGAGAAGAGCGTTAAGGGCTATAAAGAGATCGAATTTGAAGTCATGCGTGATTCAAGTGACCATTGCATCACGATCTGCGGCATGGAGAACGTCGATCCGGTCGGTGTCCACACCGGCGATTCGATGGTCGTCGCTCCGATCCTATCTTTGAACGATCATGATCTGAAGATGCTGAACGACTCGGCGATCAAGATCATCCGCGCTTTGAAAGTGGAAGGCGGCTGCAACGTGCAGTTTGCCTTACATCCGCAGACTTCCGAATACTTCCTGATCGAAGTCAATCCGAGAGTCTCACGTTCTTCCGCTCTGGCTTCCAAGGCCAGCGGCTATCCGATCGCCAGAGTTTCCGCCAAGATCGCTTTGGGCATGACGCTCGAAGAGATCGAAGTGGCCGGCACGACGGCCGACAAGGAGCCGAGCTTAGACTACATCGTTGCCAAGTTCCCGAGATTCCCATTCGACAAGTTCCCGACCACCCCGAACATCTTAGGCACCCAGATGAAGGCGACCGGCGAGGTCATGGGCATCGGCGCAAATCTCGAAGAATGTATCTTGAAATCCGTGCGTTCTCTGGAGATCGGGGTCTGCCATCTGTATCTGGAGAAATTCGATACCTATTCCGATGAGGAATTATTGAAATACTTAAGTGAATTCCGATCCGACGGCATCTTCGCATTAAGTGAAGCGATACGAAGACACATCGATCTGAAGAAGCTTCATGAAGTGACGATGATCACGATGCTGTTCCTGGAGTCGATCGAAAAGATTATCCGGATGGAAGAAGAACTCAAGGCACATGTCAACGATCTTGACGTCTTAAGAAGAGCCAAGAAGATGGGCTTTGGCGATAAGTATATCGCCAGACTCTGGAACCTCAAGGAGATCGAAGTCTATGAGAAGCGCATCAAGAATCAGATCACACCGATCTTCAAGATGATCGATACTTTGCATTCGGGCAAATACATCGCCTACCATTATTCCTCCTATACCGGGGAGAATGAATCCAGGCTTACAACAAAAAAGAAGATCGTCGTCTTAGGTGCCGGTCCGATCCGTATCGGGCAGGGTGTGGAATTCGATTATTCCTCCGTCCATGCGGTACAGACGATCCGCAAGAACGGCTACGAGGCCATCATCATCAACTCCAATCCGGAGACGGTCTCGACCGATTATACGACTTCCGATAAATTATATTTCGAACCTCTGACACCGGAAGATGTCATGAACGTCATCAACTTTGAAAAGCCGGAAGGCGTCATCGTCTCCCTGGGCGGACAGACGGCGGTCAACCTGGCGGAACCTTTATATGAAAGAGGCGTCAGGATCATCGGTACCGACACCAAGGCAATCGAACGGGCGGAGAACCGCGACAGTTTCGAGAAGATCATGGAAGAGCTCGGCATCCCGCAGCCGCAGGGCAGAGCCGTCACCAATATCGAAGACGGTGTCAAGACGGCGGAAGAGATCGGTTATCCGGTCCTGGTACGTCCTAGCTATGTCTTAGGCGGCAGGGCGATGCAGATCGTGGGCAACGAGGAACAGCTTCGCCACTATCTGAAGAATGCGGCAGCGATCGATGAAGAAAAGCCGGTCCTGGTCGACCACTATATCGAAGGCAAGGAAGTTGAGATCGACGGCATCTGCGACGGCAGAGATGTCTTCGTCGGCGGCATTATGGAGCTCGTTGAAAGAACGGGTGTCCATTCCGGTGACTCCATCTCGGTCTATCCGGCCTTCACGATCTCCGACAAGGTCAAGGGCAGGATCCTGGAGTATTCCAAGAAACTGGGACTTGGCATCGGCATCGTCGGTCTGTTCAACATCCAGTTCATCGTCGATAAGAACGAAGACGTCTACGTCATCGAAGTCAATCCGCGTTCCTCAAGAACGGTGCCGTTCCTTTCCAAGGCAACGGGCTTCCCTCTGGCAGATATCGCAACGGAAGTCATACTGGGCAGAAGCCTGAAGGAGCAGGGCATCTTCGATCTGTATAAGGAAGATAAGAAGCGTTACTACGTCAAAGTCCCTGTTTTCTCTTTCAACAAGATCAAGGGTCTTGATGCCTATCTGTCACCGGAGATGAAATCGACCGGCGAAGCGATCGGCTACGACGACAAGCTCAACCGTGCCCTCTATAAGGCCTTGCAGGCATCGGGTATGAATCTGAAGAACTACGGCACCGTCTTTGTGACGATCGCCGATTCCGATAAGGAAGAAGCACTTCCGCTCATCCGCCGTTTCTATGACCTGGGCTTCAACATCGAAGCGACCAGAGGTACGGCGCGATTCCTCAAAGAAAACGGCATCCGCACCAGGACCTTGCAGAAGATCTCGGTCAACGATGATATCCGCAACTCCATCTCGCAGGGACATGTCGCCTATGTCATCAACACCAGGGATGTGACGGCGGAGGATGAACTCAATGACGGTGTGGCGATCCGTCTGCTGGCGATCGAAAACGACACCAACATCTTTACTTCCTTAGACACCGTCAAGGCTTTGCTGGATGTACTGGAAGAGATCACACTGAAGGTCTCGGTGATCAACGCGTAATATGAAACAAGTTATCTGTAAGATCAGAGAAAACAAAAAGATCGCGCTCAATACCTATCGTATGGTATTGAAAGGCGATGATATGAAGCAGCTTAAGCCCGGACAGTTCGTCAATGTGAAGCTGGAACCTTTTTTCTTACGCAGGCCGATCTCGATCTGCGATGTGAAGGAAGATGAACTGACCCTGATCTATAAGGCGGTCGGTGAAGGGACAAAGATGATGTCCGAACTTAAGGAAGGAAAGCTCGATCTGCTGATCGGTCTAGGCAACGGCTATGATCTTTCCAAAAGCGGGGAAAGACCTCTGCTGATCGGAGGCGGGGTCGGCGTACCGCCTCTGTATTACCTGGCAAAGAAGCTTCGTGAACAAGGCAAAGAAGTAAGCGTCATCCTGGGTTTCAATAAGAAGGATGAGATCTTCATAGAAAAGGAATTTATAGATCTTGGCTGCAAGGTCCTGGTGACGACGGCTGACGGTTCCTATGGAACGAAGGGTTTTGTTTCCGATGTCATGGATGAAGTTGAATATTCCTACTTCTATACCTGCGGACCGCTGCCGATGTTGAAAGCAGTGAATAATAAGGCAGAAAGCGAAGGTGAGTTCTCGTTTGAAGAGAGGATGGGCTGCGGCTTTGGCGCCTGCATGGGCTGTTCGATCAAAGTGAAGGACGGCTACAAGCGTGTCTGCAAGGAAGGTCCGGTCTTTGAAAGAAAGGAGATCCTATGGCAAGATTAAGCGTCAGATTAGGCGATCTTGAGCTGGAGAATCCGATCATTCCGGCCAGCGGGACGTTCGGCTACGGCTATGAGTTTGCGGATCTTTACGATATCGATATCCTGGGCTCGCTGGCGTTCAAGACGACGACACTCAATAAGCGCTTCGGCAATCCGACACCGCGCATCGCCGAGACGGCTTCCGGGATGCTAAATGCCATCGGCTTGCAGAACCCGGGCGTCGACAAGGTCATCGAAGAAGAACTGCCGAAATTGAAGAAGTGTTTCCATAAACCGATCGTGGCCAACATCTCCGGCTTTTCGATCGAAGAATACCAGGAAGTCGCAAGACGACTTGACTCAGAGGAACAGATCGGTCTGTTTGAAGTCAATGTCTCCTGCCCGAACGTTTCGGGCGGCGGCATCCACTTCGGAAGCGATCCGGATATGGCAAGGCAGGTCACCGAGGCGATCAAAAAGGTCACGACAAAGCCTGTCTTCATCAAGCTGTCACCCAATGTGACCGACATCGTATCGATCGCCAGGGCCTGCGAAGATGGCGGAGCGGACGGATTAAGTCTGATCAATACGCTGATCGGCATGCGCATCGATCTGAAAAAAAGACAGCCGATCATCGCCAATGTGACGGGAGGCTTAAGCGGTCCGGCGATCTTCCCGGTCGCTCTGCGCATGGTATACCAGGTGTCAAGGGCTGTGAATATCCCGATCATCGGCATCGGCGGTGTCAGCAGCGCAAGGGATGTCATCGAGATGATGATGGCCGGTGCATCGGCGGTAGAAGTCGGTGCGGCGAATTTCGCCGATCCGTATATATGTAAAAAGATCATTGAAGAACTGCCCGAGGTCATGGATGAACTGGGCATCGAAAATATCAGAGATATCATAGGAGGATGTAAGTAATGGCTAAAGATGTGATCATCGCCTGTGACTTCCCCAGCAAAGAGGAAGTCCTGGCATTCCTGGACAAGTTTGAAGGAAGAAAACCGTATGTCAAGATCGGCATGGAACTCTTCTATGGCGAAGGGCCTGAGATCGTTCGTGAGATCAAGAAAAGAGGCCATCAGATCTTCCTGGATCTGAAACTGCACGATATCCCCAACACCGTCAAAAAGGCGATGAAGGTCTTAAGCAGGCTCGATGTCGATATGATCAACTGTCATGCGGCAGGTACTTCCATCATGATGAAGGAAGGCTTGAACGGTCTGTTGAGAGAAGACGGGACAAGGCCGATGCTGATCGCGGTGACACAGCTCACTTCCACCGATCAGGAAGCCATGGAGAAAGATCTCTGGATCGAAAAGCCGATCGATGAGGTCGTCATGCATTATGCGAGTGTCGCCAAAAAGGCAGGCCTTGACGGTGTCGTATGTTCGCCGCTTGAAGCAGGCAAGGTCCATGAGGTCTGCGGTGAAAACTTCTTAACAGTTACGCCGGGCGTGCGTTTTGCGGAAGGCGATCACGGCGACCAGAAGAGAGTCATGACACCGGAACAGGCCAGGAATATCGGTTCCGATTATATCGTCATGGGCAGGCCCATCACGGCAGCGGAAGACCCTGTCGCGGCATATGAGAGAGCACTGAAGGAATTCTTAGGATAAAAGGAGAAGAGGATGAAAGAAACGATCGCAAAAGATCTTCTGAAGATCAAGGCAGTATTCTTAAGACCCGATGAACCATTCACCTGGGCAAGCGGCATCAAGTCACCGATCTATTGTGACAACCGTCTGACGTTAAGCGATCCCGATGTCAGAAACGATGTCGAAAACAGCTTCGCGAAGCTGATCAAGGAAAAGTATCCGGAAGCGGAAGCTTTGATGGGCACATCGACCGCCGGTATCGCACATGCGGCGATCAGCGCACATCTCTTAGGTCTGCCGATGGGCTATGTCCGCTCTTCCAATAAGGACCATGGCCGCCAGAACCGCATCGAAGGAAGACTGGAAAAAGGCGAAAAGGTCGTCGTCGTGGAAGATCTGATCTCGACAGGCGGCAGCGTCATCGATGTCGTCGAGGCATTGCGTGAAGCCGGTGCGGAAGTCTTAGGTGTCGTTTCGATCTTCACCTACGGCATGAAGAAGGGCTTGGACAGACTTGCGGCTGCCAACGTGGAGAATACTTCCTTGTGTGATCTTGATGCCTTATTGAAGGTCGCAGCGGAAAGCGGCTATATCAGGCCGGAAGACGAAGAAAGGATCCTTGCCTTCCGCAACGATCCGTCCGATGAAAGCTGGATCAAGGCATGAGACATCTGATCGACATACTCGATCTTTCCAAGGAAGAGATCGATGAACTGGTAGAAACGGCATCGGATATCATTGCCGATCCGTCAAAATATGAGGATGCCTGCAGACACAAGATCCTGGCGACACTGTTCTTTGAACCGTCCACCAGGACCAGACTTTCTTTTGAAAGTGCGATGTTATCTTTAGGCGGGGAAGTCTTAGGTTTCTCGGAAGCTCAGTCTTCTTCGGCTGCCAAAGGCGAGAGCGTAGCTGATACGATCCGCACGGTCAGCTGCTACTCCGACATCATCGCGATGCGCCATCCCAAGGAAGGTGCGCCATTCGTAGCATCAAGAGTTGCGGAAGTCCCGGTCATCAATGCCGGTGACGGCGGTCACAACCATCCGACCCAGACGCTGACCGACTTATTGACGATACACAGGGAAAAGGGCAGATTCGATGATCTGACGATCGGTGTCTGCGGTGACCTCAAATTCGGCAGGACCGTCCATTCCCTGATCTCCGCGATGTCCAGATACAAGAACGTGAAGTTCGTTCTGATCTCACCGGATGAACTCAAGCTTCCTTCCTATATCAAGAAGGATGTCATGCAGAAAAACGGCATGGAATACTATGAGACGGCAGATCTCGAGGAAAAGATGAAAGACCTCGATATCTTATATATGACCAGGGTACAGAGAGAGCGTTTCTTCAACGAAGAAGATTATCTGCGTCTGAAGGATTCCTATATTCTGACACTGGATAAGCTGGAAACCGCTAAAAAAGATCTTTGTATCATGCATCCGCTGCCAAGAGTGAATGAGATCTCTACGGAAGTCGATGGCGATCCAAGGGCTGCCTATTTCCGTCAGGTGAAAAACGGCAGATACATCCGTATGGCTCTGATACTGAAGTTATTGAAGGAGGCCGAAAATGAACATTGATTCGATCATCAACGGCGTGGTCATCGATCATATCTCCGCCGGCAAGGCGATGAAGCTTTATGAACTTCTCGGTCTGGAAAAGCTCGACTGTTCCGTGGCTATCATCAAGAACGTTCATTCCAACCGCATGGGCAAGAAGGACATCATCAAGATCGATGCCGATGTACCGGTCGATTTCGATCTGATCGGCTATGTCGATCCTGACGTCACCATCAACATCATCAGGGATGAAAAGCTGATCGAAAAAAAGACGATCACCTTGCCGAAAAAGCTGACCAACGTCATCTTCTGCAAGAATCCGCGCTGCATCACTTCCGTGGAACGGGGACTCGATCACGTCTTCAAACTGACGGACGAGAAGAATAAGATCTATCGCTGCATCTATTGCGAAACAAAAGCCGAATAAAAGACTGCCGCATGAAATTCATGCGGTTTTCTTATGGAAGAGTCAAAAAATACAGAGGCTTTATCGCTCACAGGTCAAGTTTTTGATATGATGGAAAATGAAGATGAGTGAGATCAGAGAGAATGATGATCGTCTGTATGTGACATTTTTCGGGTCTTTTTCGATGACCTACAACGGAAAGACCATCACAGACAAGGCCAAGAACAATGAGAACCAGTTCAATTACCTGATGCAGCTGATGACGCACTTCCGTAAGGAAGGGGTGGGTAAGAACGTCCTTTTGAATGCCTTGTTTTCCGGAAGAGACCTGCACAACCCTAATCATGCCATCCATTCGGTCATGTACAATGCCAAAAAGCGTCTGGAGTCCTATGGCCTTCCCAAACTGAATTATTTCGTTGCCAGGGAAGGGAAATACTACTGGAACGAAAAGGTGGAAGTCGTCGAAGATGTGAAGGTCTTCGATGATCTGATCGCGATGGCCGATAAGGAAGAAGACGAGGACTATAAGATCTCTCTGTATGAAGAGGCGATCTATGTCTACCAGGGCGATTTCTTAGAGAATCAGATCGGTCTCAACTGGATCACCAAGGAAAACTGGCGCTACCGCAAAGTCTTCGTCGAGACCGTAAACAAGCTCGCAAGGCTCTTATCGGAAAAGGGCCATTACGATACGATGGAACGTCTGGGACTCTATGCCTCAAGGATACAGCCGTTCTCCGACTGGGAGACGGTGACGATGGAAGCCTATATCGCTGCCGGCAGATTCGAAGAAGCCTACAAGCTCTTCGATGATACGATCGAGATGTATCTGCACCAGCAGGGCATCAAGCCTTCCAACCGGATGTTTGAGCTCATCGACAGGTTGGGCAGACAGTTTGAGCATACTTCCGGTTCGCTCAATGAGATACAGGATCATCTCAAGGAAGAGGAAGGAAACCGCGGCGGTTACGTGTGCTCCTATCCGGTCTTCCATGGCATCTATCAGGCGATCGCCAGGATCTCCGAACGTAGCGGTCAGATGATCTATCTGATGTTATGTACGATCGTCGACACCAAAGGCAATGTCCTGACCAAGGCGGACAAGCTCGATGAGCTTTCCCCGCGTCTGGAAGAAGCGATACGCTCTACGATACGTCGTTCCGATATCATGAACAAATACAACAAGGGACAGTATCTGGTCTTGCTGATGAATACGACGATGGAAAACTGCCGGATCATTCAGAAGAGGATCGATGAGAAATTCATGATCAACCGTCAGAGGATCTCCGTGCGTTACTACGTCAATCCGTTATAGCAGGTGAATTATGGAAAAGACACAGTGTTATTTAGGCATCCCCAACGCAGTCGTGTTATGTATCGACAAGTGCGTTCCGGTCTATGCAGGAAGGTTCTATCATCACTTCTGCAAGGATGCGGTGAAGTTTGAGGGACTGAGCGATCTTCTCTTACAGATGGAAGATCTTTATGATGATATGCGTTTCCCTTTCCCGGGCAACAATGAGAGACATTTTTTTGAAAAAGAGGTGATTTATATGGAAAAAGAGATGACAAGAGCTTTGGAAGATGATGAGATGCTGGAGATGCATGGCGACTTAGGTACGTTCATCATCCGTGTGCAGCACCGTCAGAACTCCTCCTGGCAAGGCCGTATCACCTGGGTGGAAGAAGACAAGACTTTATACTTCCGCTCTGTCTGGGAGATGGTGAAGCTGATCGAAGAAGCCATGGGACATAACAGAGAGGATGAAAACGATCCTTCCTGGACGGCAGAACGATAAGATCTGATCAAGGAAAGCCTTCAAGTCAGAAGGCTTTTTTCATGTTTAAGAAGATAAATAGCTGCAATTTGTAACACTTATAAAAAAATAAGAAAAAAGATATTGACAGCGCTTTCAGTCAGGCATACTATAGAATTGTAATTAAGTTATGCAACAATGTAACATAACAGGAGGATACTATGAAAAAGGTTGCAAAATTATTCTTGATGCTTGCACTTGTACTTGCAGTTCTGACGGGCTGTGCATCTGAAAAAACAGAGCCGGCAGAAAGCGGAAATGCAGAACCTGAAACAAAGACTGCTGAACATTTCATCGGTTTCTCTGCAATGACTTTCTCCGACAACTGGATGGTCACCACATCCGACGGTCTGGAAGCTTATTGCAAGGAAAGAGGCTACGATTATACAAAGGCGTCTGCAGAAGGCGTTGCAGCAGAGCAGGTCAACCAGATCGAAAATATGATCACCCAGGGCTGTGATGTCATTCTGATCACACCACTGGATATCGAAGCTCTCCATGACGTTATGAAAAAAGCACATGACCAGGGTGTCACATGTGTCTATATCGGCGATCCATTTGAAGGTGAAGAACCGTTCGCGATCTGTCTGAATGTTGACCAGAGAGAATTCGGTTCAAGAGCTGCGAAAGCTGCTGCTGAATGGATCGACAAGACTTATCCGGATGCAGCGGATGGATCGATCGAAGTTGCAGTCTTCCAGGAAGGTTCACAGGATGCGTTCCTTGCAAGAGCTGACGGTCTCCATGATGTTGAAAAATTCACGATGAAAGCAAAGATCGTCGAGACTTATGACCTCGTCGGTCAGGCAAACCCGAAGGCAAAGGCTCAGGAATATACAGACCAGCTGCTTCTGAAACATCCGGATGTCAAAGTCATCATTTCTCATTCTGCTGACTATGGCAACGCGATCGATGAAGTCATCATGAGAACAGCCGGCATCGATCCGACAACGATGGGTATCTTCGCTTGTGACTGGCTCGAAGCTGCCGCAAACGCAGTCGAGCAGAGCGTTGAAGGAAAGAGCGCTTTCCGTGCTTTCGTCGAATCCGGTGACTTTACACTCGCTTTCCTGCAGGCAGGTGTCGGCGAGCTTGAGATCAACGAAAAGATGCAGGCGATCATGCCTTTATACACGATCACGGCAGAAAACATTCAGGATGCATACAAGATGCATGGTGTCAACTAAGATCAGGTAAATGAATTCGATCTCCTGCCGATAAGAAAGGCAGGAGATCTTCTTTATAAGGAATATGAAGGGACATTCCATATGAGTACGATTTTAAAACTAGACAATATCACAAAACTATATCCGGGCGTTACCGCTTTAGATGATGTATCCCTTTCATTTGAACAAGGTGAAGTTCATGCGATCATGGGTGAAAACGGTGCTGGCAAATCGACACTGATCAAAACGATCGGCGGTGCAATTCAGCCAAACAGCGGTACGATCACAATCGGCGAAAACAGTTTTGATCATCTGACACCAAGTCTTTCTTCGGAAAACGGGATCGGCGTCATCTACCAGGAATTCAACCTTGTTCCGTCTCTATCTGTCTCTGAGAATGTATGCCTGGGCAATAAACTGGGTCATAAATTCTACAAAGACAGGAAGCAGATGAATACAGAAACGAAAAAAGTTCTGGAGGAACTGGGTCTTGATATAGATCCGGATATGATGGTCTCCTTATTGTCGACCGGACAGCAGCAGATGGTCGAGATCGCCAAGTCGATGATCAAAAACTGCAAGGTGCTGATCATGGATGAACCGACAGCTTCCTTGTCTTCGGCAGAGACCGAAAATCTTCTGAAAATGGTCAATACTCTGAAACAGAAGGGCGTGACGATCTTATATATCTCGCATCGTCTTGAAGAAGTGTTTGAGATCTCTGACCGTATCTCAATCATGCGGGATGGTCACTATATCAAAACGGTCAATACAAAAGATACGAGTCGACGTGAACTGATCAAGCTGATGGTCGGCAGAGATATCGGAGACGAGTATCCGAAACGGCAGACAAGGCCTGAAGAAGAAGTCGTCCTGGAAGTAAAAGACCTTTGCGGTCAAGGCGATGAAAACATCTCCTTCCAGCTTCATAAAGGCGAGGTCTTGGGCGTAGCCGGTCTGGTCGGTGCAGGACGTACAGAGATGGCGAAGATGATCTATGGCTATCTTAAGAAAGACAAGGGCGAGATCTATGTCCGGGGTGAAAAGAAAGACATAAGGATCCCTGCGGAAGCGATCGCCAGTGGTATCGGCCTGATCCCGGAAGACCGCAAAAGAGAGGGTGCCTTCCTGGAATACGGGATCGACTGGAACATTCCGATCATGATGATCAAGAAAGCTTCCAACGGTCTGTTTGTCAACAGGAAAAAGACGGCTAAGATCGTTGATAAATACATTAAAGAGCTTTCGATCGCGACTCCTTCTGCACAACAGCTGGTCAGAAATCTCTCAGGTGGCAACCAGCAGAAAGTCGTCGTTGCCAAAACACTGGCGACAGAAGCAGACATCCTGATCATGGATGAACCGACCAGAGGCATCGATGTCGGAGCCAAACAGGAGATCTATAATCTGATCAATGATCTTGTCGCTCAGGGCAAGTCCGTATTGATGATCTCTTCGGAGATGGAAGAGCTCATGGGCATGGCGGATCGGATCATGGTCTTCTATGAAGGAGAAGTAACCGGTTTTGTCGACAGACAGCATTTTGAACAGAATCACATCATGGCGCTGGCATCGGGTATCCGTGAGGCAGCTTAAATTAGAGGTAAGAAAATGAAAAAGATCAATTTTGATGAAGTATTCAAAAAATATATGGCATGGATCATCCTGCTGGTCGTCCTGTTTCTCTTCTCGTTCACAAAGAACTTTCTGTCCTTTGCGAACATCGTAAATATCCTTTCCCAGAACTCCTATGCGATCATCTGTTCTTTAGGTGTCGCATTCCTGATGATGGCCGGTGAGATCGACCTTTCTGTCGGTTACATCATGTCTTTGTGTTCGGTCATCGCGGGTATACTGAATGTTCAAATGGGGATCCCGGCTGTCTTAAGCATCCTGATCACGATCGCTGTTGGTATGCTGCTGAGCATGTTGAACAACTTCTTATCTGAATTACTGAAACTGAACCGTTTCATGATCACGGTCGCTACGATGTCGATCTTCCAGGGACTGTCCTATGTCATTTCAAAATCTGTTTCGATCCGAGGCTTCTCGGACGGCTTCAAGGCGATCGGACAGTCCAATATCGGTATGGTACCTTTACCTGTATTCATCATGTTCTTCTTACTGATCATCTGTTCTGTCCTGATGTCCAAGACCTATTTCGGACAGTATGTCTACGCTTTGGGAGGAAACTCCGAAGCTGCAAACCTGGCAGGTATCAATGTCAAGAAGATGCGTTATATCATCTCTGCGCTGGCAGGTGCCCTGATCGCGATCTCAGCGATCATCCTGACCGCAAGACTTGGCTCAGCTCACTCCAACACAGGTCCGGGTACGGAATTCACGGCGATCACAGGCATCTTACTTGGCGGTATCTCCGTACGAGGCGGTGAAGGCAAGATGACAAGCGTGTTTGCGGGTGTCCTTATCATTTCGATCCTCACCAACGGCATGCAGCTGGCAGGTCTTGATACGTATTACCAGTTCATTGCCAAGGGTATCATCATGCTGCTTGCGATCGGAATCGATGTCTATAATTTAAACAGAAGACAGATCGTCAGAAAGACGGCAAAATAATGGCAAAATTCACTACAAAAGATATGGGTAACGGCATCATCCGCATCGAAGGACAGGGTGCTGTCGGCATGTATCTGATCATCGGCGAAAACAAGGCGGTTTTGCTGGATACAGGTCTCGGGGCAAACGATCTGAAAAGCTTCGTTTCGACCCTGACAGATAAACCGGTCGAAGTCTATCTGACGCATGGCCATCTTGATCATGCGGGTGGAATGTACTACTTTGATGAAGTTCATATGTCACATAAAGACTTGTCGATGCTTGAAGGTAATTCAAAAAAAGACAGGGTCGATTATCTGAACCTGATCAAACGATTCATGGGCAAAGACGAGTGGACAGAGAATGATGTCTGCGATGTAAGAGATGTGAATATCATCGACATCAAAGACGGTGAAATCAACGACTTAGGTGGCAGAAGCCTGACAGCAGTGGATTTCAGCGGTCATACAAAAGGATCTCTGGCATTCTATGACGACAAGTCAAAGTATCTGTTTGTCGGTGACTGCTGCAATAATTCGACCTTCCTGTTCCTGGAGGATTCCACATCGATCTCCCATTATCTTGAATCCCTGCAAAGGATAAAAGAGGAATGGGCCCCGAAGATGGAGGCCATGGTCATCTGCCATGACTATGATATCGTTCCCGAAGATTGTCTGGACAATGTGATCGACTGCTGCCGGAAGATACTGGATGGAACCGATGACAAGGAAGAATTCGTCCACCCGAATCCGATGTTTGCAGGTATGCCGGTACATTGGGCATATGAAGGCGGTGCAAATCGTAAAGACAACAAATTCGGCAACGTCGCTTATAATTATAAGAGAGTAAACTAATATAGTTACATAACAGGAAAACATATGAACAGGATAGGAGCTTTGCCAAAAGACATAAAACAGAAGAATGACATGGAGATCCTGCGCAGTCTGGCGGATCTGGAGTCTTTTACGGTGCAGGATATTGCCAACCGTACGAAGATCAGCCGGCTCACGATCACCCGTGCTCTGGAACGTTTTATGGAAAAAGGCATCGTCGTCCAAAGCGGCAAGGGAAATTCAACAAGCCTCGGCGGCAAGAAACCGCAGGAGTATATCCTCAATCCGAACCGTTACGCGATCTCGATCGCTCCTTCCAAAGGAAAAACACAATGCACTCTGATGTCGTTTGACGGAAATGAGATCGATATGAAGGAATTTCCCTTTCCTTCAAATATGGCGTATCCGCAGTTCATCAAAAATGCGGCAGCCTGCATCAGGGATTTGCTGAAAGACAATAAGATCAAAGAAGAAGAATTCTATGGCATCGTGCTGTGCTCCGGCGGTATCATCGATCCAAAGGAAGGCGTATTCACGGTCTCAAGCATTCCGGAATGGGGAAATGATCTCCATGCAGCTGAGGATCTGAGAAAGGAACTTGGCAAAGATTACCATATCGAATCGGAGAATGTTTCGAAAGTCTGTTCGGGGATGTTACGATTCAATAACGATGTATTAGGCAAGCGGGTCGCTGTCATGTATGCGGATTACGGTATTTCGATCACATTGCTGGAAGACGGAAAGACACCGGATACCGTAAATAATGTCAACGGTGAACTGGGACACATGTGTCTGGATCCGAATGATGAAGAGATCTGCGTCTGTGGTTCAAAAGGATGCTTCGAAGTCCTCATCTCTCAGAAAAGGATAAGAAAGATGATCGATGCGCTTCCTGCCAAAGAAAGAGATCTTCTTCTGAAAGACTACGACGGCAAGGAAGATGTGCGTATCTATCTGCTGAAAAAACAAGGTGAAGGAAACGCGCAGGCAGACAGGCTTTGCGAATATATGAGCAGATATATCGGCTTGGCTTTCCGCAACGTCATACTGGCTTTCGATCCTGAACTGTTCGTCATTCAAGGTGTGTTTTCTTATGCCTCAAAACAGTTCTTTGATCAGGTGAGATCCGTGATCAGAGAAAACAAATACCTCGCGAATATCGATATCGATATTCGGAAAGAGAGCCGGGAATTATCCCAGATGCTGAAGAAAGGAAGTATGAACATTGCCCTTTGCAGTATCTTAGAAGAATAGAAAGGAATCAATGGCTTATATACAGATCAACATGATGTCCGAATCACTGCTTCGGACAGTCAATATAAATGCGATCATACCGACAGATAAGATTGCCATGCCTGATCAGAAAGATCAGAAAGTCAATAAAGTCAAAAGTTTCAAAACATTATATCTCTTACACGGGATATTCGGTTCCCAGGTCGACTGGATCAATGGGACCAACATCCAGAGATGGGCGGAAGAGAAAAATCTTGCAGTTATCATGCCGGCAGGAGAAAACCGCTTTTACGTCGATCATCCGGCTACACATGAATACTACGGACGTTTCATCGGCGAAGAACTGGTCAAAGCGACCAGGGAGCTCTTCCCTCTGTCAGAAAAAAAGGAAGATACATTCATCTGCGGCCTTTCGATGGGCGGATACGGCGCACTTCGCAACGGCTTGAAATATTCGGATACTTTCGGTTACGTGGCAGCTCTTTCTGCTGCTTCGATGGTAGATGACACGGACGGTACGCTGTCTTTCATGGGAGACGGTTTCCTGGAAGCGATCTTCGGAGATATGAAAGCAGCGAAGGATTCGGATTTCTCGATCGACTGGCTGATCCGTCATAACACACAAAACAAGCGCAACGACCAGAAGATGTATCTGGCGTGCGGCGAATCCGACGGTCTGCTGTCACATTCCAGAAGGATCTGTTCTCTGTTAAAAGAAAACGGCTATGACACGACGTTTGAAACGGGTGCGGGAGCTCATGAATGGGATTTCTGGAACCGTTATATCAAACACGTGATCGACTGGCTGCCGCTTGATGAAAGTAACGGCGGTCTCAACAGCGGAAACATAGGTGATCGCTGATACAAAAAAATAAGATAAGAAAAGCCCCCGTCATCTCGGGGGCAATTCTTTTTCGATTATTTAAGGGGATAAATATATACGATACAACTAATTATAGGGGGCTAGTATCGGCAAGGCCTCACTTCCTTGCATCTAAATAGTACTAAATTTGTGTATCAGGAATTTGTGTGAATTATGTTAAATTATGTTAAATGGATACCCGTCACACAGTATCCGGGAGAATAAAGAAAACCGGTGGTCTTAAGGATCACCTTTTTTATGCAAAAATGTCATGTTCACAAGCTTATCGTAGAATGAAAATCGAAAATAATCTATAAAAAATCAATAAAAACCCTTCATATGTCATTTTTTAGACTGATTATTATATATTGATCAAATTATTATACGGGTGTAGGGAGGACACAAGAATGAAGAAAGCATTCCAAAACATGTTCACATTAGCACTCAGCGCCTTAATGATCATCAATATGATCCCGGGCAACATCTACGCAGAAGAAAATGAAACTCAGATAAACGAAGCGGTCCAGGAAACAATCGAAGTTTCCGGAACCAAGACAGAAGAGATCCCGACGGAGATCGCAGTACAGGAAGTACAGACTCCATCCGAAAACAAAGAAGAAGCTCCGGTCAAGGAAGAAACCAAGATCGAAGAAGTCAAAGAAGAAGCTCCGGCCGAGAACAAGACTGAAGAAGCAGTCAAGGAAGAAGCTCTTCCGGAAAACAAGATCGAAGAAGCTGTAAAAGAAGAAACTCCGGTCTTAGAGAATAAGGAAGAAAAGAAAGAAGAACTTATCCTGACGGAAGCTGCAGTCGTCATGACAAGCGAGCCGATGGAAGCTATGAACAGCGTCATCGAAGCAGTCGAAGAAGCTCCGGCAAAAGCTGAAAAGATCAAGATCACGGTCAACTTCACGGACATCCTCAAGACTGACGGCACGACCAAGACAGGTACTGCCTCATCCACACTTTCCAAGAACTTATCAAGCTGGAAGATCTTACAGGCCAAGTTCAACAACCAGGTCACTTACAAAGATTTCACAGTCAAAGGCACCAAGTATCACTTCACAGGCGAATGGGCTTACGAAGACGGTTCACCGGTAAGCATCCCGATGGAATTCAAGTATGACGATTTCAATGAAGATACGATCATCAATGTCCATCCGATCTACGAGAAGATCGAAGCCGCAAGACTCAACTTCTACAAGATCGACAATATCTCTTACGGTTCCGGATCCTGGGCAAATACCGCCGGCTCCTTCACCACTTATACAAATACACTCAAAGCTCCGTCTGCCAAGGCACACTACCAGTTCCTGTACTGGCAGGATGGCGAGACCGGCCAGATCTACAATGCCGGCGATAAATTCTCCATCAAAGCAACGGATATCGGTGATGGCAACACGAAAGATGTAAGACTCTATGCCACATGGCAGCCATCGATCACTCTGAGATACCACAACATCAGCGGTTCGACGATCTCCACCAAGGAAGTCTACGAAGACATCAGCGCTTACGGCTACAACGCCCCGGCAGTCAGTGGATGCAAATTCTTAGGCTGGAGCCTGACTCCGAACGGTGAAGTCCTGGCAGAAAGCACAGTCTATGGCAAGCCGGCTCTTACCGTAAACCCGGTCGCTCAGAACATCATCGATCTCTATCCGGTCTACTCCGTATCTTACAAAGTCGAACACTATACGCAGGGATTGGACGGAAGCTACAGCTTAAGAGAAACCGAAAATATCGAAGATGCAGCTTATAACACACAGGTATACGCAGACGAAAGATCCTACGAAGGATTCTCAGTCAATAGCGATTCAATCAGATCCGGTATCGCCAAATCCGGTCTGGTCTTAAAACTCTATTACAGCAGAAACAGCTACACAGTCTCTTACGAATATGAAAACGTTCCGGCAAATGCTCCGGCACTTCCTGAAAGCAGGACCTACTTATTCGAAGAGAACGTCAAGATCGAAAACGACGCAGCAATGAAAGGTTACAGCTTCTCAGGCTGGCAGGCAGAAGACTTCACGATGCCGGCACACAATGTCGTCATCAAGGGTTCCTTTAAAGTCAATGCCCATAAGGTCTCTTACGAATATGAAAACGCTCCGGAAAATGCACCGGCACTTCCTGAAAACAAGGATTACGAATTCGGCGCAGAAGTAAAGGTCGCTGACGCAAAAGAGATCGAAGGCTACACTTTCCAGGGCTGGGATACAAAAGATTTCGCGATGCCTGATGAAGATGTCATCATCAAAGGTTCCTACAAAGTCAACTCACACAACGTCAGCTACAAAGTCGACGGAATGGACATCGAAGTTCCGGAAACGATGAGCTATGAATATGGCAAGCAAGTCAAGATCGCTGAAGATCTGAAACTCGAAGGTTACACCTTCTCAGGTTGGGACAGAAAAGACTTCGCAATGCCTGATGAAGATGTAACGATCAACGGCTCCTTCTCCATCAACAGCTACAAAGTCTCTTACGAATACGAAAACGCTCCTGAAAACGCTCCAAAATTACCGGAAACAAGAGAATATGAATTCAACTCCGAAGTAGAAGTTGCAGCAGAAGAAAAACTCGAAGGTTACACCTTCTCAGGTTGGGACAAAGAAAACTTCTCGATGCCGGCAGCCGATGTCATCATCAAAGGCTCCTTCGCCATCAATACCTACAATGTCAGATTCGTAAACGATGACGGTTCCTTACTCGAACTGGATGAAAAGGTAGAATACGGAAACATGGCTTCCTATGACGGACAGACTCCGGTCAAGGCAAGCGACGGCAGATACAGCTACACATTCACAGGCTGGTCAAAAGAACTCAGCGAAGTCAAAGAAGACCAGGAATATGTCGCACAGTATAAAGCAGAATTGATCCCGATCGTCTCAGAAGACAGCCCGGAAGAGTCAAAGCCTCAGTCTCCTTCCTCTCCTATCAAGATCGAAACTCCGGAAGAACCGGAAGTTGAGATCGAAGAAGCTTTGGCTCCTCTGGCTGAAGCTGAAGTCGAAGTCGAAATAAACGAGGCAGCAGCTGAGATCATCATCGAAGATGACGCAGCTCCGAAAGCTGAATTCAAGACATGGGCATTATACAATCTGATCGCAACGATCATAACAGCTCTGACAGGCCTGTTCATGATCATCTCCTTCTTCACAAAGAAGAACGAAGACAAAGAGGAAGAAAACGAAGAAGAAAACGAAAACAGAAGATCCAACTGGTCAAAATTCCTGGGCATCATCCCGATGGTCGCAGCCATCATCGCCTTCATCCTCACCGAAGATATGAGAAACGTGATGGTATTAAAAGATGAATACACAATAGCGATGATCGTCATAGCACTGTTCGAACTGGTCCTGGCGTTCATCACAAGAAATAAGAAAGAGGAAGAAGAGGAGGAAGAAGATAAGCTGCAGTTAGTCGAAGCTTAAAGTAAAAGGACATAACAAGAAACAAAAAGATGGTCGAAAGGCCATCTTTAGATGTAAGAAGAAATAATCTACAAAAAACAGATAAAAACCCTTAAAATATAGTATTTTAGACTGATTCCTATATAGCAGACCGATTATGATACGGGTGTAGGGAGGACACAAGAATGAAGAAAGCATTCCAGAATATAGTCGCAGCAGTATTTGCAGTCATGATCATCATCAGCCTGGTTCCGGGAAACATCCACGCATACGAAACGGAAACAAAGGCGAATGAGGAAATTGTCGAAATCATCGAAGCTCCGGCAGATATGGAAGTAAAGTTCGAAACAGAAAAAGCAGATTCCAAGCTCATTGAAGAGATCAGATCTCCGAGAGCTGCCTATGAGTCATGGTCGATGTTCGAACTCTTCGCGATGCTGTTCACCATCCTGTCAGGCCTGTTCATGATCCTGAAGACGGCATAGAAAAAACTCCCGTACGAAACTAAAACGAATACCTGATTAAGATGAGCGCCACCGCATTGTTCAAACCTGGTCATGGCGTTCATCTCGTGAAATAGGAAAAAGAGGAAGGAAAGGAGGAAATAGTAAGTTTCATTCAACTGAAACTTAAAATTGAAAAAACAATGTAAAGATTAAAAGACGATACGAAAGATCGTCTTTTAATTTGAAATCGAATCGACTATAATGGACTCATTAACGCAGTAATCAAAAGGTAGTGCTATGAAAATCAAGAATGGACTTCGACTGATCGCGATCGGTTTTATTTTCACTTTAGTTAACATCAACATCACGTTTGATCAGACGCAGATCAACATCATGCCGGATTTTATCGGCTGGATCCTGATCGGTGCGGCAAGCGTGATGCTGAAAGAATATACGAAGAAGAATCCTTTCTATCTGATCGGTGCGATCCTGCTTGCCTTGTGCGATGCGGCGATCCTGGTCGTCAGACTGGTACTTCCGAAACTGGACATCAGTATCTATGAGACGGGTGTTTCTCTGTTCTCGATCCTCTATATCTTCCTGCTGCTTAGCAAGCTTGAGAAGATCGGAAAGGATAAGGGCTACAACGATGTCAATTCCGTGCGCATCCTCAAATATGTCTATCTGATCGTTTACCTGATCTTCCAGGCTCTGACGTTTGCGGCAGACTATCTGCCGATCAGGGTGCTTGCTGTCCTGTTCTCGATCAGCGGTATCGCTGCCTTGGTCACGGCGATCGCTACGGCCTTCGTCTTGTTCAAGATGTCGATACAGATCGACGAGTGATGACTCATACCGGAGAGATCCGGTTTTTCTTTTGCCGCAGGGGCATATTATAATATGGGTAAGAGTTAAGCATACAGAATATTATTTTTACGGTCTGCCTTGAATAGGGAGGTGAACGATGAAAAAGATCATTTTGTCTTTGTTAAGTGTGATGATGGTCCTTTCCCTGTGTGCCTGCACAAAGAAAGAAGAACCCAAGGAAGAAGTCCCGGCGATCGCCGGCAAGACATATTACGATACTTCCGATCTGACCAAGAAGCCGTCCAAAGTCTGGTTTGGCAAAGACGGTTCATTCGTACTGACGGATGAATATGCCGAAGGTTTTGACGAGATGAGCGGTTCCTATGCGATGAGCGAAAACGTCGTGAAACTCAATGTGGACTCGGGCGGTGAGGGCAAATACACCCAGATCCTGTTCGAGGTGAAAAACGACGAGACGATCGTATTGCGCACGAGCCTTTCCGGTTCCAAGAACCAGGCACTTTATTCCATTCACGAGCCGGAAGTCAGTATCGTGACGCCTGCACCGGCTGAAACGCCGGCAACGGAAACAACGACCGGTTATAAGACCTTCTTCAATGCATCACAGAAGAAGGGCGTCTCTTATCTTCTGCTTCATGAAGACAAGTCCTTCAATCTCGTGGATACCAACGGAACGGAAACGATCGAAGTCAACGGTCTCTATGGAAAGGAAGGAGACATCTATATGTTCTCCAATTTCGATCCGTTTGAAGATGCCAAAGGATCGAAGATCTATAATTTTGAATTCAAGATCATGAACGACGATGTATTGATCCTGCAAAGAGAACTTCGCTATTCATCAGCCTACGATGTCTTCAGCATCGATGGGAAGATCCCAGTGATGGCGGCCGCGGAAGAAGATCCTTTTAAAGATGTTCATAAGACGACGACCTGGATAAGGGAAAATACCGATGAGCTTAACGAAGCGTATCTTCCTTCGATCACGATTGCCTCGGACTATTCGTTCAAGTTCATCGAAAACTGTTACTCGGGTATGGCAGAGATCTACGGCTATTGTCAGAAGACCGATACGGGCTGGGCTTGCGATGTGCTGGATAATACCAAGATGCAGGGCTATAAGGGGGATGATGTCGGTAAGATCGTCTTTGAGGAAAACAAAGACGGCGATCTCGTATTGAAGACGGAACTTTGCATGTCGATGGCGGGAGATCTGTTCAAGAAAAAATAAAAAAAGAGACCTTGCGGTCTCAATAGCTGATGGAATATCCTCTTTCATAGGCGGTCTTTTCCGAGAAGGAATACAGGCCGTCTTTTTTGATGAGTTCCGGAATAGCGATCGGCAGTTTTCCTTTCGGGGAGGAGTCGCCATAGATCACATACATCGCAGCGACAAGATTGGGCGGATAGGAATAATTGCCCGGTTTGAAGATATCAAGATCTGCTGTGATGCCGGTGGCGTAGTAACAGGCGATGATCGCGTCTGCGTCATATCGCGGGATATCGTATGGCAGATGGGATGAGAGCAGGACCGTCGGGATCTTGTTGTCTTTGCCGTAATCGATGCATCGATCGATGAAGGCGGCATCTGAGCCGTTCATATCGGCCAGTTCGTAGACGGCGGAGACAAGGATGACCTTGTCCGTCTTTTTCAGTAAAGGCAGGACCTCTTTTCTGAACTCGCTGTCGCTTCCCGATCCGTAGGTATAGATCGTAAGATCATCTTCATCCTTCAGGATGCCTTCATTCAGCAAGAGGGTCTTTGCGTAGACGATCGAGCGGTATTGCGATGCATAAGGGACTAAGACAAGAGTCTTTTCTCCTTCTTCGATCGGCAGGGCACCATCGTTTCTGATCAGCGTGATGGCATCTTTGGCGATGCGCATCTCTTCCTTATGGTGTTCGATGGTCCCGATGTCGAAGCTTTCATCGGCCTTTCTTTCTTCGAACAGGCCCCTGTCTTTTTTCAAAGTCAGGATGCGGCGAAGCGATTCGTTGATCCTTTCCTCTTTGATCTCTCCTTCTTTGACGAGATTGCAGATGGCGGTGATGACGTTTTGAAGTTCCTTATAGTATAAGGAAACGCTCTTCTTATCATTGACCGGTATCAGCAGCATGTCTGCCCCGGCATTGATCGCATATTTCAAGATGTCCTTCTTGCGGAAGAATCTGGCGACCGCGTCCATGGCCAGAGAGTCGGTAACGATGACTTTGTCAAAACCCAGTTCGTTTCTCAGCACATCCGTCAGGATGGTATGGGAAAGCGTCGCCGGAAGATAAATGCCGTTATGTGTCTGCGTTTCGATCAGCGGGTATTGGATGTGGGCCGTCATGATCATGTCGCAGCCCGCTTCGATGCCGGCCTTGAAAGGCAAGAGCTCGAAGTTTCGGATCTCATCGAGACTTTTGCGGACGAGTGGCAGCGAACTGTGGGAGTCCGTGTCGGTATCTCCGTGTCCCGGGAAATGTTTGAGACAGGAGAGGATGCCCTTTTCATGCAGAGTCCCGATATAGGGCTTGCACAGATCAGCTACCCGATCAGGATCATCGGACAAAGAGCGGATGCCGATGACCGGATTCATGGGATTGGAGTTGACGTCGACGACCGGCGCAAAGTCGGTGTTGATGCCAAGGTCTTTGAGTTCCTCACCGATGATGGAGGCGTAGGAGATGACATCGTTCACATCATCCGTTGCCGAAAGAGCCATATTGCCGCAAAGGAAGGTGCCAAAGGGGATCCTTCGCACATTGCCGCCTTCCTGATCGGCAGAGATCAGTAATGGGGCATGGCCGGCGGAAGCATTGACTTCATTGATATCGTTTATCAGTTTCAAAGCCTGGTCGGCAGATCTGATGTTTTCGGAGAAGAGGATGACACCGCCGAATCCGTTTTCCGTAAGAAGGGTCTTGAGCGCTTCATCCATTTCTATCATGCCTTCAAAATCGCTGTCGGAAGCATAATGGGAATATCGCACAGACGGGATCAGCAGCTGGGCGGCTTTCTCACGAAGGGACATGGCATCGATCATCCGATCGATCTCATCTTTGTTTATCGTTTTACAGGATACAAGTTGCATACACATGCAGATCAGCAAGAAGCACGAAGCGATCTTTTTCATATCTTTATTCTAACCCAAACAAAAGAAGGACATCGTCCTTCAGTTGTGATATACCTGTCTGCCGCCAAGATAGACTTCACTGACTTCTATCTCATGGATGTGTCTCGGGTCTGATTTGAACGGATCTTCCTTCAGGACCGTAAAGTCGGCCAGATAGCCTTCTTTGATGCGGCCTTTGACGGATTCCTCAAAGCTTGCGTGGGCGGAAGCGATGGTAAAGGAATCGATCGCTTCCTTTACGGAGAAGGCCTGTTCAGGAAGGTAGGGTCCCGTACCGTCGATCGAGGACCTTGTCACGGCGCATTCGATGCCGCGCAAGGCATCCGGGAGTTCGACCGGCGCATCGGAGCCGTTGGATACGCAAAGTCCGCCGTCCTTGAGCGTCTTCCAGGAATAGCTGGTGGATGCGAGGTCTTTGCCGACTCTGGCTTCCACGATGTGATTGTCGTAATCCAAGAAGATGGATTGGGCATAGATATGGACATTGAGATCGATCATGCGCTGCAGCTGATCCTTGCGGGAGATCTGGCAGTGGACGATGCCGTGTCTGTGATCTTCTCTCGGATATTCTTTGAGTGCCTTATCGATCGCATTGAGGACCTTGTCAAGGCAGGCGTCGCCGATCGCATGGACCGCTACCGACATATCGTGTCTGTTGGCATAGGAGATCATCTCATCGAATTGTTCGTCGGTAAATAAGGAGAAGCCCTGTACGGAAGGATCATCGGCATAAGGCCTTGAAAGGTGGGCCGTGCGGCCGCCCAAGGACCCATCACCTAAAAGTTTCAAAGGTCCGATCTTGAACATCAGATCACCTGTTCCGGTGACATTGCCGGCTTTTACGAAGCGGGAGAATTCGTCAAGGTCAGTGAAATTGGACTGTTCAAAGACACGGACGCTGAGTTTTCCTTCCTTGGCAAGCTCGGTGAATGCTTCATTGATGGTCTCAAAAGGGATCTCACGGAAGACGCAGTAATCGTCGGACTGACAGGATGTGATGCCAAAGGCATTGAGGGCCTTGGATCCGGCCAGGATCATCTGTTTGAGTTCTTCCTTGTCGGGAAGCGGGATGTATGGTTCGATGAGGTCCATGGCGTTGTCATAAAGCAGACCGTTTTCAAAATCGATGGCACCGCCCAGAGGTGCTTTTGTGTCTTTATTTATATTGGCGATCTCTAAGACTTTGGAGTTGACCACACAGCAGTGTCCGCACGCTCTTGTCAACATGATCGGCTGCTGCTTGGACAGTGCATCGAGATCCGAGCGGTATGACATGCGTTTCACGTCTTCAAAGTAGTCCTGGTTCCATCCTCTGCCGCGGATCCAGCTGCCTTGCTTGAATTCATTCTCTTTCATGAACTGCTTCATGTAGTCCATCATGCCGGAAAGGGAAGAAGTGTGTTCGGCAAGTCTTGCCATGCGCAAAGACTGGCCGAAATTGAGCAGATGCATATGGGAATCGTTGAATCCGGCACAGACGAATTGTCTGTTCAGGTCAACTTTTTCAAAGTCGCCTGTTTCCGGTATTTCATCGTAAAAGACTTTTTCGATCCTGTCGCCGTTTACCAGAAAGCCTTTCGCAAAGCCTTCGCCGGTGTAGATCGTCGCATTATGATACAGAGTTTTCATAAGGTGTTCTCCTATTCATTATTATCATACATGAAAAAATAAATGAAAATATTTTCATAAATTGTAAAACGATTACATTTTTTATTGACACGGGTTTTCAATTGCATTAATATAAAAAATGTTATAAGGAGAACACTTATGAAAAAATTATTATCTTTACTGATGATCCTGCTGCTCCTGGTAGGCTGCTCCGGCGGCAATCCTTCCGGAAATGATGCTCCGGCAGAAGGCGCTACCGAAGAGACAACGGGCAAGACAGTCACATTGCAGGCTCCGACGCCGCTGATCTCCATGGATACGGCAGTTGCAACCGATGGTACTTCCTTCTCGGCAATGACCATGTGCATGTCAGGTCTGGTATCTCTGGATGCGGACGGCAATCCGGTCGCGGATGCTGCTGAATCCTGGACAGTCTCCGATGACGGTCTGACTTACACGTTCAAACTTCGTGACGGTGCAGTCTGGTCCAACGGTGATCCGGTCACGGCAAACGATTTCGTTTATGCCTGGGACAGAATGACCGATCCTGAAACGGCAGCTGACTACGGCTTCCTTTGGGACATCTGCGGTATCGAATCCTATACGGCAGTCGATGATCTGACTTTCGAAGTCAAGCTCGCTGCTCCTTCCGGATTCTTCCTCGGCTTAACGGCTTTTGCTTCCATGTTCCCGATGAATGCGAAGTTCGCTGAAGAAAAAGGCGATCAGTACGCATTATCCGTCAACGACATGGTCTACAACGGACCGTATGTCATGACGAGCTGGACTTCCGGTTATTCCTTCGAATTCGAACAGAATCCTACTTATTGGGATGCTGAAAACTATGCCAAGACTTATGCCCAGAAAGTCATCTTCCGTGAGATCACGGATACTCAGACGGCTTTGATGGAATACGAACAGGGCAACCTCGATACTGTTTCCCTTTCCGGCGAACAGGTCGATGCCAACTCTTCCGCTCCGGGCTTTGTCAACAGACTTGCCGGTTACATGTACTACCTTGCGATCAACCAGGGTAACAACCACCACAACCGTACAGGTGCTGCTGACCTCTCCAATGTCAATATCAGAAAGGCTATGTCCTATGCGATCGACCGCGAAGAGATCGCCAGAGTCCTGAACGATGGTTCCGTCGCAGCCGGCGGTATCGTTCCGATCGCTCTTGCCGCAAACCCTGAAACAGGTGCTGATTTCCGTGATGACCAGGGCTACATCGTTTCTTACGACGAAGCTAAGGCAAAGGAATTCTACGCTAAGGGCGTTGAAGAACTCGGACATGATGTCACATTCGAACTCTTATACGGTTCTGATGAAGGCGATTCCATCATCAAGGCCGCTGAGCAGATCCAGTCTTATCTCGAGGCTGTCGGCTTCACTGTCAATCTGAATCCGAAACCTAAGAAAGAACGTCTCGATCTGGCCGGTACGGCAGATGACCATGACTTCGATGTCATGCTGACAAGATGGGGTCCGGACTATGCCGATCCTCAGACTTACATGGATCTGTTCTTAGAGGCTTCCGTTGACTACAACGACGGCGGTTACTTCTCAGAAGCTTATGAGGCTCTCGTCCATGATGCGGAATTCGGCGCAGGTGTTTCTGACGCAAGTGTCAGATGGCAGGACTTCCTCGATGCTGAAAAACAGATCGTCGTTGAAGACGCAGGTGTCGTTCCTGTATTCCAGGCCGGCGGCGCTATGATCATCAATCCGAACATCAGCGGTATCGAGTTCCACTCGGCAGCTGTCGATTCCTACCGTCATATCGTAGTGAAATAATCTGATTCGATCAAACAAAACAGAATTAGGATAGAGCGGTTGAGCAAGTCTTAATCGCTCTATTTGTATTTTTGAAAGGGGAAAGAAATGAAGAAATACATCTTTCGAAGAGTGATGATATCGATCGCTACCCTGCTTGTCATAGTGCTGGTCTTATTCCTTCTGATGGATCTCATGCCGGGAACTCCGTTCAATGATGAAAAGCTCTCGGAAGCACAGATCGCCATGCTGTATGCCAAATACGGACTGGACAAGCCGCTGCTGGTGCGGTTCTTTCTGTATCTGAAAAACATGCTGACAGGCGACCTGGGTGTCTCCTATGCCATCAATAAGAACTTCCCGATCTCTGAGATGATCAAGGGGCGTCTTGGCATCTCGTTGGCAGTCGGTGCCATGGCCATGATCTTCGGTACGATCATGGGACTGATATTGGGCATCGTGGCAGCGCTCAATCACAACAGCTGGATCGATAACCTGTGCTCGGTGATCTCCGTCATCGGCGTCAGCGTGCCGTCCTATGTCTGCGCACTTCTTCTTTGTTACTATGTCGCGTATAAACTGAAACTGCTGCCGATCTTATACAACCAGACGGCACCGTTCAAATCACTGATCCTGCCGGCACTGGCTTTATCGGTCTCACCGACCGCCAACGTTGCCAGATTCACAAGATCGGAAATGATCGATGTTCTGAATTCCGATTACATCCTTCTGGTCCAGTCCAAGGGCGTCAAACAGTATCGGATGATCATCCGCCATGCGCTAAGAAATACGCTGATCCCGATCATCACGGTCACCGGACCGTTACTGGTCAACCTTCTGACGGGTTCTTCCGTCATCGAGAGGATCTTCGGTATCCCGGGCATCGGCTTGCTGATGATATCGGGCATACAGCAGAACGACTACAACGTCACTCTGGCCTGCTCGTTTATCTATTCGGTCATGTACATCGTCGTCATGCTTGTCGTAGATATCCTTTACGGCGTCATCGACCCGCGTATCAGGGTCTCGAAGGAGGGTTAAGATGAGTGAATTGAAAAACCACGAATTCCATGATGACGATTTTGAATTCGCTCATGCGGAAGGCGAAAAGCTTTTAGATAAGAACTACAAATCCACTTCCTACTGGAAAGATGTATGGGGCAACTTCTCCAAAAACAAAGGTGCTCTGATCGGTGCGGTCATCATATGCATCATCATCCTGTTCGCTTTGATCGGTCCATCTTTGAACGAACATACCTACAAGTCGATCAACCACGGTCATGAATATCTGGTACCGCGTATCCCGGGTCTGGAAAAGATCGGGATCGCCAACGGCTACTACAAGGGAGCCGACCAGTATGCGGCAAAAGGCGCCAGCGATGTCTATTACTGGTTTGGTACGGATACGCAGGGAAGAGATATCTTCACCCGTGTATGGTCCGGAACGCAGGTATCACTTGTCATCGCGTTCGCGGCAGTTTTAGTCGATATCTTCATCGGCATGGTCTACGGACTTGTCTCCGGTTTCATCGGCGGCAGAGTCGATATCTACATGCAGCGTTTTGCCGAGATCCTCAACGGTATCCCGACTCTGGTCGTCGTTACCCTTCTGGGTCTGGTGTTGAAGCCCGGTATTTCTTCCATCATCTTCTCGCTTGTTCTGACAGGCTGGATCGGTATGGAACGTATCGCCAGGGCACAAGTGCTCAAGGTCAAGGAACAGGAATATATTCTGGCGTCCACGACTTTAGGCGCTTCCAAATTCCGTCTGATCTTTTCGGAAGTCCTTCCGAATATCTTCGGTCAGGTCATCATCACTTCGATGTTCTCCATTCCTTCCGCCATCTTCTTGGAGGCTTACCTGTCCTTCCTGGGCCTTGGTGTTCCGGCACCTCTGGCTTCCCTGGGTTCGTTAGTCTCCGATGGCTATAAGTCGATGACGACCTTCCCACATATCCTGATCATCCCGGTCGTCGTACTGGGTGTTCTGATGCTTTGTTTCAATCTGTTCGCGGACGGCTTAAGAGATGCCTTTGATCCGAAGATGTTAAATAAGTAGGTGATACTATGGCAAAATTCAAAAGAGATAAAAACGAAAGAGTCCTTTCGATCAGAGATCTGAACATATCTTTCAAGACCAATTTCGGTGTCGTACGCGCCATCCGAGGCGTACGTCTCGACCTCTTCCAGGGTGAGACGGTCGCGATCGTCGGTGAATCCGGCTCCGGTAAATCCGTCACCGTCAAGACGATGATGGGCATATTGGATTCCAACGGCTCCATCGATTCGGGTTCCATCCTTTACCGCTGCATCGACAAAGACGGCAACACCAGAGAATTCGATCTGGCGAAGATGTCCCAGAAAGACATCCGGTATCAGCTGTGCGGCAAGCACATCGCCATGGTCTTCCAGGATCCGATGACTTCTCTGGATCCGACGATGCAGATCGGCAAGCAGATCATGGAGCCGATGATCGAACACGGCTATGCCGATAAGAAGGAAGCAGCTGAAAAGGCTCTGGAACTGCTTAAAGAAGTCGGCATCACCGAACCGGAAAAGACCTTCAAACAGTATCCGCATGAACTTTCCGGCGGTATGCGTCAGAGAGTCGTCATTGCGATCGCTCTGGCCTGTGACCCGGATATACTGATCTGTGATGAACCTACGACGGCACTCGATGTCACCATCCAGGCCAAGATCCTTGAAAAGATCAAAGAGATCCAGGTCAAGAAGAATATTTCCGTTATCTATATCACTCACGACTTGGGCGTCGTTGCCAAAGTCGCGGATTATGTCGCTGTCATGTATGCGGGCAGGATCGTCGAAAAAGGCAACATCAACGAAGTCTTCTATGATCCGCGTCACCCGTACACCTGGGGTTTACTGTCCTCGATGCCGGATATCGATACCGATTCCGACAGACTCTTTGCCATACCGGGCTCTCCGCCGAACCTCATGGAAGAGGTGGTCGGCGATGCCTTTGCGCCGAGAAATCCGTATGCGTTGAAGATCGACTACCGTGAAGAACCGCCGATGTTCGACGTCGGAGGTCAGCACAGAGTCGCATCCTGGCTGTGCGATCCGCATGCCCCGAAAGTCGAGATGCCTGCAGAACTGAAAGTCAGGATCGAAAAGATGAAGAAGGAGGCCGGTATCAATGACTGAGATCAGAAAACCTTTGCTGCATGTGGAAAATCTGAAGCAGCATTTCCGCATCAGCCGCAAACAGGTCACCAAGGCCGTTGACGGCATCAGCTTCGATATCTATGAAGGCGAGACCTACGGTCTGGTCGGTGAATCCGGTTCGGGCAAATCCACGACCGGCAGAGCCATCATCCGTCTTTATGATCCTACCGACGGCAAGATCATCTTCGACGGTCATGACATCTCGGGCAGACTGAACAAGGAAGATGCGGCCTACCTTCGTACGAATATGGCCATGATCTTCCAGGATCCGATGGCTTGTCTCAATCCCCGCAAGAAGGTCAAACAGATCATTGCGGAGGGACTCGAGATCCATCATCTGTGCAAGGACCAGGCGGAGATCGACGAAAAGGTAAACAATATCCTGGATAAGGTCGGCCTTTCCAGAGAACAGGCGACCAGGTTCCCACATCAGTTCTCCGGCGGTCAGAGACAGCGTGTCGGCATCGCCAGAGCACTGGTTATGAATCCGAAACTCGTCATCGCCGATGAGTGTATCTCGGCGCTCGACGTTTCCATTCAGGCACAGGTCGTCAACCTGATGAAGGACTTGCAGGATGAACTGGGTACGACGTATCTTTTCATCGCTCACGATCTTTCGATGGTCAAGTACATCTCCGATCGTATCGGAGTCATGCATCTGGGACACATCGTCGAGACCGGAACGACCGATGAGATATTTGAAAATCCGATCCATCCGTATACGAAGTCTCTGCTTTCCGCAATACCGCACCCGAATCCTATCGTAGAGAAAAAGCGTATCGCCATGACCTACAACAAGGATGAGATGGGCGTCGATTATACGGCAGGCCACGAACATGTCCTAAGCGAGACACACAAAGTCCTGGCGACGGACGAAGAGTTCGCCAGATGGACAAGCGAATCTTAAACAGACAGGTCTTCTGAAAAGAAGGCCTGTTTTTCTTGTATACATGTTTTACAATAGGGCTATGACAAAAAGAGATATGACACTCCCTTATATATTGTTACAGTCATCTTACTGGATGCAGTTCTGTGTCTGTGTCTGTTTTGCGATCATCTACTTACAAGGCATCGGCTTCACCAATACGAAATTAGGCATACTTTCCGCCTTAGGAAATCTTGCCGGAATGTTATTGGGGCCGTATCTTGCCGATCAGATGGACCGCGATGAAAGATGGGCACCGTTAAAGCTGATGCCGTATCTGCTGATCTTACAGGCTCTTACCTGTGTGGGCTTGCTGCTGGTTTCCAAGGATCAGACATTGAGTTTTCTTTTCTATGTCTTATATATGGCGTTCTGCGTCTCAGTCAATACTCTGATATTGAAAATCTATTCGGACATCTCCTATGCCGGATTGAAAACGGATTATTCGCTGGCAAGAGGACTGGGATCGCTGTCCTTTGTCATCGTCTCGGCATTACTTGGTGTGCTGATCGAAAAGACGTCTGTCCTGATGGTCCCGTTATCAGGACTCTTACTTACGGCATACGAAGCCTGCGCTTGGCTGATCACAAAAAGAAGGATGCCTCAGATCCGTTTTGAAGCGGCATTAAAGGAAAGCGTTCCGATGTCTTCGTTCATCAGGGATAACCGAGTATTTTTTGTCATGCTGGTGGGAACGGCATTACTGTTCTTTGCCCATAACAACATCACCGGTTTTCTGATCAACGTCGTGCGTAATGCCGGAGGGGATACCAAGATGGCCGGTTTCCTGAATTCCTTCATGGCGGTCATGGAACTGCCGTTCATGTTCTTCTATACGAAACTGTTCGGAAAGATGGATCAGAAAAAGGTATTGGCTTCTTCCTTTATCTTCTTCAGCATCAAGGAGCTCTGTTTTGCCCTGGCGGGAAGTCTGACGGGCTTATATCTATCCTTCCTTTTCCAGGGACCTTCCTTCGCCTTGTATTCGGCAGCCATCGTCCCGTATGTGGAGATGATGATCGGTCACCAGGATGCGGGCAAGGCACAGAGCCTGGCGTATACGATGACGACTTTAGGTTCCGTTCTTTCTTCGATCTTTGCCGGCAGGCTCTATGACATCCTTCCGGTCCCGATGGTATTGTGGATCTCATTTGCCGTATCGGTCGCCGGTACATTGATCGCTGTGTCTTCGATGAAGAGGAAATAAGATGGATGAATCGTTGAAAAAACTGCAGGAAGATTTCGTTTCCTCTTATATAAGGAAAGAGAAAAGGGAACGGCTCCTGTTTGAACTCAACAATGAGAAAAGAAGATATTCCGGCCTGGACCGTTTCTGCCATCACACGAAAGAACTTCTGGATGAAAGAAAGATCCTCTATGCGGGAACGCGTCTTGAAAAAGAGAAGGTCTATCTCGGCCTCTTGAAAAACGAAGGGAAGAAAAGTTGTATCCTGCTTTCTCCCGATCCTTATCTTGACTGCAAGGAAATGACTCTGGAAGAAGCGGTCAATGAGATGTTTCTTTGTAACGACGCCTGCATCCTGATCGGCAATGATTTTGCCCTGATACAGGAAGAAGCCATGAAAGGCGGCACGGACAGATATCTGCTGAAGCGCAAATGAGCTGCTTCAGCTTTTCTTTTATATAATGGACTTATGATACTCAATACCGGCTCCCGGACAGACATCCCGGCTTTCTACAGCGAATGGTTCATGAACCGCATCCGCGAGGGTTTCGTCATGGCCAGGAATCCCTTTGATCCCAAACGTGTCATCCGCTATGATCTTGACCCGTCACTCGTAGATGCCATCGTCTTCTGCACCAAGGATCCTTCCAAGATGCTTCAGCACATCGATGAACTGAAACGATACCATATGTACTGGAACGTGACGATCACGCCGTACGGCAAAGAGATCGAAGAAAACGTTCCTCATAAAAAGGATGTCATGGATTCGTTCATCGAACTTTCAAAGAAAGTCGGGATCAATAATATCGTCTGGCGCTATGATCCGATCTTTTTGAATGAATGCTATACTTTGGACTATCATCTGCTGATCTTTGAAAAGATGGCGAAATATATGGAAGGGTACTGCAATGCCTGCATCATCTCCTTCATCGATCTCTATGAAAAGACGAAACGCAATTTCCCGGAAGTGAGAGAAGTCTCTTATGAAGACCAGTGCACGATCACAAAAGAATTTGTAAAGATCGCAAAGAAATACGGCATGGTCATACGCCTGTGTCATGAAGACAGGGAACTGGAGAAGTATGGAGCGGATGCCTCAGGGTGCTTAAGCAAAAAGGTATTGGAAAAAGCGATCGGTGAGACACTGAACGTGAAGCGAAGCCTTGAGACAAGAAAGGGCTGCGACTGCCTTTTGGGAAACGACATCGGTGCATATAATTCCTGCCTTCATTTCTGCAGGTACTGCTATGCCAATTTCGATAAGCGTCTGGTCATCGAAAACAGGAAGAAACACGATCCAAAGAGCCCGCTGCTGATCGGAAACATCGAAGAAGATGACATCATAAGTGTCCATGAAAGCCGGTCTTTCATCGATGATCAGCTGCACCTGTTCTGAAGAAAAACGATATAATACAGGTAACAGGGATAGCCATATTGTCTGCATATCAAGATCATCCTTACACTGCCACAAGAAGGAACGTCCTGCTGGCAGGAAGAGAAAAAGAAGAATCATTTTTGAAACTGGAAGAGATCCTCGCGGCTGATTACGAGGTCTTTTTTGTCAGTTTCGATGAGCTGATCGAAACACTGGAAAAAAGAAGCTTCGATGTGATGATCCTCGATCTGAGGCAGACGCAGGGAAAGAAACTGCTCAAGAAGCTGAAAGAAGATCGCCGCTTCGCGGGTCTTCCGGTGCTTCTTTTAAGTGATGATGCCCGCATGGAAGAAAGATATCACTACCTCGGGGCAGACGATATGATACTGCTGCCTTTGTTTTCACACGGCATCCTTCTGGGCAAGGTGAAACGTGCACTTCTCAAAGCGGATGGCCAATATGTGAAAGAAACCGGGCTCACATATGAAAAGGACAATGGCGAAAAGCGTTTCATCGACCGCTTGCTGAAGGATTTTGATGCGGCATTGGAGAAGGAAGAATTTGAAGTCTATTATCAGCCCAAGTTCAATATCAAGGAAAAAGATCCCGTTCTGACTTCGGCGGAAGCACTCGTACGTTGGAAGCACAGCTCCTTAGGCATGATCTCACCGGGCATCTTCATTCCTCTGTTTGAAGAGCACGACCTCATCAGCAGGCTCGATGCCTATGTCTGGAGAAAGGCAGCCATGCAGATCGCCGCCTGGAAAAAGGAAAAGAAGATCTCCGTTCCGGTGTCGGTCAATGTCTCCCGCAAGGATTTTCTGAAGGAAGGCATGGTCGCCTATCTTGATGAGCTGGTAAAGAAGACGGGGATCTTCTATGACGAACTGTTATTGGAGATCACGGAGTCTGCCTATATGGAGGATCCGGAAAGGATCATCGAAAAGATCGATGCGCTTCGTGACCTGGGCTTTCTGATCGAGATGGATGATTTCGGGACGGGCTATTCTTCCTTGTCGATGGTGAGCAGACTGCCGATCGATGCCTTGAAGATCGACATGTGTTTCATAAAGGATGCCTTCAAGGAAAAGAAGGATACCGGAATGATCGGCATCATCTTACAGATCGCAAAGTATCTCAACGTCTTAAGCATCGCCGAAGGGGTGGAGGATCAGCTGCAGATGGATGATCTCAAGAAGCTGGGCTGCGATATCGTACAGGGTTATTATTTCTCAAAACCGGTACCGGCAAAGGAATTTGAGCGTTTTCTGGAGGAAAAACTGGAGCTTTTGCAAGAGACAGAGGCAAAATAGGAGAAAAAAGCGTTCGAAATGTATCAGGAATGGCTTTTGGGATTTAAATTTTGAAATGAAAAATGTTAGAATAGTAAGAGTAGGTAGGTGGCATAGTACATGGAAAAAAACGATATTAGAGAACAACTGATCGCTAAGATGGAAGAACTTCTTGGCGAAGAGGATGCAGCCAGTGCATTCCTCAAGGCAAAGGACCTCAAGAGAAGGTGGCCTCGTGTCAGAGAAGAAGAAGAATCTTTCTCTGATCAGGAACTGTCCGAAAAATTCAACAAGATGATGGATGAGCTTTCTGAAAAAGCAGGGGATATCTACATCAACACAGAAGACAGAAAGAACCAGATCATCGCGCAGGCAAAAGAGATCCTCGCAAAGAACAACTTCAAAAAAGGTACCGAGCAGATGAAACAGCTGCTTGAAGACTGGAAACATGCCGGTCGTATCAATAAAGAAAAAGATGACGAGCTTTGGAATGAATTCAGCGCCGTCAGAAGCGAATTCTTCGAGAAGAAGAATGAATATTTCGCAAACCTGAAAGAGACTTTCGCAGCCAACAAGGCTCTCAAGGAAGACCTGATCGCCAAGGCAAAGGAAGTTGCCGGAATCGAAAACATCAAGGAAGCCGGTAACAGATCCAACGAGCTGATGGAAGAATGGAAGAAAGTCGGCAGTGCAGGACGCAGAGACGATGATGATCTCTGGCAGCAGTTCTTAGCAGAGAGAAAAGCTTTCTTTGAAAGAAGAGATGCCTACTATGATGAGATGAAAGAGACCTATGCCAAGAGAGTGGAAGCTAAGAAAGAGATCATCGCTCAGGCTAAACTTTATCTTGCAAGAAGCGAGTTCACCGATGATGAAGTAAGCGCCATCAAGGAACTCAGAACGAAGTGGAAAGAAGTTGGCAACGCCGGCAGAGAACATGAAAATGAACTCTGGGAAGAATTCAACGGTATCGTCAACAAATACTTCGAAAACATGAGGTATTACAAATAATCTCTTAAGTTCAAAGTCCTCCCCTGAAGGGAGGATTTTTTTTGATGCATTCCATACAAAATATGGATTATTTGAAGAAGTGAATCTATAATAATGATTTGTAGACTGTTTTTCGTCTTGAATAAAGACGAAACATAGACAAGAGGTGTGATATGAAAAACAACAACACGATCATCATCGGCGCCGGAAGACTGGGCGGTACGATCGCCAGGTCGATGAACAAGATCTCCAACATCGTCGTCGTTGACCGCAACAAAGAGAAGATCGGCAGACTCGGTGATTTCTCCGGTTTCGTAGAAGTGGGCGATGCGACAGACCGCGCACTGCTGGAAAAAAACGGCATCAGAACAGCCAACCGTGTCATCGCCGTCACGGATGATGACAATACGAATATCTTTCTGGCGGATCTTTGTACGAACATCTATCATGTCCCGCAGGTCTATTGCCGTCTGAAGGATTCCCGCAAACGTGCTCTGGTCGATGAGAGAGTCAAATGCATCTGTCCGTTCGATCTTTCACTGCAGGATTTTGAAAGCGCAAGAGAGAAAGAGGTGGATGAATGAAGATCGTGATCGCTGACGGCTTCCATGAGGCCGACTATATCATTTCCTTATTTAATACAAAGCTCAACGACTTAGTCGTCATCAACGAAGATGAGGACGTCTGCCGTTATCTTTCTTCGTCCAATGACATTCCGGTCATGAAGGGCAAATGTACGAGAGCTTCCGACTTGCGGGAAGCCGGTGCGGAAAACTGCGACATCTTCGTGGCTTTATCGGAAGACGATTATAAAAACTACGTTGCCTGCAAGACAGCCAAGATGCTTCTGGGAGCCAAGAGATGCATCGCCATGGTCATCAACCCGAAGAACGTTCAGATCTTCAAGGAACTGGGCATCGATATGGCGGTATCGGCAACATATCTTTTAGGCGAACAGGTCAGGAACCTGACGACTGTCGAAAACATGGTCAATTCTCTTTCTTTGGAAGATGACAAGGTCTTCATTGCGGAGATCCGTGTCGCCGAAGATCTCGATGTCGTAGGCAAGAGCCTGCGTGAGATCAATATCTCGGATCTTGGCTCGATCGCTTCGATCACCAGAGAAGGAAAGACACTGATCCCGAATGGCCACACTGTCATCGAGTCAAAGGATAAGGTACTGATCGTTACGACAGTTGAAAACAAAGACAAGGTCGTGTCCGTTTTCTCGAGGAAAAAGTAATGAAGAAGGATTACTATCGTCTCGTCTTTTTCTATCTGGGGATGTTCTTAATGATGATCGGCGCGATACAGCTGCTTCCGCTGCTGGTGCTGCCGTTTTATCCGGAAGACATTTCCTATGCCTATTGTTTCCTGATCCCGGGCATCATCACCATCCTGATCGGACTGGTCATGCGTCATAAGCTTAAGGATACGAAGATCATCCGTCTGGACAAGCATTACGATTCGCTTCTTCTGGTGCTGATCTGGCTGACGGCCATTACGATCTCCTGCGTACCCTGGATGCTGAAAGGCGACTACAATTTCACACAGGCTGCCTTTGAGATGACCTCGGGCTATTCCACGACCGGTCTTTCGGTCGTCGATGTCGATCATACGCCGAAGATCTTCCTGATGTTCCGATCGATCACGCTGTTCGTCGGCGGTGTCGGTTTCGTTCTGATCATCACGTCCGCCTTCTCGGACAAGTACGGTCTCAATCTGTACAATGCGGAAGGCCACAATGACCGTCTGATGCCGAACCTTGTCAAGTCGGCAAGACTGATCCTGTCGTTTTATTCGGCATACATCGTCATCGGTACGCTGGCTTACATCTTATGCGGCATGCCGGTATTCGATGCGATCAATACGTCCATCGCGGCTTTGTCGACCGGCGGTTTCTCCGTCATCGGCGAATCGATCTACGGCTACCATTCCGTAGCGGTCGAACTGGTCACGATCGTTCTGATGATCCTGGGCCAGACCAACTTCATGCTGCACCTGTCGTTCTTCTCAGGGAGATTCAAGAAATACTTCAACCATTGCGAAACGAAGTTCTTTGGCATCCTGACGCTGATCTTCGTCTCCATGATGACATACAATCTCTTACAATCCGGCTATACGGCCAGCTTCTGGGAGAGCTTAAGGGTATCGTTATTCCAATTCGTCACCTGCATCACGACGACGGGCTTTGTCTCGGTCGGCGATATGAGCTTGCTTCCGCCGGGCTTCATCACGATCATGGTCCTGATGATGCTGGTGGGAGGCGACCAGGAATCGACCGGCGGCGGTATCAAACAGTATCGCGTCATCGTCGTTTTAAAGGGCATCTATTATTCGATCAAGGAATCGATACTGAATCCCAATGTCATCACGACCCATCACATCTACAGGGTCGGCGAACGTTATGATCTGTCGGATGAGGAAGTGCGTTCGACTTCCAGCTACATCCTGTTCTATATCCTGTTATTCTTTATCGGATCTTTGATCTTCACGATGTATGGCTATTCTTTGCAGGATTCCATGTATGAATTCTCTTCCGCCATCTCGACCGTCGGACTTTCTCTCGGCATCACCAATTACTATGCGCCGAAACTGATCCTGTGGACGGCGACTGTCGGCATGTTCCTCGGCCGTATGGAGATCATGGTCGTCTTCAAGGCTTTCTTAAGAGTCGAAAAAGACATCAAGAACAGAGAATACCTGAGATAGATCATAAAAAACAAAGAAAGACAAAGGCTGTCCGAAAATGCCAGGCGCATCAAACGGACAGCTTTTTTTGAGATCGAAGCCGCAAAGTGAGAGTTCATCTCGTGATATCATTGTTGTATGACATCATAAGGATGTCTTTGTTGATTAATAGGAAAGAGGATGAAATATGGTATACATCATCGTGATCGCAGCATTGGGCCTTGCGGCAGCATTCACGCTCATGGGCAATAAAAACAACGAAGAAGACTATGCGGATTATGAGAAATTCGATTCCGATCCCAAGTGGGTCGTCAAACACGCGACGGCGATCATCCTTCTGATCGCGGTCCTCATACTGACGGCCGTCACGGGAAGCTATGATCAGACCACCAGCATCTTAACGATCATCATGTCGGCTTTCCTGATCTTTATCCTGGCATTGGATATCAAAGATCCGAAAAACCGCTATGTCTACATCAACCGCAACAAGATCATCCTGGGCGGTGATATGATCGACCGCAAGACGATCAAGGGCTATAGCATCAGCGGCGTGTTCAAAAACGTTGACCTGGTCACGTATAACGGAAGGAAATACCGCATCACGAAAAACCAGGCGAAACTGTTGGCACAGCTGTCGAAGTCGCACGGCTTCCCCTGGCAGAAAGTTTCTTAAGAGAATGAAGATCATCGCTGATTCGCGGTGGTCTTTTTATTTCGGGCAAAGTGATTGTGAAAGAATTCACATGGTTTTATAATGAAAGTAGGTATATTTTTATTCATCATAATAAGAAGGAGAATTCTATGGCTTACGAAAAACTTTTTGAGCCGGGGAAGATCGGAAATCTTGAGATCAAGAACCGTGTCGTCATGCCGGCAATGGGCTGTTCTTTTGCGGAATCGACCGGTGAAGCCGGCGCAAGGATGATCAAGTACTATGCCGATCGCGCCAGAGGCGGCGTCGGACTGATCATTACGGAGATCACCAGAGTCGATGACGAGACAGGTGTAGGTACGCCAAACCAGTTAAGCGTGACCAATACCCATATGATCGCCCAGCTTTCCCACCTCGTTGAGGCGGTACATGCCTATGGAACGAAGATCTTCGTCCAGCTGCATCACCCGGGCAATCAGACTCCGAGCCGTCTGATCGGCGGAAAACAGCCGGTTTCGGCATCGGATGTCACCTGCAAGGTCATCGGCGAGCAGCCAAGGGCTTTGACGACCGAAGAAGTCGAAGCGATGGTCAAGAAGTTCGTCACGGGTGCCGTCATTGCACAGAAGGCAGGCGTGGATGGCGTGGAGATCCATGCGGCACATGGCTATCTGGTATCGCAGTTCCTGTCCCCGCATACCAATAAGAGGACGGACAAGTACGGTGGCAGTTTTGAAGGAAGGATGCGTTTCATCACCGAGATCATCATGGGCATCAAGGCGTACTGCGGTCCGAAGTTCCCGATCTCCGTCAGGATGAACGGAAACGATTATCTGGAAGATGGCATAACGGAAGAAGACGGCATTGCCCAGGCAAAATATCTGGAAGCCTTAGGCATCAGCTGTCTGAACGTCAGCTGCGGTACCTACGATTCCGGTGCGACGATCATCGAACCGAACTACTTCGCGGAAGGCTGGAAGAGACATCTTGGCGCCAATATCAAAAAGGCCGTCAATATCCCGGTCATCGCGGTCGCCAATATCAAACATCCGGAATTTGCCGAGCAGTTACTGGAAGATGGCGATTTCGATTTCGTCGGTATCGCCAGAGGCCATCTTGCCGATCCGGATTTCGTATGCAAGGCCAAGGCCGGCAAAGAAAAGACGATACGCAAATGCATCGGCTGCATGGAGTGCTTCCGCATATTGAACGACGGTCTGCCGCTTGGCTGCACACTCAATCCGGTCTTAGGCAGAGAGTTCGAATGGGGCGATGATAAGCTCGTAAAGAATGGCGAAGGCAGAACGATTGCTGTCATCGGCGGCGGTCCGGCCGGCATGGAAGCAGCTTTGACTTTAGCCAAGAGGAAGTTCCATACTGTCTTATTTGAAGCGGGCGAAAGGCTCGGCGGCACGGCCTTGCTGGCAGCGATCCCGCCAAACAAAGGCATGATCAATGAATTTGTCGAGACGATGGAAGAACAGCTCAAAGATGCCGGCGTCGAAGTCAAGCTCAATACATCAGGCACTCTGGAAGAAGTGGAGAAGATCCACGCCGAAGCGGTCTTCATGGCCTGCGGCGGCAAGGCGGTGAGACCGCTTCTGGAAGGCATCGAAAAGGCAGTCACAGCCGAAGATGTACTGGCTGGCAAGGCTGAAGTCAAAGGCGAGAACGTCGTCATCATCGGCGGCGGTGTCACGGGTCTCGAGACGGCGGAGACTTTAGGCAAGGATCACAAGGTCACGGTCGTCGAGATGCTCGACAAAGTAGGCGGCAATCTCTATCCGTCCGTGGTCATGCATCTGGCGCAGGAGATCATGAAGGCCGGCGGTACGATCGCCAAAGGCAAGGCTTTGATGACGATCGAAGACGGAGCAGTCACTGTCAAGGACACCCACAGCAATGAGGAATCAAAGATCCCGGCCGATACGGTCATCCTGGCGATGGGCGTCAGAAGGGTGCGTCCGCAATACGAAGAGTTCCGCAAGGCGTATGGCGATGATCTGATCCTGGTAGGTGATTCAGATCGTCCGGGACAGATCTATGATGCTTTGCATTCCGGTCACGACAGAGCCTTCGTCTATAAGGCAAGATAGAAAAACAGGATACATTTTACAGAAGCTCTCATCCATCGATGAGGGCTTTTTTGTACAATGGAATCGAGGAAGAGCTTATGAGAAAAAGATCATGCATATTCATATTTCTTTTTATCGTCTTGCTTTCTTTATCGGCCTGCCAGAATAAGGAAGAAGCGATCAAGGAGGAAATAACAGAAGAGACCTCTGTGACAGAAGAAGCGATCGAAAGCGGGATACCGTCGGTCTATATCCGTCTGGATGAGGAAGAAGGACTTTCAAAGATCAACGGCAGTGAGGATCACACCTATGAAATATCCGGGAGCTTCGATCTGATCGTGCCGGAAGGATATGAGGATCTTCAAAGCGTGAAGGATCTGAAACTGGAATACATGCGCGGTCGGGGCAATTCGACCTGGCTGGCGGACAAGAAGCCGTATAAGATCAAGTTCGAGAAGAAGCAGGATCTTTTAAATTCCGGTTTCAACAAGCACTATGTCCTGCTGGCGAATGCCTACGATCGCAGTTTCATCAAGAACCGTCTGACTTCGTATATCGCTGAAAAGATGGGGATGGAGTATGTCTGCGATGGCGTGAACGTCGATCTGTATGTCGATGAGGAGTACCTTGGCAATTATCTGCTTTGCGAACAGGTGCGGATCGGCGAGGGAAGGATAGAACTTGATGAGCTCAAAGATGCGGATACGGCACCCGAGATCTATGGCGGCTATCTTCTTTCTTTCAGTCCCTGGGCGGAAGACGAGGAAGAAAACATCTTCGTGACCTCAAGAGGCGTTTCTTTCTATAACGATACGCCAGGCTTCGTAGGCGAAGATAAGGACGCCGGAACTACTAGGCAGAAAGAATATATCAGGGATTATATACAGCGATGCGAAGATGCAATATTTGAACAAAGTGATGTGTATTACGGTGATCTGCTCGATATGATCTCGACAGCCGATTACTGGCTCATCCAGGAGTTCAGTGAAAACAGTGACGGCTTCAAGACGCCTTCCACCTACTGCTACAAAAAGCGCTTCGAAACAGATGGCAGCGAAGGAAAACTCTATCTGGGTCCTCTCTGGGACTTTGACAGGGCTTTTGGCGATACGGGTTTCGGCGACGGTGATACCGCCTATTTCAATCATGTCCGCCATGACTGGATCAATGAGCTTCGCGACAAAGAAGAGTTTTGTGATCTTCTGAAAGAAAGATGGAAGCTGCTCGATCAAGTCCTTGCGGATGTTTGCAAGGATGGCGGCATACTGGACAGGTGGAAGAAGGAGAACGAAGCTTCATTCATAAAGGATCAGGAACGCTGGAAAGATTTTTATGCGATGAATGAGGGCGAAGAGCTATCAAGCCAGAATGCGATCTTTGAGGATCTGAAAGACTGGATCGGAAAAAGAAGGAAGTGGATCAATGAGGATCTCGAGGAGATTGGAAAGATCCTGGCGAAGATCACCATCGTCTATCCGGATGGAGAAGAAAAAAGGGTGAAGATGGCATATGGTTCCTTCTTATATGAGGAGATTGGAAAGTATGTCCCGGAGGGATCTGTTTTGGAAGGCTGCTACGATGACAAGGAGCAGCGCATCATTGAAAATGCGTCGATCCATCAGGATGAAACGATCCATCTGATACTTCAGAAAGCGGAATAAGGATCAAGCGGGGTCCAAAGTCTTTTCTGCGGTGTTAGAATAGACGTATGAAAAAAGGACTGGTCATGGAAGGCGGCGCGATGCGCGGGATGTTCACCTGCGGGGTCATCGATGTCTTCATGGAGAATGGGATCACATTCGATGGCGCTGTCGGCATCTCTGCCGGTGCGGTCTTTGGCTGCAACTACAAGTCAAAACAGATCGGCAGGCCTTTGCGATACAACAAGACCTATTGCAAAGACAAGCGCTACGGATCCATCGTTTCTTTGTTAAAGAGCGGCGATCTCTATGATGCGAAGTTCTGCTACGAGGATCTGCCTGATGAGCTCGATGTCTTCGATACCAAGACCTTCAAGGAAGACCCGATGGAATTCTATGTCGGAGCGACGGACGTCAAGACGGGCAAGTGTCTGTTTCATAAATGTGAAGACGGCGGTAAGGAAGATACCCAATGGATGCGGGCTTCCGCTTCGATGCCGGTCGTTTCAAGGATCGTGAAGATCGGAAATAACGAACTTCTTGACGGTGGCATCGCCGATTCGATCCCTTTGAAGTTCATGGAAGAAAAAGGATACGATCGAAACGTCGTCATCCTCACTCAGCCTAAGGGATATAAAAAATCAAAGAACAAGCTGCTGCCTTTGATGCGCATCGCCTTGAAGGATTACCCTTTGATGGTCGATGCCTTGGAGAAAAGGCATGTGATGTACAATCATGAAGTTGCCGATATCGAAAAGAAAGAAGCCAGAGGAGCGATCTTTGTGATCCGTCCACCGCAGGCTTTGAATATCGGAAGGACCAGCAAGGATCCTGAAGAGTTACAAAGAGTCTACGATATCGGACGAAGCACAGCGCTGCGGCAGCTTGATGCGCTGAAGGCTTTCCTGAATGGCGAAGAGAACAGACAGATAAAAGAAGATAAGGATATGGATCAGATAGTTCGAAGACATTTTCGTTTCTATGGAACAGTACAGGGCGTCGGCTTCCGCTTTCAGGCGATGATGGCAGCCGAGTCTTTAGGACTGACCGGCTGGGTGAAGAATGAAAACGACGGTTCGGTCACCATGGAGATACAGGGAAGCGAAGAAGAGATACAAAGTGCGATCGATCTGATCGCAAACAGCCGTTTCATCCGGATCGAAAGGACGGAAAGCGAGCTGATCCCCTTGGTTGAACACGAGTCTTCCTTCGGTGCGGAATACTGGTAAAACGCAGGGAGCATTTTAGAAAAAAAGACGAACGATTCCTTTTTGGAGTCGTTTTTTCTTCGGGAAATATTGCCCGATATGAAACGTAATAAAGTAAAACGCTTACAAGTACGGTTTTACAAAAAAGTTCACTTCTGAGACTTGTAAAACGGTTTTTTTATGTTAAATTAGAGGGGTAAAAATATCGTATAATCTTTCAGATGTGGTGAAAGAGTCTCTACCTCGGTGCCGTAAATACCGGGACTATGATAGATTGCCCTTTGGACATTCTATCTGCAGACGATAGGATTACAAGGGGGATCTCAATCGATCCTTCGAAAGATCTTCTTCAGGAAGAACTGTTTTTCTTATTTGAAAAACGGTGAAGAAGATGGTTTTCACATTTTTCATGGAAAGAAAGGGAGAAAAAGAAATGAAAAAATTATTAGCAGTCTTACTCGCGATGCTGATGGTCTTCTCACTTGTCGGCTGTTCTTCTAATAAGGAAGAAGCTCCGGCAGAAGAAACACCGGCTGAAGAAACTTCTTCTGACGCAAAGATCGGTATCATCCTGGTCGGCGATGAGAACGAAGGTTACACTTATGCACATATGGAAGGTATCAAGGATGCCGCTAAGGGCTTAGGTATCTCCGATGACAAGATCCTCTGGAAGTATGTCGTTCCTGAAACACAGGCTTGTTACGATGCTGCTGTCGACCTCGTTGAAAACGGTGCGACATTAGTCATCTCCAACTCTTACGGTCACCAGTCCTTCATGCAGCAGGCAGCTACGGAATTCCCTGATGTCACATTCGTTGCTGACACCGGTGATACCGCTGCAGTTTCCGGTCTGCCTAACTTCAAGAATGCTTTCACAAAGGTCTATGAATCCAGATATGTCTCCGGTATCGTTGCCGGTATGAAGATCAAAGAGCTCGAGGCAAACGGTGCTCTGGTTCCTGAAAACTTCGACGCTGACGGCAATGTCAAGGTCGGTTATGTCGGCGCGTTCCCTTACGCGGAAGTCGTTTCCGGTTACACTGCCTTCTTCCTTGGCTTACGTTCCGTTTATCCGAACGCTGTCATGTTTGTTGAATACACCAACTCCTGGTTCGATATCACTGCCGAAGCTACTGTCGGTGATGATCTGATGTCTCAGGGCTGTGTCATCGTCGGCCAGCACGCAGACTCCACAGGTGCTCCTTCCCAGTTACAGAAGAACATGGAAGACAACAAGTACGGCTTCACAGCTTACTCTGTCGGTTACAACGTTTCCATGCTTGATGTTGCACCGGATGTAGCTCTTACTTCCGCTTCCAACGTCTGGGAAAAATTCTACACTTACGCTTTCAACTGCTGGCTCAACGGTGAAGATATGATGACTGACTGGACCGGCGGTTACAATGAAGGTGCCGTTGCGATCACTGACCTCGGTTCTTCCGTTGCAGAAGGCACGAAGGAAGCTGTCGATGCAGCCATCGCTGCGATCAAGGACGGTTCCTTACACGTATTCGACGCTTCCACATTCACAGTTGGTGGCGCAGCTCCGACTTCCATGATGGCAGATGTCGAATCTGATCCGAACTACACTCCGGATACGGAATGCCTGATCGACGGTTACTTCCACGAGTCCGAATTCAGAAGTGCTCCGTATTTCGCTGAGAGGATCGACGGTATCACAGAACTTAACTAATTCAACACTTATCAGATTCTTTGAACATTACAGGCTGAGTCTCAGCCTGTAATGTTTTATATTCAGGAGGAATTTTATGAGCGAAATCGCTGTATCGATGCGCGGCATCACCAAACGTTTCGGAAGGAAAGTCCTGGCTAACAATCATGTCGATCTCGACGTCTATAAAGGCGAGATCCTTTCCTTATTGGGCGAGAACGGTTCGGGCAAGACGACATTAATGAACATGCTGGCAGGCATATACAGTCCTGATGAAGGCGAGATCCTGATCAATGATCAGAAGGTGGAGATCACTTCGCCGAAGGACGCCTATGACCTTGGCATCGGCATGGTCCACCAGCACTTTAAGCTGATCGATGTCTTCACGGCTCTGGAGAATATCCTGATCGGCTTGCCGGCAAAGGAAGCGGAAAAGAAATGCCGGGCCGAGGTGGAACAGATCTGTCAGAAATACGGCTTCGACCTTGATCTCGACAAGAAGATCTACGAGATGTCCGTCTCGGAAAAAGAGACACTGGAGATCGTCAAGACATTGTACCGCGGCGCTTCGATCCTTATCCTGGATGAGCCGACAGCGGTCCTGACACCGCAGGAGATCACAAAGCTTTTTACGATCTTACGCAATATGAAAGATGACGGCAAATCGATCGTCATCATCACCCATAAACTCAATGAAGTCATGGAGATCTCCGATCGTATCTCCGTATTGCGCAAGGGCGAAAATGTCGGCACCGTCTTAAAGACGGAGACCAATGAGCAGCAGCTGACGGAAATGATGGTCGGTGAAAAGATCACATTGGACATCGCCAGAGATTTCGTGGAAGAAAAACACAAGAGGCTCGAAGTAAAGAACCTCACCGTCAAGAATATCGACGGCAAGAACGTCGTCGATGACATCAGCTTCGATCTGTATTCCGGTGAGATCTTGGGCATCGCCGGTATCTCGGGTTCCGGACAGAAGGAACTGCTGGAAGCGATCATGGGCTTACAGAAATGCGAAGAAGGCTCTTCCGTCATCTACAATTCGACGGCACATGGCGTCCATGAACTGGTCGGTCTTTCCACCAAAGAGATCATCTCCCATGGTTTACATCTGGCGTTCGTGCCGGAAGACAGACTGGGCATGGGTCTTGTCGGCAACATGGGTATGACCGACAACGTCATGCTGAAGAGATACAGAAAAGGAAGCGGACCGTTCTTGCATCGCAAGATGCCGCATGATACCGCCGTCAAGATCAAAGACGAACTGGAAGTTGTGACTCCGGACCTGGAATATCCGGTCCGCAGACTGTCCGGCGGCAACGTACAGAAGATCCTGGTCGGCCGTGAGATCAACAACAAACCGACGGTCTTAATGACTGCCTATGCGGTCAGAGGCCTGGATATCAATACCTCGTATGCCATTTATAACTTACTGAACGAACAGAAGAAGAAAGGCGTCGCCGTCATCTATGTCGGTGAAGACCTCGATGTCCTTCTGGCTTTATCTGACCGTATCATGGTCCTGTGCGCAGGCAAGATGAACGGAATGCTGGATGGCCGTACCGCTTCGAAAGAGGAAGTCGGCTATCTGATGACGCACTTAAAGGAGGAAGCATAATGGAAAAGGTCCATCACAGATCATTTCTTCGCGTGACGAAGAAAGACGAAGCCTCCCTCCCTGTGAAAGCACTGGTGATCGCGATCGCCATCTTCTGTGCGCTTCTGGTTTCCGCACTGTTCATCTTCTTCGTGACGAAACTTGATCCGATCAGTGTCTATGTTTCGATGTTCAAAGGTGCCTTTGGTACCAAAAGAAGAGCCTGGATCACCATTCGTGATGCCTGCCTGCTTCTTCTGATCTCGCTGTCGCTGGCACCGGCTTTCCGCATGCGCTTCTGGAACTGCGGCGCTGAAGGACAGATCCTTCTCGGCGGACTGAGCACGGCGGCACTCATGATCTATTTCGGAAACAAGGTACCGACTCCGCTTCTGCTTCTGGTGATGATGATCGCATCGATGTTATCCGGTGCGATATGGGCGTTCCTGCCCGCCTACTTCAAGGCAAAATACGATACCAACGAGACGCTGTTCACCCTGATGATGAACTATGTCGGCATACAGCTGATCGAATTCTTCGTCGACTTCTGGGACAAGAAACAGTCGCACTCCGTCGGTATCATCAACATGAACGGCCAGGGCGGCTGGTTCCCGCCGGTATTCGGTCAGCAGTATACATTGAATATCCTGATCGTTCTTGTAGTCACGGTCTTCATCTATGTCTATATGAAATATTCCAAGCACGGCTATGAAGGCGCCGTGGTCGGCGAATCGGTAGCTACGGCAAAATATGCCGGCATCAATGTGCCGAAAGTCATACGCAACAATGTCCTTCTTTCCGGAGCGATCTCCGGTCTGGCGGGCTTTGTGGAAGTTTCCGGTATCTCGCACACGATCTCCAACAACACGGCCGGCGGCAGAGGCTTCACCGCCATCATCGTCTGCTGGCTGGCGAAATTCAATCCGTTCGCGATGGCTCTGATCTCGCTGTTCATCGTCTTTTTAAGCAAAGGCGCAGCGCAGATCTCTTCCGACTTCGGTCTGAACGAATTCGCCTCACAGATCATTACCGGCATCATCCTGTTCTTCATCCTGAGCTCGGATTTCTTCAACAACTATAAAGTAAGTTTCAATCATAACCGAAAGGAGGGCAGATAAATGAGCGTATCCCAGATCATATCCTGGTGCGTTGCGGCGATCACCTTCGGCACCGTCATCATGTATGGCTGCATCGGTGAAACGATCAATCAGAAAGCCGGTGATCTCAACCTCGGTGTCCCGGGTGTCATGCAGATCGGCGGTATCGCAGCGCTTGCTGCGGCATTCCTGTATGAAAGAGCCGTCACTTCCCTGAATCCTGTTTTGAGCATGCTGATCGCTCTGCTTGCCTGCCTTATAGCCTCCGCGCTGGCCGGCTTGCTGTTTGCCTTTCTGACGGTCACATTGAAGGTCAATCAGAACGTCACCGGTCTGACTTTAACGATATTCGGTACGGGTATCGCCAACTTCTTCGGCGGCAGTATGATGAAGCTTTCCGGCGGTGTCGGAACGATCTCGGTCGCCCGTACGGCAAACATCTTCCGTATGAAGCTGCCGTTCCTCTTCGGAAAATTCGGTGCCTTCGGCTCCATCGTCTTCTCCCATGGCTGGATGGTCTATCTGGCCCTCATCCTGGCATTCGCCATCCAGTATTTCCTGGATAAGACCCGCGTCGGTCTGAACCTTCGTTCCGTCGGTGAGAATCCGGCAACGGCGGATGCAGCCGGCATCAATGTCACCCGTTACAAATATCTGGCATCGATCATCGGTTCCGCGATCTGCGGACTGGGCGGATTGTTCTATGTCATGGACTATATCCAGGGCAGCTGGGCCAACGATTCAACGATCGAGGCCTTAGGCTGGCTGGCTGTCGCTCTGGTCATTTTCACATCGTGGAAACCGAAGAATGCGACCTGGGGCGCTTACCTGTTCGGCTTATGCTATTGGGCATATATCTATATCCCTGGCTCCGTTTCCAAATTCCTGGCGGAAAAGCTCAACCTCAGCAAGGCGACCTACATGCAGAACCTGTATAAGATGCTTCCGTATCTTGTCACGATCGTCGTCCTGTGTGCCGTTTCCAGAAAGAAAAAGAGAGAGAATCAGGCGCCTGCTTCCCTGGGCTTAAGTTACTTCAGAGAAGAAAGATGATTCAAACCGGTCTTACAGATCGGTTTTTTCATGTTTTTCTTAAAAAGTATTTACAAGGCTCATGGATAATGTATAATATAGCCATAAGGTCATATGACCATATAAAGAGTTATCAAGAACTCATAAATCGGATCTTGAATCGAATCGTCGTTAACCCTGACGTGAGCGGAAAGTTGGTGAAGATCGATCTGAAGATAAGGTTTATGTTTTTTATGTAAACGGATCTTGCCTTCGGATCGCAGATTTCAGGAGGTAAAATCATGAACAAAGTAAGAAAAACATTCATTATTGGGGCAGCGGCATTCCTTTGTGCCATCATGCTCGGTTTATTGTGTGTGGTGAAAGTCCCGACCGGTCATACCGGCGTGGTCGTGACCTTCGGTAAGGTGGAAAACAGGACTCTGGATTCCGGCATGCATTTCAAAGCGCCGTGGCAATCCGTGGTCAAGATGGACAACCGCATTCAGAAGGAAACCGTCGATCTCAGTGCTTTCTCCAAGGACATCCAGGAAGTCAGGATGATCTATACGGTCAACTATCAGATCTCCAAGAATGAGGCGATGACGATCTATTCTTCCATCGGCAAGGAATACTATTCCACGGTGATCTCGCCAAGCGTTATGGAGGCGGTCAAGACCGTTTCCGCCAAGTATACGGCGGAAGAGCTGATCACCGACCGCACAAAGCTGGCTGTCGGCATCGAAGAAGAACTGGGCAAGGCCTTATCGAAATACAATATCCTGCTTGTTTCGACATCGATCGAAGACATCGACTTCACGGATGCCTTTACCGATGCCGTCGAGGCAAAACAGGTCGCCCAGCAGAATAAGCTGCGTGCGGAAACGGAAGCTGAGACCAAGATCATCGAAGCCAATGCGCAGGCCGAAGTCGCCAGGATCCAAGCGGATGCGGAAGCCTATGTCAATGAGACGACGTCCGAAAGCCTGACGGATAAGATCTTGCAGAAGATGTACTACGACAAATGGGATGGCGTATTGCCTCAGATCGTGAGCGACGGGTCGATGATCCTGGCTCCGCAGAACAACTAAGCATCGTTTTGATGAAACATACCGTCTTTCGCAAGGAAGGCGGTATGTTTTTTTGACGGATATCGCCATATGTGAGAATTGTCATATAATCTTAATAAGAGGTCCTGAGGAAAAGTTCATATATCCTGATCAGACCGGGAGGAAATAATATGGTTTTGATAATCGCTCTCATCCTTTCGTTCATTCCGTCGATCCTGATGTTTTTCTTTCTGAGAAACAATCGGAAGAATGACGAAGAATATAAGAAAGACTGTACCAGACTTCTGTTTCAGGGTATTGCGATCTGCGGTGTAGTAATGCTTCTCGGGGCATTGTTCAGGATCCCGTGGAATATGAGCGGGATCGCCAAGGACAAGCCGATGCTGGATCGTCTTTTTGTCTGTTTCGTCGTCAATGCGTTCTGTGAAGAAACGGCCAAGTTCTTATTTGCCCGCAAATACTTTATGAAGAACCGTGAAAAGACCTCAAGGCTCGATATCATCTCTTTTCTGACCATATCGGCGATCAGCTTCGCTTTGCTGGAAGATATCGTCTATGTTTTCGGAACCAATATCGCCCAGATCATCATCCGCGGTGTCCTGATGGGTCATGTGCCTAACCAGCTGATGATGGGCCAGTTATATGGCAAGGGGATCGCTGAGAAAAAGCCGGTCTTCAGGTTTCTGGGTTTTGTCGTACCGATGCTGATGCACGGTCTCTACAACTTCCTTCTCACGCCGGATCTTCCGGAGTGGACGGCTTTTGTCGAGATCGGCCTGGTCGCTTTCGAATTCATCTACATGATCCGCATGATCTTCTTCATCAGAAAGAAGAGGAACGATCCGGAGTTTACCTGTCCCGTTTTTCATTAAATCAGATATGATAGCGGCGGAAGACCGACGTCATTTCAGGAGCGAAAGCTCCTTTTGTATTTGAAAACAGACCGATGAGATCATGAATGCACAATAAAACATGAACTGCTTTTTCAAGTCAGGCGGGGGCATATTTCCTATGGTAAGATATAGGTAAAGAAAGACACTCAGGAGAAAAATATGAACAAAAAAGTATTTGATGTTGTTTTGCTCAATGCTCTGCCGGCTTCCGGCAAATCCGAGCTGAGAAAGTTCATGAATGAAAATGATCCCGAGCAGATGGTCAACGATTTCCATATCGGCAAGAACCTGCAGCTGGATGATTTTCCATATGTCTGGCTGATGCGCCAGGTCGACAAGAAACTTGCCGCCATGGGCAAGCCGACTCTCTATTATCCGGACGATGAATCACCGACCTATGATGGCAGAGTGTGGGGCGTCTTATCGATCCTGCTGAGCGAAGATTACCAGGATCTGGTCAACCGCAACTATGTCAAGCCGGCTTCGGCTGCCGAATATCTGTTCGAAAGATTCGACAGAGGCTGCATCGCTGTCGGTATGAAACCGCTGATCTCTTTGCTGGATGAGGATGTCCGCCATCAGATCGCCGAAGAGCTCGAAGATGAGGCGAGGGCACTTCTTGATGAGAAACAGTCCCAGTATTGTGAGGATATGTCGGACAAGACGATCATCATCGAATTCTCCAGAGGCGGCAATGACGGCGCTTCGATGCCGCTGACCGGTACCTTCGGTTACCAGTACACCTACTCGATGCTGTCTCCTGATCTGCTGAAGAATACGGCCGTCTTATATCTGTGGGTCACACCGGAAGAATCCCGTGCCAAAAACGATGCCCGTTTCGATCCGAACAATCCGGGTTCCTCCATCAACCACAAGACGCCGGACAAGGTCATGTACTATGACTACGGCTGCGACGATGTCCTGTATATGAAGGAAGTTTCCGACAAACCGGATACTTTGAAAGTCGAAGCCTGGGGCGAGACCTTCTATCTGCCGGTAGGCGTATTCGACAACCGTGATGACTTCACGACGCAGTTCCGCGGTCCGAAAGAGACCTGGGACAAGGCTTCCGTCGAGAAAGCCATCGAAATGATCTCGGATGCCACAGGCAGGATGTGGGACAACTACAAGAAATAAACAGGAACTTTAATGTCAGGCAGGAGCGATCCTGCCTTTTTTCATGTGTAAGAAGATACGCTATAATGATAACGTATAAAGAGGAATGAGGAGGTGCCTATGGCAAACATGCAGTCACTTCTTGAAAAAGATAAGGAACGTTTCTTACATAATGCGGCAGCCGCCAAGTCATCGGCAGAGACCGTACGTTTCGTTGAGGAAGAATTCGGCAGACTTCTGACTTTATATAACGAGGAAGAAGAAAACGAGTCTTTGAAAAAGACAGTGATGTTCATGATCGAGGCATACAAGGCTTCGGCAGGCTTTCTGGATTGTGACGGGGAGTCGGTGATCTGGTCAAAGAGCCAGTATCGTCCGGGTGTAAACAAACCGAAGCGTTCGGCCTGGGGCATCGCCCTGTTTCTGCTGGGGCTGGGCTGCCTGATCGGCGCCGGAGCCGTTTTGTATCTTCTTACGGACATCTTCCCTTTGAGTGATGAAAAGATCATCGCCTTTTCTCTGATCGGCGCAGCTGTCCTGTTTTTCTTTATCTCCGGTCTTCTGTTTTTCAAGAAGAAGGAAGAAAACAAGGAAGAGCTCTATGCCGAGACCATCCCGTCACCGGAAAAGACCTATCATATCATGCTGAATTGCGCATTACGGATGGACAGGGTCCTGGAAGAAGAAAGAAACCGCATCCTGCTGAAGGAAAAGAAGGCGCTGCTCGATGAAAAAGAGGGTATGAAGAAAGAAGACGTGCAGCTGTATTCTTCGCTGCTAGAGACCGCATATGCGCAAACGGAAGAAGAATATGCCAGACAGATGATCTCGGATCTCAAATTCTATCTGCACAGACATAAAATCGACGTCATCGATTATGACGGTTCCAATAAACAGCTGTTCGAACGCATGCCGGGTGCGGCGATCGCGACGATACGTCCGGCGCTGCTCATCGGGGATGAGGTGCTTCGCAAAGGACTGGCGACAGGAGATTGAATATGGATCGTTTCTATGGATTTGACCTCGGCGATGCCGAGAGTGCGGTAAGCAGACTCGATAAAAATGAAAACGATGTACCGGAGATCTTACCGGTCAACGAGGCGAAAAGTTTCATTTCCGCCTATGCCTTATTGAAAGACGGGACCTTGCTGATCGGGGAAGAGGCGTGCTATCACCCGGATGCGATCAAGCGCAAGGAACGTTTCAAATCGCATTTCCTGAACGAGAACGAGGCCAGGAAAGATATCGCCAGTTTTGCCTCGGGCGTTTTGGGACAGTTATACCTGAATGGCCAGCTCATCAAGGGCGAAGACTGCAGTTTTTATGTCGGCTGTCCGGCCGGCTGGGATAAGGTGGCCAGGGAAGAATACCGGGCGATTTTTGAAAAGGTCGGCTATCCGCCGGTAAAGATCATCTCGGAATCAAGGGCTGCTCTGGTCTGTGCCTGCCAGTCCAAACATCTGCAGGTCGGCTATGACATCCTCAACCGTCCGGTCTTAGTCGTCGATATCGGCTCTTCCACGACGGACTTTGCCTACATCATGGGCGGCAAGGAAGTTGAGCTCAAGACAGGCGGAGAAGTCTATCTTGGCGGCGGCATCATGGATGAGATACTCCTGGAGGAATCGATAAAGGCTTCACCCAACGAAAAGAAGATCCGCAAGATCTTCGAAGAAAGTGAGGCATGGCACAGCTATTGTGATTTCGCAGCCAGAAGGCTGAAAGAAAAATATTTCTCGGATGAAGAGTACTGGAAAGACAACGAGTGCTCCGTTTCGGTCTCTTTGCGTCAGGGCATCCTGCCGGTAAAACTGACACTTCGTCTGGATGAACAGATCGCCGACAAGCTTCTGGAACAAAGCGTGGACAGGCTGGAAGGACGCTCCTTCAAAGAAGTCTTCCTGGAAAGCCTGCGTGAGGCAAAACAGGGAGTTGGTGAACAGCAACCGGAACTGATCTTTCTGACCGGCGGTGTCTCCAGGATGAGAGTGATCCGCAAATGGTGTCAGGAAGTCTTTGCCGATGCGATCGTCATCAGCTCGGCGGAACCGGAATTTTCCGTGGCTTCCGGTCTTTCGATGTGCGGAAAGATCGATGAGGAACTGCGCCAGTTCCGCAAGGAAGTTTCCTCACTGGTGGAATCGACGATCGTCGAACGCTGTGTCGGCGAACACATCGCCCAGCTTTATCACGATGCGGTGGAGACGATGGTCGCTCCGATCTTGGAGAATGTGGCTTTGCCGATCGCGGAAAAGTGGCGTGACGGGCAGATCGAAAAACTTGCTGACATCGATCCGATCATGGAAAAAGAGATCGACGCCTACTTACATACCGATGAGGCAAGGGCACTGCTGATGAAGCCGGTCGCCAAGTGGCTCAAGAACGTCTCCTATGAATTGGAAGAGTACACGATGCCGATCTGCGTGAAGCACAATATCCCGTATTCTTCTTTGTCTTTGAATTCTTTCCTGTCGATGAGCGACATACAGATCGATGTCGAGGCAAAGAACCTCTTTGCGCTCAATGAGATCACCTGGCTGATCGATGCGACGATCTCGATCGTCATCGGCCTGCTGTGCGGAGGCGGCGGCGTGGCTTTGATCGCAAACGGGCTTCCGGGCATCATCGCCGGGGCAGTCGTTTCTCTTTTGATCCTGGCTTTAGGCAAGGACAAGATGCAGGAACTATTGCTCAACTCCAACATCCCGACGCCTGTCAGGAAAGTCATACCGCGTTCCTATTTGAAAGGCAGGATCGACCAGATCAGTGAACAGGTCAAGGCGTCCTTATATGAAAAGCTGGAACAGGAGAAGAATGACGATATTTCCGATCGTCTGATCAAGGAGATCTCCTTGCAGATCGAAAGCTGTCTGTCCAAGATGGCCGAGGTCGTGGAGATCCCGTTAGGATAGATGTCTGTCATTGTCTTATGACCGTGTCGGAATATGGCTTATGTCAGGAGGATGGAGTATCAAATATGAAATATATCGATATCTTTGGTAAAAAAGTTTCTGCGATCGGCTGCGGATGCATGCGCATCGCCGGTTTTGATGAGAAAAAGACGGAAGAATACATATGTACAGCTTTGGATCTCGGGATCAACTTTTTCGATCATGCGGATATCTACGGCGGCGGACATTGCGAAGAACTCTTCGGCGAATTCCTGAAGAAGAACCCCGGATACCGCGAAAAGATGTTCCTACAGTCCAAGTGCGGGATACGCAAGGGGTGGTTCGATTTTTCCTATGAACACATCATGGAAAGCGTGGACGGCATTCTGGAACGGCTGCATACCGATCATCTGGATTCCTTGCTTTTACACAGACCGGATGTGTTGATGGAACCGGAGGAAGTGGATAAGGCTTTCTCTCAGCTGAAGGAAAGCGGCAAGGTCCGTCATTTCGGTGTATCCAACATGAACCGTTTCCAGATGGAATATCTGGGAAACAACATCGATGAAAAGCTCTTTGCCGATCAGCTGCAGATGTCGATCGTTCACACGCCTCTGATCGATGCCGGGCTCAATGTCAATATGGGCAACGATCCTTCGATCATGCGCGATGCCGGTACTTTGGAATACCTGCGAGATCATGAGAGGGTCCTGCAGGTCTGGTCGCCGCTTCAGATCGGCTACTTCGAAGGGACGTTCTTAAATTCCGAGCGCTATGAAAAGCTCAACGGGACGCTGGATCAAATGGCGGAAAAATACGGTGTCGGCAAAGACGCCATCGCCTACGCATGGCTCTTACGTCTGCCGATGAAGGTGCAGGTCGTATTGGGCACCGCCAATATCGAACACATCGCTTCCGCTGTCAAAGCCTGCGATATCACACTGGAAAAGAAAGACTGGTACACCCTGTATCTGGATGCGGGCAACCGTCTTCCTTGATGGCCTGAACGATAAGATCAAAGCCGGTCACTCTGTAAAAACAGGGCCGGCTTTTTCTATGGAAAAGATCGTTTCTAAAACCGTATTCCGGTGAACGATTTTTTCACTTGCTTTTTATTTTTTTCTGATAATATAAAGTTACAAGGAAAGGATTCATTTTTATCATGGAAGCTGCTGAAATCCCTTTATCGTGCATGTATGATCTGGCGGCTCTGGCTGAATCTTTTCTGCGTGTTCAGTAAGTAAGCAAAGCCGCCGTACAGGAGGCTTTTTATATGGAAAAGAAAATCAAGAAAACAAACAGTAATGTCGAAGAAAAGCTGACATCTTTTTCTGTGCTTGCCCCGCAGGAAGTTTTCGATCATTTCGGGATCAATAACGACGGGCTGAGCGGCGAACAGATAGAGAAAGGACAGGAACTTTACGGTCCCAACGTCATCAAAAGCGGCAAGAACGATTCGATCTTCACCCGCTTGAAGGAAGCCATCATCAATCCTTTCAACATCGTCTTACTGGCGGTCGTGGCCGTGAGCTATTTTACCGATGTGGTCCTTTCGCCTGCGCCTTCCTATGCGACGATCATCATGCTGGTGATCATCGTGACGATCTCTTCGGCGACATCGTTCATCCAGTCGCAGAAATCCGATGAGGCTGCCAAAGCGCTGCAGCAGATGATCGTCACCAAAGTCAATGTGGTGCGTCAGGGCATGAAGAGACAGATCCCGATCGAAGACTGTGTGCCGGGAGACCTCGTCATACTCGGGTCCGGCGATCTGATACCGGGCGATGTGCGTTTCATCGAGACCAAGGACCTTTTCGTCGACCAGGCACAGCTGACCGGTGAATCCAATCCGGTGGAAAAATACGCGGACTTAAGGGACGGTGAGAACATCACCGATCTTTCCAATATCGGTTTCATGGGCTGTGATATCGTTTCCGGTGCGGCAAGGGCCATCATTCTGGCGACCGGCAATGACACCTATTTCGGTACGATGTCAAAGAGCCTGGAAGCGCAGAACGAGAAGTCGGTCTTCGATAAGAACATGGAGTCCATCACAAAGCTTCTGATCCGTTTCATGATGGTCATGGTACCGGTGATCTTCGCTGCCAACTATCTCACCAAGAACGACCTTCTGGATTCTCTGATCTTTGCGATCACGATCGCCGTCGGTCTGATGCCGGAGATGCTTCCGGTCATGATCACTTCCTCGCTTGCCAAGGGTGCCATCTCGATGTCGAAGAAAAAGACCATCGTCAAAAAGCTCGGCTGCATTCAGACATTCGGTGAGATGGATATCTTATGTACCGATAAGACCGGAACACTGACCCAGGATGAAATCATCCTGGAGAAATATCTCGATGCTTCGGGCAAGGAAGACATCAGGGTGCTTCGCCATGCCTTCTTGAACAGCTATTTCCAGACCGGACTCAAGAACCTGATGGACCGTGCCATCATCTCCCGAGGAGAGAAGGAAGGCCTGGATTATCTGAAGAAGTCCTATGTCAGGGAAGATGAGATCCCGTTCGATTTCGCAAGAAGAAAGATGTCGGTCGTGCTGCGTGACAGGAAACTCAAACGGCAGCTGATCACCAAGGGTGCGGTCGATGAGATCATCGCCAACTGTGCCTTCGTCGAGATCGAAGGGGAAGTGAAGCCGATGAACGAAGAACTTCGCAAGAACGCCTACCAGATCTCGGAAGACAACGGTGCGCAAGGCATCCGTGTCATCGCGGTCGCACAGAAAAACGAGATCCCGGATATCGATGCCTTCACTTCCGAAGATGAAAAGGATATGGTCCTGTTGGGTTTCATCGGTTTCCTGGATCCTCCGAAAGAATCGGCGATCTCCGCGATCAAGGCGCTGAAAGACAATGGCATCCGAACGGTGGTCCTGACTGGTGACTCCAAGCAGGTCGCAGTCAATATCTGCGGCCGCATCGGCATCGACACGGAATACGCCTACTCCGGTCAGGATATCGAAATGATGAATGACGGTCAGCTCAAAAATGCCTGCAAGAAGGCGCAGATCTTTGCCAAGCTCAATCCTTTGCAGAAGAAGCGCATCGTCGAGACCTTCCAGGAACTCGGACATGTGGTGGGCTATATGGGTGACGGCATCAACGATGCACCGCCTTTGAAACAGGCTGATGTCGGCATCTCCGTGGATACGGCCGTCGATATCGCCAAGGAAGTGGCGGACATCATCCTTCTGGAAAAAGATCTCAATGTCCTGGATGAGGGCGTCAAAGAGGGCAGAAGGACCTTTGCCAATATGAACAAGTATCTCAAGATGGCGATCTCCGGCAACTTCGGAAATATGATCTCCGTTCTGATCGCTTCGCTGGCTCTGCCGTTCCTGCCTCTCAAGCCGGTCCACATCCTGGTACAGAATATCCTCAATGACTTCGCCCAGTTCGGCATGCCTTACGACAATGTCGAAAAAGAGTATATCGAAAAGCCGATGGAATGGGATACGGATTCCTTGAAACAGTTCATGTTCTATTTCGGCCTGACTTCAACACTATTGGATGTCCTGTGCTTTGCGGTGCTGTGGTTCATCTTCGGCTATAAGACGCCGGAAAAGGCCGAATACTTCCAGTGCGGCTGGTTCATCTTCGGCGTCATCTCACAGACCCTGGTCATCCATACCATCCGTACGCATAAGCTGCCGTTTGCCTCAGGCAAGGCAGGAAGGGAACTGATCATTTCCACACTGGCGGTCGTAGTGATCACGCTTGTCATCGGTATGAGCGATCTGGCGTACATCCTGGATATGAAGCCGCTTCCTTATACGTATCTGATCTATCTGGGGATCCTGATGGTCGTGTACATGCTGATCGCCCAGATCATGAAGAACATCTACATCAAACGATTCAAGAAGTGGATCTGATAGAAAGGAGCAGACATGGAAAACAAATATCTGGAAGAAAATATCGAAGAAAGAAATTACACACAGGAGATCTTCGATCTCATACGCAAAACCAAGAATTCCAAACTGCTGGCGCAGACGCTGACCAACTATCACGACAACGATATCGCGGACGCTCTGACCTACCTTTCACCGGATGAAAGAAAACGTCTGTACAAGGCCATCGGCATCGAAGCGACATCGAGGATCTTTGCGTATCTGGATGAAGATGTCGACAAGTATTTTGCCGAACTGGAAAACGAATCGGCTGCCGATATCTTAGAAGAAATGGATGCCGACGATGCGATCGATATCCTGGAAGAACTCGATGAGAAGAAGGCCAACGAGATCATCTCCCTCATCGAACCGGAGTCCAAGTCCGATATCCAGCTCTTACAGTCCTATGAAGACGATGAGTTCGGTTCTCTGATGACTACCAACTACATCACGCTGGAATATGGCATCGGCATCAAGAAGTCGATCGAACAGCTCATCGAAGAGGCGGAAGAAAACGACAATATCGAGACGTTATACATCGTGAAGGATGGCAAGTTCTATGGTGCCCTGACTTTGCGTGACCTTCTGATCACCAAGAAAGATGAGGATCTCGATGAGAAGATCATCCTGTCCTATCCGTTTGTTTACGATAAAGAGAAGATCACCGATGCGGCGATCGATACGCTGGCGGACTATTCCGAAGATTCCATTCCGGTACTGGATAAGGAAACAAATGAGATCTTAGGCGTCATCACATCCGCCGACATCGTCGAGCTGATCAATGAAGAAGAAGAGGAACTGCAGGAAGAAGAAAAGCAGAAGGTCTCAGAGGCGGAAAAGGGATTCGATACCCTGGAAGTCATCGCTGCCGTATTGCTTCTGCTGGTAGCGGTCAACAGACTTTTCGGCGTCTTACCTTCGACCAGCTATATCGAAGCACTGCTCATTCTTGCCGCCCTGGCACTGGCAGTCTGCAGCAGACTCAAACTGAGGAAACAATGATACCATTGTAGTGTGGAAGCAAAGATCTTCAAAGTCACAAAAGCCGTTTCCTATCTATGCATCATCTATGGCCTGATCGTCTTGTTTTTGATCGGGCCTTTTCATATCTTCAATTTCTTTTATCTGCTGATAGGGATCATCCTGTTTATGCTTTGCCGTTACCGCGTTTCGATACGCAAAAAGATCGGCATGAAGGCGTGTCGGATCCTGAACGGGCTGATCCTTACTTTCGTCACTGTCTTCCTTCTTTTTGAAATATGGATCATTTCGTTCAGCTTACGTCCCTGTGCCAGGGACGCGGACCATCTCATCGTCTTAGGTTCTTACATTTCCGAAACCGGTCCTTCTATGGACTATAAGGCAAGACTCGACAGCGCTTATGCCTATCTTATGGAAAATGAAAAGACGATCGCGATCACGACCGGTGCCAAAGGGCCCAATGAGCCTGTCAGCGAGGGAGAAGGCGGCAGAAGATATCTGATCGAAAAGGGGATAAAAGAGGATAGGATCCTGGCGGAAACGGAAAGCTATAATACGGCGGAGAACATCGCCAATGCGAAAAAGCTGATCGGTAAAGATGCCGGCCAAAATAAGATCGTCATCGTCTCCGCTGACTACCATCTTTTCAGGGCATATTATCTGGCAAAGCTGGCAGGTTTTCAGAACGTCTCCTGCAAAGGAGGGCACGGACTGTTCGCCCTGCTGCCGCAATACTACACGAGAGAATTCTTTGCCTTTGTCAAGGAACTGCTGTTTACCCGTAGCGCATGAAAGAGATCATTGAGTTGAACAAGGATCAGGCAAGAAGGTTCCTGTTGATGAAACAGGGCCTTTTCGGCGATCACATCTTTCATAAAAAGGAAGGGGCTCTTTCTTATATCCGCCAGGCCGGCTGCATACAGTTCGATCCGGTCGATCAGGTGGGAAAGAATGCGGAGCTGACACTGCAGTCCAGAGTCAGAGGTTTTAAAAAGAAGGATCTTCAGACCCTTCTGTACAAGGAACGCAAGCTCTTCGATTATGTCGATAAGGAACTTTCCATTCTGCCGATCGAGAGCTGGCCGTATTTCAAACGCTATCGGGATTTATGCAGAGAAAGAGGAAGGCATTTTGAAGGTCTCTGTGCACTGGAAGAAGAAGCATTGAACTACATTGAAAGACACGGACCGGTCTCTTCTTCCTCCTTGCCGCTTGAAGGCTCTATCCGCTGGCATTCCAGCATCCACTGGAGCGGCAGCTGGGAAGGCAAGCCCGTCAAAGCATCCCGTTCCGTCCTGGAACAGCTGTATACGACCGGAGAGCTGGTCATCCATCATAAGGAAGGGAATCGCAAGTACTATGATCTGGCTGCCCGTCATCTGCCGGAAGAACTGCTGAGGGAAAAAGATCCGTGCATCGATGAGATGGAACATATCAAGTGGCGCATCCTTCGCCGCATCGGTGCGGTAGGCCTTTTGTGGAACAGGAATTCGCCGGCCTTTCTGGGGATCCGGGAAATGGATAAAGAAAAACGGAATGAGGCTTTTGAGCAGCTGGAAGAGGAGGGAAGGATCATCGAAGTCCGTATCTCAGGGATCCGTTATTCACTGTATGTCCTGCGTGATGATCTTGAACTTCTGCAAGAGGCGAAAAACGATGTTTCAAGCAGACGTCTGGAATTTCTGGCACCGCTTGATCCTTTCTTGTGGGACAGGGATCTGATCAAGGCGGTCTTTGATTTCGATTATTCCTGGGAGATCTACCTTCCGAAAGAGAAACGAAAATACGGCTATTATGTGCCGCCCGTCCTCTATGGGGATCGTTTCATCGGCCGGATCGAGCCTGTCCTGAAAGACGGCAGGCTCATCGTGAAGGGATTCTGGCCGGAAAAGGGAGTGCGCCGTACAAAGAAACTGCAGAAAGCATTGGAGCGTACTTTGAAGAATTTTGCCCGTTTCAACGATGTGGCCTTAGATGCGGAACATCCTTTCAGATCGAAGATCTTTAGACCGCATTAAGGTCTATAATTGAGTGTATGGAACATAAGTATATCGTTGTTCGTGTGACCTATACCCCTTACGGTGAAAAACTGGAAGAAGAGGATCGCACATTTTCCGACCGGGTCCAGGCGGAAAAATACGCAGAGATGTTCAACAGCATCTGCGAATCAAATATCAGCTACAGCATCAAAAAGATCAACATAGTCTAGGAGGATATATGGAATATCGCATCAACCGAAAGACGGGTGACAGGATCTCTGTGATCGGGATCGGTTCTTCCTACATGCACGAAGCCGGCAGGGATGAAGCTGTCCGGGCTTTGCGCAGAGCTTATGAAGGCGGTATCAATTACTTCGATCTGGCAGCCGGGCACGGCGACTCTTTCGCGATCTATGGCGAAGCTTTGAAAGATGTCCGTGAAAAGATCTTCTACCAGATCCACTTCGGAGCGGATTACACCAAGGGAGATTACGGCTGGTCGCTGGATCTTGACACCGTGAAGGCTTCCGTGAAGTGGATGTTAGAAAGACTGAAGACGGATCATATCGACTATGGTTTCATCCATTGTCAGGATGAGTTCTCCGACTGGGAGACGTACAAGAAAAACGGGATCTATGACTATATCCTGGAGCTGAAGAAACAAGGCATCGTACGCCATGTCGGTCTGTCTTCACATACCCCAAAGGTCATCAATCGGATACTGGATGAAGCGGATGTGGACATGCTGATGTTTTCGATCAATCCGGCGTATGACTACGGCAAAGGCGAATATGCCTATGGCGAAGTGGAAGAAAGGGAGAAGATCTACCGCCGCTGTGAAAAGGAAGGCATCGGCATCTCCGTCATGAAGCCCTTCTCCGGCGGACAATTGCTGGATGAGAAGACCTCGCCGTTTCACAAGGCTTTGAGCATCTACCAGTGTCTGAAATACATCCTGGACAAACCGGGCGTTCTGACGGCGCTTCCGGGTGCACACAGCGTAAAAGAAGTGGAAGATCTGCTCGCGTATTTTGAAAAGAGCGAGGAAGAACTGGATTATTCGATCCTTTCGACGTACGAACCGATCGCAAACTCCGGAAGATGCGTGTACTGCAACCATTGCAAGCCCTGTCCGATGGGCATCGATATCGGTCTGGTCAACAAGTACTATGATCTTGCTTTATCAGGCGATCAGATGGCGGTCGAACATTATAAGACGCTGGACGTGAAGGCGTCGGACTGCATTCAGTGCGGGCATTGCGACTTGCGCTGTCCGTTCTCCGTAAAGCAGAGTCAGCGTATGCGAAAGATCGCCGAGTATATGGAACATTGACACCCTAAGGGGTGTTTTTTTCTGGAAGGCCTGAGATTTTTGAAGGCAGCCTGGACATGATATGATGAAAGAAAGAACTGTGCTTTGATCATACTATGCGCGGCAAAGGAGTCGTATGACGATATTCATCATCTTTTATCTGATCTGCCTGTTTTCTTATTTCTTTACCAGGGACATGGGGCTTAGGATCCGCTGCATCAACAAATACCTGCTGGCAATGATGTATCTTTCGCTCGCTTTTTTCTTTCTGTTTCAAAACGGCGGTCTAGGAAGCAGGAAAGATCTGTTGGTTGGGGGACTAAGTCTCTGTTTTCTCGGGGACGTCTTTCTGGTCTTCGACTTTTTAAGAGGCGGCGATTTCTTCTTTGCCGGAAACCTCTGCTTCATCTTCTACGAACTCGGGATCCTGGTAAGACACAAAGAAGCACTTATATGGCTCATCGTTCCTTTTCTGATTGCTGTATCAGCTTCACTTTGTTTCTTTCTGCTGACAAAAAAGCTGTTCATAAAGAAAAAGAAAGAAAATATGTTGTATCCGATGGCGATGTATCTGTGCGCGATACTGCTGGACGGGCTTCTTGGGCTCTTATTGATGATCTTTGTGAAGGATGGTTCCTGCTTGCGCATGGGGATGGGCACTTTCCTTTTCATGATCTCGGATCTGATCCTGTTTTTCAAAATGCTTGTCTATGATGATATCTGGCTCGACCGGGCAAATTCTCTGACCTATTTTATCGGTATCCTTCTGGTCGTTCTGTCGATGCGATAAGTTGAATTTAATTAAAGAAGACGTAAAATACGGTAAAATGATAGTGATGGAAAAGAAACGCACCTACATCGCGATCGACCTCAAATCCTTCTACGCCTCGGTGGAATGTACGGAAAAGGGCTTCGATCCTTTGAATACGAACCTGGTCGTTGCGGATTCTTCGCGTACCAACAAGACGATCTGTCTGGCCGTCTCGCCGGCATTGAAGTCTTTCGGCATCCCGGGACGTCCGCGGCTTTTCGAAGTGGAACAGCTGGTAAAACAGATCAATGAGGAAAGAAGAAGGAAGGCCCCCGGCAGAAGGCTGACCGGCAAGTCAGCGCTGGCGGACAAACTGCGTGCCGATCCTTCTCTGGCTTTGGATTTTGTCATCGCGATGCCGCGCATGGGCTTGTATATCGAATACTCCACGAAGATCTATGATATCTATCTCAAGTATGTGGCAAAGGAAGACATCCACATCTATTCGATCGATGAGGTCTTCATCGATGCCACCGACTATCTCAATACCTATAAGATGAATGCCCACCAGTTTGCGATGAAGATGATCGAAGACATCATGATCAATACCGGCATCACCGCAACGGCCGGCATCGGCACCAACTTATATCTGGCAAAAGTCGCCATGGACATCGTGGCCAAACACAAGAAGGCGGATAAGGACGGCGTGCGTATCGCCGAACTTGACGAGATGTCCTATCGAAGGGAACTATGGACACACGAGCCGCTGACGGATTTCTGGCGGGTCGGGAAAGGCTACCAGCGAAGACTTGAAAAATACAATATCCACACGATGGGAGACATCGCCCGTTTTTCCCTGCGGACCGATGGGACTCTGTATGATGAATTTGGCATCAATGCGGAGTTACTGATCGATCATGCCTGGGGTTATGAGCCCTGCACGATGAAAGACATCAAGTCCTATGTGCCTTCCGCCCATTCCTTGGGTGCCGGGCAGGTACTGATGGAGCCGTATTCCTACGATAAGGCCATGGTCGTATGCAAGGAGATGGTCGATAATCTCTGCCTGGAGCTGGTCGATAAAGGCCTGGTGACCGATGGCGTGAACCTGTATATCAGTTATGATGCCACAAGTGACCTGTCGGATTATGAGGGAAAGATCACTGCGGATTACTACGGACGCCGGGCTGCCAAGCCGGCCGTCGGTTCCCTGCAGCTGAAGAGTTTTACTTCTTCGGTCTCGATCATCATGGATGCCTTCATGACCATATTTAAGACTATCGTCGACAAACGCCTGCTGATACGGCGCATCAATGTCATGGCGACCAGGGTCATGCCCAAATCCAAGGTGAAAGACAATGTCAGGGTGGAACAGTTCTCTTTGTTTTCCGATCCCGAAAAGATCGAGAAGCAGATGGAGAAACAAAGGATCGAGGAGAAGAAAGATGAAGATCTTGCCAAGGCAATCTTGAACATCAAACAGCGTTTCGGCAAGAATGCAATACTCAAAGGCACCAACTTTGAGGAAGGTGCCACCGGCAAGCAGCGTAACGAACAGATCGGAGGTCACAGGGAATGAGTGAAAAAGATCCCCATCGCTACGATGACATCATCGATCTGCCCCGCTTCGTATCCAAGGGAAGAAAACACATGTCGAATTACGACCGGGCTGCCCAGTTTGCCCCCTTCGATGCCTTGACGGGTTACGATGAGGCGATCGAAGAGACCGGCAGGACGACGGATGAGAAGGTCATGCTGGGAGAAAATGAGATCGTGATGCTCGATCAGAAGTTTCAGATCCTGCGCGCGCATATAAAGGAAAGGCCTGCGGTCACGCTTACCTATTTCGTTCCGGATCTGTATAAGGAAGGCGGTTCCTACAAGAAGGAAGAAGTGATCGTCAAGCGCATCGATATGAGCCAGCATGTGCTGATATCGGATGATAACCGGCGCTATGATCTGGATTATATCGTCTGTGCCGATTCGGACTTGTTTATCGATATCGACTTATAAGGACACGGCAGTGTCCTTTTGATATATTGTTTTGAAAAGGGGTTTCGTGCTTAAATAAAAGAGTGATTTTACCTGTTGCTTTTTACCGTTTTGTTTATCCCGAGGAGAAAGAATATGAATCGATTGGAATATCATTTTGACTGTCTGGACGGACGCTGCCTGTTTATCTGTAAGTTTGATGAGGGTTCTTTGAACTACGATCTGGAATCGACGATCGCAGAGATCCCCGCAAGTTTCGGTGAGCTTTCCAGAGATGATTCTGAACTTTTTAATAAGTATATTGCCCAGGCAAATATCCCGGGCTGGGAAAAGGAATATGAACCTGTCCTTTCAAAGATCGAGGATGGCATCAAGTGGAAGGTCAAACTCAATCTTGATGGGAAAGAATATGTTTCCAAAGGCGAAGAGTCCTATGAGCCGTATGGGTATGAAGACTTCATCAAGGCAATGAAACTTTGCGTTCCCAAAGCCGGGTATTTTATGGCGGAAAGCGAGTAAATGAAAAAGGAAGAACTGGAAAAACTGAAACTGAATGAGCTCAAAGCTCTGGCAAAAGAAAAGGATCTGAAAACAAACGGTCTGAAAAAAGATCAGATCATCTCCCTTCTGGAAGAAAAGGAAGAGATCCCGGTAAAAGAAGAAACAGAGACTGATGCTTCTTTACAGACAAAAGAAGAGGAAAAGGTCAAGGAGTCGGAAGTCCGTCTGTTTGAAAAGAAGAGGGATCCTTCCGTTCCGTTTGAAGGCATCCTGACCGTCATGGAAGATGGCTATGGCTTCATTCGCGGAGAGAATTTTGAGACCGGCGATGACAACATCTTCGTCTCACCGACCTTCGTCAAGAAGTTCCGTCTTCGTACCGGGGATCACATCATCGGCAAGAAGCGCGAACCGCGGGAGAATGAACGCTACGGCGCTTTGATCTACATCGATAAGATCAACTATCTCGATACGGACATGATTCGTTCGCGTGTGACCTTTGAAGATCTGACACCGGTATTTCCGGATGAAAGAGTGAAGCTGGAGAGAAGAGGGGAATCTCTGTCGATGCGGGTCATGGATCTGATCACCCCGATCGGCAAGGGGCAGAGAGGCCTCATCGTTTCCCCGCCGAAAGCCGGCAAGACGACGATCCTGAAGGACATCGCCATTTCGATCTTACGCTCTGTGCCAAACGCCCATCTGATCATCCTGCTGATCGATGAAAGGCCGGAAGAGGTCACCGATATGAAGGAGACCGTAAAAGGCGACAATGTCATGATTGTCTATTCGACCTTCGATGAGCAGCCATCCAAACACAAATATGTCTCGGAGATGACCATCGAACATGCCAAACGTCTGGTCGAAGCGGGAGAAGATGTCTTCATTCTGCTGGATTCGATCACCCGTCTTTCCAGGGCCTACAATCTGACCGAGGCATCTTCGGGCAAGACACTTTCCGGAGGTCTTGATCCCAATGCCTTGTATATGCCGAAAAAATTCTTCGGGGCTGCCAGAAAGACCAGGGAACGGGGTTCTCTGACCATACTGGCCACCGCACTTGTGGATACCGGTTCCAAGATGGATGATGTCATCTATGAGGAGTTCAAAGGTACGGGCAATATGGAACTCATCCTTTCCAGGAAACTGCAGGAAAGAAGGCTGTTCCCGGCCATCGATATCGCCAAGTCTTCGACCCGCAGGGAAGATCTCCTGTTGAGCAGGGAAGAACTGCAGGCCGTCAACATCATCCGCAAGGATATGCTCAACTACTACCGTGAGGATTCCATCGACTCGCTCATCGAGCTGTTCATCCGCACGAAAGACAACGAAGAGCTCGTTTCGCTGATCAACAAAAAAGGATTATAGAAAAAGTCGGGATCTCAGATCTCGACTTTTATATTATGCACCGGTGTGAAATCGATGACTTTGTGTCTTTCGATGTATTCGGCAATGATCTCGACGACATTGCGCTGTATCTCCTGCAGAGTCGGGGCATCTTTGACCATATCGTAGTCGCCGCCGCCGGCTGCCCGGTAGTTGTTGATGCATAAGGAGAATTCATCCTCGTCTTTGACCGGTATGCCGTTGCGGGTGAGCGATACGATGCGCTCACCGACCGGGTTGGAGACTTTGATCGTGTATTCGATGCCATCCAGCATGTCGTAGTTGTGATGCTGAGGGGTCGGGAAGTCGTTGTGGGCTTCCACGACGATCTTGCCGTCTTTGACGTCCCAGAATTGCGCATCGCGTTCCAGATATTCCTTCAGTATCTTTCCGTTGATTTTCTTGACGACCAGCGTGTTGGGGAAGACATAGGTCGCGACCAAGTCGCGCATCGTGATGTTTTCTTCAAAGCCTTTGGCAAATAAGAACAAGGCGTTGGCGCTGATATCGGCGCCTGTCGCTTCGAAACAGACGTTGTTGAGGAAGGTGATGACCTGTGATTTATGAAGTCTGGCATCGAATTCGTCTTTGATCAGCAGGTCGACTTTGGAAGTTCCCAGAGGCTGATCGAGCCATTTCTGACAATCGTTTTCTTCCTCTTCCATGATCTTCAATATCTCAGGATCGGCTTCGTGATCGACGTTGATGAGTCTGGCATCGATCGTATCGTTTTCCGGATCGATCCCGATATAGGAGATCTGTCTGCCGTTATGGGCATTCTGTATGTAAACGGTGCCGTTGCAGGTGCCGCACATCTCCATGTGCTGGTGCCCGCACAATAAGACATCGAGGTTATCGATCTCCATGCACATCCGGTAGCCTTTGTTTTCTCCGCTTTGTGCGCCTTTTGGTTCCAGGGTATCCGGATCGGTCTCAAAGCCGCCGTGGTAGACACCGATCACATAGTCGGTGTTTTCGTTTTCCTTGATCTGCTTACAGATGTCTTTGGCACACTCCAGGGCATCGATGAAGGACATATGTTCGATGTTTTCCGGTTTTTCCCAGAACGGGATGTGCTGGGTGCAGACACCGAAGAAGGCGATCGTCTTGCCGGCGACTTTCCGTATATGATACGGCTTTGAAAAAGGCTTGCCGTCATATAAGATGTTTGCGCAAAGACACGGCATATTTAAGGAATCCATGAAATCCAGAAGGACCTTCTCGCCGTGATTGAAGTCATGATTGCCCAGGTTATAGAAATCATAGCCGATCGCGTTCATGACTTTTGCGAAGGGATTGGGCTCATTCTTTCTTTTCTCGAAATGATAATAGGCCAGCGGGGAACCCTCCAGGTTGTCGCCGTTATCGATGAGGATGGTATTTTCATCCTTCAGACGTCTGAATGTATGGGAGACTTTGCCAAAACCGTGGTCTTCTTCCTTGTTGTCGGCATAGCTGTAAGGAAAGACATAGGCGTGGACATCGGATGTCATCAGTATTTTGATCTTATCGTTCATAGATACCTGCTTTCTACCAACATGGTAGCACACGTCAGGGTTCTTCTTTTCATGAGTTTCCTGTTAGAATGTTCTCAGATGAAGGAAATAAGGATATGAGTATCGATATAAGATTTAAAGATGACCTGAACTTCCGCGATCTGGGCGGACTTGAATGTACAGACGGGCGGAAAGTGAAAGAAGGCTGTTTTTACCGCGGTGCGGGACTTGGCTATTTTGATTCAGATGAGCTGAAGGAATTTGAAAAACTCGGTGTGAAGACGATCATGGACCTTCGTTCCAGACAGGAGATCAAGGCACTGCCTGATCCCGAGATAAACGGCGCAAGGATCATCGAACACAGCGGTCTGGTCGTAAAGGGATCGGAGGACATCGACTGGTCGCCTGCCGGCATGGCAAAGATCGGCGGTGAGGCCTTTGAACAGCTCGAAAAGATCAAAGGCTACTACGAAAACATCGCTTTTTCCAACAGAGCCTTTCAGATCATGATCGAAGAGATCGTAAAAGGGGAAGTACCGATCTACTTCCATTGCGCGACCGGCAAGGATCGTACGGGCGTGGCAGCCATGATCTTGCTGATGATGCTGGATGTGAAAAGGGAAGAAATAAGGAAGGATTACCTTGTGACCAATGTTTTCCGTAAGAAGATCCTGGAAAAAAGTCTTGCCAAAGTGGCGGACCGTTCCAAGGATCATCCGGAGATCGCGGTATTGATCACACTTCAGGACGGAGTCGAAGAAAAAACGTTCGACATCGTCATGGATTCGATATTGAACAGATACGGCGATATCGGCAGGTATTTTGAGGAAGAATTCCATCTTTCGAAAGCGGAAAGAGAGGAACTTAAGGACAGATATCTTCTTTGATCACAGTGAAATGATGAGAAAATGTCAGAAAGCAGTAACAAACTGCTTTTTTACATGGCGTACATGGTCGGGACGTAGGGACAAGATTCTCTCGGGATGGGGGAAAATTAGAGTAAGAAAAAGACAATTTTAGATTATAATTATTTTGTAAATCTATGTAGAGATTTATAGAAAAAGGAGAGAAAAATGAAAAAACTATTCAAAGTACTTTCTTTAGCTCTCGTTGCCATGATGTTGGTCGCTTGTTCAGCAGGCGGCAACGGCGGCAGCGAAGGCGGAAGTGAAGCAGCTGCGCAGCCTGCAGAGATCGTCTTCTGGCACACTCTGACTGATCATGATGAAGAGAATGTCAAAGAGATCGTCGATGCATTCAACGCTGCAAATGAGGGTGTCTACCATGTCACTCAGGAAACTCAGCCGTTAGATGGTTTCGAAGCAAAGGTTTTGGAATCTGTTACTAATGGTGTCGGTCCGAACCTTGTCTGGTTATATCCGGGCACAGCTACGGAATATGTCGGTGAAGGTTTAGCGCTTGATTTCGGTCAGTATCTGACAGACGCTGATGTCAAGAACCGTGTTTCCGAAGGTATCTGGGCTTCCGTTACTGATTACGAAGATGGCAAGATGCATGCAGTTCCGGGCACTCTGACCGGTCCTATCATGTTCTACAACCAGGATTTATTAGACAAGTATAACCAGTCCATGCCGACTACTTGGGAAGAGCTCTTGGAAGTCTGCAAGGTCGTCGTTGACGGCGAAAAGGCAGAAGGCCATGACATCATGGGCTTTGGTCCGGACTCTGTTGATACTTTAGGTATCATCGTTCTGGAACAGTTAGGCTTACACTACATCAACGCTGACAAGACAGCGAACGACTGGACTGATCAGAAGTTCGTTGATTGGCTCAACTGGTGGAAGGCTGCAGAAGCTGACGGTTACTTCCAGTTAGTCGATCCTGAAGGCTACCATTCAGGTCCGTTCGGCAACCAGAACTATCTGTGCTACTTAGGCTCTTCTGCTGGTATCGGCTACATCAACCACGATGCATTCAACATGACGACCGGTGCTGTTCCGCAGATCGCCGGCGGCAAGAACTACACGGAAACTACAGTTCGTGCTTTAGTCGGTTTCACTAAGGGTGATGCTTCCGACGAGGGCGCAGCTAAGTTTGCTGCATTCTTCGCAAATGCTGAAAACAACGCTAAGTTCGTCCAGACTTACGGCGCTGCTTCTCCATATCTTGATGTTGCAGGTTCCGATGCTTACAAGGCATACGCTGCAGAATCTCCAGCTATCCAGGCTTTAGCTCTCATGACTGACTATGCAGGTACTCGTCCGAACGTTGTCGGTCAGCAGGCTTGCAAGGAAGCGATCACTCAGGCTCTGAAGATCGCTGTCGCAGGTACTGACACTGTTGAAGCTTTAACTACTGCTCAGGCACAGGCTAACGCCGCTTTAAGCGAGTAGTTCAGGAGCTTTATGGCAAGGAATAAGCTCTTCGTTTTCATGCTGGATGCGCTTTGTTCATCGGATCTCGATCAGATGAAACAGTTAAGCAATTTCGCATGGATGTTTGAGAAAGGTTCCTATGTGAAACATATCGAACCGATCTACCCGAGCTTTACCTATCCTTGTCATTGTTCGATCATTACAGGGAACACCGTGAAACATCACGGTGTTCCTCATAATGCGATCCTGGAAGTCGAAAATCCCGACGCTCCATGGTACAACCAGCGTGCAGATGTGAAATGTCCAACCATTTTTGATTATGCGAAGAAGGCTGGATATCTGACATGTTCACTCAGCTGGCCGGTATCGGGCAAAGCCGATATCGATCTCAATATGCCGATGATCGTTCCGCCCGGTTATATGGGGGACGATCCGGGACAGTTCCTTTGGGGGAATGCTTCCGAAGAGCTGATGGATAGGTATTTCTGGAAATACGGAAGATATCTTATGGGAAAAGACAGGAGCCTCGATCTTTATACGATGGCTCTGGCTCCCGATATCATCCGCGACTATCATCAGCCGGATGTGATGTTCGTGAAGATGTGCGATCTTGATACTGCAAGGCATGTCAACGGCGTCTACTCCGAAGAAGCGAAAGAACAGCTAAGAAAACACAATTATGAATTCGGCGTGCTGCTCGACAGCATCCGCCGCTATGGCGATTTTGAACATACCAACTTCATCATCATGGGCGACCATGGCCAGCAGGACATCACGATGAACCTCAATGTCAACATCCTTCTGAAGGATGCCGGATTCATCCGCTGCGATGAAAACGGAAAACTCATCGATTACGATGCCTATTGTCATTCCGTTTCGATGTCGGCCTGGATCGTTCTCAAAGATCCAAATGATGAAGCGATGCGTGAAAAAGTTTATACCTTCTTGAAGAAACTCAAAGATGATCCGAAATACAATATCGGTTATCTATACACAAAAGAAGAAGCAGATGAACTCTTCGGCTTAACAGGACCGCTGGATTTTGTCATCGAAGGCAAAGAACCGATGTCTTTCTCCAGCACTCTGGCAGGGCGGGATGCTTTTGAAAAGTACCTGCGTCCCGGCCAGCACAGCTCGGCAGCCAGCCATGGCCACCTTCCCTGGCGCGATGAGACCACGACTTTTATAGCCTGCGGTCCGAACGTCAGCGAAAATGTGGTGATCGAACGTTCGTCGATGGTCAATGAGGCCCCGACGATGGCGGCGATGTTAGGCTTAAGTATGGAGAATACCGACGGCAAAGTCATCGAAGAACTGATCAGATAATAATTGTTTATTTAAAGGAGGAAAACAATGAAAATACGCCTGGAGAATATCGTCAAACGTTTTGACGATAACACAGCAGTAAATGACTTTTCTGCTGAGATCGAATCGGGGGAACTGGTAACGCTTTTAGGTCCTTCGGGATGCGGTAAGAGTACCATGCTGAACATGCTGTCAGGTATTCTTTATCCGACCGAAGGCAAGATCTATTTCGATGATGATGATGTTACTTACGTATCTCCGGAAAAAAGAGGTATCGGATTGGTCTTCCAGAACTATGCGCTCTATCCTCACATGACCGTACTGGAAAACATCTGCTTCCCTCTGGAGATCAAGAAGGTCCCGAAGAAGGAAAGGATCGAAAGAGCCAAGAAGATGGCACAGCTGGTCCACGTCGACGGCATGCTCAACAGAAAGCCGGGTCAGCTCTCCGGCGGTCAGCAGCAGCGTGTTGCGATCGCACGAGCTCTGGTAAAAGAGCCAAGACTCCTGTTACTGGATGAGCCGTTATCCAACCTTGATGCACGTCTTCGTATCGAAATGAGAGAAGAGATCAGACGTATTCAGCTCGAGACCGGTGTCACGACGATCTTCGTCACACACGACCAGGAAGAAGCGATGTCGATCTCCGACCATATCATCTTAATGAAGCTGGGTGTCTTACAGCAGTATGACAAACCGCAGTATTTATATGATCAGCCGGCAAACTGCTTCGTTGCCGACTTCTTAGGCAATCCGCCGATCAACAAGATCGAGGGTATCGTGAAGGATGGCAAAGTTCTCTTAGGCGATGAAGAAGTCGATTCCAGAGTAAGAGTCGACAACGTTCCGGATAATACGGAAGTCTTCCTGTCCTTCCGTGCAGAAAGTGTCATCTTGGACAACACATCTCCTTTGAAGGCAAAAGTCGTCATGACATCCGTCATGGGCAAAGAGATCATCACCTCCTTCATCTTAGGCGGCAAGGAAGTCCGTGGCTACATGAACTCCGATGCAGAGCTCAAGAGAGACCAGGAGATCGGTATCTCCTTCAAGAAGACCGGCGTATTCGTATTCGACTTTGAAAGCGGAGAACGTTACTTATGATAAAGAAACCTTTTTATGAAAGGATCAAACCGCTGCTTTACCTGCTGCCGTTCATCGTTTCGGTAAGTATCTTCACGCTTTATCCGATCGTAAACGTCATCAGGATGTCCTTCTTAGAGGGCTATAAGTATCTTTCGGGAGCTTATACCGGCATCGGTTTCGGCAACTACCAGAAGGTTCTGTCCGATCCTTTCTTCAGACAGGCACTTTCCAATACGTTCAGATACGTATTGCTGGTGGTCCCGATCTCGACCGTCATCGCGATCGTTTTAGCTACTTTATTGAATCAGAAGATCAAGTTCCAGTCGTTCTTCCAGACGGCATACTTCCTTCCGATGGTCACTTCTTCTCTGGCCGTCGGTCTTGCATGGCGTTTCATGTTCAACGACAAGGTCGGTATCTTAAACTATGTCTTGTCACTGTTCGGTGTCAAAGGCGTCGAGTGGCTGACATCCATTCCGGGCAACTTCTTCGCGGTCGTCGTCTTCGGTATCTGGGCGATCCTGCCTAATACGATCATCTTGCTGCTGTCGGGTCTTCAGAACATCGACCCGTTGTATTACACGGCAGCGAAAGTCGACGGCGCAAAGACCTTACGTATCTTCTTCAGGATCACGGTCCCGCTTCTTGCACCGACGATCATGCTGGTCATCATCATCAACACGATCTCGACCTTCAAGATGTACCACGAATTGTTCCCGTTATTCTCAGGTCCGGGTATCGCGTACAACCTGTTCACTGTCGTCTACTATATCTACTACGAATTCCGTGTCATGTCGCCGCCGAAATACGGCTATGCGGCTGCCGCAGCCGTCATGCTGCTGATCACGGTCTTCATATTCACGATGCTGCAGCGTGCCGTTCAGGCATGGTCAAGAAAGGAGAGAGGTGAAGATGTCAAGAAGAGACACAGAGACGCGCTCCGATAGAAAAGTCAACAAAGAACCTGTCTCGATCGGCAGGATCCTCATGTATGTCGTATTGTTCTTAGGCGCTCTGCTCATGATCTTCCCGTTCTACTGGATGATCACAGGTGCCTTCAAGACATGGACTGAAGTCAATTTGATCCCTCCGACACTGTTCCCGGAGAATCCTTTCAATATCGAGAACTTCGTATACGCATTCAAGACGGCACCGTTTGGCAGATACTTCATCAACTCTCTGCTGGCGCTGATCGGCTGTATCGTTACCTGCTCGTTCACGACGATCTTAGCGGCATATGCCTTCTCAAGACTTCGTTTCCCGGGCAGAGAATTCATCTTCTCGCTGTTGCTTTCGTTAATGATGGTCCCTTACGAGATGATCATCATCACCAACTACCGTACGATCGTCTCCTGGAAGCTGCATGATACGATCTGGGCACTGATCTTACCGTTCATGTCCTCCATCTTCTATACATACATCCTGAAGGGCTTCTTCGATTCTGTGCCTGAGTCACTGTACCAGGCGGCAAAGGTCGACGGATGTTCCGACTGGAAGTATCTGTGGAGAGTCATGGTACCGATGGCCAAGTCCTCCTTAGCCACGATCATCCTGCTCAACGCGATCGCTACCTGGAACTCCTTCTTATGGCCGATGATCGCGACCAACTCCAAGAACGTCAGAACGCTGCCGTTTGGTCTGTACGCATTCATGACCGAAGGCGGACAGCGAAACGAACGTATGATGGCTGCCTCAACGATCGTCGTCATACCGATGATCATCGTCTTCCTCTTCGCAAGGAAGTACATCATCTCCGGTATGTCACGCGGCGGTATCAAAGGCTAAAAACACATAAAAAAAGATGGCTGTATCCCACGAAAGGTTACAGCCTTTTTCTATGCATCAGATCACATAGAAGAAGATCATGATGAAGTGACATATGCTTCCCAGAAGAACGAAGATATGGAAGACCTCGTGTTCGCTCCAGGCGTCGGATATCTTTATTTTCAAGGCATAGATGATCGCTCCGATGCTGTATAATAAGCCGCCGGTCAACAGCCAGAAGAAACCCCGCTGCCCAAGTGTACGATAGATCGGAACGATCTTTGCCAGAGCCATCCAGCCCATCGAGACATAGATGATCGAGGAGACATATTTCGGACAATAGACATAAAACAGCTTGATGAAGATCCCGATGACAGCAGCGATCCAGATCGCCGCAAGAAGTATCATACCTCCCTTATCTTTGATGGTGAGCAGACAGATCGGCGTATAGGTCCCTGCGATCAGTAAGAAGATGGAGCAGTGGTCGATCCTTTTCAAGACGCCGGTCTTCTTTTCCGGAAGAAGAAAGCTGTGATAGGCACTGCTTGCCCCATACAGAAGGATGGAAGACAGGCAATAGATGCTTATGGAAACTAATGCCGTCAGTTCGGAGTGATACAGACCGGTCTTGGATAAGAGTACCGGTGTGGCGATGATCGAGGCGATGAAACCGATGAAATGGGTCAGCGCACTGATGGGATCTTTGATGACGATATAAGGTCGAAGAGAAGAACGATCATAGGGATCAAATGGAATCTGTGACATGTCTTACCTCCTTGTTTCATAGGATTATCAGATATATAATAAACTTGTGAAGAGTTTTTCAAAAACCTCTAACCTTATAGTAAAATGTTTATCTGAAACCTGTCAAGAGTTTTTCAAAAACCTGTGAGGAATGCCATGAAGAAAACCAAAGAAACACTGAATGAAAAACAGATCCATCTTCCTACTTACAAGGAGATCCCCAACGTCGGTCTTTATCTGGATCAGACATCGAAATACATCAACGAAGCTCTGAGCGAAGTTCCGGACTGCGTGATCACCAATTCGATGATCTCCAATTACATCAAGAAAAAACTGATCGCCAATCCAATAAAGAAACAGTACGGCAGGGACCAGATCGCACCGCTCATCTTCATTGCACTGACCAAATCCGCGCTGTCTTTGGAAGATGTGGCTAACATTTTCCGGCTGCGCAAAGAAAGCTACAGTACGGAAGAAGCCTATACATATTTTTCCAAACGGTTCGAGGCAGTGATGAATGACAATGAGGCACCGAAAAAGATCGAAGACGACTTGTTGAAGGGGCTTCTGGAAAAGATCATTTCGACGATCGTTTCCAATATCCGCCTCCATGACCTGCTTGCGAAGTCATTTGGTAACGAAATTAAGAAATAATTTACGCAGATTTAAAGAAGTACCTGCTTCCCAAGTGCTAGAATGAAACCAAGAGGTATTCATTATGTTCTCATGGCAGCATTTCGTATGGCTCGGCATCTGTGCAGCCATAATAATCACAATGATCGTTTTATATCGGAAACAGCGTCCGTCTTTGAACAAGGTGCTCAATTACTGTCTGATCATCTGTTTCCTTTCGGAATTCACGAAAGTGTTCTCCGTCATGGAGATGGCAAGTTCCGCTGACGGAAGCATCATATTCCCGTACATTCCGATGAACCATCTGCCGCTGCATCTGTGCTCGATACAGATCCTGTTCATCCTCTATGTCCGTTTCTCGGAAAACAAGAAGATGCGCGATCACCTGTTATGTTTCATGTATCCGTCCTGTCTGCTGGGAGCACTGGCGGCACTTGCGATGCCTTCGATCTTCTCTACGACCATCACAGTGGATCAGGCATTCACGCACCCGATGGCATACCAGTTTTTCATCTTCCATGCGATGCTGATCATACTGGGTCTGATCATCGCGATGAGCGGAGAGATCAACTGGAAGTGGCGGCATTACTTTGACTGTCTGATCATCATTGCGGCGATGGGTTTCATCTCCTTATATGTCAATTCGATCTTCGCTTCGCCGACTTACCTTAACGGTGTGCTTCAGCATGTCGATTTCTGGCCGAATTTCTTCTTCACCTACAACAACCCGCTGGGCATCAAGGTGACCACGATCCAGGGCTGGTATCTGTATCTGGTCATCCTGGCAGCCGTCATCATCGTCCTGGTCTTCTTATGTTTCTATCCTTTGATCAGGGCAGGAAAGAAAAGATAGATCACATGGATCCCGCAAGGGATCCTTTCTTAAGAACATATTTGTTAAAAATTTCACAAAATTGAGTATAATAACACTTGGAGGTAACAGAAATATGAATGAAAAGAAAGTTGTCGTATTAGGCGGCGGTGTCTTAGGGACACAGATCGGCTTAGTATGCGCATATCACGGTTATGATGTAACGTTCTGGCTGCGGTCGGAATCTTCGATCGGACGTACGACGCCGAAGATCGAAAGGTATTCCGCTTTGATGCTGGAAGATCTGGCGAAGGCAAAGGCACTGGTCGGCAATCCGATGGGTGCGTTCTATTATCCGCGCGGAATGGTTAAAGACTGGAACAGCGCTACCGTCGATAGCCTTGAAGCACTTTACGAACAGGGAAAGAAGAATTTAAAAGAAAACGTCCATATCGAACTTGATCCAAAGAAAGCGGTTGAAGGAGCGTATATCGTCATCGAATCGATGTCCGAAGATCCGAAAGCGAAGATCGAAGTCTACACGAAGTTCAAAGATCTGTTGGATGAAGATACGATCCTGGTCACCAATTCTTCAACGCTGCTTCCTTCGATGTTTGCGGAATATACCGGCAGACCTGAAAAGTATCTGTCAATGCACTTTGCCAACACGATCTGGAAGAACAACACTGCTGAGATCATGGGACACGAGGGAACATCCAAGGAATACTATGACAAAGTCGTCGCATTTGCCGCTTCCATCGGCATGGTCCCATTGCAGCTGCACAAGGAACAGCCGGGTTATATTCTGAACTCGATGCTGGTACCGTTCCTTTCGGCAGCCCAGGGTCTATGGGCAAACGGCGTTTCCGATCCGGAAACGATCGACCTGACCTGGAAACTGGCCACTTCTGCACCGGCCGGACCGTTCGCGATCTTAGACATCGTAGGTCTCGAGACGGCTTACAACATCAACCAGATGAAACCGAATGCCCAGATCGAAGGCACGATCGAAAACAAGATCGGAAAGCTTTTAAAGGAAAAGATCGACAAGGGCGAGACCGGTGTCAATGCCGGCAAGGGTTTCTACGACTATACAAAGAAATAATCAGGTTCCATTTTTCCTTTCTTTTATACGGTCAGCTGTCTTCTTTTGGTGGCTGACTTTTCTTATATATCAAGAAATGCAATGCATCCTGTCTGAAGTCGTTCAGATCAGGGTATTGGAGTGGATCTCTTATTCATGTCAGAAGACCTTGCTGCTGCATGAAGCCTGTGAAAGATCATCTGTCTAATATAAAAGAAACGGCAGATCTGCCTGGATCCTGGCAAAAAGAGGGCATCACGTCGAAGTCTTTGAAAAAGAAAAGATGCCGGGTGGCCAGTTCAGACTGGCAAGTGTTCCGCCGATGAAAAGCGGACTATCCAAAACGATCGCAACGTATATTTTCCTGGGAGAAAAATATGGCGCGATATACCATTATGGAGTCAAAGCAGATAAGGAAACGCTGAAAGAAAGCTTCGATGTCGTCGTCGATGCGACGGGATCGGTCCCGATCGTGCCGCGTATCGAAGGCATTCAGAATGAAAACGTCTGCGCAGCAGAGGAAGTTCTGCGTTTTGAGAAACAGTTCATGAACAAAAAACTGCTGGTATTGGGTGCCGGTCTGGTCGGAGCAGAGACGGCAGAAGTCCTGTCTTTATCCGGAAACATAGTCAGTCTGGTCGATATGCTCGACAGCGTTGCGCCACTGGCTCCGGGTGCTGTGAGAAGGACACTGATCTCGCATCTGCAGGAAAACGGCGTCGATTTCATCCTCAACAGCAAAGTCTTGAAGATCAATAAAGACGGCATCGACTGTCTGATGAATGAACAATAAAAACATCTGGAAGGCTATGATGCGATCATCCTTGCGTTTGGATCCAGGTCAGACGATACGCTCAAGCAGGATCTTGAAGGATCGGGTATCGAATACTGCTCGATCGGTGATTCCCTGAAAGCAGGAGATGCCAAAAAGGCGATCTTTGAAGCGACGAAACTGGCATTGAAACTCTAGAGCAGATCGACAAGGCTGTCTTAATGTCAGCAACTTGATCCGACACGATCCAAAGTCACTTGATCGCAGTTTCACCGTTTACAGTGATGACTGCGGTCTTTTTTCAGGTATGTCGAAAAGAAGATGAATAGCATCTTTATGTTCTTTGTTATGCTATAATTTGCCCGTGAAAAAGTATTTCTTTTTTGATATCGACGGCACACTGGTCTATGGCGAAGGTAAAGGCCTGGTCTTTCCGGAGTCGTCAAAATATGCGATCAAAGCCTTACAGGAAAAGGGGCATTTTGTAGCGATCGCTACCGGCAGGAGCTACGCCAAGGCGATCGATACGATGAAGGAGCTCGGCATCCACAATATGGTCCATGACGGAGGAAACGGCTATACGATCGATGATAAGATCATCGAGATACGGCCTCTGGATAAGGGACTGGTCCTTGATCTGATCGCAGAATGCGAGGCGAAAGGCTTCCCCTGGGGAATATCACCGGAGAATGCGGCGTATCGCCTGTGCAAGGATGATGCCTTCATGGACTTCACGCATGATGTCTATCTTGAAACAGTCGTGAAAAAAGATCTGGATCCTTCTTCCTATATGCAGATCTATAAAGCCTATGTGGCTTGCAAGGCACACGAGGAAGAAAGACTGGAGACCTTGAAGAAGCTTCCCTGGTGCCGTTTCCATGAGACCTATCTTTTTGTGGAACCGACCGATAAGGGGCAGGGGATCTATAAGGTCATGGAGCACTTTGATGCGCCATTAGAAGATGTCGTCGTTTTCGGCGATGATCTCAACGACCTGGGGATGTTCGATAAAAGATGGTTCTGCATTGCCATGGGCAATGCGAAAGAAGCATTGAAAGAAAAGGCGGACTATGTGACGGATGCCGTATGGAACGATGGCGTCTATAAGGCCTGCGTCAAATTCGGCTGGATCGATGAAAATAAATGAGCCGTCTTGTGAAAGACGGCTTTTTCGTGTTTACAGATGAATGTATGTCTTATTGCATATCGTCGAGTTTTAGCTTGAACGCATCGACGAGATCTTCTTTTCTTTGCGTTTCACTGCGGGAGGAAAGATCTCCGACAAGCTGTTTGAGGATGCTGGCGGACCTGTATTCATCGTAGCGTCTGGCTCTTTCTGTTTTAATCTTACGTCGTTTGATTAAAGTGCGGATGTGATCGTAGACCAGGATCATGTTTCGAACGGTACAAGATGCTAAAACAGCTAAAACCGGCCAGAAAAACAGGAAAAACAAAAGAAAAATTGAAAAATCGTGCGATCGGATAAGGAATCAATAAAGAAACTTCCAAATAATGTAATGAAGGAGACGATCACCATGAAGTTTCAAAGGCATTACAAATATCTGATCAAACCGACTTACGAGCAGAAACAGATCCTCATGAGGACATTTGGAGCGGTACGCTTCGTTTACAACCATTATGTCGACGATCTTAAGGCAGGGAAAAACATGCGGGGCATGGCTAAAAACATCCTGTCCGGATACCGGGCACAGTATCCGTTCTTGAATGGCATCGATGGTTCTGCTTTGATGCATGTGATCTTTCAGGCACAGGACAAAGGGAACACGCTGAGCATACACAAGAAGCGTAAAGATTCCAGGGTCTCCTATACGACGGCGAATCTTGAAAAAAGTCCGATCCGGATCGTTGATGGAAGATATATCGAATTACCAAAACTCGGCATTGTCGAACTGGTGTATCAAAGACCGATACCGGAAGACGCAGAGATCAGAAATGCCGCCGTGATCCGAGAAGCAGATGGAAAATACTATGTCAGCATCATGGTGGAGTACGACAGACAGATTGAGAACAGAGAGCTCGATTTGAGCAAAAGCATCGGTATCGACTATTCGTCCACACACTTTTATGTAGATGACAAAGGAAACAAGATCGATATGCCGCACTTCTTCAAGGAAGATGAAAAAAAGATCGCCGAAAGCGATCTGAAGCTCAGAAGAATGGAGAAGGGATCAAAGAATTACTACAAGCAGAAGCTGAAAACAGCAGCGTATCATCAAAGGGTCAAGAATCGAAGGATGGACTTCATGCACAAACTGACGACAGAGCTTGCCGAAAAGTATGATGTCATCTGCATCGAGGATCTCGACATGCAGGAAATATCAAAGAACCATCATCTTGGAAAAAGGACATATGATAATGCATACGGACTGTTTGACCGGTATCTGAGATACAAGATGAAAGAAAGAGGAAAACTGCTTCTGCGTGTCGATTGTTATTACCCGTCTTCAAAGACCTGCCACAACTGCGGTCATCTCAACTATAAGCTGAAACTTTCCGACCGCATCTGGCAATGTGAACAGTGCGGGATGATCCTGGATCGGGATGTGAATGCTGCGATCAATATAAAAACAAAATGTCTCAGTGATTATAATCGCCGTAGGGTATCCGACGTCAGCCTGTAAAACAGGAAGAATACCACGTACATTACAAAAGCAGTATGCCGTGAGCACAATGCATAAAAACGGTTGATCGAATAAGGTCAACATGTGCTCTAGCTGATAGCTCACGGACATACTGCTTTTATTAGGGTTAAATTTTTTTGCACATCAGATCTGTAACAATATGCCTGCCGCCAATTCGATGATCCCGACAAGCAGTGTCTCGGGAATGAATCCTTTTTCTTCCCGGATATTGTAACGCATGTCTGCTGTCACGCGTCTGTAAGAATTCAGCGCATCTCCGGCTCTGGCAGCATTCTGGCCCATAAGCGTGTGTAAGAATGTAAAACTCCAGGCGATCATCAGTGCACCGGAAACGGAAAGACTGTCTGCGATCTTGAACAGACCGCTTTTCGTCAGAAGAAACGCGATCACAGCCGATACAAGTACAGCCGTTATAAATTTTCTGATATTGAATCCATTCATATTCACTCTCTCTACAGCCATTATACAACGCAGATCTGCCACATACTGTTGCACACCCTGAAAGGGAGAGGTCGTTGAATATATACAGGACCACCGGACATGGGAGAGCGTCAGGGCGGATCCCCTTTAAGAAAGCAGAAAAAAAGATGCTTCCGCATCTTGTTTTTCAAATGGTGGAGAATAGGGGATTCGAACCCCTGACCCCCTGCTTGCAAAGCAGGTGCTCTCCCAGCTGAGCTAATTCCCCGAATTTGGTGGGCCTGATAAGACTTGAACTTGCGACCTCGCCCTTATCAGGGGCGCGCTCTAACCACCTGAGCTACAGGCCCAACACCACTTTCGTGCTTAATCATAATACTGCATGATGGGTGGTGTTGTCAACAGGAAATTTCAGGTGGTTAGAGCGTCAGCCCCTGTAAGGGAATATGCATCGTTTCCTTGCCGTCGCAAGTTCAGGTTTCTGCGTATTTTTGAGGCTCTTGCGGCATTTCCTTAACATCGAATATAATTAAAAATACGGATGAAGAAAGTATTTTATTATGTCTTAGCTGTATGTCTGATGCTGGTGGTCTGCGGATTCACTCTTTATGAAACGCAGGAAGCGCACCGTTTCGATCTTGACGATCTCTACGACTATCAGAAAGAATTCAAGAGCGAGGAACTCGATGTCTGTTCTTCCAATACGGCCAAGACTTATATGGATTACCGCATGACGACGGTAGTCGACTCCAGGCAGTATCAGTTCATCCACAACTTCCTGACTGTCGACAAAAGGACGGGTTTTCTGATCGATGAAGACGGTTTTATCGCTGTCGCTCTGGGCTCCTATTACGGTGAGATCGGTGACCGTTATTATTTCACTCTGGATTCCGGGATCGTGCTTCCGATCGTCAAGGCGGAAGAAAAAGCCGATGTGGATACCGACTGGACGGGCTGCTACCACACGATCGATGGAAGTGTGGTGGAATTCGTCATCGATGATGAATATGCCGCGGCACGTTTCGGGACCAATTCCAACGGTTATGTCCTGGATGGCAACTACAACAACTATCCGCTGTTCTCCGGCAGCTTCGTGAAAGTGGAGAAAGTACTCGATGAAAGGGCGGGAAAAGTCGTGACCTATGAGGTCGATATCGAAACGCCTTCTTCCATCGACATCTTCAATTACGCTTCCGGTTATTGAGACTCACAGAGTCTTTTCTTTTGGAGGTCGAATGGTAAAAACGAAAGACTGCGGGATCCGGATCGGTGACACGATCAAGGTAAAGATCGATCGGCCGATCGGTACGGTCCACCCCAAACACGACGACATCATCTATCCGATCAACTACGGTTATGTCGAAGGCATCATCGCGCAAGACGGGGAAGAACAGGATGTCTATATTCTTGGTGAGAAAGAAAGATTGGAAGAGTTCGAGGGTGTACTGATCGCCATCATCCACCGCTATGACGATGTGGAAGAAAAGTGGGTCGCTGCCCGCAAAGGTGCTGTCTATTCAAAGGAAGAGATCTTAAAACAGACACATTTTCAGGAACAGTTCTATCACATCGATATCCGGATGTGAAAAATACCAACAAAAGATATCATCTACTATAATTAAGGTATGCTAAAGGTGCGTCTGACGCGTGAAGAAGATCTGTGCCGATTGGAAGAGATCTTTTCTTATGCCAGGAAACAGATGACATTGCATGGAAATCCCAGCCAATGGAAGAATGACCGTCCTTCGATGGAACTGGTGAAAAAGGATATCATCAACGGAAATTCCTATGTCGTGGAAGATGAGGATGGGCAGGTCGTAGGCACCTTCACCTGGATCCCGGGCATCGAACCGACGTATCTGGACATCGATGGAAAATGGCTCGATGATGCCCCATACGGCACGATCCATCGCATTGCCGCTTCCGGAAAGAGAAAAGGCATCTTTGATGAAGCGCTGCGTTTTGCGGAAAGCTTCGGTATCGATGTGCGCATCGATACGCATAAGGACAATGCCGCGATGTTATACCTGATCGAGAAACACGGCTTTCAAAGATGCGGGATCATCATCGTCGATGACGGAACGAAGCGGATCGCATTTCAGAAGAAGATATAATAAAAGTATATGGATAAGGTATTGGTGATCGTCGGTCCTACGGCGGTAGGCAAAACAAGTTTCGGCATCCGCTGTGCGGATCTTTTCGACGGTGAGATCATCTCCGGAGATTCCATTCAGATCTACAGGGGGCTGGATATCGGTTCGGCCAAGCCGACCAAAGAAGAGCTTTCCAAGGCGGTCCATCATCTGATCGACATCAAGGATGCCGATGAGTCCTACTCCGTCAAACAGTTTCAGGAATTGTGCAGAGAAAAGATCGCCGATATCACTTCAAGAGGGAAACTGCCGATCATCGTCGGCGGAACGGGGCTGTATATCAAGGCGGCCATGTATGACTATCATTTCTTTGAGGAAGAGGAAGAAGATGATCTTTATGAGGACCTGTCCAATCAGCAGATCTATGATCTTCTCTTGCAGAAAGATCCCAAGGCTTTGGAAAAGATCCATGTCAACAACAGAAGAAGGCTCGTACGGGCTTTGAATATCTATGAGAAACACAAGAAAGGCATCTCGCAGATCAAGGACGAACAGGAACACAAGCCTGTCTATGACTGTGAGATCATCGGCCTGACTGCGCCGAGAGATGTACTGTTCAGGCGTATCAATGACAGGGTCGATCAGATGGTGAACGACGGACTCGTTGAAGAGATACGGGGTCTGTTGGATCAGGGCATCGATTTCTCCATGCAGTCGATGCAGGGGATCGGCTATAAGGAATGGAAGGCCTATTTCAATAATGAAAAAAACAAAGAAGAATGTATCGAAGATATCAAGATCCATTCCCGTCATTTCGCAAAACGGCAATACACATTCTTCAATCATCAGATGGATGTGAAGTGGTTCTGCGATACGAAGGAAGCACTGAATGAGGTGAGAAAATGGTTGATCTGAGCAGGATGGAATACCTGATCGGCAGGGAAAAGCTCGAAAAGGTTAAGAATAAAAGAGTGCTGGTCTGCGGTGTCGGGGGCGTGGGTTCTTTCGTGGCCGAGAGCTTGTGCCGTTCGGGACTTGGTTATATCACGCTTCTGGATTATGACAAAGTGGAAGCTTCCAATCTCAACCGGCAGCTGATGACGACCAAAGACAATATCGGCATGTCCAAAGTCGGGGCATTGAAGAAACGCCTGGAAGAAGTATCGGACACGAAGGTCGATACGATAGAGACCTTCATCGATGAAAACTTCGTTCTGGATAAGGACTACGATTATGTCGTCGACTGCATCGACACGCTTACGGCGAAATTTGCGCTGGTGAAACTGTGTCACAAAAACAAGGTACCGGTCTTATCTTCCCTGGGTTCCGCGAGAAGATTAAAACCGGAAAACATCACGCTGACAAGTCTTGATAAGACCAGGAACGATCCGCTGGCCAAGGCCTTCCGGAATCTGGCAAAGAAAGAGAATTACCGCAAGAAGATCGAGGTGGTCTTCGTCGATACGCCGGCTGTCAAGACGAATGTCGTGAAAGAAGGAAATACCAACAAAGAAAAATACCCGCTGGGTTCGTCGATCTTCACGGTCGGCAGTGTGGGCTTATATATCGCATCGATCGTATATGAAAGACTGATCAATAAGGAGGATCTATGAAATTTTCGGAATTTAAGTATGAACGGCTCAATTATGAAGATATGAAGAACGAATTCGAGGGACTGCTCGGCACTTTGAAGGCTGCCGAAACGCCGGAAGCATTCATGGAGGCATTTGAAAAGATCAATGTCTTCCGCGGACATGTCTCCTCGATGCAGACCTTGTGTTCGATCCGTCACTCCATCGATACGTCCGATGAATTCTATGACAAGGAAAACGAATACTGGGACAATACGATGCCGTTACTTCAGGTCTATGAAGTGGAACTGGCGAAGTTCATGCTGGAAAACAAGTTCAGAGAAAAGCTCGATATCCCCAAGGCTTACTATCTGTCTTTGGAGAATACCTTGAAGTCGTTCTCGCCGGAGATCATCTCCGATATGCAGGAAGAAAACCGTCTGGCGACGGAATATGGAAAACTGAAGTCTTCCGCAAAGATCGAATTCAACGGTGAAGTCTACAACCTGGCATCGATCGCTCCTTTGATGAATGACGATGACCGCGAAGTAAGAAAACAGGCGACCATCGCCTACAACCGTTTCTTTGAAGAGAATGAAACGAAGTTCGATGAGATCTATGACAAGCTCGTCAAAGTCAGAGACCGCATGGCGAAGAAGCTCGGTTATGAAAACTTCACACCGTTAGGCTATATCCGCATGAACCGTCTGGACTATGACAAGGATATGGTGAAGAATTACCGCGATCAGGTCATCGAAGACATCGTTCCGCTGACGGTGGAATTACGAGAAAAACAGGCGAAGCGCATCGGTGTCGATTCCCTGAAGTGCTATGATATCGGCTACAACTTCAAGACCGGCAACCCGAAACCGCATGGAAGCATCGACGAGCTTGTGAAGGCGGCATTACAGATGTATACCGAGATGTCAGAGGAGACTGCCGAATTCTTCAGGATGATGGTGGATGGACAGCTCTTTGATCTGCCTACCCGTCCGAATAAGGAGATGGGCGGCTATTGCACGGGCATCTATGACTATAAGGTGCCGTTCATTTTTGCGAACGCCAACGGCACATCGGGCGATGTCGATGTACTGACCCACGAAGCCGGTCATGCCTTCCAGGCCTTCTGTACCTTAAAGACAGTGACCATCCCGGATCTGAGTTTCCCGACCATGGAATCGGCCGAGATCGATTCGATGTCGATGGAGTTCTTCGCCCATCCGTGGAGCCATCTGTTCTTCAAGGAAGAAGCAGAGAAGTATCATTACTTTCATATCGCCGATGCCTTGAAATTCTTACCTTACGGATGTCTGGTCGACCATTTCCAGCACGAGGTCTATGACCATCCGGAAATGACGCCGGAAGAAAGAAAGGCCTGCTTCCGCAGACTGGAGAAGATCTACAAGCCGGATGTCGATTATGAAGGATTCGACCTTCTCGAAAGAGGCGGCTTCTTCTACCGCCAGGGTCACATCTTCCAGTCACCGTTCTATTACATCGACTACACGCTGGCCCAGGTCTGCGCTTTACAGTTCTATGTCCGCATGCTGAAGAAGGATCCGGATGCCTGGAAAGACTATGTTCATATCTGCGGACTGGGCGGAACCAGGACCTTTACGGAGATCGTAAAAGAGGCCCATCTGAAAGTGCCATTTGAAGACGGCTGTCTCAAGGAAGTTTCCGCAAAGATGAAAGAAGAACTTTCTTCTTACGATGATGCAAGGTTCTGATTATGTTCAGGCAAATAAAAAGAGTAAAACAGGCATTGAACAAGGAAGAATGCCTGGAGATATTAAAGAAAGAGAAACGGGGTGTCTTATCGGTCCTGGGTGATGATGATTATCCCTATGGCATGCCGATCAATCATTATTATGATGAAGATACCCATAAGCTATATTTCCATGGCGGAAGATACGGCCATAAGATCGATGCGATGCGCCGCCACGACAAGGCTTCCTTCTGTGTCTATGGCGACGGCTTCATCGAAAACGACAACTGGTACCTGTGTTTCAAGTCCGTCATCGTCTTCGGGAGGATCGAGTTCATCGAAGATAAAAAGACCATCGAAGACATGTGCCGCAAGCTGTCGTATCACTTTACCGACAATGCGGAATATATCGAAAGCGAGATCGCCAAGGATCTTAACGGAACGCTGATGTTTTCTCTGTCGATCGAAGACATGCAGGGAAAATATGTGACTGAAAAATAATACGGAGGCAACATGAAATACGCATTCATCAACGGGATCATTCTCGATGGAACCAGGGATATGGAACCTGTAAAGGGCAAGACCATCCTTGTAAGCAACGATAAGATCATCGACATCATCGACGGGAACGCCGCCGATCCGACCTACGAAACGATCGACCTGCAGGGTTCCTATATCATGCCTGGTCTCATCAATATGCATGTCCATCTGGCGGGAAACGGCAAACCGCAGAAGAAACAGCGTGACAACACCAAACTCGTGAAGCTGTTATTCTCCAATCCGATCTCGGCTGCCGTGGCACACTCCATGGTGCGCAATTACGCAAAGCTTGAACTGCTGTCCGGCGTAACGACCATCCGTACGGTCGGCGGTCTCAAAGACCTCGATACGAGAGTCCGCGATGAGATAAAGGAAGGAAAATGCATCGGTCCGCGCATCGTCGCATCCAATCAAGGCATTTCCGTCCCTCATGGCCACATGGCGGGATCGGTAGCGATCTGCGCCAACAGCATTCAGGAGGCCAAAGACCAGGTCGATACTTTGAAGAAACAGGGTGCCGATTTCGTCAAACTGATGATCACCGGCGGTGTCCTGGATGCCAAGGAAAAAGGCACACCGGGTGAAATGAAGATGAAGCCGGAAATGATAAAGGAAGTCTGCGATTACGCGCATTCCCTTGGCTATATCGTTGCCGCCCATGTCGAATCGCCGGAAGGCGTGAAGATCGCCTTGCAGAACGGCGTGGATTCGATCGAACACGGTGCCAAGCCGGATGAAGAGACGATCCGGCTGTTCAAGGAAAGGAATGCCTTCTTATGTACGACGCTTTCCCCGGCTCTTCCATACGCCTTGTTTGACCGCAAGGTATCCAACGCTTCGGAAGTCGAACAGTACAACGGCAATCTCGTCTTTGAAGGGATCATCGAATGTTCCAAGGCAGCACTTGAAAACGACATCCCGGTGGCTCTTGGAAACGACGTCGGCTGTCCATGGGTCTCCCAATACGATTTCTGGAGGGAGCTCGTTTACTTCCACAAATATGTCGGCGCTTCGCCAAAGCTTGCCTTACATACGGCAACGGCACGAAATGCGAAGCTTCTGGGTCTTGACGATGTGACCGGAACGATCGAAAAAGGCAAGTGTGCCGATCTGATCGTCACTACCGGAAACCCGCTGGAAGATCTCTGTGCACTTGCTAACGTGAGGATGGTCATGTCGATGGGCAGGCTCATCAGAGATCCTTCCTTCAGGAAGAACCCTGTGATCGCGGAAGAACTGGATAAATTCTTATAAAGGTAGTTTTTATGAAATACAATGCAAAGATCATCAATCTGGATAACCGGGTCATCACCTTTGAAAACGAGGTCCGGCTTGAAGATATCCTTGATCAGGTAAAGGATGAACTTCCTTATCCTGTCTATCTGGCAAAGCTCGATAATGCCTATCGTGCGCTTACCCATGTCACGGAACATGACTGCAGCATTGAGTTCCTCGATATGCGCAACCAGGAAGCCTGGCTGGTCTATCAGAATGCCTTGATCCTGATCTTCATCAAGGCCGTGCATGACCTGTTCGGCAAGAAGGTACTGGTCACCGTCAACAATTCCTTGAACAAGGGCCTTTACATCACTTCGACCCACAAGTTCTCCAAGGAGGACGTCGAAGCCACCAAGGTAAGGATGCGCGAACTTGTCGATCAGGATATCCCGATCGTCAAGGAGCACCTGACCAAGGAAGGCGCCAGGATACTGGCCAGGAAGCAGAAGCTCACGGAAGCGGCACAGCTGGTGGAATCGATCACCAACATCGATGACATCGAGATCTATTCTCTGGAAGACGAACTGCAGATCTTCTACAATCTCTTGGTCCCGTCGACCGGCTATGTGCAGATCTTCGACATCGACATCTACAAGAACGGTCTGATCTTACGCTATCCGCATCCTGCCGATCCGGCACATATCGCTCCTTACGAGGAACAGGAACTCTTATATACCGCATTTTCGGAAGCGACCAGATGGGGACAGATCATGGGCGTCAACTTCGTCTGTGACCTCAATGAGCGCATCCTCTATGATGATGTGGCGGAAATGGTCCTGATGCAGGAAGCCTTACATGAAAAAAGGATCTCCGATATCGCCGATATGATCAAAGAGAAAAAGGCGAGGGTCATCCTGATCTGCGGACCGAGCTCTTCGGGCAAGACGACATTTGCCAAACGTCTGTGCGTGCAGCTGCACGTCAACGGCTACAAGACCCTGTACATGGGTACGGATGATTATTACAAGGAGCTCGATGAAAGAGTCTACGACGAGAACGGGGAAGTCGACCTTGAAAGCATACGGGCCATCGATACCAATCTGTTCATGAAAAACATCCGCGATCTGCTCGATGGCAAGGAAGTGGACTTACCGCACTTCGACTTCAATCAGACGAAGAAGGTCTACGGTACGCGCATCACAAAGATCTCCAAGGAGACTCTGATCGTCATCGAAGGGATACACGGTATGAACGATGCCTTAACGGCAAATATCGAGGAAAAGGAAAAGTTCAAGATCTACATCTCGCCGTTCACCCCGATCTCGATCGATCACCACAACCGCATCTCGACCACCGATGCCAGGATGTTAAGAAGGCTGGTGCGTGACTACAAGTTCCGCAATTCGCCGGCCCAAAGGACGATCGGCATGTGGCCGAAAGTCCGTGCATCGGAAGATGCCAACATCTTCCCATACAATTCCAAGGCGGACGTCTTCTTCAATTCCAACTGCATCTATGAGTATGCGGTCTTAAAAAAATACGCTGAGCCTTTGCTGAAGCGTATCAAACGTGAAGAACCGGAGTATGGGGAGGCACAGCGGATGCTGGCGTTCTTAAAATACTTTGACCCGATCTATGATGAATACATCATTCCGAACAACTCGATCTTAAGAGAGTTCATCGGCGGGTCAGTCATCGTCAAATAGTAAAAGGGGACCGTCTACTGACGGTCCTTCATTTTTTCTTTGATCTTTTCAAACGTCTCATCGGAGATGACGTGTTCGATGCGGCAGGCATCGTCTTCCGCCGTCTCGGGCGATACGCCCAGGTCGATGAAGAAAGATGTCAGAGTTTTGTGGCGCTCATAGATCTTATTGGCGATCGCAAAGCCTTTTTCTTTTAATGTGATGTAGCCTTCCTCCGAAATGTCGATGTAATCTTCTGCTTTGAGATTTTTCATCGCTCTGGAAATGGAGGGCTTGGAAAAATTCATCTTACGACAGATGTCGATCGAACGGACGTGCTCAAGCTGCTGCGAAAGCACATGGATCGTCTCGAGATACATTTCTGCTGATTCCTGAATGTTCATATTGATTTCCTTTGTTTCTTTCCTCCATTATAGCCCAAAGCCTTTTAAAAGGTATTGAAACGCTCCGAAAAAAGTGAAAAGAACGGTTGACAGGTTAGATATTGCTAACTAAAATATATGTATGAGTTAGCAGATACTAACCTAAGGAGGCTGTTGTTTATGTTGCCACTGACTTTTGCTGAGAAAAATGAGATCAATGTGATCAAAAAAGTAGGCGGAAAAGGCGAGACGAAAAAGCATCTCGAAGACATGGGTTTTGTCACGGGCGCGCTGGTCAGCGTCATTTCCGAAGTCAACGGTTCTTTGATCGTCAATATCAAGGACAGCAAAGTGGCTCTGGATAAGCAGCTGGCTTCCAAGATAATGATCTGATTCAGGAGGGTGAATATGAAGACATTAAGAGATGTTGCGATCGGCGATACCTGCAAGGTCAAGAAACTGCATGGAGAAGGCGCTGTCAAGCGCAGAATCATGGACATGGGTGTGACCAAAAACGTTGAAGTTTATGTCCGCAAAGTCGCTCCGTTAGGCGATCCGATCGAAGTTACCGTCAGAGGCTATGAACTCTCGATCCGTAAGGAAGACGCCAAGATGGTAGAAGTTTATTAGGAATAGGGGGAAAAATCGATGAGTATAAGAATTGCCTTAGCCGGTAATCCGAACAGCGGCAAGACGACGCTGTTCAACGCTCTGACCGGCTCCAATCAGTTCGTCGGCAACTGGCCTGGCGTAACTGTTGAGAAAAAAGAAGGAAAACTGAAAGGACATGACGATGTCATCGTCACTGACCTTCCGGGTATCTATTCCCTTTCTCCATACACTTTGGAGGAAGTCGTTGCCAGAGAATATCTGATCAGCGAAAGACCGGATGCGATATTGAATATCGTTGATGGCACCAACCTTGAAAGAAACCTGTATCTGACCACACAGTTAACGGAACTCGGCATCCCGGTCGTGGTCGCCATCAATATGATGGACCTCGTCGAAAAGAATGGCGATACCATCAATCTGGATGTCTTATCCAAGGAGATGGGCGTCAAATTCGTTTCGATCTCCGCATTGAAGGGCACCAATGTCGACAAGGCGGCGGAAGCGGCAGTCGATGCGGCAAGAAACGGCAAGACCATTCCGATGCATACCTTCTCAGGTTCCGTCGAACATGCCCTGGCGCATATCGAAGAGGCCTGTGTCCACGGCCTGCCGGAAGAACAGCAGAGATGGTATTCCATCAAGCTGTTCGAAAGAGATTCCAAGGTCATGGAAACTCTCAAGCTCGACCAGAAGACGCTCGATCATATCAACAAGGATATCGAGGCTGTGGAAAATGAAATGGATGACGATGCGGAATCGATCATCACCAATGAAAGATATATCTATATCGGAAACCTTCTGAAAGGCATCTATAAGAAAAAGACGGCCGGGAAGCTGACGGTATCCGATAAGATCGATAAGATCGTCACCAACAGAATATTGGGTCTTCCGATCTTCGCGCTCATCATGTTTGCCGTCTACTGGCTGGCAATGGGTCCGTTCGGAACCTTCCTTACCGACTGGACGAATGATGTCTTTGCCGGATGGCTGACCGATGGCGCAGCTTCCATCATGGAAAGTCTGGGTGTTGCCGGCTGGCTTTCATCCTTGGTATCCGACGGTATCGTCGGCGGTGTCGGTGCCGTTCTCGGTTTCGTACCGCAGATGCTGGTACTGTTCCTGATGTTATGTATCCTGGAAGATGTCGGTTATATGGCACGTGTCGCCTTCGTTATGGATCGTATCTTCCGTAAGTTCGGTCTTTCCGGTAAATCCTTCATCCCGATGCTGATCGGCTCCGGATGCGGTGTTCCGGGCGTCATGGCTACCAGAACGATCGAAAACGAACGTGACCGCCGTATGACGATCATGACGACCTGCTTCATCCCGTGCGGAGCGAAGCTGCCGATCATCGCTTTGATCGCAGGTGCCGTATTCAATAAGGCATGGTGGGTATCTCCTCTTGCCTACTTCATCGGTGTTGCCGCGATCATCATCTCCGGCATCATGCTGAAGAAGACGAAGCTGTTCGCCGGCGATCCGGCGCCGTTCGTCATGGAACTTCCGGCTTACCACGTACCTTCGATCACCAATGTCTTAAGAGGTACTTGGGAAAGAGGCTGGTCATTCATCAAGCGTGCCGGTACAGTCATCGTCTTATCTTCCGTCGTCATCTGGCTGCTGAACTCTCTGTCCTTTGAAGGCGGATTCCACTATCTGGGTGAAGATGGTGAAGGCGCTTCGATCTTAGAGAACATCGGTTCCTTATTTGCCTGGGTATTTGCGCCGTTAGGATTCGGCACATGGCAGGCGACCGTCGCAACGATCCTGGGTCTCGTCGCCAAGGAAGATGTCGTCGGTACGATCGGTACTCTGATCTCCATGGAAGATCTGCCGGACTTAGTCGAAGGCGGCGAAGAGATCATGGGCGTTCTCGATGTCTTCTTCAACGGTTCTGCCGTTGCGGCATTCTCCTTCATGGTATTCAACCTTCTTTGCGCTCCTTGTTTTGCAGCAATGGGTGCGATCAAGCGTGAGATGAACAATGCCAAGTGGACAGCGATCGCCATCGCTTACATGTGCGTGTTTGCCTATGCAACATCCTTATGCATCTACCAGATCGGCTCTGCGATCAACGGCAAGGCCAACATCTTAGGTCTGATCTGCGCGATCGCGATCATTGCCTTTGTCGTATACATGCTGTTCAAGCCTTATAAGGAGTCAGAGACACTGACACAGGAAGTCAGAATCAAATAGTCGCAAGAAAGGAGTTTCGGTATGACTTGGTTGGAAGCAAATATGGGAAACATCATCGTGCTCGCTCTGGTCGGCGCACTGCTGTATGTCTGCGCAGCATCACTGATCAAGTCGAAGCGAAACGGACTTCCCTCATGTGCCTGCGGCAAGAACTGTGCGACCTGCGCACTTCGATATGCCCATGGCATGGCTCACAAAAAAGCATAATACTGTAAAGGAGGGTACCTGCGGGTGCTCTCCTTTTTTTCATTAAGTGCCCGATTTTGTGAAAAAAGTATCAGGATGGGTGGCCTCACGCCGTGAAAAAGTGTTAGAATCAATATAGGTACTTGATATTACATTATTAATTCAAAACTATAATGGAGTAATCAAGGTTTATTGATGAGTATCGTTAAAATTCTTGAAGGTGGTGGAGAAGATGAAACTGACAGGAAATCAGATCATGTATTTGTTGACGATCAAAAAGATCAGCATGAACAAGCACGTCATCCGAAGCGTCGATGTTGCTTCGCAGATGGATTATTCAAGGGCCAGCATCCATAAGATGCTTGGTACGCTTAAGAAGATGGGACTGATCGAACAGGAATACTACAGTTCGATCAAACTGACGTCGCTTGGCTCCAGAGTAGCGAACGGTTATCTTAAAAAATACGATCTTCTGGCGCAGACGCTGAAACCGGTCGTCAGGCTTCCGGAAGGATATAATCTGGGCATCTGCAACCTGATCGAACTGATGTAGTTCCCAGTCTTTACGATAGGATCATAATGCTATAAGATCAGCATGATTGCTGATCTTTTGTCGTATCTTCGAAAATGTGAGAATCTGTACCGACTTATACGCAAAGAACGTCTATAATGTATTCTATGAGATTCAAAGATATCGACATGCTGAACGGCTCTCTGTGGTCGAACATCTTCCTGTTCACACTGCCGGTGATGTTATCGGGAGTGCTTCAGCTGCTGTTCAATGCGATCGATATGATCGTGGTCGGAAAGTTTTCGGGATCATTATCGATGGCGGCCGTTTCTTCGACCGGTTCCCTGATCAATCTGGTGACCAATCTTTTCATCGGCATGTCTGTCGGCTCCTCCGTCTGCATCGCCAGAAGGATAGGAAGCCGCGACTACGACAAAGTAAGAGATGCCGTGCACTCTTCCATCCTGATCGCGATGGTCTCCGGTGTCCTGCTGATGTTTGTCGGGATCGCGTTTTCAAGAAGGTTCCTGGAGATGATGGGATCGCCGGAGGATGTGATATCTTTATCCGCCTTATATCTTCGCATCTACTTTACCGGCATGCCGGCAACGATGGTCTATAACTTCGCTTCAGGCGTTTTAAAAGCCAAGGGCGATACCAGAAGGCCTTTGTTTGCGTTACTGATCGCCGGGGTATTGAATGCTTCGCTGAATCTGTTTTTCGTCATCGTCTTCCATATGGATGTGGCAGGTGTCGGTCTGGCTTCTTCGATCTCTTCCTATGTATCGGCATTCTTCGTCCTGTATGCCCTGGTGAAGGATGAGGGCATCGTGCAGCTCGATCTCAGACATCTCTATATCGAAAAAAGCGCGATGAAGGAGATATTACAGGTCGGCATCCCGGCGGGTCTTCAGTCGACGATCTTTTCCATTTCCAATGTGGCGATACAGTCTTCGGTAAACAGCTTCGGACCGATCGTCATGGCGGCCAATGGCGCAGCCGGTTCGATCGCCGATTTCGTCTATACGATCATGAATTCGTTCTACCAGTCCTGTCTGACTTTCACTTCGCAGAACGTCGGTGCCGGAAAATACGATCGGGTCTCTAGGATCTTAAGCGTCTGTCTGATCTTGGTCTTCATATCGGGCGTATTGATCGGCAATCTCGTCTATCTTAACGGAAACGGTTTATTGAACATCTATTCCGATGATGCGGCGGTCATCGCCGCAGGCATGATCAAGCTGTCGATCTTCTGCCGTCCGTATTTCCTTTGCGGGATGATGGATGTCTTAGTCGGTTCTTTGCGCGGCATGGGCTATTCGATCTTTCCGATGTTCACATCTCTGATGGGGTCCTGTGCCTTCCGTCTGATCTGGATCGCGACTTATTTCAAAGCCCATCACAGCATCGACGTCCTGTATTTTTCTTACCCGCTGTCCTGGACGATCACGGGCCTCGTGCATCTGTGCACCTTCTTTGTCGGCTACTCGCTGCTGAGAAAGAAAGGGAGAAGTGTAAAGGCATGAACACTGTACTATAATATTGCTATAGAGGAATTATGATAAAGAACGATTTTGAAAAAAACAATGAAGACGACTGGCTTGCTAAGGAGATTAAGCGTGAGAGCAGGATCTCGGCCTGGGACCTGGATGGGGCAAGGCAGGTTCGTCTGGAACATGAAGAAAACTGCGATGCCAGGACGGCAGCAGAGGAACATCACCGGATCCATGAAAGAAGAAGGACCGTTTCCGATGTCGCTTTGAAAGGAAAGTTGTCCGTCTGGTTCTACATCGACCTGTTTGCGGTGATGGCGCTGTTTGGCCTGTCGCTGATGACACCGGGAACACCGGTAATGCCGGCGATCTTCTTATTCCTGTGCCTGAACCCGGGCATCTTTGTCTGGCTCTTTCTTTTCAAGCGTTATCCCAGCGCTTCCTATCTTAAGACGGTCTTTTCGATCGCGGTATTCTGGTTCCTGTATCTGTTCCTGATAGGGAATCAGAGATATATATCGTATCTGTTATGGAGGTTATTTGAATGAAATTCATCATCATCCTGTTTGTTTTACTGATCATCGTCGCTGTCGTCGCGATCTCCAGCCTTTGTATCGTCCCGCAGGGCAATGACTGGGTCATCGAGCGTCTGGGAAAATATGCCGCGACCTGGCATGCCGGCTTACATTTACGCACACCGATACTGGAAAGAGTCGTCCGTAAGATCTCTTTGAAGGAACAGGTCGCCGACTTTGAACCGCAGTCGGTCATCACGAAAGACAACGTCACGATGAATGTCGACTCCGTCGTCTACTTCAAGGTCATCGATCCGCAGGCTCTGACTTATGGGGTCGAGCGTCCGATCGCTGCCATTGAAAATCTTTGTGCAACGACGCTGCGCAACATCATCGGTTCCATGACTCTCGATGAGACATTGACTTCCAGAGAAAAGATCAACAACGAGACCATCAAGGTCCTGGATGAAGCGACCAACAAGTGGGGCATCGATATCACCAGAGTCGAAGTACAGAACATCACTCCTCCGAAATCCATCCAGGAAGCCATGGAGAAACAGATGAAGGCAGAACGTGAAAAGCGTGCCATCATCCTGACGGCCGAAGGTGAAAAGCAGTCTGCCATCACCAGAGCGGAAGGTGAAAAGGAATCTGCGATCTTAAGGGCCGATGCGGTCAGAGAAGAAAGGATCCGTACCGCCCAGGGTGAAGCGGAAGCCATTCGCGCGGTCGCGGAAGCCAAGGCTCAGGCCATCGAGATGGTCAACAGAGCGGCCCCAAGCAAGGAATATCTGTCGATCCGTTCGATGGAAGCGGCAGAAAAGATGGCGGATGGCCAGGCAACGAAGATCATCGTTCCTTCCGATCTGCAGGGGGTCGCCACACTGGCGAAAGTCTTCGAAGAAAGCAAGTAATCACACAGTCCTTTTCTTTCAGAAACTAAGAAAGAAGAGGACTTATTTTCTGAAACTTGTGAAAAAGCAGGCAATATTGAATTTTCACGAAAGACAATATAAAATATAGATATTGTTCAGATATGAACAATAAAAACGATAGAAAATGATCCCGATCATCGAGAATACATACGCTTCCAAAGGCTTATATCAGGAGCTGCTGAACCCCTTATGCAGAAAGTACGAGCTGACCGATACGCAGCTTATCATTTTGCTGTATCTGGAGGATTCCAATCCGGCCGATTCGGCGGCCATGATCATGCATTCGCAGCGCTTGAAGAAGTCCGTGGTCTCCAATTCGATCGCCGAGCTCAAGAAAAAGGGTCTCGTATCATCGAGCTTCCATGAAGGAAACCGCAAGACCAAGCACTTGCAGATCACCGAAGAAGCAAGGCAGATCATCGATGAGGCAAAAAAGATCCAGCAGGATTTTATCGATATCCTGACCGGAGGTCTTGAAAAGCGGGAGGTCGAGGAACTCAACTCTCTCATTGCCAGGGTCAACCAGAATATGCAGGAGTATAAAAGATGAAACTGAAGATCTATCTGATCACGACGGCCATCGCCTTGTTTCTCAGCATGGGGGCATACTTCATCGACGTCAGGATCGCCTATGGGATCATGCTGTCGGCGATCTATTCCCTGATAAACATGCTGCTGCTGTCGGTATCGATGAAAGCGGCACTGGGAGCTGACAATCTCAACTACGCCTTTCTGATCCCGATGAACATCCTGCGATTCGGTCTTCTGATTGTAGTATTATATATTGCAGTGAAGAATCAGGACACCTTCCATATGGTCGGTGTCGCGATCGGTTTTACATTATTTCTGGCCGCGTTGCTTATCGATGCGCTTACAAGGAAGGGGAGGACAATGATATGAAACTGCAGACGGCATTCTTTACCATCATCATCATCACGATTGCCATGGCTGCACTTCTTTTCTATATCAATAAGAAGCTCAGAGAATTCGATCCCTTGAGTGAACCCAAGGGCATCGTCTTATTGACGATCATGTATGCGGAGATGATCGACAATCTGGTCAAAGGAAAGACCAATGAGAAGGTCGCCAAATATCTGACGCCTTACATCATGACCGTTGCCGCTTACATCTTCCTATGCAATATCGCAGGCCTTTTTGCCTTGGAGACACCGACGTCCAATCTGTCGGTCACTCTTGTCTTAGCGGCGATCACCTGCGTGTTGATCGAAGTCTATTCGGCAAAGGCCAGAGGGCCGAAGGGTTACATCAAATCGTGGTTCGAACCTTTTGCCCCGTTCGTCGTACTGAATATCATGTCGAAGATCTCGACCCTGTTATCGCTCTCGCTTCGTCTGTTCGGCAATATCCTTTCAGGCGGCATCCTGATGTCAGTCATCTACCAGATGCTCGGGGCGATCTCAAGATACATCCCGCTGATCGGCGACAAGCTCAATGTGATGGGCGTCATCGTGGCTCCGGTCTTACACTTCTATTTCGATCTGTTCTCCGGCGTCATGCAGGCGTTCATCTTCATCACACTCACATCATCATTCATAGGCAAAGAACTGCCTAACAAATAAAGTTCACGAGGAGGAAAAATATATGGAAAAAGCGTTAATGGCATTTGCGGCAGCAATGTGCGTCTGCGGCGGTTGTGTCACGGGTATCTACGAAGGCAAGGTCGCTGTTCAGGCAGTCGAATCCATCGGCAAGAATCCGGATGCTGCTGACAAGATCCAGTCTATGGCGATCGTCGGTGCTGCGATCTCTGAGACATGTGCTATTTACTGTCTGCTTGTCGCTTTCCTGATCATCTTCATCCTGGGAGCTTAAAATGCAGATCGTAGATATTCTGGAACTTCTGGTCCCGGATGTCTGGACGGCCATCACCCAGTTATGTGCGACAGCGATACTGTTTTTTCTGATGTACAAGCTGGCGTGGAAACCGGTCAAGAAGATCCTGGATGAAAGAAGCAAGTTCGAACAGCAGAAGCTTTCAGAGGCTGCTGCCCTCAAGGAAGAGAACGAAAAGACCGCGAAGGAAGCCAAGAACATCATTTCCGATGCCAACAGAGATGCGGAAATGATCGTCAAGGAAGCCAGAGAAGAAGGCCAGAACCTCAAGAACGAACTGATCGAAGAGGGCAAGAGGCAGTCCGCTCAGCTTCTGGAGAACGCAAAACACGATATGGAGATGCAGAAGGCCAAGATGATGGAAGAGATGCGCTCCGAGATCGTCGATACTGCGATCGCTGCAGCCGAGAAGGTCCTGCAGAACAACGTGGATCCCGATGCGGAAAGGCAAAGCATCAACTCTTTTGTCAAGGAAGTGATCTCTAAATGAACGTAAAGATCTCTTCTTATGCGCGAAGACTGATGGAACTGGTCACGCAGGAAGATCTGATCGATGTCTGTTTTCAGGATCTCAACGAGATCAATGACGAGATCAATTCCAACGAAGAGCTGGCCAGATACATCACCTCCGATGCGTATTCCAGTGAGGAAAAGAAACAGAAACTTCAGGAGATCTTCCATGGAGAACTCGACCCTTCCGTACTGCAGGGTTTGTTTCTGATCGCCGATCAGATCCCGCGCAAGCACATGGAAGCGGAGCTCATCCATGAATTCATCTCCTATTATTACAGGTCTCGCGGGATCGTTTTCGGTGCGGCCTATTCCGCAAGAAAGCTCATGGAGGGCGATCTGCGGATCCTGGAAGATGCGTTTTCCAAAAAGCTGTCCAAGAACATCAAACTTGAAAACAAGATCGATAAGGACCTCATAGGCGGTGTCAAGATCGCCATTGAAGATACAGTCTGGGACGGTACCTACCGTGCCAAGATGAATGAACTGAAAAACTCTCTGATGAACAAAGAACTCGACCCGGAAGCGAAAGACTTCGGTCTGGACCTGAAGAAGGAAGTCGGGGATTTTGACATCAATAGTGTAAAGATGGATTCCAATATGACGACAGGTTTCGTCACTTCGGTGGCTGACGGTGTCGCCAATATCTCCGGGATCTATAAGGCGATGGCCGGCGAACTGCTGGACATCGGTGAGACCAAGGCCATGGTCATGGACCTGGAAGAAGACAATATCGCTGCCGTGCTTTTAGGCAATGACAAAGACATCGTCAAAGGCACGCAGGTCTCTTCGACCGGCAAGGTCGTCGAAGTTCCGGTCGGCGATGAACTCTTGGGAAGAGTCGTCGATGCCTTAGGCCGTCCGATCGATGGCAAGGGCGTCATCAAGACCAGCGAAACGCGTCAGATCGAAGTGGCTGCACCGGGCGTCATCGACAGAAGCCCGATCAACGAACCTTTGCAGACCGGCATCAAGATCATCGACTCGATGATCCCGATCGGCAAGGGCCAAAGAGAGCTGATCATCGGTGACCGTCAGACCGGCAAGACCGCTCTGGCGATCGATACGATCATCAACCAGAAGGGCAGGAACGTCAAGTGTATCTATGTCGCGATCGGACAGAAGAACTCGACCGTTGCCCAGATCATCGAAAAACTCAACAACTTCGGATCGATGGCCTACACGACCGTCGTCGTGGCAGGTGCTTCCGAGCTGGCTTCTTTGCAGTATATCGCGCCATATGCAGGCTGCAGTATCGGTGAATACTGGATGTCGAAAGGCGAGGATGTCCTCATCGTTTACGATGACTTATCCAAGCATGCCGTCGCATACAGAACACTGTCTTTGCTGTTAAGAAGGCCTCCCGGAAGAGAAGCTTTCCCGGGCGATGTCTTCTATCTGCATTCAAGACTTTTAGAGAGAAGCGGCAAGCTTTCCAAGAGACTGGGCGAAGGTTCCCTGACGGCACTTCCGATCATCGAGACGCAGGCCGGCGATATCTCGGCGTACATTCCGACCAATGTCATTTCGATCACCGACGGTCAGATCTTCTTACAGACCGAGATGTTCAACTCCGGTATCCGTCCGGCGATCGACTACGGTCTTTCCGTATCGCGTGTCGGTTCTGCCGCGCAGATCAAGGCGATGAAGAAAGTCTCCTCTTCTTTGAAGCTGGATCTTTCCCAATACCAGGAAGTCCTGGACTTCGCACAGTTCGGTTCCGACCTTGATCCGTCCACCAGGGCAAGGATCAACCACGGTTCCCATCTGGTCGAGATGCTCAAACAGCCGCAATACAAGCCGATGGCGACAGCCGATCAGATCATCCTTCTTTTAGCGGGCAAGCTCAATCTCCTCGATGATATCCCGCTTGAGGAAATGAAAGAATACGAGAATGATCTTCTCGAAGAAATGAACAGTGTACACCGCGATCTCATGAGAGAGATCGAGGACAAGAAAGATATCGATGAGGATCTGATGGAAAGACTCTCATCGACGATCAAAGTATTTACGACGAAATTCAGATTGATAGATTAACTTATGGCCGGACAGATCAGTGCGATCAAAAAAAGACTGCAGACCGTCAATTCCACCAAAAAGCTGACCAATGCGACAGAACTGGTGGCGACGGTCAAACTGCAGAAATATAACCTGAAGACGCAGCTGAATGAGGAATATGCGAAAAACCTCAAGCGTTTTATCATGCATGCGCTGAAGGGAAAAGGACCGGAAGTCGAAGATAATCCTTATCTTGTAAGAAACGAGATCTCCAATCCGCTGTATATCGTCATCACTTCCAATTCGGGATTGTGCGGAAGCTACAACCTGGAAGTGTTGAAATTCGTGGAGAAGAACGTCTCGAAAGATGTGCCGATCTTTGCGATCGGTACCATCGGCTACAACTGGCTGATGAAAAACGACTACCTGGTCGTCAAACGCTATGACGAACTCGAAGATCTGCAGCCGACCATACTGAATACGATGATCGACAACATCTTACTTCTGTTTTCGAAGTTTGAGATGAATGAGATCAACGTCGTCTATACCAAATACATCAATACCCTGACCTACACCCCGACGCTCATGAAGCTGCTTCCGCTGGAGATGGAAAACGAAGAAACGGACGAAATGCTTCTTCTTGAACCGAGCCGCAACGAAGTGCTCAATGAGCTGATCCCGATGTATGTCTCTTCTCAGATCTATGTCGCCTTCCTGGAGGCAAAGACTTCTGAGAATGCCGCACGAAGGAATGCCATGAACATGGCGAACAAGAATGCGGAGAAACTGATCAATGAATTGCAGCTTTACTACAATAAAGCCAGACAGGCAGCCATCACTCAGGAGATGAATGAGATCGTGGCTTCCTCAGGAAGGAACAGAAAGGAAGAATCATGAACGAAAATATAGGAGAAGTCGTAAGTGTCATCGGTCCGGTCGTCGATATGCGTTTCAACGACAGACTGCCAAAACTCTATAATGCGATCACGATCCCTTTCAACGATGAGACGATCACCTGTGAAGTCGAGCAGGATATCGGTGATGACAAAGTCAGATGTATCGCTCTGTCCCAGACCAACGGTCTGACCAGAGGCATGAAAGCGATCGATACCGGCAAGGCCATCCAGGTCCCGGTAGGAAGAGCGATCTTAGGCAGGATGTTCAATCTGCTCGGTCAGCCGATCGACGGACTGGAGGAACTTCCTTCCGATGTCGAAAAAGACATCATCCATAAACCTGCGCCTTCTTTCGAGCAGCAGCAGACCAAAGTCGAGATCCTCGAGACCGGCATCAAAGTCGTCGACCTCTTATGTCCGTACATCAAGGGCGGCAAGATCGGTCTGTTCGGCGGTGCCGGTGTCGGCAAGACCGTCCTGATGCAGGAACTGATCCGTTCGATCGCTGTCGAGCATAACGGTCTGTCCGTTGTTGCGGGCGTCGGCGAACGTACAAGAGAAGGCAATGACCTCTACTACGAGATGAAAGAATCCGGTGTCCTGGAAAAGACGGTCCTGGTCTATGGTCAGATGAACGAATCTCCGGGTGCCAGGATGCGTGTCGCCTTGAGTGCTCTTACGATGGCGGAACATTTCCGTGATGTCGATAAACAGGATGTCTTGCTGTTCATCGATAATATCTTCCGTTTCTCGCAAGCGGGTTCGGAAGTTTCCGCGCTTCTCGGACGTATGCCTTCCGCTGTCGGCTACCAGCCGACACTGGCGACGGAAATGGGCGAACTGCAGGAAAGGATCACTTCCACCAAAGACGGTTCCATCACTTCCGTACAGGCCATCTACGTGCCTGCCGATGACCTGACTGACCCGGCTCCGGCAACGGCTTTCGCCCACCTGGATGCCAAGACGGTCCTTGACCGTAAGATCGCCTCCTCCGGACTTTATCCGGCAGTCGATCCTCTGCAGTCGACTTCCAGAGCTCTCGATCCGAATGTCGTAGGGATCGAACACTACGAAACGGCACTTGAAGTCATCAAGATCTTACAGAAGTATCATGATCTTCAGGATATCATCGCCATTTTGGGTATCGATGAGCTTTCCGACGAAGACAAGGCCATCGTCAACCGTGCCAGAAGGATACGTAACTTCCTCTCGCAGCCGTTCGCTGTTGCCGAGAAGTTCTCCGGCATGGAAGGAAGATTCGTCAGGATCGAAGATACGATCCGTTCCTTCAAGGCCATCCTGTCCGGCGAATATGATACCTATCCGGAAGAAGCCTTCATCTACTGCGGCACCATCGAAGATGTGATCGCCAAGGCGAATAAGGAATAGCTATGGAATTCAAGACGGACCTGATCACTTATAACGGCGTCTATCGCACGATCATGACCGAGAAGCTCAATCTTCCCACATCCGAAGGAAGAAGGACGATCCTGGCCAATCACATGCCGATCATGATGCCTTTGCAGGTCGGCGTCATCGAGACGCAGGAGGACGGTTCCTTAAAACACTACGCGGTCAACGGCGGCGTCATGTATTTCAGGGACAACGTCGCGGAGATCGTCGCGGATTCCATCGTCGATGTCGAAGAGATCGATATCGAAGAGGCTGAAAAGGAAAAAGCCAAGGAAGAGGAAAAGCTTTCCAAGGCGAGAAGAGAAAATGAAAGGATCCGTGCCCAGAACAGGATCGATGTTGCCGAGAATCTCATCAAGGCAAAACAGAAATATCTGGAAAACAGAAACAAATGATATATGGTGCAGCGATGCACCATTTTTTAACGCATCTTTCCGTTTGAAGTCAGGGAACTTCAAGACACAAAACATCCCGATCTTCCGATATGCGAAGGCAAATGAGATACGAAAAACTTTTGAACAATATTCCGAATATGGGGTTCCTTCATTTTGAAGGAACCTTTATCATGGAAGTAGGGGGACCTGCATATGATAAGTAATATCGTCTTAGGCGTTTCTCTGGTCATCCTGCTTTGTGTCGTGTCAGAGAAATTCTCATACAAGATCGGGGTACCGGCTCTTATTTTTTTCATGTTCATCGGCATGCTGGCAGGGTCAGACGGACCGATGCACATTCAGTACAGCAACTTTTCTTCCGCGGAGATGATCTGTTCGATCGGCCTGATCTTCATCATGTTCGACGGAGGCTTCAATACCAATTGGAAACATGCCAGACCGTATGTGGTCAAGGCAGTCTCTTTATCGACGCTCGGCGTCTTACTGACGGCGGTCATCACGACGGTCTGCTGCCACTATCTTCTGAAACTTTCTCTGGAAGAAAGTTTCCTGCTGGCGGCGGTCCTTGCTTCCACCGATGCGGCAAGCGTCTTCTCGATCTTAAAATCCAACAACCTGGATCTTAAGGAAGGCACATCTTCCATATTGGAAGTCGAGTCCGGATCCAACGACCCGATGGCGTATCTTCTGACGATCACGGCGATCGGCATCATGGCTTCAGGCAAGGTCGGCAATATCTTCCTGACCATCGTGATACAGCTGGGTGTCGGTCTGATCATGGGCTTTGCCTTTGCGTTTGCATCCAAGTATGTCCTGTCGATCAAAAATGTTCTGACCGACGGACTGGATGTCATCTTCATCGTTGCGGCAGTGCTTTTGTGTTACGCATTGTCCGACAAGCTTGGCGGCAACGCCTATCTCTCGGTCTATCTGATGGGTCTGTATCTGGGCAATTCGCGCATGAACTCCAAGCGGGCTATCATCGCATTCTTCAACGAGATGACTTCCTTATTGCAGATACTGATCTTCTTTGTCATCGGATTGTTAAGTTCACCGGCTTCGATGCCTGCCACCATGGGCCTGTCGTTTGCGGTCGTCGCCATACTGACTTTCATATCCAGACCTCTGATGACTTTGATCCTGCTGCTGGTGCAGAAGTGTTCCCTCAAACAGTGTCTTCTGATCAGCTGGGCAGGTCTGCGCGGCGCTTCTTCCATCGTTTTTGCCATCGTTGCGGTATCTTCCGGCATCAAACTGAGCTTCGACCTCTTCCATGTGGTCTTCTTAGTCTCCTTATTCTCCATCTCGATACAGGGAGCCTTGCTGCCGACGGTATCAAAGAAGCTCGATATGATCGAAAAGGAAGCCAATATCGACAAGACCTTCAACGATTACGAAGAAAGCATCGACTTCCAGTTTGCCAAAGTCCATATCAGTGAGGGCAACCCCTGGATCGGACACCGCATCAAGGACGTCGATCTGCCATTCGGTTCGCAGGTCGTCATGATCAAGCGTGACAAACGATCGATTGCTGCCCGCGGAAAAAGCGTGATAGAGCAAGGCGATGATCTGATCATGAACATCCCGCCATACTATCCGGCAGAAAAGGAAACGGTCTCCGAAGTGCGCATCGGCAAGGGCCATAAGTGGGCCAACCGCACCTTGGAAGACATACAGATCCCGAATAACCAGCTTGTCATCATGATCATACGCGGAGAAGAGAAGATCATTCCAAACGGCGATACGACCGTTTTGGAGAACGATGTCTTACTGATATTCAAAGGGGAGTAGTTATAGACTTTGTTTCACAAATCCTATAGTATTTTTACAGGAGAATGCATCATATGTTAAAAGTATTGGTTGCCTGCGGCAACGGCATCGGGACAAACATCCTGATCAAGAACAAGGCGGAAAAGACCTTCAGGAAACTCGGTCTGGAGGCGGATTTCGATCATTCGACGATCAATGAGGCGATGTCCGAGATCGAAAGATATGACCTCGTACTGACCCCGAAAGAGCTCGTGAGGCAATTTGATCTGCCGGAAGGTTCTTCCGTCAGCATCATCGGTTTAAGCAACGTATTATCGGAAGCGGAGCTGATCGAAAAGCTTCGCCTTTATGAATTCATCAGATAAACATGAAATATTTCTTTTTTGACATCGACGGCACTCTGACCAATATCCATACCGGGGAACTCGTGCAAAGCGGACTGGATACGATCAGAGAACTTGAGGCAAGAGGCAACTTCGTTGCGATCGCCACCGGCAGGGCTTACTACAAGACCAAGGATACGGCAAAAAAAGCCGGCATCCGCAATTTCGTTGCCAACGGCGGTGCCGCTTTGATCGTGGATGAGAAACTGGTCAGAAATTCGCCTCTGGACAAAGAAAAGGCGCTGACCATCATGAAGGAAGCGGACGAACTGGGCTATGGCATCCTGGTCTCTTTTGAAGACAGCATCCGCGTGCTGATGAAAGACCGCCGTTTCCTGGAACAGTTCGGTGAGCGTAAGGAACCCACGGAGTATATCTATGATCCCGATCTGAAATTTGAAGACATCCCGGAGATCTATAAGTTCTACATCTCCATGGACGAAAAAGACGAACATCTTCTGAAAAGCAGGGATCTCTTAGGTCATATCCGCATGGGTGATGGGTATTTCTGGTACCAGCACGATGCCAAGGAAAAAGGCATCATCGATATGATGGATTATCTTCATGGTGACATAAAGGATGTCGTGGTCTTCGGTGACGGGGAAAACGATATGGTGATGTTTAAAAAAGAGTGGACATCGATCGCGATGGGAAACGGCTATCCCGATCTGTTAAAGAAAGCCGATTATGTCACGGATGCGGCGGAAGATGACGGGATCGCCAATGCCTGCAGGCACTTCGGCTGGATCGATTGATATGTATTACAGACACACAGACCGCAACGGTTTCTGGATCGGCATCATCGATTTCATCAGCTTCGGTCTGTTTTTTATATGGTATATGGAAAACGGACTGCAGGATGAGATCGATACGATCCTGGGCAGAAAGACCAGACGCTACTATCTCGTATATCTGATGTCCATACCGACACTTTTCATCTATGCCTATGTCTGGATGGCGAAGATCGCTGAGGAATTAAGAGAAAAGGCGATCGCCTTAGGCATCGAAGGCAGGCTGACTTCATTCAGACATATGTTACTGTGGAATACGGTCGGGATCCTGTTCTTCGGTCCGGCGATATCGACGAAGCGATTCTTTGATACGCTCAATCAGATCGAAAGAAAGCTCAATGAAACGTATCTTAATGAAGGATGAGGTCTGATAATCCGCTCAATCGGATCGCAAAAATGTTTTATAATAGAGATGTGCGAGCGTGGTTCAATGGCAGAACCCGACCTTCCCAAGGTTGTGACGCGGGTTCGATTCCCGTCGCTCGCTCCATTTAGAAAAAAGTGCAAATGAGTTGCATTTTAAAGGATATTTTAAGGTTTTGGCCTTAAAGGTTCGTTACCGAGGGAGTATAGGTAAAATAGCCAGGAATTGCTTAAGTTCTTTGAAAAACAAAGGCAATTCCTGGCTTTTTATAACACATGATTAACTAAACTTAATCAACAGTAAGTCTGCAGACAAGAGCGGTTGCGTGCGCGAAAAAACAGCGATATACACAAAATTTCTGCGATGACTGTTTACAGATACTGCTATTGTGATAATGATACTTGCATGGGATCGCGTACAGCCAAAAGTGTACCGGTGAGACTCCGATGAGTGTAATTGAAACTTACACAGTGGTCATGTCAGAAGAACGGTTTTAAATTGTAGCAAGTTGCTACAAGTTGCAAAGAGTATAGTTGTAGCAACTTGTTACAAGTTCTTACGAATATAAAAAATTAAGATTTATTAATAAGACACGAAAACGGAGATGTTGTTTTATTAATGGAAAGGAATTTTTCATAATGAGCATAATTATAAGCTGTAATAATCAAAAAGGTGGTAGTGGGAAGACTGCCACTTCAATTAATATTGCAAAAGGATTAGCAGATGATGGGCTTAAGGTTCTTTTGGTAGATTTGGATCTTCAAGGCAATGCAAGTTCTAAATTCTGTGAAGATTACGAAGAGATCAAAGGAATCGTAGAAGCGATTAATAATGAAGTTCAAATAGAAGAAGTAATTTATCCAACGGATATTCAAAACCTTTTTGTTATTCCTTCAAAACTGGAATGGCTTGATTGTCTCGAAGATATGGCAAGAGAATATTACACTCTGGAATCGGAGGGCAAAGAAAACACCAGCGTTATGAAAATCAAAAGGCTATTGGGACCGATACGCGAAAAGTTTGATGTGATTATACTAGACAATAATCCAAGCTATAAGACAATACTGATGAACTGTATATATGCAGCCGATCTAATCATTGTCCCAGTGAACATAGATCGTAATGCAATTAAGGGCGTGGATTATACGATCCGTAATATCGTGGAAGTAATCAATAATGCTGACGAGAATATAGATCCAAAATTCAGGATCCTAATCAATAAAACAAGTCGAACGAAAGTATCAAGAGAATGTGTTGAACTGATAAGGCAGAAGTTTTCAGGAATTGTATTGAATACAACAATCGTTAATCAGATATCACCTGCAGAAAAACAAACATTTTTCAATGATTATTTCATGATTGATGACCAGACGACGAAAGTTGGAAAAGATTTCAAATGTTTAGTTGAAGAGATCCGAAGGGAGATGAATATATAATGTTAGACATAAAGTTGAACAATATAAATGATATTGGTGAAGTCAATGATGCAAGATCAAATAAACTGGTTTTTATACCTATTGATCAGTTGGTTCCAAACCCTCTCAATTCAAAGGAATTATCCATAGATGATTCATTGAAAGAATCAATTAAAGAGATTGGGTTAAATGTTCCGTTGGATGTCATGGAGAAATCCGACGGAAAATATGAAATAAGCAGCGGAGAAAGAAGGTACGCTGCTTTTCTTTCGCTTGTCAAAGATGATCCAGAATTTAAATACATTTGGAAAGGCAATACTCCAATATCGCCTGTAAGTAAAGGACTTCCATGTACTGTAAACCGAAGGACTCTTTCGGATGAAGAAAAAAACCTGATCCGTTTGGTAGGCAATAAATCAAGAGATTATGATCCTTTAGAACAATACAATCTGTTTTTGACAGCGCAAAGTGTTTATATGACAAAGAAGGCAAAAGGAGAAATCGCATTTGGCGATGGCCGAAAAGTGAACTGGCTAGCAAATTATCTGTCAGTTTCTCCTAGGACAATCCAGAAAATGGTAGAAGACAAATGGATCATCAACACTTCCAATTATGAAGATGTCAAAATGGCAGGAAGCTATTCTGAATATAAAGAAAACGTAGACAAAACGATGGAGCTTGTCCGACGGATGAAGTCCAAGGATAAATATAACAAAGAATATGGCATGCTCAAAAGGATCTATAAACACCATCAGAAAATCGATTTTGAAAAACTTGGGCTTGAAGAATGGCAGATCAGCGATCTCAGAAAAAGCGCAATATCAACAATCATTTCGATAATGGAGAGCTATGGGATCGAAAAAAGAGAATTGAGCAGAAGAGGTAATAATGATGGCAATAATCAAGAATTTTGAAAATCAGATACATATGTTGGTGGATGAAAATCTTTCGTATAAAGAGATTGGATTGCTTATCACACTATTTAATGCACCGGATGATTGCAACGTTTCAATCGATCTTCTTGCAAGTTTACATCGGGATGGCAGAGATTCCGTTGCAAGATCCATGAATTCTCTGATTGAAAAAGGATACATTTTCAGGAAAAGGGTACACCAGGATAATGCTGAATCAAGAAGAATGGAGATGATCTACGAGATTTATTCCGATCCAATAAATAACTCCCATTTTTCGGAAAAGATTATTTGACGCAATTGATCGCAAAGGAGGTGAATCAGATGAGCGAAAAAGACAAAAATAATAATCTGATCTATTATTCTCCGGAAATGATCATGCAGCTAGAATTCTATCAGTTTCCGAAATGGTTATTAACATTGGAACTGAACAGTGACAGTAAACTGCTTTATATGATCCTCCTGGATCGATACAAATTATCGCTGAAGAACGGATGGATTGATGATGATAACAGAGTCTATATGATATACACAAGATCTGAAGCAATGGAAATGCTGCGAATCGGCAATAAGAAATGCGTAAAGCTGTTTGACGAACTGAAAGGAAATGGACTAGTAGAAGAACGACGGCTCGGCTTTACAAAACCAAACATTCTTTATCTTAAAGGGATAAACTATATCAAGCCTATTGTAAAGTCGGAAAACCTTTATGAGAAAAAGCTGATGTGTCAAAATGACACTTCAGGAAACCTGATGTGTCAAAACAACACTTCTAGAAGTGTCAAAAGGACACATCATGAAGTGTCAAAACAACACCTTAATAATAACTATATTAGTAATAATGATATGAATAATGAAACTGATTCAAAAGAAGTTCAATTCATCTCGCCAGAAGAGATCGAAGAATGGGATATCGATGAATTCTATTCACACTTAAACGATCAGCAATATCAATCTTTTGAACGGCTTCTCAAGCTTAGCAACAAAGGAGTTCTTCATTCTTCGAAAGAGAGTTTGATTGATTATTTCAAAAAACTGATTCTAAATCAATGGAAAGATGCGAGTGGACAGCCGATCAGAAATATAGAAGGTTATGTGAAAATGAATTTTTCTTTTTATCAGTCACAACAGAAAAGAAAACAGGAGGAAACGTGATCAGATACAATACATCAAGCGACAGACTGTGTCGTATTATAAGAAACTGGTGCAGAGAAAACAATTACTATTTTTCCCTGGAACCATCAGACGGGGAAAAGGATACCGATGTCTATCCCTTCAGGATCCTGGCTCCTTCCTACATGGAAGACGATCTTTTAAGAGAGATCAGAATAAAAACGCAATAAGGGAGGAACTGATGAAAAAGGATTCTGGAAAGAAAAAGGCGTTATACGCAATTGCCGCAGTTCTTGTAACAGCTTTTATAATTGCGGGATTTCTTTATTGCAGAAGCAGCTCTTTGACTGCGGATGAAGAGATACAGACAGCTTCAGATACGAAAACCGAAGAGAAGGAGACAGAAAAAGAAAAGACAGGTGTTCCGGCAGAAATCAAAGAGGATAAGAATGTTCAGGATGAAACCACTGAAGAAAGATCGCCTGAAGATGAAGGCGCAGGTCAGACTGTTTTACCGGATGATAATACAGATCCATCTTCTTCGCCTGAGCGAAAAGGCCACTATGAAACCATGCAGGTCCTTGTATCAGAAGCCTGGGACGAACAGGTTCTTGTAAAGAAAGGGACTTGTGAAGATATCCTGATCTCCGAAGCCTGGGATGAGGAAGTCTCATCCTGCTATGCCTTTGGAAGAGAATACGAGACGGGATATGAATGCGGCATCTGCGGCTATCAGACGACAGGAGACATTTCTTCCCATATCAGGTCGGAACATGACGGCGCCGGCAGCTGGCACAACGTCAAGATCTATACAAGCGAAGAAAAGTGTCTTGACTATCAAACAGAGGTTATTCATCACGATGCAGTCTATCAGACGGTATGCGAAGAAGACGAATATGCGATCGTTCATCACGATGCCGTATACAGAAGCGAAACGGTCTGGATCGACGACTGATTTAAAATGTAGGCAAAAGGAGGATTATATCCATGGATTTGAAGAATTATGAAATTGACAGAGCCATTGCCGACACTATCGAACAGGTGCTGCTCGAAAGACGAAATGATCCATCAAGCCTGTACCGGTTTACTCTTACTACGCTGGAGAGTCTGAAGGAAAGCTTTCGATCAGATTCCCTTGACTTCGGAGCAGAAAAGGTAGAAAAGATGATCGATGCGGTGAAAAAGGATCCGGATTCTGCAGTCCTTGTACTATACAGGCTTCTTCGCGTGATCCGGCTTGCCACGCTTGAAGACATCTACGAAACGATCGTCAGACCTGTTTCAGGAAACGGGAAAGAGAGTTTTTCCTGATCAGGGAATAATCCAACAGTTTAACAGCGCACTTTCAAAAAGGTGCGCTTTATTATGCAATGCACACGTCTTTTATCGGACGTGTTTTTAATAGATATCTCATTTGAAAGAAAGGATAAGAAGAAAAGAGAGGATTGAATGATGAGAAAGATCAGAAAAACGCTGCTGATGTTTCTGACAGTCATGATGTTCATGACGGGAATCAGCGCAAGAACATTTGCGGAAGACGAGCAGGCAACAGCTGAGCCTGATTCGTTTACTGTACATTATGAGTTTGTATTGAAAAACAGCGATGAAGCTTTACCGGAAGAAGTCCTGGCAAAGCTGCCGGATGACATTACAAACCTGCAGACCGGGGATGAAGTGGAAAACCTGTCGATCGAGGACGTTGTCCTTGAAGACATGACATATGCTTTCCTTGGCTGGTCGCAAGAGAAAGTCACGATCACGGACTGTAGTGTGACAGTAACCGGAACCTGGGAAAAGAAGGCGACAGCGACTATTGAAGAAGAGAAAACAGAAGAAGTATCTTCAGAACCGGAAGAAGGAAAGACAAAACACCTAGTCAGCTACATGTTTGCCGATGCGACGGCAAGAGACGGCGTCGGATCTCTTCCGGAAGAAATCATGACTTTATTGCCTGAAAAGGAGGAAGTGGATGATATCGATTCCTATGAGCCAACGTATCCTTCATCAACAGAAGTATCCGGTTATGTCTTCAACGGCTATGAACCTTTTAAGTATGAAAACGGCGATATCCTTTATCAGGGTATCTGGTACAGAAATGAAACAAGAGTCCTGCTTAAAGCTCCGCTGCTAAGAGCGGAAGGAAGCCAGTCCTTCGGTTATGGCGGACAACAGAACTGGGGTCTTACCGGCGGCTGGGGATACAACGGCCACAACGGTTTCTCGATCGGAGGAGTGGAATCCTGGTGCATTGATGCCACTGTTCCTCTGTCCGAAATAGGCACATCCTATGATCCTCTGGGATCAAGTGGGGGCAGGGCAGCCGAGATCATTGCCATGGGCAAGATGAATGGAAGATCCCAGGCTGAAATACAGGCGGCCTTATGGAATGAGGAAGGCTATGCCTCCTATGTCAACGGCGCCTATATCGATCCCAATGACTCCGACTTCAATTCAAACGGAAAATACGGCTATTCTGTCAGCCTCTGGGGAGGAGCGGGACTGCAGACCCAGGCCAAGGATCCGGATGTCTGGCCTTTGGGCGGCTACGTCAAAGTCTACAAGAAGGCCGCTGATACAACGTTTAACTATGTGAAGAACTGTCCGAACAACTATTCGCTTGCCGGAGCGGTCTATGGAGTATATACGGATTCCGCATGTACAGACAGAGTAGCAAGACTCACGACTGACGCAAACGGGGAAACCGGAACGACCGGAGCTCTGGATCCCGGGACCTACTATGTCAAGGAGATTTCACCATCTCCCGGTTTCCTTCTTGATGAAACGGTATACAGCGTAAGAGTGAGCGCAGGCAATACCGCATCGATCACTTCAGTGGAAGAGCCGGTCAACGACCCGTTTACCATAAGACTCTTCAAGCTTGATCGAAGACAATCGGAATACGTTAATCATCTCGATGAAGCGGAATTCACCTTAAAGTATTACGACAATCAAAGCGATGATCCTTCTTCGGATCTGAAGTTCACCTGGGTATTCCGTCCGGTATTTGATGAGGAAGGAAGAGCGCTTGTCGTCTTTGATGCGGAACACTATGTAAGAGGTGATGATCTTCTGCTTGATGAAAACGGAAACTTCATCCTGCCTCTGGGTGCATTCACAATCGAAGAAACGCTTGCACCGAAACTGTTCTCCAGAGATGAAAACATCTATGTCGGACATATAAGAGAAGTAAACGGCCATGCGCAAGCTTCCATTGAGGGAAAAGGATGGCTGGATGTCGAAAACGAGGATCTGTCCCAATCCGAAGAGCTGCAGACCGTTTCCCTGGTCATTCAGAAGGTGAATGAAGAAACCGGCAAAAACGAGCTTCCGGAAGATCACATCACTTCTACCGCAACTCTGGAAGGCGGAGTGTTCCATATCTGGAGGATCGGAAGATACGATGACGGCGATGAACCCAAGATGATCGATATCGCTCCGATCGACTATGGAACTCTGATCACAGACGCAGAAGGAAAGTGTTCCATGGAATACGAACCTGGAACTACAGACGGTCTTCTTCCGGGAAAGTTCAGAATCATTGAAGAGAAGGCTCCAAACGGCTTCGCAATCAATGAAAAGGAATTCATTCTGGAAGCGCCTGTCAAAGAAAGAAACACTGCTGCTTTCCAGTATTCTCTTCAAATCGGAGACAAGCTGACACGCATTCAGATCGAAAAGCTTGATGACAAGGGCGACCTTGTTCCGAAAGAGGCGACAGCCACCATACAGCTGATTGAGACCGATACCGGAAGAGTTGTCTATGAATTTGTCGCTGATGGAAGCTCCCATGTCATATACGGTCTTACGACACTCATGAACTATCATCTTCATGAACTCTATGTGGCACCAAACTTCAGGCTGGCCATCGACAAGGATGTAGTGCCGATCGAGGCAAATGATTCCGAAATGTACTACTATCACATGGTGGATCATGGAATCGAGATCCATACGACTGCATCTTTCTCTGATGAAGGAAAGAAGGATTGGGACAATCCTTCCGGCAAGCATTATGTCGCAGACGGTGTCGCACACATCTTTGATGAAGTCAGCTATAAGAACATCTATGAGGGTGAGACCTATATCCTTGAAGGTGAGCTCTTCGACAGGACAGAAAACAAGTCGTTAGACAATGTCGTAAGGAAAGAATTTGTTCCAAAATACGATGTTGGCATTGAAACGCTGGAATTTGAACAGCAGCTTGATGATCTGGACAACCATGATCTGGTCGTCTTTGAAACCCTCTATCATGTTAAAGACGGCGAAGAAATCAAAGTCGCTGAGCATAAGGATCTCGAGGATGAAGATCAGACCATCTATGTTGATGAGCTTTACCGTGCGGATTTTGAAATTCTTAAGGTCAATGCGGATGATACGCACGAGCCTTTAACCGGTGTAACTTTCCATATCACATCCCACAGAGTGAAAAGAGATGGAGTTGAAGAAGACTATGATCTTGGGGAATTCACGACGGATGAAAACGGAAGGATTTTCATTGAAAAGCTCAAGGAAGATACAGTTCTGACGATCACTGAAACAAAGGAAAAGGATCCGACCTGGTACAGATGGGAAGAGCCTTTTACCTTTGATATCGGACATGATTCTTCAATCTCATTACACAGTGATCCGATCGAGAATCATCAGATAAGGATCGGCACATCCGCTTTGTTTGAAGAATCCGGAAACAAGAACTATGTCGCAGACGGCGTTGCCCATATCATCGATACCGTAAACTACGAATGGCTGTATGAAGGTGATCAGTATAAACTGGTTGCGACTCTGATCGACAAGGGAACTGCAGAAGAGCCTCTGGAAGAAGAAGTCACAACCGTTGAACATGAATTCACTGCCTCCGGTTTGCACGGATCCGAAGATGTGATCATCGAATTCAACCTTGACGGCTATGACAATCACGACTTTGTTGTCTTTGAGGAACTTTACCGGATTATCGAAAAGGAAGACGGTTCAAAGGAAGAGATCAAAGTTGCAGAACACAAGGATATCGACGATGAAGATCAGACAGTACACGTCGATGAACTCTACCGTGCAGCCATGGTCCTGTACAAGATCGGAAACGGAAATAAGGATATTAAACTGAACGGTGCCTATTTCAATGTAACGACAAAAAGAACCAAGAGAGACGGAACACTTGTCGAAAAGGATCTTGGCACCTATGTAACCGGCGGGATCCTGGTCGAAAGGGATGCAGCATTTAGGGCAACGGTATATTCCGATGAAGCACTCACCACCAGCATCCGGTCCGTTGAATCCTCCTATGATTCCAATCTGAAAAAGCAGGCAGTTACACTGCTTAGCCTTCCTGAAGGGGAATACTGGGTGAAGGTGGAAGGTGAAGAAGATGCAAAGAAATATGAAGTATCCAAAGGAACGATCGTACTCTTTGATCAGCCGGAAGATACCGAAGTGACTTTCACCGAACTTATTGCACCGGCAGGATACTATATCGACAGGAAACCGTTCATCACAAGTGTAGGCCATGACTATGAGCTGGAACGTATCGAAAACTACCGTTCCAACTCCATGATCGTAATTACAAACATCATTCCGATCACCGGATATGATGGAGATGACAACTGATCGATCCTCTCTATAAAGATCCATAGGAATATGCAGGCATTGATGAATATAAAGTCAATGCCTTTTCTTATGGATGCGTGATAGATAAAACAATGAACGAGTATAGACCAAGACATCTGAAAAAGGATGTCATAGAGGAAGCGGTCATTCAGAATAATACGGAAGCCGATGAACAGTACAACGACAGGATCCATGAGGAACTTGATGAACTGATTGACGGTTTTCTGAAGGAGAATGAGGAAACAAAAGAATCCGTAAAGGATACGATCGAGTTTTCAAGGATATCATCTGAAAATGAAGAATCTCATAAAGGCCATAGAGGCATCATTCTTTCAGTCGGAATCCTTGTGTTCCTGCTGGTGTTCTTTGCGGGTTTTTCGATGATCCATAAGGGAAACAGGTCCATAGAGGAACCTGCATTCTCTCAGGAGATTAACGAATCCAATCCGATGGATCCAAAGCTCAGATCGATGTGGCTTTCAAACAGAGAAATCAGTGAAGACTATATCGGCCAGATCATCTTTGATTCCGGACTGATCGATCTTCCTTTTGTTCAGGCAAGGGATGTCTATAAGGAAGATGGAACACCCTATATCTTCTATGATGCCGATGGAAACCTCGTTGAAGATTTAGAGAATCATACCGGCAACGATGTCTACCTGTGGACCTCCTGGAAGACAGGGGAATACGACAGGTATGAGGAAGGAGGATCGGTATTCCTTGATTTCCGCAATGATCTGAGTGATCGAAATCTCATCATCTACGGCCATCACTTTGCCAGAGACTGGGATCCGCAAGGAAAGAAGCAGTTTACTCCTTTGGATTTTCTGCTGTCTGAAGAGAATTACGAGGATAACAGATATCTTTCTCTGATTCTGGACAATGAGATCCGAAGATATGTTGTCACCAATGTCTTTACGATCGATACGGAGGATGAATACGAGCAGCAGATCATAAGGACGGATATGGATTATGACCTGAACGGCAATGCCGATCCTTCATTCTTTAACGGTTTCATCGGCTATATCGACAAGATCTCAAGATACGAAACGGATGAAGCTGTTGAAGACGGTGATCATCTGCTTACTCTGATCACCTGCATCGAGCACCAGCCTAGATACAGGCAGGTTGTTTTATGCAGGGAGCTGGACAGAAGCATCTATACAGACTGAATATGATGTATACTGCTTCTTTCCCCAATGAGAAGCAGATGCATAGATTACCCTGAAAGACAGGTCCTGCATGAAAATACCCTTTCTAAAAAACACAGATGCAGGATCTGTCTTTTATCAAACCCCAATTTGTAGCAAGTTGCTGCAAATTCAGATTACATATGGAATTAAACGACTACAGAAAGAAAGACTACATGCCTTTCTGCATGGAAGAGATCAAAGAGGCATTCAGAAAAGGCATTGATCCAAAGCTTATCGAGCTGTATATGAACGATACCGATCTTTCCAATCTGCAGCTCAGACAGATCCGCCTGGGCCTGGAGGAAGAGCTTGATGTCTCCGCCTATGCCAGAGCTTCGATGTCTTACGGCGATATGGAAAAGATTCGTCTGAGACTATTAAGCGAGAAACAAGGCAGAGATCTGCAGAAGGAGGAAGAACAAAGGCTTTTAAGGGAAAAGTCAAAAGGTGAAGTCAGAAAACTGAAACTTCATAACACCCTAAACGTCTTTCGGATCCTTCTGATCCTGGCACTGATCGGCGTTTCGGTGCTGCTGTATATCGTCTTCCGGCATCTTCATGAACTCTACAGTGAAGATCTTTTTATAGAATTCAGGAATGAAACAGTCACCCTGGAATATGGAGAGCCTTTTCTGCCGGAAGAACAAATCTCTAACCGTTCCGGGGGAGACAACATCATTGTTGTCTATCCTTCCTTCAGTGCGGATGAGCTTGGCGAATATACAGTTACCTATCAGCTGAGCAACGGACTCAAGACGGTCCGGGAAGATCTGAAGATCAGAGTAATTGATTCCACTCCTCCTGTACTTTTACTGAAGGAGAAGGAGATTACTCTGATTCGAAAGGAAGATGAATTCATACCGGAAGACTATGTCAAAGAGATCTCGGACAGCTGTGATGAAAGTGTGGATCTGGATGTCAGTGATATCGACTGGGATCTGGATGAACAGGAAGTCGTCTATACGGCAACCGATGACTCGCTGAATCAGACAAAGGCCGTGCTGAAGCTGATTCTCAAGGACAGACCGAAGCAGGAAGACAGAGCTTCTTCAGGAAGCAATACTTCAAGAAAAGAGGAAACTGTATCTTCAACGGATGTTGTTTCTGATAATAAACCCGCCGAAGCTCCCAAGCCTGAGCCTGTGCCAAGCGAACCTGTAAAAGCGGAAGTCTATTGTCACAATGTGACTGTATCGCCTGGAACAGATCCCGGGACGGCGGCCTATTCCACATATGATCGCCTGTCCGGGAACATTACGATATCGATCCAATACCCGGAACTCAACACTTCTGTGCCGGGAACCTACCCGGTCTACTACGTCAATACGGCTACAGGGGAAACGATTGCCGTCGCCTATGTTACAGTGAGCGAATAATCATTACTGGCCAGTCAGAACGCCGTGCTGTCGGCGGACTGGCCTCAGGCAGGCCACAGCAGTTTTCTTAACATCTCCGGAAACTGTGCCTGCCTTTTTATAGCGTAAGCAGAAAGGACAAAATTAAAAGATGAAAGAAAACGAAGTCGCTATAAGTTTTTCAGAAAGTTTTATCAGAGACAAACTGACGCTTCCATCAGTGGATGGAGGATCATTTGAGCTCTATATTATTGAAATGCCCGATGAAGAAGGAGAAGATCAGGAAATAAAAAGAACGTTTACTGTTCCGGTTAAGTATCTTTATACAGATTCGAAGCACAGCTTTATCCGCTTTACCTATCTTCTGAAAGATAAATACTACAGAGTAATGCGTGCTATGTACGATTCCGAGAATCGAGTCACCAGATGCATGGAGACCAATCAAATGACAGGCCAGGAAATTGCCGATGTTTTCAAACGCTACAGAGCAAGAAAGAGCAAGAAATTTGAAGAAAGCCTGACGGCAAAAGAAAGGAATAGAGTCGAATGAATTCCGATGCACTGATCGCTCTGGTCAAAAGTTTTCTTGACCCTGCAACGACCGCCGGACTGGTGTTGATACCGAGCATCTTCACAGTCTATATGATCGTAGAGGGTATAAAGTACTTTTTCTATAGTGAACAGGAAAAGGAGCAGCATCCTTTCATGAAGACTTTGACCAGAGCTCTTCTTGTTGCGGTGATCCTTTTTTCTCTGACGGCCATACTCAAGATTTTTGGCATCAATGTATAGAAGGGAGATAAGTCATGCCTGAAAAACAGCTGTGGGAAAAGACCCAGGATGAACTTACGGAAGACGAGAGAATCCTTGTTGAAAATAACGACAATCTCTATCTTTCCGTCTACAACAATACAGTGGACAGGATGTTTGAGATCACACAGGAAATGAAGAAATTCATGGCTGATTATCCATACCGGTCGCAGGACGAGATCCGTGATCCGAAGGAAATCAAGGTTATGGCACATTTCTTCAATCCGGCTTCCGAGCAGGACTGGATCGTAACGGAATACTACGATACGCAAAACGGGGAACACTACTTCTACGGTTGCGCAAGACTGTTCAATGACATCGGCTGGGAGTGGGGAGTACTTCCTTCTCTGGAGGAACTGAAATCCATCAATCTGGGACCGGCATTCGGCTATCTTCGTCTTGAACGAGATCTTTCCGTCAATGTAGGAGATTCGTTGTATGAAACGATGATGGGCATCGATGCCGACGGCTTATACGATCTTGGTCTGATGGAAAAACCCTATGAAAAGGACATCAGCCTGATCGACATGGAAAAGATGAAGCTTCAGGCTTTCCGAGATATGGTGGATGAAGAGACCTACTATAAATGTGTTCACTATATGCTGCAAGAAAAGGGGACACTGGAAGACTTCTTCGACTATGACCGCTACTACTATGACAGGGAAGATTCCTTCGATGAAAACTTCATCGATGAATACTATGAGACTCACGAATTCCCTGGGATCGATCAGGTCTTTGAAGAGATCGTCAATGAACCATCAGAAAACAAGGGGATCGAGAATGTCTCACCTTTCGGACGGATCATGGAAAAGGATTTCGGCAAGGAACTCTAGGCATGTTTTCCGGCTTCTTCATCATCTTTGTCGATATCTTCAGACAGCTTCTCTGGTGGATCGTATCGGCGCTGTTTTTCCTGATGGATGCCATGTTTGATGTCTGCAAGTCCCTGGCGGGATACGACCTGATGTCCAACTCCAAGGTCTGGACCTACTATGAGGGATTTACTTCTGCATTCCTGGGGTTCTTCATCATATTCCGTCTATTTAAAAGATATCTGAAGTCCATCACGGATGAAGAGGAGATGCACCATATGGATCCGATCTCGATACTGCTCAAGATCGCCTCGGTCGGTTTTGTGATCGCCCTGGCTCCGTTTCTTTTAAGAAGCATCGGACGCTTTACTTCGCTGTTAATTGAGAACATCGAGTCCATCATGGGTTCGAACAATACCTCATATTCCGGATTCTTTCTTTCAAGCATCGGCATGAAGGAAGGACTGAACTATACGGATATCACTTCTGCCGGCATTAATCTGAAACTGGAGGATGGAAGCTACCAGTACCTCAACAGCATGACCGACTTCCTGTGCATCTTCATAAGCTCCGCCTTTTCCTCGTTCATCATGGTGATCATTGCCATGCAGATCGGATCAAGATACATGTCGATGATCATGAAACTGATACTGGCGCCTTGGTCCATATCTTCTCTGGTGGAAGAAAGAAGCGATTCTTTCTCAAACTGGTGCAAACTCTTTCTGGCGGATTTTATGGCCAACTATCTGCAGCTTCTGCTGCTGGTCTTGGGAGGGACGTTTGTGCTGAATCTATAAAAAAACCAGCAAATTGCTGGTTAAAGTTCAGGCGCTATAGAAAACAAAACAATGGACTACCATATTTCCGGGAGTCTTTCCTCGGCCTTTTCAACTATGCACTCAGGACAAAGAATTGCATATCTGTCAACGTCCTCATATTCTATATCAAGATCGAGATTCTGGACCGCATCCAGAGATTCCTGAATTTTAAAGGTTCTACCACAGTTTTCACAAGTGCATGTCTTCTCTAAAGCGGCTTCAATGTCTTCCGGAGTATCAATTTCATAATAGCTTTCAGTATCTTCAGTGAGTATATATTTAAAGAATCCCATATTTCCTCCTTGTTTTCATATCTACAGTCTAATTATACATCGGACTCTTATTCAATCATTTTTTAAAAAGATTCGCTTATGTGACGAATCAAAACATTAACAATCTGATATTTGGAGTATTTATGAATGCATTAATAATCAATAATAGTATTATCTTTTTCAGTAACGAAGTAACACTGTCGGGAATCGCCAAGATCCTGGCGCTGATCGGAACGCTTTTTGCGGTCCTCAATGCCCCTAACGGCATCTCGCAGCTGATTGGTGCCGATCTTTCCGTTTCTTCATCATTGCAGTCCCTGCAGACAACGATGATCGGAACAGGCCTTCTGGGTGGTGCGCTTCGTACGGCTGGGACTGCCGCAAAAGATGCAGGGGCTTTATCCGTCTACGGGGCTGGAAGAATGGTTGGCGGATCATCGATCCTTCAGCAGATCTCCAATATGGCGTCAGGAGTCTCGAGTCCTCTTGTATCCTCAAGACCTGTTTCAGGCGGCTTCGGGGAAGCTGTAAACTCGTTTTCCTCAGGAAACGGTGCGGGAGGCTTCGTGTCTTCTCTTGTTTCCGGAGGTCTCCCCAATATCGCTAGAGCAATATCCAGCTACAATACAGAATCTGGATCCTTTTCTTCGATTGCGAAAAACAGCAAATATTCCGGCATCGAGAAGATCACCAGAATGGGATCCAGGGCTCTTGGCTGGGGTGCATCAAGAGCCTATGCCGCCGCATCAAACAGGGTATCTTCCCTTGGACATCGAAGTCCTGTTTCACAGAATAATTCTTTAAACAGGATGTCGCTGATGAATTCGATCAGCGGTCAGAACAAGGGAAGCTGATATGGAATTCAATGCACCGAAGAACTTCAAAAGGGGAAGACTGATCGCCAACCGCTATACGATCATAGATTTATGCATCGCAGCTGTGGGTATCAGTATTTCCTTTTTCCTTGAACTCTTCTTTTTTCTGAATCTGCTGTCCAAAGGTATCGCAAGAAATCTTTTCTTTGCGATCCTTTTTCTTGTGCCTGCAGGAATAGCGTTACTCTTTATTGCCCCGGCAGGCATCTATCACAACATCTTTACCTTTCTGGAGCTCAAGCTTATGACTGTGAGACTTCCGAAGGTCTACATCTATGAAGGAGTCAGATACTATGGATCGAAAGACAAGAAAACAGAACAGGATCCTTAAAAGGGAACTGAGGAACAGACAGAAGAAAGCTAAAAAAGTCACAAAGACAAAAAGGAGGATCCTTTCAACGATGGACTGGTGCGATCTCTATGAAGTAAAGGACAATGAGATCCTTTTAAAAGGCTGCAAAGGCAGGAATGTTTATCATCTTACCGGCATAAAGGTATCGCCCCACAATATCTTTCTGGATGATGAAATGACCGTTATGGTCGAGATCGATCAGCTTCGCATTGCGTTGAATAAGATGCCTTTCCGTATCTACTGGGCCTTTGTGACGTCTCCTGTCAACATCGAAGACTACAAGGCAAGACTCTATGATCTGAGGCTTAATACCGATTCATTGAAGATCCAGTCGCTGATCTCCGATGACTATCGAAAAGCGGAAGAATTTGAAAACTCCAACTATGAACTGGAATTCATGTTGTTTGTAAGAGACAAAGATGAAAAGATTCTGGAAACAAAGCTGCAGACTCTCTACAGGGAAATCAACGGTGCAGGATTAAAAGCAAGCTATCTTAAAAAGATGGATTATCTCAACTATGTTTCCTATATCTTCGAGAATCCTCTGATCAATTCTCTGTACTTCAACAGAGGCTTCTTTGAATTCTCCAATGAACTCTACGAAATAGAGAACGGCAGGGTCGTAACAAAGAAGATTGAACCCGATGACTGGATAAAGAACGGCTATTCCGATATTGAGTTTGTATCGGAAGAAAAGATGAATGAATACAGAAAGTCCAAGATGGTCCCTACATCTTTTGTCGTAAAGAACGATCACATGCGGATCGGAGACAAATATGCCTGCATACTTCAGATCATGGGGCTTCCTTCTGTGTATTCGGAAGGACTTCTGTGCTGGTATCTCAACCGCATGGACATCAAGGTGCTGATGACAACGGAGAGAAACGACATGAACATCTCCAGCATGATCCGAAAGGATATGAGCGAGATGGAAGAGGAGTATGCCTCAACCGGCGACAACACTCTTCAGCATAAGCTTAGAGTCTCCTATGAATCCATGGAAGCCTATCTTGACCGGATCGTCAGAAACAATGACATCACACTGGACTGTACGATCGCGCTTCTTGTAACTGCAGACAAGTATGATGACCTCATAAACAAGAAAAACGATATCGCAAAGCTGCTCGACAAGGAGAAGTTTGCGGTGCAGTCCTGTGTGGGGATGCAGGAGCAGATCTTGAGACTTGTCTGTCCTGTCCTGCTGGAATCGGATCTTCCAAGGGAGATCAGAAACAACTGCGGCATCCTTCTGCCTGCGGAAGGTATTGCGGGTCTGTACCCTTTTGTCTATGAAACGCTGAAGGATACCGAAGGCTTTCTGTTTGGCTATGAGCTGACAAACGGCGGAGTCATCCTGTTTGATCCCTTTGCCTATAAAAGAGAGAAATGGAGAAAGCGAAGCGATCATCAAAGGACAAACGGCAATATGGTGATCGTAGGCAAGTCGGGATTCGGCAAGACCTGGGCGCTTAACCTAATGCTTAGAAACGACATCAGGGAAGGCTACAATGTCGTAGCGATCGATCCGGAAAACAAGATCAACCGGTTGATACGAAAGTATGGCGGATCGATCATCAACTACGGTGTTTCCGGCAATATCATCAACATCTTTGATTTAAGACCTCTGTCCACTGACGAAGATGAGGAATCCGATACCTATGACAAAGAAAAGGCAATGAGGGAGATGTGGGATACCAACAACGCCATCAATTTCGTTATCGGACAGATCAATCAGGTATTCTCCTATCTGTTCAACGAATACACCGACGAGGAGGCTTCGATCATGGGAGACCTTGTAAGAGCAGCCTACCATCATGTCGGCATAATGAAAGATGAGGAAGGAAGATATCCTTCCTTCAGATATATGAAGTCGGAAGAAATGCCGACGTTTTCAACAGTAAAGGAGATCCTTAATAACGCCAAGAAAAGAAAGAGTTCCGATTTCAAAAGGCAGATTTACGAAAAGCTTGAAGTCAAGATCAACCGTGTCTGTGGGGAGTGGGGGATCTATCTTGACGGTCACACCTCTTTGAAGTTTGAAAATACAGATGTAAGAAAGATCGTTGCCTTCGGAACAAAGCAGCTGCAGAACGTATCGGAACAGTTAAGGACTGCCCTTAACCACATCATGTACAATTACGCCTGGTCCTTGTGCATCGACAACGAGGAATGGTCTTCCTTCATCTTAGATGAAGCACATGTCAACATTCTGCAGGGAGATATCGCAGGACTTACCGCCCAGTTTGTCAGAAGGGCCAGGAAGTACAATACCTGTGTCAGACTCGCTACTCAGGAACCGAGAGACTTTGCGGATGAAAGGATACTGACCCATGGCAAGGCCATATTCAACAATTCCGCCTACAAGCTGGTCTTTCATCTGGACAAGGATCCGGTCAATGACGTGGCAAAACTTATGAGCATCAATGACAATGAAATGCGAAGAAACATGGCCTATAACGTCGGAGAGTCTCTTTTTGTGTGCGGCGAACGAAGGATACCGATCAAGGTGTGGGCAACAACGAAGGAAGAGAAAGAGATTTAGTTGATCATGATCGAAAACATAATTCGATCATGATTTTTTTATTTAGGAGGATTTTACAAAAGTGAAAGTAGATTATGAACTGATCGGGAAAAGAATAAAGAACATCAGGACACAGCAGGAAATGAGCCAAGAACAGCTTTCAGAGTATTCAGATATAACGCCAGGATACTTATCGAAAATAGAGACAGGGGTTGCTAAGCCTTCACTTGAAGTGCTGATTTCTGTTTCTTATTCTCTAGGTGTTTCTTTAGATGACCTTGTATACTCAGATACTCATCTGGATAATTTCGGAATTATCAAAAGAATGATAGTGAGATTGATAGATGAATGTACTGTTAATGAACAGGAGTTGATTCATTATATGACCCAATGTTTTATAGAGTTTTTGACTGACCATGGGATTAGATTCTAAGTATCTTTCCTGCTAGGAAAGATTTTTTCCTGATAGTAACTTTTAAAGAAATGATTGTTATTTGAAAATGAAAATATGAATTCAGGTGAAGAACAGCTTACATCAAATAGAGATATCAAAAAGAAAATCCGGGAAAGATACAAAGGTATCAGTGAAGATGAGCTAAGCGTTATACCGGCGCTTCCACAGGATGATTTTTTTGATGAAAACAAAAGAAAGAAAGTGGCTGTATATGCGCGAGTATCGACTGATGATCCTCGTCAGACTTCATCGTATGAGCTACAGAAGAATCATTATACAGATATGGTTAACCGAAGACCTAACTGGGATCTGGTTAATATTTATGCAGACGAGGGGATTTCCGGAACTTCACTGCAGCATAGAGACTCTTTTGTTCAGATGATCGAAGATTGTAAAGCCGGAAAGATCGAACTGATTGTGACTAAAAGCGTAAGCCGCTTTGCAAGAAACATCATTGACTGTATCGGATATGCCAGACGTCTTAAAGCAATGACTCCTCCAGTCGGCATCTTTTTCGAGACGGAGAATCTTTATACTTTGGATCCAAAATCGGAAATGCTGTTGGCTTTTATGGCAACGTTAGCTCAGGAAGAAAGTCATAATAAATCAGAGATTATGAACGCATCTATTGAAATGAGATTTAAAAGAGGTATTTTTCTAACCCCGCCTTTGCTTGGCTATGATCAGGATGAAGAAGGCGATCTCGTTATCAACGAAAACGAAGCAAAAGTGGTTAAGTTTATTTTTTATGAATATTTGAATGGTTGTTCATGCCAAACGATTGCGGATCTCCTGACACAACTTCATTGCAGAACTAAAAAGGGTAATTATCACTGGAACGCAGGCAGCATTTCTCAGATCCTTCAGAACGAAAGATATTGTGGTGATGTGCTGGCCAGAAAAACATTTACGCCAAATTATCTCGATCACAAGGCCAAAAAGAATAAAAGAGATCGTAATCAATATCTTCAGGAAAATCATCATGAAAATATAATTTCAAGAAGTGATTTTATTGCGGTGCAACATAAAATAATGAATTCTAAATACGGCACTCAGAAGTTTTTACCAAATCTGGACGCAATCAAAAGTGGATTGCTCAAAGGGTTTGTCTTGATAAATACAAAATGGGCTGGTTTTTCAGTAGATGACTATATTGCTGCTTCAAAAAAAGTTGAAAGATCTATCCAGGTACAGGAAGAAACTTCTGAGGAACATTTACCGGATGAAGGTGAATATGATCTGCGGGGGTTTGAAATCATCAGAGCACAATTCATCAGTATAGCCAATAGGATCTCGATACGAATTACACCGAACTATTTGTTTTTCAGCCTGGAAGCAATAAATAAATTCCCTGAGAAGACCTTTATCCAGATGTATATTGATCCAATCGAAAGACTACTTGCAATCAGGCCATGTAGGAAAGAGGATAAGTATTCTGTTCAATGGGCAAGAAAAGCAGACGGAAAATATATTGGCAGACAAATTGCGTCTTCTGCTTTTCTCCCGGTATTATACGAGCTCATGGGCTGGGACATTAAATGTAAATACAAATGTATTGGAAATTTGAAAACAGCAAAAGATCAGAAGGTAATTATATTCAGTCTTTCCGATTTCGAAGTACTGATCCCGAAAGAATCATTACAGGACCAGCTTAACGAAGAAAATGCAATATCAAACTCTGGCAAAAAGAATATCGTTGCATACCCGAAAGAATGGTCAGATACATTTGGAACAGCAATATATGACCATCCATTTGAAAAGGATGCAATCCTTCTTTCGGAAGATAAAAACATAGAGACCGAAAGTGTCGAATACAAAAATGTTGAATTAGATATTACTGAACCGGAAGCAGTAAATAACGAAATAAATAATTTGATCACATATTTTGAGGAAGAGCGAAATGGAAATGCAATCGGAAAATAAACCTGTTAGTAATAACCAAATGGAGATCATAGACGTTGAAAATTTCGATTATGAAGGTTTTCAGATTGTAAGAGGAGAATTCTTTGGCCATGTATTTGAGCCGTGCATTGTATTCAATAATAAGAAGGTTTATGTAAATACTGCTTGCGTAAGACAATTTCCAGATACCGATTATGTTCATATTGGTGTCAATGCAGAAAAGAAACTATTGATTGTTAAGCCGGTCGATGAATCAACGAAAGACTCTGTCAGATGGATCAGAGAAAAGAATCGGAGTAAACCAAAACAGATTTCATGTTTAATCTTCTATGCTAAAGTGTTTACATTGATGGAATGGGATTTCAATAACAGATATCGATTGCTTGGAAAACTGATCCGTTCAAAGGGAGAAATGTTCTTTCTGTTTGATTTGAAAACACCAGAGATCTTTATAGGCAAAACAGTTGATGGCAAGACAAAAGTATCCAGAACAGCATCGTATCCAGATGACTGGAAGAATCATTTTGGTTTGTCAGTAAAAGAACATCAGGCAAATCTGCAAGTCAATATATATAACGGCTATGCGTTTTTTGCGATTGAAGATAAAAACAAGAAGGAAGCAGGGGAACAAAAATGAGTGAGAAACATCCGGCTATCAGTATTGATTTCAAAACAAGGAAAAGGATCCGTATACATAAGGCAACTCTTCAACTGTTGGGGGATCCAAAGTATATTCAAATACTGATCAATCCTAAAAGTAATGCAATCGCAATAAGAAGCGGGGATCCTACCGATCCGTTGTCCTTAAGGGTCAGACGTGGTTTATCAGATGATGGCTGCCATGAAGTCTGTTCTCTTGATCTGACGAATTCACTGATGCATATGTATAAAAACTGGGAGGATGGCAAGAGTTACCGCATCAATGGAGAAATGGCTGGCAATGAGAATATAGCTTTATTTTTTATCAGAAACATGACGGAAATAAAGGAAAACAGATGAGCAACCGATTTCATATTCCGGATGATGTTCGGATACTGATACAGAAGTATGATGCAGATACTTACCAGAATATGAAAAAGCAGATCGTCAAAGACAGGAAATATCCGATTATTACTGTTTTTGATGATATTGTCGTTGATGGTCTAGAAGAGTTTGAATTCTGTCAGGAAAATGATATTCCGTATCGAATCAACCGGATCAATCTCTTATCAAAAAATCATTTATACTCCTGGATATGTTCAAAACAGCTTACAAGGTCGGATATTAACTCAACTATGTACAGGTTTCTCATTGGCTTTCAGACGCTTGCTGAGATGACCATCGAAGGAGCTTATTATAAAGGAAATGAATTCAACAATGGAACTGCGATAGAAAATATGGCAAAACTGTATTCCATGAACAGGCAGAGAATATCCAGCTATAAAAACTATGCAATAAATCTGATAAAGATCCATGATGAAAATCCAGATCTGGCAGGATACATTTTATCTGAACAATTACTGTCGTCTTACAACAACATCGAATATTTAGCAAAAAGAAAAAGTTTCGAACTCGAAGAAATCCTCTTGGAATTCAAAAAACAAGAAAACGGAGAAACAATCCGGTTCAACGATCTAGTAAAAAACATTGACAGTAGCTATAAGCCTGCAAGAACCAAAAAAATTAAGATCGATTCTAGCAAAGGCCTGGAGATTAAAAAGATGCCTGAGTACGATCCAGATGCAGAACTAAACAGCCTTTCATTTACGATCTCCTCCTGGATCAACACAATGAACAGAGTTGATGAAAGAGGAATGGACGGTACATCCAGAGAAGCAAAAAAAGAATTGTCCAATGAACTAAAAGAACTGATCTATCAGGCGTATATATTGAAAAAACACTTGGGGGTAAGATGATGTGAAAAAAGATTTAATGAATTTTGTTCCGAATGTTCATTATGAGCTGATACCAATAAAGAATCTGGTATCTAACCAGAAGTATCAGAGAAATCTTTCCGTAAAACATATCAACAGGACTGCAGCACATTTTGATCTGTACCAAGTCAATCCGATAAAAGTTTCAAGAAGAGATGGGATAAACAATATCATCAATGGTCAGCATACGGTTGAGATCATTGCCCTGGTATCGAATTCCAGAGACACGCCAGTCTGGTGCATGATCTATGATGACCTGGATTACACTCATGAGGCGGAAATATTCGCAAACCAGATGAAGTATGTAAAATCTTTATCGCCTTATGAAATATTTCAGGCAAACATTGAAGCAGGAGGAGATCAGCAGCTGATCATCAGAGACATGGTAGAATCTTACGGGCTCAAGATCGGACCGTTCAAGAAACCAGGATGCATCTGTGCAGTATCGGCTTTGGAAAAGATCTATCAGACATATGGATTTAAGGTGCTTGACCGTACGCTGTTTCTTCTGATTGGAACTTGGGAAGGGGAGGATCTGTCTTTATCTTCAAATATGCTGCTAGGAATAGCAAAACTGATTATTACTTTCGGGGATAAATTAAAAGATGATCTGTTTAAAGAAAAATTAGGAAGAGTATCCTGTAAAGAATTATGCAGGACAGCAAAGGACCGTAAAGCAGGGTCACTGGGTTACGCAGAAGCAATGCTCATCTACTACAACAAAAAATCACACAACACACTGTCATTGTCAGCGTTGTATTCAAGAACAAAGCGCAAGCAAAATGATGATCCGGAAGAGGAAGTTCAAACCGCCTTGGACGAAGATACAGATAATATAAAGGAACAAGAAAATGAGTGAAGAAGAAAAGAAGATAATCGGAGATGATGATTATATTGCAAAAAAGAAGATCCTAAGCGATGATGTCGTTGATATCATCCTTGCATCCAAGACAGAGGACCATAATCTATTTGATGAAATGTACTACGCTATTATGTGGTCTTTCTCTTTAGGCTATTACAGAGCGAAGAAAGAAAAGGCGAAATAGATCATCTATGATAAAGAATGTGCCATTAGGGTCCAAAAAGAAAATTTGGCTGGAAAACAATTCATAACAGATGAAAAGGGATTTATGTGCACAGTAAATCTCTTTTTCATTGAAGTATAGTCTATCGACGTTATTTATATCCCAAGCGAAACGTATTTACATATATAGGTTTTTTGTGCATTTTTCTGCGAAATTCTTTTCAAATAATAATCATTAACGAGTAAATTAAGCATATTTTGGAGCATTTTTGAATCATTTGACTTAATTATTAAAATTAAAGTGTTATAATCGTAGGGTAATTCGAAGAGAAATCAACGTTTTTTATTTATGTTGATGGTGATTCGTTTATTATTCCCATATCCGCAAAGAAAAAAGAACACATGGTAGAAAATGAAACAGTAAGACAGAAACTGCTTAACGAAGGTTTTGATTGCTATACGTTCTATCTTGTGACCGGAGATGAGAAGCTGATCTGTGAAAGACTAAATCGCCGCTATCCAGACTCATACTTTCTGACATTAAGAAGAATGATGCATAAGTCGAAAGACGGAGTAAAGTGGAACGTAGAAGATGTTTTGATTAAGAGATATATTTTTGCTTATATCAAAAAAGGCAAAACGATTGATTTTCTTTCAGAAATCGGTTCCTTAATATATGTCAATGACTGCGGTGATGAAGGCAAACTCGCAGATGAAAGTTATGCATTTGCAAAGTGGATGCTGGAAATAAATGGCTTGCTAGACATATCCAAAGCGAAACTAGAAAATGGATTAGTAAAAATCACACAAGGCCCACTTCTGCAAATGGAAAACAACATTATCAAATATTCAAGGAGAAACAGAAACTGTTTAATAAGCACAAACATTGCAGGAATAAAGGTCGAGACCTGGCTGCCATTTGAATGGGAAACCGAAACTGTTTCTGGATAAGAATATGATGTCCTCAAATGCGTCGGGGGGGGTTATGAATATTAAAGGTAACACATATAAACATTTAGATTTTCTTATCGTAGATGTTATATGCTTGATTGCAGGATTCTTACTGGCTTATGTGTTAAGGGTTTCTGATTTCAATGGTCTGTTGAATTCGATACCTTATAAGCTCTTGCTGCTGTTTGAGATCGCTGTCTGCATTGTAGTGACGTTTTTTTCACAGCCGCATAAGAATATTTTAAAAAGAGGTTATGTACAGGAAATAAAAGCTGTTGTTACATATACCTTCAGCAGTTATTTCCTTTTGATCATGGTGCTTTTTGTTACGAAATCATCTTCGGTTTACTCCAGAGCTGCAGTGGGCATGACCTACCTGTTCTCTGGGGTTTTTACATATATATTCAGGCAATTACTGAAGTTTTATATCAATAAGAAGAGCGTTCGTTCCATTGAAAACAGCAATCAGAAGATGCTGATCATAACAGATAACAAGAATTTAAAAGGAACCATTGATAAGATCAATTCCTATAACTATGACATGTATGAGATCATTGGTCTGTGTATACTTGATAAAGATAGAAAGGGAGAACAGATCGATAAGTATCAGGTCATAGCCAATAAAGACGATGTGATGTCTTATGTCTGCGTCAATTGGGTCGATGAAGTATACTTTGCGATGGACTACAGCAAGATACCGCAGGAAATGATCAAAGGATTAGCGGTTGCGGGAATCACAACGAATGTGCGTTTGAGCAAGATTGCAGATCTTGAAGGCCGCCAGCAATCCGTAAAGAAAATATTCAATTCAACGGTTGTCAATTCCTCTATTCCGCAAAGAACGAATCTGCAAAGATTCCTTAAAAGAGCGCTTGATATATTGGGTGGAATTGTTGGAAGCGTTATTACTCTGATGTTAACAATCGTGATAGGACCAATCATGTACTCCAAATCGCCAGGTCCGATCTTCTATAAGCAGGAACGTATTGGACAAAATGGAAGGCGATTCTACATGTATAAGTTCAGATCGATGGTAATGAATGCGGATGCATTAAAGAAAGATTTGATGGCTCAGAACCGGATTAAAGACGGTATGATGTTTAAAATCAAGGATGATCCAAGAATCATACCTGGTATTGGACATTTTATTAGAAAGACATCTTTGGATGAATTTCCGCAATTCTTCAATGTGCTATTGGGAGATATGTCCTTGGTAGGAACAAGGCCTCCGACCGTGGATGAGTGGGAAAAATATGAACTGGAGCACCGTATCCGCATGGCAATCAAGCCAGGAATTACCGGAATGTGGCAGGTTAATGGCAGATCCAAGATCACGGATTTCAACAAAGTTATTGAATATGACACACAATATATCAATAACTGGTCATTAGCGCTAGATATCGAAATACTTATTAAAACGGTTCTTCTTTTATTTTCTAAAAGAGAAGATGAAGCGATGTAATCGAAAAAACCGATTATATTTTATAAATATAGGAATTATATTGTTCCTAGAACTAGTTTTCCATCTGAATGGGAAGAAAAAATGATGCTGGCTGCGGGAATTGCAGTGTTGTTAAAAACTAAAGACTAGGAAATGAACGTGACTTGTTCACCCCCTTATAGGATTGAGCATAAGCCTGTGTAAATAGGAGGAGAAAAGAAGATGATTATAACGAGAGCGCCATTTAGGGTCTCTTTCTGCGGTGGAGGAAGTGATCTTCCATCGTTTTATGAGAAATACGGAGGATGTGTATTATCTACCTCTATACGGAAGTACATGTACCTCACCATTCATAACTACTTTCATAAAGATCAGATAGTGTTGAAGTATTCAAAAACAGAAACTGTAAAAGATTACGAATCAATCGAACACAAATACTTCAAACAATGCTTGAAAGACTTCAACATTATGGGTGTTGAAGTCAGTTCCATGGCAGATATTCCGTCTGGAACGGGCCTTGGCTCTTCATCATCATTTACTGTGGCACTTCTGCATCTTCTCCATACTTATAAAGGAGAATACGTTTCAAAGTACAAGTTGGCAAAAGACGCTTGCGAGGTTGAAATAGATAAGCTTGGTGAGCCAATTGGAAAACAGGACCAGTTTGCGGCTGCGTTTGGCGGTTTAAATTTTTTTGAATTCAAACCAAATGGCTTTGTGAATGTCGAGCCAATCATAATGGCTCCGCAGAGTTATTCACAACTCGAACAAAACATTCTTATGTTCTACTTAGGTGGGACACATTCGGCTTCTGAGATATTAAAAGAACAAAGTCAGAACTTAAAAGCTATAGATAAGGCAAAAGTACAGCAACAGATGTGTGATCTGACTAGGGCTTTGAAAGAAGAACTACAAAAGAATAACGTAGATGCTATGGGCGAGTTGCTTCATGAGAATTGGATGCTAAAAAAGAGTCTTGCCAACGGAATCAGCAATCCGTTGATTGATGAGACATACGAAAAAGCCGTGAACGCCGGTGCTCTTGGCGGTAAACTTCTCGGCGCTGGAGGTGCTGGTTTTATGATTTTTTATGTGAGGCCAGAAAAACAAGATGCAGTGAGGGCATCGTTATCCCATCTCAGAGAGATGGATTTTGAGATGGATAATTCCGGAGCCTCTATTGTGCATGTGGATAAAGAAAATATTTGAGGAGAAATAGAGATGAACATATTGGTAGCTGGCGGAGCAGGTTTTATTGGAAGCCATCTTATTGACAGCTTGTTGGCTGAAGGAAATTCGGTAGTCTGTGCTGACAAGCTGATCATGGGCGATGAGAATATTCAACATTTATATGGCAGGGATAACTTTAAATTCTATAATGTAGAGCTAGCAGATCAGAATAAAGTTGATCAGATTTTTATCGAGAACAAAATCGATGTTGTTTACCATCTTGCTGCAAACTCTGATATTCAGAAAGGCGGAAAAGAACCGTCTATTGATTTCAACGATACTCTGCTCACTACTCGAGCACTTCTCGAGGGCATGAGAAAAGCAAATATAAAGAAAATGTTCTTTGCGTCTACATCTGCCATTTATGGAGAAATGTTAGATGTTGAGCTGACCGAAACAACAGGTGGATTAATGCCAGTATCATACTATGGCGGTGCAAAACTTGCTTCAGAGGCACTAATTTCGTCTTATGTTTCTATGTGCGATATGTCTGTGGTAATTTTCCGGTTCCCGAATGTCATAGGACCTAGGCTCACACATGGGGCTGTGTTTGATTTCATCAGGAAACTGAGAAATAATCCTGCTGAACTCGAGATTCTAGGAAATGGGACTCAATGCAAACCTTATATTTATGTTCTTGATCTTGTGGAAGCCATTATAAAGCTGACACGGGAGTTCAATCAGGGTGAGATTGTCTATAACATCAGCGTTATTGGAGAGGGCACTACCGTAACGCATATTGCTGAGATTGTAGTGGAAGAGCTAAGCTTGCAGAATGTGAATTTCAATTATACTGGCGGTGACAGAGGCTGGAAGGGTGATGTGCCACGTTTTTCCTACGATATCTCAAAAGTGTTGGCAACAGGCTGGAAGCCAAAACACACCTCTGATGAAGCAGTGAGACAAACAGTAAAAGACGCAATAGCAGCGGGGATGTAAGAATGCGAGCGGTAATTATGGCCGGTGGCAAAGGAACGAGGTTGGCTACTTTGAATATGGATATTCCAAAGCCAATGTTCCCAGTGCTGGGGAAGCCAATTTTAGAATATCAGATTGAAAGCCTTAAGAAGAGCGGCATTACAGATATAACTCTTGTTGTTGGCCATCTTCGTGAGGTTGTAATTGACTATTTCAAAGATGGAAAAAAACAAGGCGTAAATATCAATTACATAGAAGAGAGCGAACCATTAGGCACCGCTGGAGCTCTTTATTATCTAAAGGATGAGAAGGAGCCATTTGTTCTGGTATTCGGCGATCTTATTCTTGATATTGATTTTAATCGATTTATGGATTTCCATACAGATCATGGTGCAGCGATTACTCTTTATGGACATCCGAATGCTCATCCATACGACTCTGATGTGATTGAGATTGATCGGAATAATAGGGTAACAAGAATTCTTAGCAAGAAGGATGAAAGGAACTTCTTTTATCACAATTTTATTAATGCAGGCATTTATTGTGTTAGTCCAGATGCTTTAGAGAGTATTAAAGAACCAAAAAAAATCGATCTAGAAAAGACTTTAATTACAAAACTCATTGCGGATAAGAAAGTATATGCTTATAAGTCTACTGAATATGTTAAGGACATGGGTACACCCGAAAGATTGGCAGCAGTAACCGCTGATGTAAAGAATGGCATTGTAGCGGGACGGAACCTGAAGAAAAAACAGAAAGCCGTATTTCTTGATAGAGATGGAACAATCAACGAATATGTAGGTTTTTTACGTAGTGTTGATGAATTCCGCCTGCTTCCAAGAGTTTCTGAAGCGATTGCAAGAATCAATGCATCGCCTTATCTGGCCATCGTGGCTACAAACCAGCCTGTGATTGCTAGGGGTGAAGTTACCTTTTCTGAGCTTGAAGAGATACACAAAAAAATGGAAACAGAACTCGGAAAGGGCGGAGCTTATCTGGATGACATCTTTTTTTGTCCTCATCACCCAAACAAGGGTTATGAAGGCGAAGTGGCAGAATTGAAGCTTGATTGCGATTGTCGAAAGCCTAAGATTGGAATGCTTTTGCAGGCTGCTGAAAAATACAATATTGATTTAGGTTCTTCCTGGTTTGTAGGCGACACAACAATGGATATCCAAACCGGAAAGAACGCAGGTATGAAAACGATTTTAGTCCAGACCGGTGAGGCTGGAAAAGATGGAAAGTATAACGCTGTGCCAGATTTCACAGCTGAAGATACAATGGAAGCAGTAATGCATATCTTGAACTGAGGTATGCCAAGCGTATTTGTTTCCTTATTGGACTGAATGGAGGAATTGAAAGATGAATTATCTGGAACAGTTACAGTGGTACCGAAATCGAGAGATTGATGTGTATAAGAAACTGAATCTCGAGGATGTAAACAGGGTGATGAATGTACTGGAAGATGCAAGACTTTCTGGCAAACATATATTCATTTGCGGAAACGGTGGCAGCGCCGCAACAGCCAGTCATTACGCTGGTGATTTTAATAAAGGCGTGAACATGGGGCTAATCGGTGTTGATGGCCATAGTTCAGATGAAATTCCGAACGCTGAGAAGATGAAAGGGATTCCGCTTTATAATTTCGAGTGTCTATCCGACAACATCCCAACAATGATGGCGGTTTCTAACGATGAATCATATGCGGAATCGTTTAGATTCCCTTTAGCTATCAAGATGAAACCCGGAGATATTGTAATTGGCATTTCTGGTTCGGGAAATAGTGCCAATGTTATAAATGCATTTGAATACGCTAAAGCCAATGGTGGAACGACAATTGCTATTGTTGGTTATTCTGGTGGGAAAATGAAACAGATGGCGAACTACAGTATCCATGTGGAGATAGACGATATGCAAATTGCTGAAGATCTTCATATGGTTCTTGATCATATGATGATGTGGGTTTTAAGCCATGTTGAAGGACTCAAATGAAAAGATTGGAGGATGTTGTAGTGATTAACACAAATAGAATTCCATTCTTAAATACATATGTCGATAATTTGACTGCGGTTGAGGCAAAAGAATGTGTTGATCAGCTCATTGGTACGAAGGGGTATCACTATGTCGTTACTCCTAATTCTGATATTGTCGTAAAAATGCAGGACGATCCTGAATTGAAGGAAATATGCGATAATGCGGATCTAATTCTTACAGATGGACAAATTGTAGTTAAGCTATCGCGTGGAACAAAGCATCCCATTAAAGAGCGTGTTTGCATGACTGATTTTGTATGGGATGTATGTGATTTGGCCAATGAGAAGGGATATAAGATTTTTCTATTTGGCGGGAAAGAAGATGTGTTATCTAAGGCAACAGAGAACATCAAGAAAAGGTATCCAACGCTTAGAATAGTTGATTCGTATTCCCCTCCCTTTGGTTTTGAAATCAATAATAAACAATTGGAAGAGGCAAACACGAGAATAAAGGAATCAGGTGCAGATATCTTGATTGTTTTTCTTGGTTGCCCAAAGCAAGAAAAATTCATTTCGAGGAACAAAGAAAAATATCAAGTTCCTATCTCAATTACAATGGGAGGTTGTGTGGATTTTATAGCAGGTGGAGTCAGCCGAGCTCCTCTTTGGATGCAGAATGCTGGTTTAGAGTGGTTCTATAGATTTCTGCAAGAGCCTAGGAGAATGTTTAAAAGATATTTCATTGATGACATGAGAATTTTTGGATTGGCTATAAAATATCGAAATAACAAATAGAAAAGGGACATTTATGAATTATAAAATCAGTGTTGTAATCAGAACGTTTAATGAACAGAAACATATCGGCGAAGTACTCGAGAGTTTGAAAAAACAAACTTACGAAAACTTTGAAGTTTTGATTATTGATTCGGAATCCACTGATAGCACTCTTAATATTGTCTCAAAGTATGATACTCGAATTATTGGAATAAAAAAAGCCGACTTTAATTATTCTTATGCAAGCAATGTTGGTGTCAAGAATGCATCTGGTGATCTTATTTGCTTCTTAAGTGGACATTCGGTTCCGGTGAAATCATCTTATTTAGCAGATATCAATGATTTGTTCCAAGATGATAGAGTGGGAGGCTGCTATGGGCTTGTTGTTGCATTACCAGACGGGAGTTGGATAGAGAAGCTTTTTTCTTTTTTAAGTTTTATAAAAAACAAAGTTATACGTAGGAACAAGATTAGATTAGAAACAGAGATACATCAGGGAATTTTGAGCTGTAATAACGCCTGTATTAGAAAGGAATTGCTGATTAAGCATCCCTTCGCAGATGAATTGGGGCAAGGCGGAGAAGATGTTGGTGTTGCATATCAGATAATTCAGGATGGATATTATATTGCGCGTGACCCTAAGCTGATGGTAATGCATTCTCATGGCAGTAACTTGAAAAAATTCTTGCAAGAAAGAAAAGCGTGGGATGTCATGTGGGAAGATATTCAACGATATATTGTGAAGTGAGGATAGAAAAGTGAAGATTGCTGTTATAACAATGCAATGCATCAGAAATTATGGATCTGTATTGCAAACATATGCTACTCAAAAGAAATTAGAGAGTGAAGGTTTTGAAGTTCAGATTATAGATTATTACAGGAAGGACTCAATCAGCCCGAAAGCATCTGTGGAAGCATATTTACAAGATAATAGTAAATGGAATAAAGATGCATTGCATAGATGTATTTTTAGAATATGGAAATACCCAGTTCACAGACATCAATTTAAGGTATTTGCTCAATTCCTTGGCAAGTATGTCAGTCTAACTGATAGAAAGTATTATAGTAATCAAGAGTTAATAGATTATCCGCCTAAGGCCGATCTCTTCTGCGTTGGAAGCGATCAAATGTGGAATACAGATTACAACAAAGGAATTGAAGAACCATATTATTTGTCATTTATAAACGACAAGTCAAAGTGCTTTTCTTTTTCAACTAGTATTGGGAAGGATACACTCAGTGATGATGAACTTTATGATCTATCAAAGAGAGTATCAAACTTTCGACTTATAACGGTACGAGAAGACTCAGCAAAAAAAATACTTGAAAAAGGTGGAATTAAAAATGTTGAGCATATTCTTGATCCGACTTTAATGTTAACGAAGGACGAATGGAAAAGATTCGTAAAGCAACCAAGTGGTGCGAAATATTTGCTTATTTACCAATTAAATAAAAACTCAGTATTTGATAGAATGGCAATAAGACTCGCAGCCGAAAAAGGTCTCGAAGTGCGAAGAATAAATCTGGTGCCTGAAAATAGTAGATTACCAGGAAAATCAGTATACTTGCCATGTGTTGAGGAATTTGTTTCTTTATTTTATTATGCGGATTATATCATTACAGACTCATTCCATGGCACTAGTTTTTGTATAAATTTCAATAAGACATTTGCCGTTGTAAAACCAGATAGATTCTCAACTCGTATAGAGAGCGTTCTGGATCTTCTTGGGCTTTCTCAAAGGGCTGTATCATCAGAGGATCAGCTCCTTGCCCTATCGGATAGTATAAACTATGATGTAGCAAATAATATTTTAGAGAATGAACGAAAAAAGGTTGCTCAGATATTAAGTAGACTTAAGGAATAAACACATGATTGTACCACAGAACAAATTGAGAATAACAAGAATCGAGCTTTTAAAGGTCGGAGTATTTTTTTTGTACAATATTTCATACGTTCTCTATGTTCGAGGATATATACCACAATCTATTAATCTTTTTCTGATTGTGTTGTTTATTGGTTTGAATATGCTTGACTTTTTGGTAAAAAATGAATGGAAACTCAGAAAACATACATTTTTTAAAAGAGAACTCTGGCTTGTTCTTTGGGCGTGTATTGTAATTGCGGCCATTTCGCTGATTATACAATTGAGGAATCACAATCTTCAGAGTTATATGTTCACAGGCATATTACACATAGTATTGCCAATTACATGTGCATTCTTCTGGATACATTCAACATCAAAAGAAGTGCGTGATGTTTATTTTACTATTTTTGTTATTAGGTTTTTGTTTCATTTTATCTTGATTGGTGCTGGCGGTTTTAATGTAAATAATATATTGGCAATTTCATGGTTTGACAGCAAATCTTCAGTATTTGAGTCTTCTAATGCACACGATCTGTTGTTTTTAGTTTTATATTACAAATATAGGAACAAGAAAGCTATGTCGATAATATGCATGATTTTGTGCATGTTATCCTTTAAAAGACTTAGTTTTATTTTGGCTCCTCTATGCATCATTTTCTATGATAAGATCACAGATAAACCGGTTCCCAAAAGTCTTCTTTTGGGAACAAAAGTCTTCTTTACAATGAGCCCGTTTATCTATTTTACATTGATGTCTGATGCTTTGAATATCTATTTTGTTAGCCAATTTGGAATCACGGTAAATCAATTTATGACAGGAAGGTTGACCTTGGTCAAGACGGTACTTAATCAGCCAAAGATATTGAATGGATATGATTCAACAACAGATTTTTTTATGCATAATGGTTTTTTAAGTTGGAATATGCACTGTGATGTAATGAAACTATATCTCGAGACCACGATTGTTTCTTTAATAGTAGTAGTCAACAATTTTTTTGAGATAGTGAAAAAAGATTTTAGGCTCTATCTGATGATGGTGTATGCCTTCATTGTTCTGGTGACTTCTCATTTTTTAGATTACATTAGTGGTTGGATTATTATTTATATGATCGTTGCGGTAGTGTATTTCGATAAAATCCAACAGAATGATAATACACAAAAGCATACAAATATGCAGATGGGACAATAAGTATGAGATATCAGATAAAGATATTGATTTATGCAATTATTAGAATTATCTATCGGATCTTTTGGTTACATCCGTTAAAAGATAAAATTGTGTTATGTTCCTATGGGGGAAGAGGATATAGCGATAATCCGCAGCATGTTGCGGATGCTATCAAGAGGGAACGGCCAAGTATCGACATATGCTGTGTGGTACTTGATATTAACATAGAAGTACCAAAATATGTAAGAAAAATTAAGAAAAATTCCGTTGGTGAGTTATTAGAATATGCTACAGCCAGAATTATTATTAACAATACCAGGTTTCCTCTGTATCTTGCGAAGAGAAAAGGGCAGATGTTTGTCGAGACATGGCATGGTTGTTTCCCTCTTAAGAAAATTGGATATGCCATGGAGGATATCACGCCTTTAGGAAAAGCTTTGGTCAAGCACGATTCTGACATTACGGATATATTTTTATCGGGAAGTAAATACTTAACAAATATCATCAAGAGGGATTTTAAATATAATGGAACTATTCTAGAAAAAGGAGTTCCAAGGTTAGATGTACTCTTTGATACCTCCAATATTGATTGTTTATATGAACAATTGAACATAAAAAGAAATTGTAAAATTCTCATATATGCTCCAACCTTTAGAGACAACGGTAGAACAGATGTGTATGATATCGATTTTGAAAGGTTGAAAAACGCACTTGAGGAGCGATATGGTGGCGAATGGGTAATTCTTGTTCGGTTTCATCCTAATATAGCTGAATATGCTGATTCTCTACAATATTCTAGCTGGTTAATCAACGCAACTGTAATAACAGATATTTATGATATTATGAAAATCACAGACATTATGATTACTGATTATTCTAGCATAGGACAAGAATTTTCATACTACTTAAAACGTCCGGTGCTACTATATGCCAAAGATATGGATGAATTTCAAAATGATCGTGGCATGTATTATAAAATTCAGGATTTACCTTATCCAATTGCAGAAAATAACGATCAGCTGATTAGTCTTGTTAAAACTTATTCGTTTTCTAAAGATAATGCAGATCTGAATGCTTTTTTTAATGAAGCTGGATTTGTAGGAAACGGCAACACATCAAAAGAGGTTGCAGAGTACATTATTTCGTATTTACAAATATAGAATTGCAGGTGATTTAAGTGACATCAGGAAGAGAGATAAAAGCAGGATTGGGCTATACTATTGGAAATATCTTAATAAAGGGTATAGTTTTTATAACTTTGCCTATTTTTTCTAGAATGCTAAATACAGAACAGTTTGGCATTTACACCACATATATGGCGTATGAGGGAATATTAGCTATATTGTTAGGACTGGGTATGTATTCGTCTATTAAAAATGCTTATATTGATTTTCCTGAAAAGCTTGAAGATTATGTATCTACATTAATTACATTAACACTAATACCTTTGTTTATATGTTTAACATTAGTAACAGTTTTTCCTAATTATTTTTCAAGTTTAATTGGAATTCCTCACTTTCTGCTTTATATGCTCATTTTACAGAGTTTTGGATCAGCAATGTTAAGCGTAAGTAACTCTAGATTAGCTATAGACTATAATTATAAACGTTACATGGTTTTTGCTGGCATTAATACATTTCTTAATGTGGGCTTGTCGATTGCGTTTATTCTCACGTTCTTCTCTGTCAACAGAGAATATGGAAGGATATTTGGCTCAGCGATCCCACTCATCGGAATTGGAATTTACATCTTCATTTATTACATTCGTCCACGAAAGTTTAATCTTAGATTGGCGAAATATGCTATAAAAATTGGTTTTCCGTTAATTTGGCATTATCTCTCGCAGCAAATTCAAAACCAGTTTGATCGTATAGCTATAACAAGAATTGTAGGTGCAAGTTTTACAGGAATCTATTCTTTTGTTTATAGTATTGCAAATATCTTACAAGTGATTTTCTATTCCACAGAAAATGTTTGGACGGTGTGGCTTTATGAACAAATGTCAAAGAAACAATATATCAAAATACGAGAGACTTCTAAAAAATATATTTTTCTTATAACATGTGTAGCGATTCTGATGCTAGTAGGTTTTCGGGAAGTCATAGTAATTATGGGGGATAGAGGATATTGGGAAGGTGTCACTATTTCTATACCAATTTTGATTGGAATTTATTTATTGTTCTTATATACAATTCCTGTAGGCATTGAGTATTTTTTTAAAAAAACTCAGTATATAGCTTTAATGACGGGGGTTGCAGCAGTATTAAATATTATATTGAATTATTTGCTTATTCCCTACTTCGGTTATATTGCGGCTGCATACACCACGTTAATCAGTTATGGCGTTCAGTTTATCGGACATTGGATCATATCATGTATAATTCTCAAGGAGAATAATATTAAGACAATTTTCGATCTATCGTATATGGTGAAAATGTTTTCTTTCGTCTGTGCTTCTGGAATAGCCGTTTATTATTTGAATGCATTCCCGGTTATCAAGTATTGTGTGTTTGCCTTACTTTTTGCCTATATATATGTAAGAAAAAAGAATGATATACAACTTTTGGTAAATATGATGATAAAACGAAAAGGCGGGAGATAGTAATAAAATGAAAGAATCGCAATTAGCTTATCCGCATGAATTATGCTGTGGTTGCGGTATGTGCAGTAATGTGTGCCCCAAAAATGCTATCACTATGAAAAGGGATTCTATCGGTTTTATATATCCAAAGGTAGATGAAAGAAAGTGTATAGACTGTGGCTTGTGTTTAAAAACTTGTGCATACAAGAAGAGCAATCTTTCAACAAGCGTGCTTGAAACATATGTGGCAGTATCAACGTGTACAGAACTAAATAAATCATCTTCAGGAGGAGTTTTTGCTGCTGTTGCCCAGATTGTGATTAAATCAGGGGGTATTGTGGCGGGCGCTATTATGGATTTTGTAGATGGCAAAGCTTTACCTCGTCTTGAATGTGTATCAGAAGAAAAAGGGCTCGATCGTATTCTTGGATCGAAATATGTTCAATGTGATTTGCCCACCGATGCCTATAAAGCAATAAAAAGCCACCTTTTGGCAGGAAGAAAAGTTCTGTTTGGTGGTACCCCTTGTCAAGTGGATGCCCTCAAAGAGTTTGTTAAAGGATTTGAAGAAAATCTTTTAACTATAGATATAGTATGTCACGGAGTGCCATCATCTACTTTTTTTAACAGTTATCTTGAAAAATTTCAGCAGGTCCATGATTGCGTAGTTACAAACTATGTGTTTAGGGATAAAGCAAGGTATGGATGGAATTTAATAGGATCAATTTATTATTCAAAAGGGGGCAGAACTTTTAGAAAAAAAGTATATGGAAATGAAGATTCCTTTTATAGGTTATTTCTAGATGGCGATATATATAGAGAAAGTTGTTATACATGCAAATATGCATGTGGGCATAGAGTAGGTGACCTCTCAATTGGAGATTATTGGGGGATTTCAAAAGAGCATCCAGAAATTCTTTCGGATAATGGCGGATTGATTAATCCTGATCTAGGAGTCTCGTGTCTTCTAGTAAACTCTGAAAAAGGCCGAGCTTTTATTGCTGAGCATGCGGATAGTTTTTCTTTGTATCCATCGAGCTATGAATCCGCAGCGAGAAATAACGGACAGTTGCATTCTCCAGCAAAAAGAACGCCTCTGAGAGACATGATATTCGATGCATATGAAGATTATGGATATTCCGGAGTTGAAACCTTATACAGAAAAAGTAAAAGAGAAGGATATACTGCAATAATAATCAAGAATAGGGTTCCGAAGATAGTAAAAAGATGCATCAAGAAAGTGCTTCATACTAAAAGGTGAGTTTATGGAAAAGAAGATTAATAAACCTGAGAGAGTTCATTGGTTAGATATTGGCAAAGGTATTGCAATGCTCTTTGTTATGCTTTCCCACACTATTTGGGTCCCAGATATATATGGCCAGTTTTTTCGACCAATTTATTTATCATTCTTTTTTTGCGCATCAGGGTATGTGTTTTCTTTGAAAAAGAATTTTAAATCTTTTGTTGTCAATAAATGTCGCACATTACTTATGCCTCTTATCACTTTATCTATTATCAATTTTGTTTCTTCGCAAGTAATATCTGTACACGAGCATGATTTAAAGGAAGATATAATTGGAACCATTCTTCAGATACGAGGCAAAAACGACTATATGTGGTTTGTTGCTTGTCTATTCGTTGCAGAAATTGTATTCTATTATATCGTGAGATTTATCAAAGGAAACTATAAGTGGATTATATATATTTTGGGGTTCCTGTATAGTTTTGTTCTATCTAGATTAGGTTTAGGGCCTTTCCCATGGCATATTCAAACGATCGGAGTTGCAGTATTCTTCCTGGGATTAGGGTATGAGTTTAAGCATAATGAAGAAAAGCTAAAACCATTTTTTAATGCAAAATGTCTATTGATTAGCGGGATATTATACATGATGTTAATGGTTTTCAAATTATATGTGCTAAATGATTGGGAAACTGTAAAGGTTAATAATTATGGAAGCAATTTGTTTGTTTGGTTGTCTGTATCTTTAATTGCTAATTGGTTCTTTACTCAAGTAATCGTTAGAATAGATAGGTGCAGATGGCTTGAGTTTATTGGAAAAAATACTTTAATATACTTTGCATTCCAGTTTAAGTTCCAAAGGATTTTTGAAATACTTGTTAATAAAACTCGTTTAATTAATTTACCATGCTCAAAATGGTATATCTCATTCATTTCTGTTGCATTCGAAGCAGTTTGCTTGGCAGGGGTCGCCATAATATTTAATAGATATTTATATTTCTTGTTAGGGAAGAAAAAACAATCATAATAAAGACAGGAGGATTTCACATGATTATTGGTTACACAACAGGTGTATATGACCTTTTTCACATAGGTCATCTCAATCTACTGAAAAATGCGAAAGGAATGTGCGATAAGCTGGTTGTTGGTGTGACAGTTGATGAGCTTGTTCAGTATAAAGGCAAGAACGCAATGATTCCTTTCGAAGATCGAATTGAAATTGTTCGTTCTTGTAAATATGTTGATGCAGCTGTTCCCCAGTACGACATGGACAAGTTGAAGGCTTGCAAGGAACTCGGAGCAACGATGCTTTTTGTGGGCGATGACTGGTACGGAACCGAGAAGTGGAATAAGTACGAAGAAGAATTTGCTAAGGAAGGAATTAAAATTGTTTATTTCCCTTACACTAAGGGCGTTTCTAGTACGAAGATAACAGCGGCTCTTAAGCAAGTTCGCGGATGGACAAGCGAAGCAAGCGAGGCCGCTACGAGATCACATATTAATGGCGAAGGAGATCGGAATGTTTGATGAGTATTTATGAATGATCACACTCCCGATCCCTTGGTATTTAAGGAAACTAGATTAAGATTTTACTGAGAAAGCTACAGGAAAAATAGATGCGGGTATGCATTCACGATCTCAATTCTGAATGGTATGCCGGACCGATACAAAACCGAAATGAAGAAAGGAGAAGTATACAGATTGCACTCAGCTAGATGTGTCAAATTTGTATAAATCAAAAGAAAATGATTGATAAAAAATACTGCATGAGCTCGTACATGGCGTTTCGCTATATTGAAAAAGATGACATGGATTTCTATCCAGAGATGCACCATACTAACATACAACCTATTCCTGATGATCAGCGCATCCTTGTTCACACATGTGACGATATTGATCGTGAGATTGGTAAACAGATGGATCAATTTGCCAATAAGAAGAAAGGCATTCTTCTGTCTGGCGGCATGGATTCCGCCATCGTTGCATCTTATCTTCGTGGTTCTGATGCATACACTTTTCGTTTTCTTGGGGGAGAGTATCAGAAAGAAGAACTGGAGCGGGCAGAATACTATGCAAAGTATTATGGCTTAAATCTTCACTATGTGGACATCTCCTGGGACACAGTGCTTTCTCATCTTGAGCCAGTCATGAGAGCGAAAGCAGCCCCTGTACATTCTATTGAGCCACAGATTCTTCAAGCTGCACTTCAGGCCAAGGCTGATGGAGTGGAGATAGTATTTGTAGGAGAGAGTAGTGATTTGATATTTGGCGGCATGGATGGTTTGCTTGCTAAGGACTGGACTTTTGATGAATTCATGAATCGATACATTTTCACAAAACCAGAGGATGTGTTGGCAGAACCCGAATCCATGCGTTATTTGTTTGAAAGATATCGTAAGGATGGAGACAAGATTGATTTCCTGAACTTTATGGATGATGTGTTCTCTATCGAGTCCTCCAGTTCTTACTTAAATGCATTTGCTGTTGCAGGTATGCCTTATTACGACCCATATGCTCGTTTGAAAATGGCAGACGAATTGGATCTATATCGTGTGCGTCACGGTGAGCCCAAATATCTGATACGCGAACTTATGGCGAAAAAGTATCCCGAGATCCCTGTTCCTAACAAGGTTCCAATGCCGAGACCTGTGGATGCATATTTCAAGACATGGGAAGGACCTTTAAGACCAGAATTTCGCAAGGATATTGATATGACCAAATTCACAGGAAACCAAAAGTGGCAGATGTATTGTTTGGAGAAGTTTTTGGAGATGAATGAAGGCTGAAGGAGGGCTGAATGATGTTTGCCCATCTTTCATTTTGGCTGAATCGAGAAAAATGACGTGAGAACAGACTATTATAGAAAGCAACGAAAAAGTTAGATTTGGTAGTATCTATAATACTTTTCCTTTTGGAGGAGAACATTTAACTTGGATAGGAAATGTCTCGTGCGTGCATTCCTTATGATGATGGGGCATGCTTACGAAGGCATTCTTAACATTTTTTAAGTGAAAGAAGATGAGTCTCGGGCAGTGCGGAGGATGCAAATAAGAATATATATAGATGATTGAAAAAAAGAAAAATAATATAAAAAAACAAGCAAGTAACTTTAATAACTAAAGTGGACCCCATGTCAAGGACAATTAATAAAAAACCACTTATGATCTAAACTGAAATAAGATATCCTCCAATTGGGTAGCTCTCGCAGCTCATCTGATTGGAGGATATTTATTTCTATGAATGATAAAAAGAATAAAA
>JAFRQF010000024.1 GCA_017428765.1 Erysipelotrichaceae bacterium
TAGAGCCACAGTTTCGCTATCCCTTCTTCTCCCCGCTTCCTCACGGAAGTCAGGCTTGGGAGTCGCTATCGGATTCACCGGTAACAGGTGCTCCTTGGGACTCTCACCCCAGATGCATGACATGCCCGTCATACAAGAAAAGCTCACTTTTATCGTGAGCCTCAATAAACGAAAGGGACGTTTTCACGCCCCCTTCTTCATTTAACAGATCAAATGCTGTTGGCTGCGTCGTATGCTTCCCAGATCGCCTTCATGATCGTGGCAGCACCTGTCGCATCACCGACTTCGCACATCGGAACACCAAGTTCTTTCCATTCTTCCTTGAGATTCGGAGCCGGTCTGAAACCTAAGGCCGAAACAACGGTATCTGCCTTGATCTTTGTTTTCTCACCGTCTTTCGTCTCGACGATCGCGCCGTCATCCGTCACTTCGACGAGCTTCGTGGATGTGCAGACCTTGACACCTTTGTTTTCGAACAGGTCGCAGATCATCTGCTTGTTCGGATATGGCGCACTGGCTCCGCCCGCCGCCATGATGTCATCAAGCGCTTCGACGATGATGACTTCTTTTCCGTGGTTCGCCTCATCGAGTGCGATCTCACAGCCGACAAGTCCGCCGCCGACGATGACGACTTTGCGTCCAAGCTTTTCCGGATGATCGATCGCATCCAGCGAGGATACGGCCTTATCAAGACCCGGAATGTTCGGATGGACTTCGTTGGTACCGGTCGCCAGAATGATGGCATCCGGTTCCTGTTTTTTGATGCAGTTGATGCATGGTTCATGATTTAACTTCACATCGATGCCAAGTTCCCTGATCTCGTTCTGATACCAGGCATTGAGTTTTGCGATCTCTGTCTTGAAGGAATGCGCACCGGCCTCTACGACATGACCGCCGAGATGATCGGATTTTTCAAACAGAGTGACTTTATAGCCTCTGAGTGCGCAAGTCCTTGCCGCTTCCATGCCGGCGATACCGCCGCCGACAACGACGACCTTCTTTTCCCCATTGCCAGGTTTGAGGCCTACGACGAGCTCTCTGGCTGCCTGCGGGTTGACGGCACAGGATGCCGGCTCACCTGTCTCGACGCATCTTCTGAAGCAGCCCATGTTGCAGCCGATACAAGGACGGATCTTTTCTGTCCTTTCAGACATGACTTTGTTCGGATATTCCGGATCGGCCAATGAAGGTCTTCCAAGGCCCACGGCGTCGATCTCGCCTTTTTCGATGGCTTCCGCTGCCAGATCATAATCCTGCATCCTGCCGCCGGCAATGATCGGGATATTGGTCACTGCTTTTGCCTTGGCAGCCAACGGGATCATGAAGCCCTGCGGATTGTACATCGGCGGGCAGGCATAATAGAAGGCATCATAAGTACCTGTATCGACATCTAAAAAGTTGTAGCCGTAGCTTTCCAGAAGTTTTGCGATCTCTACGCCTTCTTCCAGAGTCCTGCCGACTTCTTCCTCACCGGTCAGAGTTGCCTTGTCATAGTCTTTGATGTAGGTCTTCAAGCCAAGACGCATGCCGACCGGGAAGTCGTCACCGCATTTTTCATGGATGCCTTCGACGATCTCTCTGGCTGCACGAAGTCTGTTTTCCAGGCTGCCGCCGTATTCGTCGGTCCTTCTGTTGAAGAACGCCATGCCAAACTGGTCTAACAGATAGCCCCAGTGCATCGCATGGATCTCGACACCGTCATAGCCGCATTCCTTGGCGACTGCAGCACCTTCGATCATATCGGCGATCTTCTGCTTGATCTGTTCGACAGTGAGTTCCGGTGATTTCTGCGAAGGATTTCTCCAGACCGGATTTTCGGAAGGTCCCGGAAGACCCGGATAGTTTCTGCCAAGACCCATGGTGATCTGGCAGAAGATCTTCGAACCGGCCTTGTGGATGGTATCCGTAAGTACCTTCGCTCTTTCCTGCCAGTGTTTGTTGGTGTTGACGTTAGGTCCCAAAGCGGAATACGGATCGACATGATAATCGGTCGCTGCCGCACCCGGGATGATCAGACCGAAACCGCCTTTTGCCCTGAGTTCAAAATAATGGATCAGATTGTCGGAAAAACCGCCTTCCTCATCGTAAGATAAAGCGCCCATCGTCATCGGGATGACCGTGAAACGATTCGGGATCTCTACATTACAGATCTTGTAAGGCTTAGAGAAAACATCGTACTTGCTCATATTATATTTGCTCTCCTATAGTATTATTCTAACATCCAATGTGTCTGTGAAACGATGAGTCTTTATTTTTGTGAAACGATATGACTTTATTTTTCTCTGATCCAGACTCCTTTATACAATGTGTGGCAGCTGTTGTCCGTCGCAACGACATAAGGGACAAGCTTGTTTTCCAGAGATCTTACGATATATCTCTTCTCTCCGTTTTCATCATCATAGATGATCTGTCCGACCTTGATCTCACTTAATGTTTCCGCTTTTTTCATGAACTTACCTCCTTAAGCCCATCTTATCCTTTTTATGAAAAGACCCTGGGTAAAAATCCGGACACTGAAAAAGGAGCTGTAACAGCTCCCTCATAAAGAATGTTTTTTGAAAAACTAATCGAGATCTTCGCCATTGGAAGCGATAACCTTCTGATAATAAGAGGCGGAATCCTTCAGATAACGATCCTTGGTCTTAAAATCCACATAGATCAATCCGAAGCGCGGGCCATAGCCCTCCGCCCATTCGAAATTGTCCATCAAAGACCAGTACTCATAGCCTAAGACATCATAGCCTTCATCCACTGCCCGTTTGAGATGTGCCAGATAATCCTTCATGAAACCGATACGCTTTTCATCATGGATGGAAAGATCTTCATTCAATCGATCCTCATCGCACATTCCGTTTTCCGTTACCAGGATCGGCAGATGATAACGTTCGCTCCAGAAGCGGATCGTCCAATACAGACAGCGTCCGTCGTTCACCCAACCTAAAGAGTTCTTTCTCTCCGGTGGAAGAGAATCGTCTTTGCCATACCAGTTGTTCGTGAATGGCGCATAGGTATTGATGCCGATGAAATCGAGCTTCGTTTTTATCGAAGGCAGATACTTGTCAGAGATCTTGTAGATGCCAAATGCTCTTACGCTTCTTCCTTCCAATAATGGTGCTGCCCACCAGAGATTGTTCATCAAGCCGGAACCTTTGGAAAAAGAATCTTCATACGCCTGTCTGATCCCTTCCTCGTTTTCCTTTTCCGGAATAAAAACGGATGTTGCCATGGCGATGCCGACCTTCGGTGTCTTTTTTGCCAAAGCACGGATGATCCTCACCGAGGCGTGGAAAGCCATCAGACAGTTTTCCGTGAGTCTTGGCAAAGACAGATATTTTTTCATGAATGGCGCATGGTTTCCTGTCATATGCCCGTTCATGATGAAACACTGCGGTTCGTTCATCGGGATCCAATAGGTCACCCGATCGGAATAGGCATCGACGATGATCCTGGTATACTGTTCAAAAAGCATTATGATATTCTTGCTCAGCCAGCCTCCTTTTTCCTGTACCCAGGCCGGCAGATCCCAGTGATACAAAGTCACCAGCGGTTCGATGCCGTTTTTCAATAATTCATCGATCAGATCGTTATAGAAGGCAATGCCTTTTTCATTGACCTCACCTTCTTTCGGAACGATCCTTGACCAGGAGATCGAAAAGCGATAGGACTTCAGACCAAGCTCCTTCATCAGCTGCACATCTTCTTTATAGAGATGGTAATGATCGCATGCCTCATGACAGGTCTCGCTATTTTTGATCTTTCCTTCCGGCGCCAGGTCCCAGATGGAAGGGGTCCTTCCATCTTCGTTCCAGCCGCCTTCGATCTGTGCGGAAGCAGTTGCCGCACCCCATAAGAAATCTTTTGAAAAACTCATCTCATTCCCCTTTGATCGTATATAAGATCACATCATTGGTACGAAGGCTTCCCTTGAGCAGAGTGCCTTCTTCTGTTACTTCAAACGCTGCTTTTTCTTTCCTGAGCTTCGATAATTCTTTGATCAGCTTCACTTCTTCCGGCAGTAAGACTTCCGGAGATTCCATCTTCTCCCATAAGCGTTTGGGATTGCAGTGGCAATCATCGATCCTTTCTTCATAGACTTCAGATGCCTTTGTGTTGATGAAGATCTCAAACTCGTTTTCTTCATCCTTAAGCGGATCATTGTCCTGCGCCGTCAATACGACCTGAATGTCTTTGCCGTTTTTAAAAGCCGCATATTCGATCTTGCCGAATTCACGGAAACCGACGTCGAGACGTTCATCGAACAGTTTTGACAGGATCTTGAAAGCGTGGAAGTTCGGCTTCGGGATGCCGTCATTGGTCAGTATGCCATATCCGCCGATGAACGGCTTATTGAGCTGTATCTGTTCCTCGAAAAGATCGGAAAGGCACCAGAAGAAGTAGCCTTTGAAATCGTTCTTCAGATCCAGTACCGACTTGATGACAAAGGCTGCCGAATACTTTTCATCGTGCACCGGTGCGGCAAAGATCGCCATCGAGTTCCATTCGCTGATGAATGCAGGAAGATCCTTCACCTTTTCTTTCAATGCATCATCCATTTCTGTCAGGGCATCTTTCGGTACGGCAGCCGCCTTGCCCGGATCAAAGAACATCTTTCCCAACGTCTTGGTCAGATCGGCTTTGTGTTTCACCGCCTCCCTCATCGTCTTAAAGATACCGGCATAATTGGCCGGCGTGATCAGATTGCCAAACGCATCCCCCGGATAGTGATGGGTCGAAACGAAATCAAGCGGCACATCATTCTTCTTACAATAGTCCAGGAATTCATCGATCCACTTGCAGGCACTTGTTGAAGGTCCGCCGACCTGAAGATCTTCATCCACCGATTTTACGGCTCTCGCGGTCACTTCATAGAGCTTGAAATAGTCTTTCTGATCTCCCGAAAAGAAACCGCCTTTGAGATCCGGCTCGTTCCAGACTTCGAAGTACCAGCTCTCCACTTCCTTTTCGCCATAGCGGGATAGCAGATAGGAGATGAATTTTCTGATATACTTGCTCCACTCCTCATAGTCTTTTGGGATGGAAGTGTTGTTTTTATAATGCAGACCATAGGTCTTCTTTTTGGCCAGCGGTGTCGGCATGAAGGATAATTCAACGAAAGGCTTCATGCCGGCCTTCAAGACATTGTCATAGACATGTCCGCACTGCCGGAAATTCCAGTCTCTGACATTCCGGCCGCCGGGCATCGGCGAAAAGGCATTGAGATCCGACACCGTCCACATGTCATCATCGAAAATGCCGTGGAAACGGATGGAGCGGATGCCCAGTTCCTCATGAACGAAATTCATCTGTTCCAGCATATCGGAACGGTGGAACTGATAAGCGTGGTCGCCGCCGATCCCTTCCTTCCAGCTGTCGTCTGTCTTTGTCGTTTTGCCGTTTACATCGATGTCGATCTTCATATTCATTTCTCCCATTCAGAAAAGCTCAGTCTGCCGTTTCTTATCGAAACCATTTTCGCGTATGAAATCCTCACTCGTTTTGGCAGCAAAGACGATCTTCAAGGCATAATACGCAGACACTTGCAGTTCTTCCCTGTTCAATTCCTTTTCTTTGATTGCCTTGCATAAAGCGGCATACGTATTTCTGGTACCCGGCATGATCATATTGTTGCCTGACTTCACCGCTTCAACATAGGAACAGTTGTCTACCGCATCCCAGTCTGACATGACCAGGCCTTCATAGCCCCATTCACATCTTAAGATATCGATCAGAAGTTCCCGGCAGTTGGCGGTATAGATGCCGTTGATGCGATTGTAAGAAGACATCAGGGCCATCGGTCTTTCTTTGCAGGCGATCTTAAATCCTCTCAGATAGATCTCCCGCAAAGCCCGTTGGGAAAGATTGGAAGAGACTTGAGTCCGTTCATTTTCCCGGTTGTTGCAGGCAAAATGTTTGATCGTTACGCCGATGCCGCGATGCGATTGCACGCCTCTTGTCATGGCTGCCGCCATCTCGCCGGAGACCAGTGGATCCTCGGAATAGTATTCAAAATTCCTTCCGCAAAGCGGATCGCGATGGATATTGAGTGCCGGTGCCAGCCATAAGGTGATGCCCATGTTTAACATCTCCTCGCCCACACCTCTTCCGGCTTGCTCGATGAGTGGTGCGTTGAAAGTCTGCGCCATCAAAGCCGCATTAGGAAACGCGGTGCAGTACTGATAGCACAGGGTATCTCTCTTGCCGGCAAACAGGAAACGCAGTTTCGGGATCACCCGCTTGAGCCAGCCCCACTGATAATCCTGAGGCAGTTCATCGACATAGCGGGTCTGCCCGCTAGGACTGTAGGCGGACTTAGGCATGATGTTGATCCCTGCCGGACCATCGGACATGACAGTTCCCGGGATCCCCTTTTTTAACAGGCGGGACGTCGTATTGCCGCACGCACCCATGACCTTGATATAGACCGGATCATGATACCCGCCGCCCATGGCAAACATCGCCAGCTCTTTTTCGCTGAGCGTTTCCAGATACTTCTGTATCTTTTCATCCGCTTGCGGCAAAGAATAATCATAGGTATGGACTTTGGTCTCAACATCAAATTCACAGACCGGAAGTCCCGTAAGATCTGTTTCTTCTGTCCGGATCGAAAGCTCCTTGAACGGACGCTTCTTTTCCATCAGGCGCTTGCATTTCTCTGTGATCCTGTCTTCCTTCAGCCGCAAGGCAAAGACCATAGTATCGTGTAAGGCATCCTCTGCCAGAGAAACACCATAATCTCCCGCTTCCAGAAGGAAAGCATCCTGACTCTCGTCGTAGCTTCCCTGTTCCTTCATATCGAAGGAAAGTTTCAGAGTCTCACTTTCATCGGGAGAGAGCTCCTTGCTTTTTTTGAAAGCGACCAGGCTTTTTACTTCACCGTTCAGCTTGTCGTGAAGCTTATACAGGAAGACGAAGACGACTTCTTTTCCTGCATGATTGCCGGTGTTCTTCACTTCCACATCCAGGAAGACTTCGCTTCCTTTGACTTCAAAACCCTTCAGTTTCTTTTCGAAAGACGTATAAGACAGGCCATACCCGAAAGGATAATACGGTCTGATCTTCATCGCATCAAAGTAGCGGTAACCCACATAGATGCCTTCCTCATAATCCTCTTCCAGCTTTTCCTTATGATCGATCTTCGAGACTGGATGATCCGCATAACGTTTCACCCAGGTATCGGCCAGCCTGCCGCTGGGCGACACTTTGCCCGCGAGCACTTCACCCAAGGCATTGCCCCCTTCTTCCCCGGCTTGTCCGTAATAAAGGATGGCATCGGGATCGATGACATCCAGATCGCTCATTTCAAGACTTGAACCGCAGTTGAGTATGACGATCAGATGTTCATAATGTTCCTTGCAGATCTTAAGGTTTTCGACTTCCAGCTCAGAGAGACGGAAATCGCTTCTTTCATCCTTCCGATCGAGACCTTCCCCTGCCTGTCTGGCGATGACATAGATGCAGACCTTTGCTTCATCACTCAGATCTTCTTTCCGGATCAGATCACCGACCGGATAGTTGAGCTTGAATTCAAAGATCTTCTTGAACATGTCCACGACTTTCCACACCGGATAGCCTTTGATCTGTTCTTCGACCATCGCTTTGAAATCGGCTTCTTCCTTCTTTCTTGTTTCCGTGAAACGCTCAAGCCAGGAACTGCCGACGACTTCAAAACCGTTATTCTTCAAGCCATCCTCAATATTGACACTGTAACGTTCTTTGACATCACCGCTGCCGGTACCGCCTTTGACCGTCATCCTGGCCCCGCCGCCATATAAGGCGATCTTGTTTTCCCTCAGCGGCAGGATCCCGTTGTTTTTCAATAAGACGAAGCCCTCTTCCGCGATCTTTCTTGCGATCTGACGGTTGGCAAGTTCGATCGGTGTTTCACCGCCAGTACGGTTGCCATACAATCTGAACTTTTTCATATCCACCCTCACTCGAACCCCAGTTCATAGATCTCACATTTCCCGGAAACGACCTCGATGCAGATCGTTCTCATCGTTTTCTTTTCCATAACGGTTTCTCCGTTTCCATCCAGGAGAACACCATTCACTTTCAATTCAGCATCACCCTCATATACGATCTTCAGTTTTTCCGTATGCGAAAGATCGAAATATCTGTAGATGATCTTACAGCCTGCACAAAGGTCGGCAAGATAAAGCTTCCCCTTCTTTTCGCTGATACGCGGCAAAGACTGCTGTTTCCCTACACCCAAGTGTATCATCTTCGGTGTCATCAGGTTGCAGCAGATCCCGGCGGAATACGTTCCTTTTCCAGGCAAAGCCCCTTCAATGCCGCTGCTGGTCATTTCGACCTGAGCGAAATCTCCTTTTTCATCCATGAAGATCTCTTCCATGCAGACTTGTCTGGAATAATCCGTGTTGTTGGTGCAGCGGTGATAAAAGACATAATAACGTCCGTCGATCTCTTCAACACTTCCATGGATCGTTCCGGCATTGTTTTTCCTGATAGTATTGCCTTTGTATCCGAGATCCGCGTTGGATATCAGGACACCTTTGTATTCAAAACCATGATCAGGATATTTCGAGACGGCATAAGCCAGTTCGTTGTTTTCGCCGGACGAATAGATCAGATAGTAAAGATCATTGAATTTTCTGATGCAAGCCGCTTCATAGAACGGATGATGATACAGCTCACTGTTTTTGTCAGCCGTCGTCTTGGAATCCAATACCGCCTTCGGTGCTTCCTTCACAGTCAGCATATCTTCTTGAAGCTCGCAGACCGCGCAAGACAGAACGCTTGGCTTTCCTTCTCTTATCTCCTTCATAGTGCGGGCACCTATCTTTGACAAGACGAAATCATACAATGGTTTGAGCATCCTGTTTCTGAAATCTCTTCCCAGACCCCAGCCGTAATACAGATAGATCCTTCCTTCATCGTTGATCAATGCCGGATCATTGGTCAGAAAGTCTCTGACGATCCTGCCATCCTTGTAACGGACATCCCCAAGATATTCAAAGGGACCCTGCGGATCTGAACTCACGGCAACGGAGATCGGCCCGAAATTCACTGTATTGGGACCCATGGCACAGTAGTAAAGGTAATAGCGTCCGTCGTTCCCCTTCACGCAATCCGGTGCATAAAAGTCCACTTCCCCGCCATTGATCGAATGGGGATCCTGACTCTTCTTATACGAGATGCCATGATCCGTCCAATGGATCAGATCTTTGATGTCAGAAGAAAAGACCTTGTAGTCATCGACACAGAATCTTACGGAATTTGGCACATCATGGCTTCCGTAAAGATAGACGCGATCACCAAAGACGTGGGCTTCCACGTCCGGTATGTATTCATTTAAGTTCAGTATCGGGTTCATGATCTGTTATCCAGTTTCTCCTTTGTGATCGCCATTCCGGCGGATAATTTCGGATGTGCCATAAGGAAGGAAAGATCTTTTTTTACTTTATAGACCGAAGACATCATGCCTTCTTATGTTCCAAAGCTTCCTTCTTTCTCTCCTGCAGGATTTCATTGATCTCCGGCAGATGCTTTTCGACATCGACGCGCGGATATAAGATCAGAGCAACAGCAGCCAGGATGATATCGAAGACATAGAAAGAAATGACGATGAAGCGGATGACTTCATTGGACGGTGTGATGCCGTTGACATCGACGAAGCCCAGCTTCAATAACATCGATTCAAAGCCGCCGGCAAACGGCGCACTTAATAGCGAAGAGATCGCACCGATGATCGAAACGCCCATCAGGCCTTCAAGACGATAGCCGGACTTGGCTTCAATGGAGTCAAATGCATAGCATAATAATGTCGCAGCCACATAGGCATTCGGAAGCATGCCGACGTTCTTGATGAAACCGCCGACCATGACCGGGACCATCTGCGAAGGGAAGAGCAGTCCGATCAAGGAACCTAAGAGCCACATCGCATAGCCGACGACCGTGACGTTCTTGATGCCGTATTTCTTCGCCAGCGGATAGACGATGAAGGCACCGATGCCGCTCGGGATGCCGGTAACGACCTGGAAGATCGTATACATTACCGGGTTTTTGTCACCGCCCAGCAAGAACTTGATGTAGAAGTACTGGACGTTGCCGCCTTTGAAGGAATCGACGATATTCATGACGATCGAAACGATCATCAAACAGACATAGTATTTGTTGCTTAAAAGCGCTTTTAACTGTTCTTTCACCGGGATATCGCTTTCGGATGGATTATCGATCTCCAGTTCAACATCCTCGATGACCCGTTCTCTGGTATAGAAGTATTCGATCAGAAGAAGCGGGATGGCGACAAGTGATAATGCCAGCATGAGTTTCGGATAGCCGGTGATATCATTTTCCAGCCATAAAGGAAGTACCACCATGTTTATCAGCATACCGATGATGATACCGGACAGAAGCGTCCAGGACAGTTTGCGGAAGTACTGCAGTCTTGCCTTCTCGTTGGAATCTCTGGTGGACAAAGAGACGATGTTGTCTCTGTAAAGATAGAAGAAGCAGCTTCCTTCCGTGTGATATACGATCAGTAAGAAGAAGAAATAATACCAGTAGCTCGTACCGAGATTCTGCCCGGCAAAAAGGAAGATGAGACAGCCTACCGCGATCGACACCATGCCGAAGATCAGATTCCACGGACGAAGTCTCCCCTGCCTTGACTGTGTCTTCTGTAAGAGCCAGCCGTTGAAAAGGCCGGTGAAGACGGCTAAGATCTTGGCGATCGTCATGACGACTTCATAGACACCGCCCATCTTCATGATCATATCGACATTGGCCGTGCCATACATCGCACCGGTCTGCTGGGTGAAGAACTTCTCCACCAATGCAGCGATCGTATTGACGACGAAGATCGTCCCTAAGGGACCGATCAGATGGCCGAGGATACGTTCCTTGCGATCGACCTTTTCAGGGTCGGTCTTAGAATCCATGAATTTCTTTTCGAATAAACCCCTGCTGAGAATACCTTCTTTACGCATCTTACATTACCTCTATCTTTTTCATTACGCTTTCATAGCCTTGACAGCTCACTTTGATGTTCGCTGTGCCGGTCTGTTCCGTGACTTTCAATATTGCCTGCAATGCCCCTCGATAGGCATGGTGATGATCTTCATCGAAACGCTCATCCGTTTTACATAGGCCGCTTCCCAGACCGATCAGTTTCAAGGGACCTTCAACTTCCACCTTGACTTCTTCTTCGATATATGGCTTCAGTTCGCCGTTTCTGTCTGTAAAACGGATATCGACATAGACCAGTTCATCTTTGCCGATCACAAGCTTTTCTTTCCCGCATCCGACATTCAATACCGTTTCCTTTTCCCCGCTGCTTAAGGAGTGTTCGCTGATGATCTTTCCATCCTTGTCTAAGGATCTTGCGCTCAAAGTGCCTGCCTCATAGGGGAAGTGAAATCTTGCCTTAAAATCCTTATAGCGTTTCACGCCGATCCTCTTTCCATTCAGCAGCAGCTCCACCTTTTCTCCCGGTCCGTAGACCTCACAATCCACCCGTTTTCCCTCATAGCCGTCCCAGGAATAAGAGTCGATGACATTGGTGAACTGCCAGGAGCCTTTGTGCGGGATCTCACCTCCATGATTCATAGGGCTGATCCCGATGAACGGTTTCTTCCGTATCCCCCATACCACCTGCATGTAATACATGGATGCCAGCGGCTTGCCGGTGATGTCGATCATGCCCTGGCCTGCCAGCAGGGGAAGTCCCTTATAGGAAGGATAGGTCCAATCGCCCACACACGCTTCTCCCAGATAATCCCAGGCCGACCAGACGAAGTCACCGATGAGCTGCGGATGCTTCTTCACCCTTTGCCAGTTGTAGGAGAGATCTGCGACCATCGTCTCACTTCCGACCATCAGCCGATCCGGATACTTCCTTGCATCATCGTCATATCTTGATGAGGCGTAGTTGAGACCCAGGATATCGAGATTCTCGGCCGCCCCTTTGCAAGCCCTGTCGCCCTTTTTGCCCTTGGACACGAAAAACAATAATTTCCCTAACTTCTGCGCCGTCATATTGAAGAAGGCAGAACCGACCAATTTATCTTCATATCCTTTGTTCTTTTCCAAAGGGACAGGCTGATATTCGCCCTTCTGCTTATAGACGCCCATGCCTAGGTTGGCATAGACGTTGAGCAGCACATTGATGCCGGCAGTTACCGGCCTTGTATCATCGAGATCTTTGACATAGTCTTTCAAGATCTTACAGGTATCTACACCCTTCTGATCCGCTGTTTCGGAGACTTCATTGCCGATCGAATACATGATCACGCTGGGATGATTGTAGGAAGTCTCGACCATCGTCTTCAGATCTTCCTTCCAGCAGCTTTCAAAATTCCTGGAATGATCGTGGTAGGTCTTCGGAATGTACCAGCCGTCATAGACCTCATTCATAAGATACAGACCCAGTTCATCGGCGATCTCTAGCTGTATCCTTGAAGCCGGGTTGTGTGCCATGCGCAGTGCGTTGAAGCCGTTTTCCTTTAAGATCTTCATGCGGCGGTATTCCGCATCATAGTATTCGTTGGCACCGATGACCCCGTGGTCGTGATGGATGCAGCCTCCTCTGAGCAGGACGCTGTTACCGTTGACCTTAAGTCCGCTTTTTCCATCCCATTCCAGTCTGCGGAAACCATATCTGATCTCCTGCATATCCGATTCTGACAGGACTTTGATCGTATAAAGATAAGGATCTTCCGCACTCCACAGATGTACATCCTTTAGTGTGATCTGCCCGATCAGCCCTTCATAGATCTTGTCTTGTCTATCGTATATTTCGATACTGACTTTGGAACCTTTTATCGTTTCCGCCCTGACTTCAATGATCACAGGATCATAGCTCAGAGTCTTCACTTTGAGATTGCAAATATAGTCTCTGTCTTTTCTGACCAGGTTCACATCCCGGAAGATCCCGCTGCCCGAATACCAGCGGCAGTTGGGTTCCAGCGAATTGTCCGCTTCCACTTTCAGGTGATTCTTGCCTGTCCTTGCCGCCGATGAAAGATCGACATCGAAAGGCGTATAGCCATATTCATGTTTCATCAGAAAGACGTCATTGAGATAGATCTTCGCCTTGCGATAGACGCATTCAAAATGCACGAACAGCGTTTTTTCAAGATCTTCCTCATTCAATTCGAAGTCCTTCTCATAGATATAACGGCCGCCCGGAAAGAATCCGGAATTGATCCCGTTGTTACAGGAAGGATCCCGCAATTCTCTGATCATCGCATCGTAAGGCAGGTTGATCTTCTTTTGATTTCCATGACTGTCAGTAAACAGCCAGTCCTTATTGAAACTATTCATCATATCCATTTACCTGATTTTATTCTAGGATCCTTGTAAGCGCTTGTAATACAGTTTTGTCCGTAATATTATAAGTTTATCCAAAACAGAACTTATGACACAGAAACGCATCGACTGGATCAGAGAAAACGAAGAAAAACTGATCTCCCGCAAATATCACAAAGACATCAGAAACCGCTATGCCGATGCCTTTTATAATGCCAGAGACCTCAATCTGATCCATGGCACCTACCAGTACGAAAGGCAGATGCTGAAATATATCGAAGAAGGAAAAAGCGAAGAACTGAAAAAGTACCTTCTCGAATATGCCTCCAACGAAGACTTCCATGAAGGAAAGGTCGCTGTCGACGCTCTGCGCCAGGCAAAAAACATCTTCATCGGCTTATCAGCGATGGTCGGCAAATCGGCAGCCATCCCCGGCGGCATGCCGGTGGAAGAAGCCTACTATCTGATCGACACCTATACCCAGCAATGCGAAGCCCTCACTTCCATCGAAGATGTCTATATTCTGCAATACAATATGGTCATCGATTTCTGTGACCGCGTGCAGCGGTACCGCTACTCCGGGGAACTTTCCTTTTTAGTCCGTTCCTGCATGAACTTTATCGTCTTCCATCTCAACGAACCGATCTCAGCAGCCGACGTCATCTCCTATTCCGGCATGTCGAAATCCTATCTGTCCGAGAAATTCAAGGCCGAGACCGGCATGACGATCGGTGAGTTCATCACTTCTTCCAAGATCGACGAAGCATGCAATCTTCTGATCAACACTTCCAAAACGATCCCCGAGATCTCGGCCTATCTGTCATTTTCTTCCCAGCCTTACTTTCAAAGCGTATTTAAAAAAGTCAGAGGCATGACCCCATATCACTATCGTCAGTGCAAACAAAAGGGACATGAATGAATCATGCCCCTTTGTCGTTTTCTGAAAGATCCTAGTCGAGATCTTCGCCGTTACTTGCGATGACCTTCTTGAACCAGTAGAAGGAATCTTTTCTTGATCTCTTCATCGTGCCGGTCCCGTCGTCATGTTTGTCGACATAGATGAAACCGTAGCGCTTCCTCATCTCGCCGGTACCCGCAGATACCAGGTCGATCGGTCCCCAGGTCGTATAAGCCCTTAAGTCGACACCATTTTCGACCGCTTTTTTCATCGCAGCGATGTGCTTGCGGAAGTAGTCGATACGGTATGGGTCGTGGATGCTGCCATCTTCTTCGACGGTATCGAAAGCACCAAGACCGTTTTCGACGACCATCAATGGTCTCTCGTACCTGTCATAGATCATCTCGAGATAGTACTGCAAGCCATCCGGGTCATATGCCCAGCCCCAGTCGGAGTATTCCAGATACTCGTTCCTGGTACCTCTGACCATGTTGCCGGAAGCGCTTTGCGCATCCTTATGTGTCGTGACAGACATCGACATGTAGTAAGAGAAGGTATACATATCGACCGTACCTTCCATCAGGGAGTTGATGTCATCTTCCGTGATATCGAGCCTGACGTTATGTTCGTTCCATAATTTCTGCGCATAAGTCGGATAGCGTCCGAAGCACTGCACATCGCCGCAATAGAAGATGCCCTTTTCCCATTTGTAACGATTGAACAGGATATCTTTCGGATCTTCGGTATGCGGGTAGTAGGTGATGCCGCAGATCATGCAGCCGATCATGTTGTCCGGATCGATCTCATGACCGATCTTGACAGCTTTTGCGGAAGCGACGAACTGGTTGTGCAGATGCTGGTAGGCATCCTGGAAGTATTCATCCGGCATATTGTCCGGCAGGAAGTTGATCGTATTGTTGATCTCGTTGAACGTCAGCCAATACTTGACCAGGCCCTTGAACTCCGTGAAGCAGGTCTTTGCGAACTTGACGAATAGCGGTATGAGTTCCCTGTTCTTCCAGTCTCCCAGCTTTTCTTCAAGATAGAGCGGTGTATCGAAGTGCCAGATCGTGACTAACGGTTCGATATTGTATTTCTTCAATTCGTTAAATACATTGCGATAGAATTCGATGCCTTTGCGGTTCGGTTCCTCTTCCATGCTGGTCGGATAGATCCTCGACCAGGAGATCGACATACGGAACACGGTGAAGCCCATCTCGGCAAACAAAGCGATATCCTCTTTGTAATGATGATAGAAATCGATGCCGTCGTGGTTGGGATACAGGCAATCATCCAGTACGGCATAATGAGCACCTTCCGGCAGCTTCTCAAGTCTGGTGATGAAACCCGGCTTGCCGTCCTTATCGATGTAAGTGATCTTGCGCGGTTCGGACACCGTACCGCCGGTCGTAACATCCGTTAAAGCCGGTCCTCTGCCGTCTAAATTCCAGGCACCCTCCAGCTGATTGGCAGCGGTCGCACCGCCCCACAAGAAATTTTTTGGAAATGGCATTGTATTCTCCTTCTTTATATGACAATATTATCGCACACATTCAATATTTGTAAGGTTTCAAGCAGGGATATTACTGTTCAAGTTATGATATGATTAAGTGGCTATAGAAAACAAAGGAAAGAAGGTCGAATATGTTCCCTTACAATTACCACACCCACACCAGAAGATGCGGTCATGCCTCCGGAGATGACGAAGAGTATGTTTTAGCCGCCATCAAAGCCGGCTATAAAGTCCTGGGCTTTTCCGACCACGCCCCTTACCGCGATTACCCGCATAAAGGTTCCCACATGGACATCGAAGATTTCGCGGGCTACATCGAGTCCATCCATTCTTTAAAAGAGAAATACAAAGATCAGATACAGATCCGCATAGGACTGGAGAGCGAGTATTACCCCTATTGTCTGGAAGAAAGAAAGCTCTTATTGAAAGACCTCGATTATATGTTATTGGGTCAGCACTACGACCACCCTTCCGGCAAAGGTGTCAACTACTTCAAGGAGAATTCCGATGAAGAGATCCTGATCTATGCCAACTCGGTCGCGCAGGCAGTCGATACCGGCATCTACTCCTATCTGTGTCATCCGGATGTCTTCATGAACCAGCAGACCGCCTTCACACCGGCTTGCGAAGAAGCGGCCCACATCATCGGCAAGGCCTGCGAAAAGAATCACCTGCCGGTCGAGCTCAATGTCCGCGGCATCATGAAAGGCAAGAAACCTTTCGCAAACGGCGACCAGTACTGGTATCCGCACAAGGACTTCTGGCGCATCCTGGCAAAGTATGATGTGAAAGCGGTCGTCGGCATCGACGCACACAGCCCGGAAGATCTCTTACAGACAGGATTCATCGATGAAGGCCTCAAAGAACTGGAAGACCTCCATCTGCATTTCATCACCGAACCATTCATTTAAGGAAGCTGCCATCGGGAGCTTCTTTTTTTATAGACTACAAGACCGATCCCGGCAACAAAAGATTCCATATCTATGCAGTTAAAACGATTGTCTGGCAAAAAGGTCCTATATTATCATTAAGTCAGATAAACAAGGAGGGATACCTTATGGCCTTAGACTTCTTTACCGATACAAACAACTGGATGGAAGAACTGTTTCATGTCAAAAAACCGATCATCGCGATGTGTCATCTCTTACCGTTGCCGGGCGATCCTTACTACGATGAAGAAAAAGGACTCGAAGCGATCATCGACCGGGCAAAAGCGGATGTCAGAGCTCTGCAGGAAGGCGGCGTGGACGGCATCATGTTTTCCAACGAATACTCCCTGCCATACCTGACCAAGATGGAACCGATCACTTTAGCCGCCATGGCCTATGTCATCGGAAGAGTCAAAGAGGATCTAAGCATCCCGTATGGCATCAACTGTCTCTGGGATCCGATCTCATCTTTAGATGTTGCCAAGGCAACAGGAGGAAAGTTCATCCGCGAGATCATTTCCGGTGTCTATGCCTCCGACTTTGGCATCTGGAACACCAATGCCGGGCAGACCGCAAGACACAGACACAGGATCGGTGCCGATGATGTGAAGATGCTTTACAACATCGTACCGGAAGCGGCCGTATATCTCGCCGACAGAGACATTGCGGAAATCGCCAAGACGACCGAATTCAACTGCAAGCCCGATGCCATCTGCGTTTCCGGACTCACCGCCGGCGCGGAGACCGATACGCAGGTCTTAACGAAAGTCAAGAATGCCGTCAAGAAGACACCGATCTTCTGCAATACCGGCTGCAACAAAGGCAACATCGTACGACAGCTGTCCGCATCGGATGGTGCAGTCTGCGCAACGACGTTCAAAGTCGACGGGAAATTTGAAAACCCTGTCGATTACAACAGGGTCAGAGAATTCATGGACGTCGTAAAGAAATACAGAGAGACCTTATAAGAACGCCAAAGGGGCCTGAGAGGTCCCTTTTTTATGAAACATAGTAAACTTCTATTATCTTTCCTTGATCATCAAGCTTGAGACAGGCCAGAGCGCCGAACTGCGAACCCATAGCACAGCCGCAGTCGATATCGATCCAGGAATAGTTGTTGTCATATTCCTCGATATAGATCTCATCGGCATCATGCAGCCTTCTGGTGATGACGTGTCCCGAGATGAAGATCGTCTTTTTGTCGGTTTTTTCAAATTTCCTGATCGAAGCGACATTGTTGTATGACATGTCCCAGACGATGTCCTGCACATACATCAGGTTGTTCTTGTAGTCTTTCGTATACATGTCGATGCCGTCATTCAAGGCACTGGTATGTGACAGGACGATGCGCACATCTTTGAAGACGAGATCTTTTTTGATCGTCGTACGATCGAGAAGGTAGTCGATGATCGCATCTCTTTTCTCATCCTCCAGCATCATCAGCCTTTCAAAGGTCACCTTGCCGCCGTTGACTCCGAAGAACCAGGATCTTCGATCGCTTCCCTCCAGAAATGTCAGCATCATATGTTCATGATTGCCTAAGAACAGTTCGACATTGTCTCTTTCCATGATGTCCGATAAGATCTCGATGGACCCCGGACCCCGGTCGATCGCATCGCCCAATATGAAAAGCTTGTCTTCTTTTTGAAGATCGATCTTTTCTAACATCGCCTTGTATCTGAGATACTGGCCATGGATGTCGGACATGATGTAGATCATACTTTTATTTTACTTCTCTGTAGGTCGAATCGACGATGCTGTAGAGATAACAGTTCACTTTTTTGTCGGAAATGCTCTGTATATAAGCTCTGTAGCCGTTAAGCTGTTCATCGTAATGCTCGTCATCAATATTTTTGGTCTTATAGTCGATGATATCGAAACGGTCCTCATATTCCATCAGCAAGTCGATGAAGCCGTGCTTTATCTCATCCTCCTGTTCATAGATGAATTCATATTCTTTATAGGCCTTGCCTTTTATCCTGTCTTTCATGATCGCACTGTCTAAGAAATTCTCAATGAACCCCACATGTTTCCTGTCGATCTTGGAGAGATCGGGATCCTTGAAATCCAAGGTCTCCAGATAATAGTGGAGCTTTGTGCCAAGTTCCATCCGATCGATCATATCCGCATCGATCAAAGAAGCCTTCTTGGAGAAGGAAGAACGCTCGATGATCTTCGGGACGATGCGTTCGTGCCTCTCGATCGTGAGCTTTGAAGCGTTTTTATCGACCAGAGAAGCGATGTCCTTGTTTTTCAGGATGCGGTAATCCTTGGAGAACTGATAATCATTGAGATCAAGCTGACGGATAAATCCTTTTTCATCCAAATCGGCATAGATCGAATTGAGAAGATCGACGAAGCAGCGATAATCTCCCCTTATCGAGTCATCGATGATCTTTCCGCTTTGCGTCTCATCTTTCAAAGGCGCGATCATGATCATCTTCTCTTCTACCCTTGTCAAAGCGACATAAAGAAGACGCATCTTCTCGCCGATATCCTGCTTCAGATATTCATCCGCAAACAGCTTCTTGCGAAGGGAATCTTTCAAGCCCCTTCCCTTTACAAAGACCGGGGTGATGATGCCTTCCGCCTTGGAGAACAGGAAACGGTCATTGACATCGGACAGATTGAAGTCCACATCCAGGCCCGGGAAGTAACAGATCTTGTACTGCAGACCCTTGGACTTGTGGATATTGATGATCTTCACCGCATTCTGGTCTCCCTGATCGATGCCATAGGTGATGTCTTTGTCTTCCTCATCAAACAGGGAATCGAGATATTCGTTGAAGCTCAGGACATCATAGCCGCTTTCATTCAAAGAAGAAGCCAGCTGATAGAGATAGTCGATCTTGATGTAGTTTTCTTTTACATCGCCGATGCGATGGATCTTTTCATAGACGTCAAAGGCATCGATGATCCTATCCAGAGCCATCGAAACAGAGATCTCATCAAGCCTCTCCGCGATCGGCTGCAGCTTTGAAACGATATCGCTTTCTTTGTAGGAAGACGCTTTTACGATGTCATAGAGGACATCATCCTTCATATCGACCAGAAAACTTCTCGCCAGTGAAACATAGGAAAAGATGAATTCCGGGTCGATCTCTTGTTCATGCAGCTTCTTTAACAATGTGAAGACCGCTTTGAGGGCGTAGATCAGATCGGAATCCGACATCTTCTCATCCCGTTCGATGACACAAGGGATATCGAAATAGGTGAAGATCTGTTTGTACAGATCGAAATTGCTGCCGCGGTCGATGATGATGCAGAAGTCCTTATATTCGCAAGGCCTTATTGTATCGCCATCCTTTACTAAGAAGGTCCCGAGTTTCTTTCGGATATCCCGGGCAGTGATGAAGGCTTCCGCTTCATGTCTGCTAAATTCCACAAACGGATAGGAAGACTTGTCATATTCATAGGTCAGCACTTCCAGACGGGGATCCTGGCCTTCATAGGTCTCATCGTTTCGGCCGTTGACCATATGGTGGGAATCCTTATAATCAGCTCCGCCGATCTTGAGATCCATCACCCTGTCGAAGATGACGTTGATGTCTTCGATGATCTCTTTCCTGGAACGGAAATTGTGCGGCAGCTGGATCAGTTCGTCTTTGCCGTTGATCGAATACTCCGCATACTTGCCCATGAAGAGAGACGGATTGGCATTACGGAAGCGGTAGATGGATTGCTTGACGTCGCCTACCATATAGACGTTGTTTCTTTCGATCAGCGAGATGAAATCATCCTGCAGATCGTTGGTATCCTGATACTCATCGATCAGGATCTCATCAAAGCCTTCCGAGATCTCCCTGGCGATCTCGGGATTTTCCTTCACCAAAGAAATGGCCATATGGAAGATATCGGAGAAGGTATACAAACCTTTCTTCCGTTTGAATTCCAGAAGGCCTTCATCCAATTTCTTACATAAAGACAAAAGACACAGATCGTTTTCCTTTGTGGAAAGCACTTCCTCTTTGATCTGTCCTTCGTCTTTACCGGCGATCGCTTTGAGCTCCTTGATCGCTTCATTGATCTTCTTTTTGACATCGGATACTTCCGAACCTTTCGGCAGACGCTTCTTCGACATCTCGCAGACCGCAAGTGCTTCGTTGATCTGTTTCAATGTACGGGCATGTGTCAGCGCATCGATATTCAGAAAGTACTCGGAGACGTTCTCCACGCCATAAGAGAATTCTTCGATCATCTTTGCGATCGAAGCGATCTTATTCAACAGGAGTTCTTCGAAACGCTTGATATAGCCATCGATCGCCTCATCGGAATAGAAACGTTCCTCAAACCGATCGTAATATTCTTTTTTATCGGAGATCGCATCGATTTTCTCCGTGATCTTGAATACCGCATCCCGCACTGCCTGGTCATCTTTGACACAGAAGGTATCGATCATCTTCAGGAAGCTTTCATCCTGGTTCGCATACATCTCTTCCATGATGGCATCGAGGACTTTCTCTTTTTCGTTATTCAGGATGTTTACATCGATGATCCCGATATCCTTATCGAGATTTAACAGTGAATGGTATTTCTTCACCAGAAACAAGGCATAGGCATCGAAGGTCATGATGAAAGAGGAGTCGATCTTGCCCGACTGTCTTTTCTTTTCTTCTAAAGTGAAATAGCCCTTGGCGTCTTCCTTGATCTTCTTCAGGATCCTTGACTTCATCTCGGCTGCCGCCTTGTTGGTGAATGTCAGCACCAACATGCGGTCGATGTCGATCTTGCGCTTTCCGACATTGGTATAGACCCTTTCCGACAATACGGCGGTCTTGCCGCTGCCGGCACCGGCGGAAACAAGGATGTTATGGCCGAAGTGTTCGATCGCTTTTTTCTGCTGCTCAGTCCATCTTTCAGGCATCCTCTTCCTCCTTTTCCGCTTCTTTCGTTGTATAACGCTTCACATCGCTGTAGCGCCTGAAACAGATCATCTTGTACGCACAGAACGAACAGGATTCGTTGACCCCGTCGATCTCTTTGGGATCGATATCGAATCTTCCTTCCAGGATCGCCTTTCCTGCCGCATTGATCTTTTCATCGGTCAGATTTATCAGCGCATCGATCTGTTCATCGGAGATGACTTTGGAACCGGCATAGAACTTTCCATCCTTGGTCAGCCTCAATCCTTTGATGAGCGAGCTTGAAGAGCCTTCCTCGAGCGAATCATCGAGATAGGAAAGACGTCCCATGTCACTGGTCGTATAGCCCTCAAGCTTCATCGATTCTTCCTTGATCTGTTGTGCATCCTTCTTCTCGTCATATTTCAGATCGGAATTGATCAGATGCTGAAGATAGAAACCGCCATAGGAAGTCTTCTTCCCCTTGAACAGATCCGAATGTTTCAGAAGATACATATACGACGGCAGCTGCAAAGACAGTCCGAATTCCATCAGGCTTTCCTTGATCTTTGCGGTATTTCCGGTCTTGTAGTCGATGACGTCGATGATGACTTCATCGTCAAGCTCCTTGTACATCACCTTGTCAATGAAACCTTTGAAACCGATCTTTCTGTCGTTCCATACGAAAAATTCGTTCTCGCACTTCTGTCTATCCAGATGGGAAACTTCCTTCTGTGCAAGAAGTATCCGCACATCTTCCCGTAATTCTTCTTTGATCTTCTGAAAGAAATAACGTTCCTTGTCATCTTCAAGATCGATCCCGTTTTCCTTCAGCTTTGTAAGATTGAAATCCCATGATGTTTCAAAATCAAAATCTTTGTTTTCAAAAAGATCCTTCAGCACATCGTGACATACCGTACCGAGCTTTGTGAAGAACGTCTCGTCAAAGGCGTCCACCTTTAACACGTTTCGCAAATAATAGGCAAAGGAGCACTTATAGAAAGTATCCATCGATGAATAGGAAAGGATGACTTTATCGATCCGGTCGATCTGATCTTTCCTTAATCCGTCGAAGCGGTTGTCATAGGTCCGATAGTCATCTTCCTGAATGATCTGATATAAGGAAGAGATGTCTTCATTGAAGATGCCGTAGCGGTAGACCTCATCCAGACGATAGGAAAGTCTTGCCTTATTGATCAGATAGGATGTTGACACAACACTGTCATCATTGAGTACATACTCGTCTTTTTCAAACAGTGAGGAGATCTCATACTGATGGAACGGTGTCTTCTTACTGTAGGAGATCTTCAGATCTTCGATGCCGGAAAGATAAGAAGAGACGTTTTCTCTGATCAGGGCATTCTTTTCTTCGGTGATCGAAAGCCCCAGAACTTTCGCCAGCGAATCCGTGATATATCCGGTATCCTTTTTCAGTACCGGGAAAGCGTCATTGAAACCGATCAGAAAGACATGATCGTCTTCTTCAAATTCATCATAGAGGTCCGCACACCGCACAAGATCTTTTTTGAGCGCGCTTTGTATCTTAATCCGTTTCAGATCTTCTTCGATCAGATCCTTCACATCTTTCAGTTCATCCTTCAGATAGGAATTGATCAAAGCGATGAGCTTCTTGGAGATCTCATCCTCATTTTCCGACAGACTGTCAAAAAGCTCCCGTCTGTCTTTATGGCAGATCTCTTCCAAAAACCGCTTCCCCATGCCGGTCCCGTAGAGAGAATCATCCTCTTTGACCTGTATCTCAAAAGGATAGGCTTTGTTATAGCGTTTGAAATATGCCGTATAATCGCCTGTCGCGTTCAATACGAAGATCTTATTGATGTCGACGCCCTGATGAAAGATCAGATCCTGTATCTGTTCATAGAGATACGTTACTTCTTCTTCGATCCTGGAGAACTCAGAGATCGCAAAGATCTTCTCTTTTCTTTCATATTCGATCACTTTGCCGCCGATGGCCTTTTCATCTTCCTTTAAAAGCTTTCCATAGCCGATGACAAGGATCTTTCTGTCTCTGATCGAATCTTCAAACAGCGGATCATAGATCAGCAGCCCTTCTTCTTCTAGCTTTTTTCTGTATTCTGTAAGCTGATCGAGCTTTTCGATCCCGTAGACCTTATCCGTATCGACATCCCGCATGGCCTCCAGTATTTCCCGGGCATTGGAAACAGACAGACCATATTCATCCTTCAGATAACGCAGTGCCTTATCATCATGATCGAAGTACTTCTTCTTATAAAATTCCTGCAGGGTCATGAACTTCACATCACAAAGAAGCTTTTCCTCAGAAAGCTTTTTCAGGATCGCTTCTTTATACTGTCCGGGACAAAGGATCAGACTGTGATCGAGTTCTTTGACATTCAATTTCATTCCATCTTAATTATAGTTGAATTCCTTTCAAAATTTGTGCCACTGAAAAAGGATCCCGGAGGATCCTTACGGCTGAATCTTTTTCCTGACGTCTTCGTCGTAATCGTGTTCGTCGACGGTCGGTGCAGTATCGAGTAAACTTCCGCCGCAGACACGTGAGAGGTTTCTTTAGGATTCCCCTTCAAACTGTCTGGCGATCCTTTCGAAAGCTTCCAGGCACAAAGCCCTCGGTGAAGACAGGCAGGCTCTGTGGATCTGTTTGCCTCTCTTGTCATCGAAGAACAGGCCGGAGTTTAAGATGACGCCTGCTTTGGCATAGATCTTATCGACCACTTCCTCATCGCTGAGCCCGTAACCGGAGAAATCGACGTTGATCGAATAACCGCCCTGCGGTCTTAAGACCTTGGCTTTCGGTAGTCTTTTATGGATGAAATCGATGCAGGCATCGATGTTTCCATCGGCATATTCATTCAAGGCATCGACCCAGGCGTCGCCCTTGTTATAAGCGGAGATGACCGCCTGTATGCCGAACGGCGTCGGCATCGAATACATGTTGCCGCCTCTTTGTTTGAGCTCCTCATCACAGATGATCACATTGGTCATCGCCAGACCTGCCAGATTGAAGGTCTTATTGACGGCGGTGGCGGCGATCAGGCCTTTGGGACCGCAGGCCTTCATCATCGGTTCGAAGTCCTGTCCTTTTCTTAAGATATCGGAATGGACCTCGTCGGAAACGATCAGTACGTTGTTCTTCCGGCAGATGTCCGCGACCTTGCATAACTCCTCGTGCGTGAAGACTCTGCCGGTCGGATTATGCGGATGGCACATCACGATCATCGTGTTGTTTTCATCCTTGCAGGCCTTTTCCAAAGCATCGTAATCGATCGTGAAATACTCGTTTCCGTCATTGATCATCTCAACGCAGACATATTTTCTTCCGTTAGGTTCGACATCGGAATGATAGCCATAGCACGGCGTCAGTACGATGACGCCTTCTCCCGGCTTGGTGTAGCGAAGCACACACTGGGCGACCGCCTCATGGGTACCGGAGAAGATGAAGATATCATCCGTATCAAAATGCCAGTCCTGCCTTCTGGCGTACCAGCCTCGGACCGCTTCGTAATAGGACTGCGGGACCTTCGAATAACCGAAGATGCCGTGGTCGCACAATTTCTTGAGATCTTCAATGATCTCCGGAGCGACCTTGAAATCCATATCGGCCGTTTCCAGACAGATGACATCATCCCGCCATTCTTTGATGCCCAGATCGTTCAGGATATAGCTTGGAGATTGCCACTTGAAGGAAAAGGAAAAGGGATCGTGGATCCTGTCGATGATCGTATCGAAATCGTATTTCATAGATTGCACTCCTTGTGATGTGTACGATAAGCTGTCTTCATTATAACGCAACAAAGTCATTCAAAAACACCTCGACAGAGGTGTTTCAAGTACTTTATCGGTTCTGCGGCTTGTAGGCGATGACGTCGATCTCGACCAGGATACCACGTAAGGAAGTGCCGATGCAGGTCCTTGCCGGATATGGTTTTGGGAACATCTCGCTGTAGACTTCGTTCATCGCACTGAAGTTTGCCAGATCGGAAAGATAAGCGCCTGATCTTACGACATCCGCCAGTGTGGCGCCATGTTCCGCCAGGATGGACTCGATATTCTTGATGACCTGTCTGGTCTGTCCCTGTATGTCTTCCGGGATATAGCCGGTCTTGGGATCGACGGGTCTCTGCCCGGCAACGAAGATATAATCACCGGCAACGATGCCTTGCGAATACGGGCCGGCCGGACTTGGTGCGTTGTTTGTTCTGATTTCTGTCTTATTCATCTTTCTTCTCCTATAGATCTCTTGCGATCAGATCCAGTATGTGGACTCCATCCGCTCCGCCCAGCTGAACTCCCTTCAGACAGGAGTTGCAATAGACGGTGACACGGTCTGTCGTATACTGGCTGACCCATTTTTCCATTTCTTTTTTCTGTTCCTCTTCAGGAAGGACAGTGATGTATTCTTCTTCCATCTTCGAGAAATACTTCGGTGCCAGGGTGAGATTGCTCTGAGAGATCGGCATGTAACGGTAGATGCCATCGAACATCGTCTTTTCATAGTTCTCTTCGATCTCCACCGGTACCATGTTCATCCGCTTCAGACATTCCCGGATGGCCTTCTGCATTTCCGGCTTATGTTTTGAACGGTAACAGTCCTGGACCGTGATCCTTTCTCCATGGTAGTCAGGCCACTTGAAATCCTTATCTTCCAGAAGATATTCGTAGATGCTGATCTCTTTTGTCTGCGGAGAACACTCATCGGTGATGATGGCGCAGGATGTACAATTGGTCAGAACGCGGTCGCCTTCCTTGAAAAGCCCCTGCGAGACGCGGCAGCAGCCGCAGATCACATGGTCTTCCTTGGCCCTCAGATACGCCTGTATCTTCTCGCTTGTTTCCTTATGCCCGGCCTTGAACTTGCAGCTGGGCAGATAATAGGTCGTCATACTTACATCTCCAGATCTTCGCCGTTGGTGGCGATCACCTTTTTATACCAGTCGAAAGAATCCTTTCTGATCCTTTCCTTACTTCCGTTTCCATAGTCGTCCTGATCGACATAGACGAAACCGTAACGTTTGGACATTTCCGAAGTCGAAGAGGAGATCATATCGATCGGTGACCATGCGCAATAAGCGATCACATCGGCACCGTCGATCACCGCTTTTTTCATCGCATCGATATAATCATGGAAATACGCGATGCGGTAATCATCATGGATCTTCTTGTCCTGAGTGACTTCATCGATCGCCCCGAAGCCGTTCTCGCCGATGATCAGCGGGCAGTGATAGCGGTCGGCATATTCACAGATATTGTGATAGAAGCCCAGAGGATCGGCACGCCACTCCCATGGCGTCGGCTTGAGGTAGGGATTCTGTTCGAAGTGCTTGGAATCCATCGTACAGGTCTCGTGGTCGATGACCCTCGTCGCATAGTGCGAGAAAGAAAGGAAATCCAATGTGTTGTTTCTTATCGTTTCAAGTTCGTCATCCTGAGCCCTGACGTCGATCCCTTCTTCTTCAAAGTAGTGGATCGCATAGTCCGGATACTCGCCGAACAGCTGCACATCCGGGAAGAAATACTGCATGCGGTTCCTTCTTTGCGTTAAGACCATATCGAGAGGATTGCAGGATTTCGGGAACAGGATGCGGTCGGATACCATCGTTCCGATCTTCACATCGAGTCCTTTTTCTTTGGCAAACTCTTTCAGCTTTGCACAGCAGTAGAACTGATTGTGGGCAGCCTGATAGTATTTCTCCAATGTCTTTCCGTCATTTTCTTCCGTCACACCGGTCGATTTGAAACCGCAGGGGAAGAACAGATTGATCTGATTGAACGGGATCCAGTATTTTACTTTATCGGCATATCTTTCAAGTACCAGCTTCGCATAGCGGAGGTAATGATCATTGACTTCCTTGTTGGCAAAGCCGCCGTACTTGAAGACGAGATTCAAAGGCATCTCATAGTGGGAGATCGTGATGATCGGCTCCATGCCGTCTTTGACGATCTCATCGATCAGAGAATCATAGAAAGTCAGTCCCTTTTCGTTCGGCAGCTCATCATCACCGTTTGGGAATATCCTTGCCCAGGCGATGGATGTGCGGTAGCACTTGAGACCCATCTCCTTCAGTAAGGCCAGATCTTCCTTATAACGGTGATAGAAATCGATGCCCCAGCGCTTCGGATAGAGGTTCTCCTTATCCTTTGCATATCTTTTTATATCTTCCAGAGATCCGCCGCCTTCTTTTTTCATCTTCGTGCGGTCGAGATCCTTGGTATACATCTGTACATCGGAAACGGTCATCCCCTTGCCGTCTTCATCATAGGCGCCTTCCATCTGGCAGGCTGCGCTTGCGCCGCCCCATAAGAAGCCTTCCGGGAAACCGGTCTTAGCTTTCCTGAGCATCTTAAGCTCCCTTGACGAGCTTATACAGATCGATCATCTCCTTGATCATGGAAAGCTCAGACTTGATCGTCATCAGAGTGTCCTGGGCATGGATGAACAGGATGCAAAGCTCATGCGCTTCACCGGACATTTCTTCCTGCAAGACATCGGTCTGTGCCTGATGAGCCTGACGTATCGCTTCTTCAGCGTTCTTTATCTTTTCTGCAGCGGCGCCAAATTCACCCTTCTTGGCAAGCTCGAGAGCTCCGAAAGCTTCCGTTCTTGCGTCACCTGCATTGAGTATGATATTCATGGATACCTGGATCAAAGGATTGTTTTCATTCATTTCGTTTCACCTTCCTTGATTCCATTAAATACCCATACGCTTTTTCTGTCGTTCCGATATTTTCACGACCCCGTGAAGCTTCAGTTCACATTGGTGTTGAGCAGGGTCTTTCTGAAATCGGTGAACGTCGTGATCTTCTTTAACTGTTCGACGGCATCCGTCTCCATCAGAAGCAGCAGCAAAGCGTTGTACATCTGCTGAAACTCGTCCAGTGTTTCCGGATCGACCGCCATCAGCATCACACAGTATACCTTGCGGCCGCTCCACTCCAGACCTTCCGGCAGGATCGCCACGGCGATAGTCTGTTCCATGACTTCGTTGCCTACGCCGTGAGGCACCGCAAAATTGATATAGCCGGTCGAGATCGCTTCCTCTCTTTGAATGACCTTTTCCACAAAACCTTCCGTTACGTAGCCATTGTCCTGCAGCGTCTTTGACATCCTTTTCAATAAGGAATACTTATCGCTTTCCTCTTTGATGATCTCAAAATTCTCTTCCTTGAAAAACAAAGGAAAGACCTTGCGGAAGTGGACGAGAAGTTTTTCTTGCGCAGCAGCGGTGATCGCATCATTCAGGATGCCGTAGTCAGCCTGCGATAAGAGCGGTGAGATCTTCACATATTTCTTAAAGATCGGCACATCGGCATTCACGAAGGAGATCAGGATGTCATAATCGTAGTCATCGATCTCGTCCTGCGAATGGATGACGCCGGCGATCGTGATCACGTCTTCAAAATGGATGCGGATCTTGTTGACAAGAGAAGTCTCCATACCCAGATACTTCGGGAAGTACATCAGACAGGAGACATTGTTGGAATCCTGTTTCTGCCTCTCGAGTTCCAGCGCCAGATGCATGACCAGGAAGGTCAGCTCGTTGTCTGAGACTTCTTCCTTCACGTCATATCTTTCCTTGATCCTTTCGACGATATACAAGGCGACATCGTAAAGGAATGGCGAAGAGTTGCGGAAAGTCTCCTTGATCGGGTTTTCGATCAGGATATTCTGTGAAAGACGAAGCAGAAGGTTTTCGATATGCAAAGAAAACGGCACCAGGAAGTTGTCGTTGAGCATATCGAGATAATATTTCTCATAGACTTCTTCCATGATGGAACGCACATCTTCATATAGACCGTTCTCTCTTTTCTGTCCGGAAGACAGACCTTCCGGTTCACCCAGATGAACATGGGATTGTATGAGTGCGGACATCTGCGCATATTCGGCGGCATTCATCGTGATATGAAATGCCCTTTCGACATCGCTTATGATGTGATCGGACAGAGCTTCACTTCGATCGCTGATCTTGCGTACCGTCTTGTTTTCACTGTTCAATTGTTTGCCAAACATCAGCCGGTTGGCCACGATCGAAAGATGTAAAAGCAGATTGAGCCTTGAGAACTCATTGATATAGGCATCGGCATTATGGACATTGGCCTTGATGATCTGCGATATCGTGTCGATCAGATCTTCGGAAAAACACTGTCTGAGCTTTTCTTCATTCAGGATATTATCACCCTGGTCTTTCTGTATGAAGGAAGTCATGACCCTGCGTTTGGCCTTTTCCTCACCGTTGATCGTGATGATGTTGTTTCTTGAAACGATGGAAACATCGTAGGGCTTCAGGATCGTATTGAACTGGGCGATCTCTTTCTTTAATAAGGAATAGGAGATATACATGTCATCTGCCAGTTCAAAAGAATCGATGCCTTCGTTCTCCGACAGAAGAAGTGTCTTCAGTATATGGAACATGCGCTGACTGCGGTCCTGCGGACCGTCCGTTTCCTCGCTTTCAAAAGAAACGCTGCGGTCGATGTAATAGCCCTCCTGTCCCGAAAGGATGAATGCTTCCTTGGAATCACGATTGAACTCTTTGATGTAGTTGATGATGGTCCTGGTCGAGACATCGAGCATTTTCGAAAGTTCTTTTCCGGTGATCGGATCGTTGGACCTCTGCAAGATCTGCAGCAGCTGTTCTTTCTTTCTGTTCATATCCTTCATCCTTATTTTTTATAATTACAGTATAGCGATAAATGATTTCGCATGTTCTCCATTTTTTCATGACCCTGTGAAAAACATTGATGGAGGCGATTTTCACCTTCATCGTAAACTGAAACCGTAAACAAGGAGGCTACAAAACATGGCTACTACCAAGATTCTTCTCTGCTGCGGCGGCGGCATCTCCTCAGGAATGCTTGCACAGGCCTGCCGCAAGGCTGCCAAGAAAAAAGGACTCGATGTCAAGATCGATGCCAAGTCCGAATCCCAGGTAAATGATTACCTGTCCCAGATCGACGTGCTGATGCTGGCACCGCACTACGAAGTCGAACTGCCGAAATTCCAGAAACTTGCCGAACCTCACGGCGTCAAAGTCGCGGTCATCGCAAAAGACGTCTACGGCATGCTGGATGGAGAAAGGCTCATCGAAGCCGCAACTGATCTGTTGAAATAAAAAAACTATTTAAGGAGAAAAACATGCAGAAATTTATCGACTGGCTGACCAACGTGTTAGCGCCAAAAGCTCAGAAATTCTTCAACAAGCCTTACATTGCCGGTGTCTCATCCGCAATGACCAAGGTACTTCCGTTCATCTTAGCCGGATCCATCGTCTATGTCTACGGTGTATTCCAGGGCTTCTTCCCGACCGTTCTTCCTAACCTCACATTCTTACTGATCTTCTCGTTCAGAATGTTGGGTCTGATCACTTCCTTCTATGTAGGTCATCAGATCATGGAAAAACTCGAGATGCCGCAGTACTCCATCATCGCCGGTATCACTTCCATATTGATGTTCATCATGTTCATCAAGCCGGAAATGGAAGGCATCGCTACCGCAACGTTCCAGTTCGGCCGTTTCGGTCCTACCGGTATGTTCGTATCCATCGCTGCTGGTGTCTTAGTCGCACTGGTCTTCCACCTCATCGGCAAATTACACATCTTAGAGGATAACGATACTGTTCCGGTATTCATCCAGGAATGGATCAGAAACACGATCCCGGTATTCCTTTCCGTCTGTGTCGGTTATACATTATCTTACGGTTTGAACCTTGATGTCTATCAGATCATCATGAACCTGTTCGCACCGATCTCCAACTTCTTACAGTCCTTCCCGGGCTTCGTCTTACTGGCGTTCTTACAGTCCTTCTTCTTCACTCTTGGTATCTCACCATGGGTCTGGGGCGCTGTCCGTACACCGGTCTTTGCCGCAGGCATCGCTGCCAACATCGAAGCTGTCGCAGCCGGCCTTGCTCCGCAATACATCGTCACTTATGAAGTCATGTTCACGATCGGCTTACTGACTCTGGGCGGTCAGGGTTCACCGTTACCATTAGTCGTCATGATGTTAAGATCCAAGTCCAAGAAGCTCAGACAGTTCGCAAGAGTCACTGTCGGTCCGGCCATCTTCAATATCTCGGAACCGATCATGTATGGTCTTCCGATCGTATTCAACCCGATCATGATGATCCCGATGTGGATCAACCCGATCGTCGGTTCGTGCCTCTTATGGGTCATCTTCCGTACAGGATTGCTCAAGATCCCGGCTATCTCCTTACAGACCGGTTCCCTCCCTGCTCCGATCACGACAGTCATGATCTGTCAGGACTGGAGAGGAATCCTCTGGTGGGTCGTCTTCTTCGTCATCTACGCCGTCATCTGGTATCCGTTCTACAAGGCATACGAGAGACAGGTCCTCGCAGAAGAAGCAGAAAACAACTAAACAATATAAAAACAAACCCATATCGGCCCCCTCGATATGGGTTTTTCTTTCTGTTTATTTCAATATGATCAGCGCAGTCAGTTCACATTCCTCATCAAAGATGTTGGTGATCCCGTGACTGTGACCGTCTTCGCAGATCATCACATCGCCTTTTGAAACTTCATATTCATTTCCGTCATCATTATAGATCGCTCTTCCCTCATTGATCAGAAAGATCTCCTTTTCCCCTTCGTGGGTATGAACGCCGATACCGCAGTTCTTCTTCAGATACATCTGTGCATAGGTCCTTCCTTTTTCATAGAGATCTTCCTTTGCACAGATATCGGTGATGAACACTTCCCCCGGACCTTCCCGCATCGCGACTCTGGTCTTGGAATTTCTGTCTTGTTTTCTGATGATCATGTATGGATCCTCCGCTTTCTTCTATAATTAAATTATACGAGGAAATGATCATGAAAAACTACATGCCGACAAGAGTCTTTACCGGACCTGAGATCATAAACGAACACAAGGAACTGTTTTCAAAGCTGGGAAGCAGATGTCTGATCATCACATCTGCCCATTCCGGAAAACTCTCCGGAGCACTCGATGATCTTGAATCCATCTTCAAAGAAGAAGAGATCGCATATGTCATCTTTGATCAGATCAAAGAAAACCCGAGCGTCGTCTCCTGCCTGCAGGCGGGAAAATGCGCACACGAATTCAAAGCCGATCTCATCGTCGGTGTCGGCGGCGGATCGGTCCTCGATGCCGCAAAGACGGCAGCCGTTGCCGCAAACAATCCCGATCTGAATGAAGAAGGCGTCTATAAGCAGAACTGGCAGAATAAGCCTCTTCCTTTGGTCCTGGTCGGTACGACAGCCGGAACGGGAAGCGAAGTCACCTATGTCTCCGTCATGACCAATAAGGACGGACTCAAAAAATCCATCCACAACGATGACCTATATGCCTTGTATGCCTTCTCCGATCCAAGATATGTCTCTACGATGCCTGAAAAGGTCAGGATCTCGACTGCCATCGACGCATTGGCTCATCTGATCGAATCCTATTTCAACAACAAGGCCAACGATATCTCAAGAGCTTATGCCTTGCACGGCATACGGCTTCTGTATCCGAAGCTCAGGATGATGAAAGAAAACGAAACACTTTCCCTTGCCGATATGGAAACGGTCTACAACGCCTCCATACTGGGAGGTCTTGCGATCAACATCACCGGCACAGTCTTCTGCCACAACTTAGGCTACTACTTTACCGAGCATTATCACCTGCCGCATGGCTTTGCGTGTGCCCTCTTCACAAATGATCTGCTCGACTATGAAGAAGAACATCATAAAGAGTATTCCGATGCCTTCTATAAAACATTGGATATCGATAAAGATGAATTAAAGGAAACGATCGCTGCCCTTCTTCCTGACTTCGGCATCCGGATGAGCGAAGAAGAGATCATCTCCATCCTGCCGAGATATGAAAACAACAGCTCCGTCAGAAACACGTACGGAGAAATGAAGATCGCCGATATCGAAAAAGTCTTACGCAAACTCGCGTAAGACTTTTTTAACATCCTTTCAGATATTCCAGCAGTTCTTCCTTTGTACGGCAGATCTTTTTCAAAGCCATTCGGATCATCAGGTTGTCTTCCCCGCCGACGAGGCTTCTTGTATCGGTCTTCAGGCCCACGCACGGCTTGCCCAAAGAATAGAAATAACCTAAGGCAACGCAGGCTCCTTCATCCGGCACTCTGCCATCCAGCAGGAACAGGAAGACATCGCTCTTGTCCATCGCCTCAAGATCCTTCTTAAAGACATATTCACCTTTCGGCATGCCTTCCACGATCTCGGGCATCTCAGACACCACACCGCCGTCTCTTTGCGGCAGATAGGTATCAAAACCGCTCTCCCCTAAAAATGTGTCGATCTTTAAATTATATTCGAGCTCCTGTTCACAATATAGAGGTGCGGCAATGTAGACTTTCATATTCACTTCTCCAATTCTTCTTCTCGCTTTACGAAACGGTAGAGGAAATATACCATCAAAGCCTCCCCGTACATAGAGATATAAAACATCAGGCTCTGGCTCTTGTCACCGCCCGGATCCTTCCCTAAGAAGATCCCCAGCATCGTGAACAGCAGCATGAAAAAGCCGGAAAGAAACATATGAGGATCTTTTTTGCGGATATACAGATAAATGCCGATACCGATCATGATGAAGACCGGAACGACATCCAGAAGCGAGATCAATCCCTTACTGAAAGGATTCGTCAGATCGGATTGGGCGTAACGCCGGATGGCACCGACCGTCCTTTCTTCCGTGATCACTCCGATCCCGGCGATCGCGCCTGAGATCATCAGGATGAGCGTAACGATCCTTATGATGCGCATCTTCTTTTCCGAAAGCTTCAGGGCATAGCCACAGATCGGAAATAAGAGCGGGATCAGCACGCAATGAAAGATGAAACGAAACTGGCTCAATATCTTGAGCAAAGGTCCGAACTTCAGAAAAGCACCCAAAGAAAGGATCAGAGAATCATAAAACAGACCCATGCATAAGATCATCGTCAGATACGGGATCTTTTTCAGATGATTTTCCCGATGACTTATATACATCGCAAAGATCGCGATCCCATCAAACAAAGTCATCGCCCACAGAAGTACAGGCATCGAAGAAATGATCAGTTGACGCATGACAGTTTCTCCTTTTTTCTTCAGTATAACACCGCTTTAATGAAAAAGATCAGTGGCAGCAGTGTTCCCCGCAGCCATGATCGTGTTCGCCGCAATCGTGGTCTTCGTGATGTCCGTGATGGTCGCAAGCGCTGTCCGGATCAAAATCCAGCGTGCCGTTTAAGAACGCTTTGACAGCCTCATCCGCATTTCCATACGCACCCGGACAAAGGGAGATTCCTGCCTCTTGAAGGGCCATCCTGGCACCCATGCCGATACCCCCGCAGATCAATACATCGACGCCGGCTTTCTTCAATACACCGGCTAAAGCACCATGACCGACACCGTCGGATGAAACGACCTGTTTCATCACCACTTCCTTGTTTTCCACATCATAGATCCCAAACTGCTGCGTCCTGCCGAAGTGCTGGAAGATCTCACCGTTTTCATAAGTTACCGCAATACGCATCTGCTTATTTCCTTTCTCTTTGATAAAAACACCTTCATCAGAATAAAGTTCATAGGTTCCCCCGGCGATATGCAAAGTCTTTCCTTCAACGATCATTTCCGCAAGTTTTCTTCTCGCACTGTCATAGATCGCCGTGACCGTCGTACGGGAGACGCCCATCTGCTCAGCACACCGGACCTGGGTCATCTTCTCAAGATCGATCAGCCGTATCGTTTCATACTCATCGATGCTCAAAACGACCGTCTCACTGCCTTTCTTCTGTGCACAGGAAAAATCATAATAATCCGGAAGGTTTCTGATCTTTCTGCATCTGCACGGTCTTGCCATAGGACTCCTTTATTTCTGACATATGTCAATAATATGATGCCACAGATGCCTCCATATTTCAAACGATCGATACGATTGCCCGAAAATAACCTTTCATCATACAATCAAGGCAAAGGAAGGGAAACATCATGGAAAAAGTAAGGCTCGGCATCATCGGCTGTGGCGTGCAGGGTTCTCTGTACGCAAAACTCTTACTGAATGAAAACGAAAAGATCAGGGACATCATTCTGACCTTTGTCAGTTCCAGATCGAAGGAAGCGATGAAAGATCTTCCGAAAAGAGCTTACAAAGCGCATGAAAAAAGCACTGTGAACAGACAGTGCTTTTTGAATACGAATCGGATTAAGCCTGATCCTTGTGGATGACATCGGTGAGCTCGTGCTGCAGCTGCGTTTCGATACGGCGCAGTTCGTTCTGTGCGGCAAGTCTCTTTTCTCTGCCTTCCGTCTGGATACGCTTGACTTCTTCGAGGGTCTCGATGAGCTTCTTGTTGGTCTCGGTGAGCGTCTCGATATCGACGATGCCTCTTTCGGATTCCTTGGCTGTCTCGATGGTCGCCATCTTGAGAGCTTCGGCATTTTCCTTCAGCATCTTGTTGGTCATCTCGGAAACTTCGTTCTGGGCCTTGACCGCTTCCTTGGAATGGGCGATGCCCAATGCGATCAGCATCTGTGACTTCCAAAGCGGGATCGTATTGACCAGCGTCGACTGGATCTTTTCAGTCATCAGCGTGTCGTTGTTCTGGACCAGACGGATCTGCGGAGCCATTTGGATGGAGACCATCCTGGTCAGCTCGAGGTCATGCAGTTTCTTCTCGAAACGGGTGATCGCTTCGGAAAGGTCGTTGGCAGCCTGGGCATCTTCCGGAAGTCCGGTCTCTTCCGCCTTCTTCAACGCAGCCGGCAGATCGGTCTTCTTGATCTCTTCAAGCCTCTTGTAACCGGCTAAGATATACATCGTCAGTTCCTTGAAGTTGACCAGGTTCTTTTCATATAACTGATCCAGTAAGGAGATGTCCTTCATCAGTGTGATCTGATGGTTCTCTAAGATCTTGACGATCTTGTCGACATTCGCATTTGCGGAATCATATTTCGCCTTGACATCATTGATGGAATTGGAACCCTTTTTGAAGATCTTGGCGAAGAAGCCGTCATTTTTTTCATCGACATCAAAATTTCTCAGCTGTGAGACCAAGTCCAGTAAAGTATCACCGACCGTGTCGATATCCTTGGTACGGACATTCTTCAAAGCCGTATCGGAGAAATCCGCAACTTTGGATTGAGCGGTAGCGCCGTACTGTAAGACGGTGTTGGTATCCATGACATCGATCTGCTTGGAGAAATCTTCGACCATCTTCTTCTCATCTTCCGACAGAGAAGAATCATCGAGTTTGGCATAACCGACGACATCCGATACCGGAACGCTTGCGTGTTCTTTTTCTTTTTCTTCTTTTACTTCTTCAGTAACAGTTTCCTCAGCTTTTTCTTCACCGAGCGTTAAAACGATCTTTTCTTCATTCTCAGCCATAACGGGGTTCCTTTCTAGTCTTCAATGACTTCCATTATTTCTAAAATCCTGTTTAAGTCTTCAATATCAGTATAACTGATAGAGATCGATTTGTTTTTGATTTCGACCCTGGTGCCAAACTTTTTGCGAAGCCTGTCTTCCACATCCCTGGTAAACGGATCGGGGGTCTTTTCTTCCGGTTTCGGTCCATCCTTTTTCTTCGCTGAACACAGCTTTTCCAATTGCCGTACCGATAGGCCCTGCTTCACACATTGCCTTGCCAGTTCGACGATCCTGTCTTCATCTTCCAGAGAAAGAAGTGTCCTGGCCTGACCATAGGAGAGCTTTCCTTCGTTGACCATCGTTCTTACTTCTTCCGGAAGGGTAAGGAGTCGCAACATATTGGCGACATTGGCACGTGACTTGCCGATCCGCTTGGCAAGATCGTCCTGCGTATAGCCCAGCTTGTCCATCAGCTGACGGTATGCCTTGGCAATCTCGATCGCCGTGAGATCCTTACGCTGAATGTTTTCCAGAAGCGAGATCTCCATCATCTGCCTGTCATCGAATTCAACGATCAAAGCAGGAATGGTCTTTTTATCAGCGAGCTTGGAAGCACGCAGTCTTCTTTCGCCTGCCACCAGTTCATAGCCCTGTAAGGACTTTCGGACTAAGATCGGCTGGAAGACACCGTTTTCTCTGATCGAATCCGCCAGTTCCTTCAAGCCGTTTTCATCGAATTCGACACGCGGCTGGTAAGGATTGGGACGGATCTCCGAGATCTTGAGCTCGCTCTGGCCGCCGGCCGATTTGCGGGCATTGGATTCGATATCGTCCAGGACCGAATCGATGTTGTCACCGAAGATCTGGTCCAGGCCTTTTCCCAGTTTTCTTTTAGCCGGCATTATTCTCCTCCATAGAGTTGGTGATGACCTCTTTGGTCAAAGCGACATAAGCCTTGGCACCTTCCGAAGAGATCGCGTAATCATAGATCGAAAGTCCCATCGAAGGAGCTTCCGAAAGCTTGATGTTTCGCGGGATATAGGTCTTGTATGCCTTCTCTTTGAAGTGCTTGCGGATCTCCTGGCCGACTTCCGCCGACAGGTTGGTCCTGGCATCATACATCGTCAATAAGACGCCTTCGATCTTTAAGTTCGGATTGAAGAGCTTCTGTACGAGACGTATCGTCTGTAAGAGCTGTGTGATACCTTCCAAAGCATAATATTCGCTTTGTACCGGGATCAGAACGGAATCCGCAGCCGTCAAGGCATTGGTGTTGAGTAAGCCTAATGACGGCGGACAGTCGATGATGATGTAATCGTAGTTGTCCTTGATCGGAGCCAGCGCATTCTTTAACAGCTGTTCCCTGTTTTCTTCGATCTTTGCCAGTTCGAGGTCCGCACCGGCCAGGTTGATGTTGGCAGGTAAGAGATCGAGCGGCGGCTTGGATAAGGAACGGAGGCAATCCTCCATATCCACATCCGATAAGATGGCATCATAGACGGTCAGATCTCTTAATCCGACTCTGTGTCCGACACCCTGTGTGGCATTGCCCTGAGGATCGAAGTCGACCAGCAGGACTTTCTTGTTCAGATACGCCAGGCCGGCAGCCAGGTTGATGGAAGTAGTAGTCTTTCCGACTCCGCCTTTCTGATTTGCGATCGCGATGATTCTTGCCATAACTGCCTCCCTACTTTTTCATGCGTATGACGATCTTGACATTGTCGTCATACTCGGTCACCTTCAAGTCGGCATCGATGCCTGACTTGCGGCACAATTCGTACGCTTCTTTGATCGTGTTGACACCGATCTGTAAGTTATTCGAAACACCCTTGGAATGGTGGTTCTCGCTCAGTAATTCACGGATGTATTCTTCCGTCTTGGATACGTTGTATTGTCTGTTGGTGATCGTTAAGAAGACTTCCTCGAGCTTTTCTTCCGGCACATTGAGCAGAGCTCTGGCGTGGCGCTCGGTGATCGTACCATGGGAGATCGCCTGTTTGATGTATTCCGGAAGTTTCAGCAGACGCAGCTTGTTGGCAACGGTGGACTGTCTGTAGCCCAGCCTTTGCGCCAGTTCGTTCTGTGTCAGATCTTCCGATACCATGATGCGGCGCATCGCCATGGCCTGTTCGATCGCATTGAGATCTTCTCTCTGCAGGTTTTCGATCAGAGCCAGATTTGCCGACTGCTCATCGCTCGATTCCATGATGATGGCCTCGATGTCGTTTGCCCCGTTGAGCAGAGATGCACGATATCTTCTTTCACCGGCGATCAGTTCATACTTGTCTCCGGCCTTTCTTACCGTCACCGGCTGCAGCAGACCGTTCTGTTTGATGGATTCCGCCAGACCTTTGATGGAATCATCATAAAAATCCAGTCGCGGCTGGTTCTTGTTCGGGATGATCTTATCTAATTTGATTCTTACGATTTCTTTTTTCATAATGGACTCTTCTTTATTATATTATATTTCCTAGGATATTTTAACGGGGTCGTCTTCACTTTGCGGAAGTAGGAGATGATGCGCTTATCGCCATTGAACAGTGTTTCCTCATCGATGAATGAGACTTCAAAGCCCATCGAACTTATCGCCTTTTCGGCATTTTTTATCTCCTCGATTCCGTCCTTGCCCCTTAAACAGATGAAGCTTCCTTCTTTTTTAACCATCGCACCGCAGACCTCGATCAGGGCATTCAGGTTGGATACCGCCCTGGCCGTGACATAGTCATAGGCTTCCCTGTGTTTCAAGGAATGATCCTCGCCGCGGGCATTGACCACCTCGATCCCCTGTAAACCGAGCTTTTCGATCAGGGACTCCAGGAAGACGCAGCGCTTGTGAAGCGGTTCGATCAGCACGACATGAAGCTCAGGAAAGACGATCTTGAGCACCACGCCCGGGAACCCCGCCCCTGTGCCGACATCCGCCAGCGTCCCTTTCAAAGGACCTTTTGCCGCCAGCAAAGAATCATAGAAGTGCTTATCCAGCACTTCTTCGTATTCGGTAATGGCCGTAAGATTGATCTTTTCGTTGTATTCTTTGAGATAGGCGGCATAGGCATCAAGCTGATCTTTCATGCGATCATCCAGATGTATGTCCCGTTTCTTCAAAGCTTCTTCAAACTCGGAAAACTTCATAAAGATATTATACTTTATCAAAGGCACAAAAAGACGACAATCCTGCCAACAAAAAAGCCACCCTTTCGGATGGCCCTTCATGTAAACGTTATCTTTACTTGTACATTACGATCGTCTTATCCGATTTTCTCACGACAAGTTCATCCGGATAGACTCCCAGGAACCTGGAATCCGCATAGATCCCGGCATCTTCATGATTGACTCTGACGGTGATCTTACACTCATCATCCACGATATATGTCGGCGTCAGCGTATTGGAACATACCGGTGTGACGACCAGAGCCCTGACTTTTTCCGAAACCAGCGGACCGCCCGCCGAACGGTTGTAGGCGGAAGAACCGGTCGGGGTGGAAACGATGACCGCATCCGCCCGCACTTCAAACAGTTCCTTGTCATTCGCAAAGACAGACAGATCGGCCGTCTTTCCGAAGTTGGTCTTGGATATGACGATGTCATTGAGGGCGTAATAAGTCTGCCCTTTATAGTCCACTTCCAGCATCGTACAGATGTTCCTCTCCGCGTGACGGAACTTCCGGTCGAACGAATCGATCTCATCGAGCCGCATCCCGCAAAGATAGCCGACTCTGCCGGCATTGATGCCGAATAACGGCGTACCGCAGTCGAATGCCACCTTTGCCGCATTCAGCACGGCACCGTCACCGCCTAAAGAAACGATCAGATCGCACTCTTCCGGCTGAAAAACGGCATAGCTGTCGTCGCCGTAAAGCTTATTTGATAATTCCTTAGACATCGAACAGGGATGGGAAAGCTCTTCAAGAGCTTTCACGCACTGTTTTGCCTGAACGATCTGGTCTTCCGTATAGCCGTTTGCGCAGAGATAAAGTTTCATTTCAGTTCTTCTTGCTTAAGAATTCATCGATGGATCTTGCCGCAAGCTTGCCGGCACCCATCGCGGAAATGACTGTCGCAGCACCTGTGACAGCATCGCCGCCGGCGTAGACTGCCTCACGGGAAGTCAGGCCGTCTTCATTGACGATGATACCGCCATGGGAATTGACATCAAGACCCTTGGTCGTGTTCTTGATCAGAGGGTTAGGTGAAGTACCGATGGCCATGATGACCGTATCAACATCCAGTACGAATTCCGAACCCGGGACTTCGACCGGTCTTCTTCTGCCGGAGGCATCCGGTTCGCCAAGTTCCATTCGGATGCATCTGATACCGGTGACGAAACCGTTCTTCGGGTCTCTCGGATCATCCGGATTGTTGTAACCAAGGATCTCGACCGGATTGTTGAGCAGTCTGAAGTCGATGCCTTCCTCTTGCGCATGTTCGACTTCTTCCTTACGGGCAGGCAGTTCTTCCATCGAACGTCTGTAGACGATGTAGACCTTTTCCGCACCCAGACGAAGTGCTGTTCTTGCCGCATCCATCGCGACGTTGCCGCCGCCGACGACTGCGACCTTGCCGCCCTTCATGATCGGTGTGACCGGATCATCTTTATAGGCCTTCATCAGGTTGGATCTCGTCAGGAATTCATTGGCGGAATAGACGCCTTTGTAGGCTTCGCCCGGGATGTTCATGAATCTCGGCAGACCGGCACCGGATCCTACGAAGACCGCTTCGAAACCGTCTTCGAACAGTTCGTCGATCGTCAGGGTCTTGCCGATGACGACATTGGTCTCAACATCGACGCCAAGAGCCTTCAGAGTATCGACTTCCTTGGCAACGATGGCCTTCGGAAGACGGAATTCAGGAATGCCGTAGACTAAGACACCGCCGGCAGTATGGAGTGCTTCGTAGATCGTGACCTTGTAGCCTTTCTTGGCCAGGTCGCCGGCGCAGGTGAGTCCCGAAGGACCGGAACCGACGATCGCCACTCTGTGACCGTTGGATGCCGGAGCTTCCGGTTTTGCAGTGGAGTGCTCATTGTGATAATCGGCAACGAAACGTTCGAGTCTGCCGATACCGACCGGTTCGAAACGGATACCGACCGTACACTTGGATTCGCACTGCGATTCCTGCGGACAGACTCTGCCGCAGACAGCCGGTAAAGAGGAAGTCTGTGAGATGATCCTATAGGCTTCTTCGAAATTACCTTGTTTTACCTGAGCGATGAACTCAGGGATGTGGATGTTGACCGGACAGCCGGATACACACGGCTGGTTCTTGCAGTTGAGGCAGCGGTTGGCTTCATTGATGGCTGTCTGCTCATCATAGCCTAACGCAACTTCCTTGAAATTGTGAGCTCGTACTTCCGGGGCCTGGGAAGGCATCGGGTTCTTGTTAGGAATGATCGCCATGATTATGCTTCCTCCTTTTTGAATAAGTTACAAGCCTCTTCGTAGGCATGTCTTTCAAAATCCATATACATTCTGTTTCTGGACATTGCTTCATCGAAATCGACTTCATAGCCGTTGAAATCCGGACCGTCGACACAGGCAAACTTGGTGACGCGTTTGCCATCCTGTACCAGAGTCAGACGGCAGCCGCCGCACATGCCGGTACCATCGATCATGATCGGGTTCATGGAAACGGTGACCGGTACATCATATGGCTTGGCAGCCGCAACGACGAACTTCATCATGATCAGCGGACCGATCGTGATGATCATATCGAATCTCTCACCTTTTTCCAGCATTTCTTTCAAAGGAACGGTGACATTGCCATGCTGGCCATAAGAACCGTCGTCCGTCATGACGAAGAGTCTGTCGGAACAAGCCTTGAACTCGTCTTCCAGGATGACGATATCCTTGTTACGGAAACCGATGATGGAAGTCACATCTGCCCCTAAGGCATGGAATTCCTGAGCGACCGGCATCGCGATCGCACAGCCGACACCGCCGCCGACGATGCAGACTTTTTTAATACCGTCAGTGTGTGTCGCAACACCTAACGGACCGACGAAATCCTGCAGATATTCGCCTTCTTCTTTGTGATTCAGTTTTTCTGTAGTACCGCCGACGATCTGGAAGATGATCTTGATCGTTCCTCTTTCCTTATCGGAACCGGCGATCGTCAAAGGGATCCTTTCCCCATCCTCATCAACACGTAAGATGATGAACTGGCCCGGTCTTGCCTTTCTGGCAACCAACGGAGCCTCGATCTCCATCTGTGTAACAGTGGCGTTGAGAGGTTTCTTACTTACGATCTTATACATAAGCTCTCCTTTTCTATCGATCTGTTGCTGATCTTTTTACTCTATTATTATACGGTATACTTTTTCGAAGTCACGGCAAAGACACCTGCCTTTTGCTCAAAAAAAAAGCACAGGTGACTCCCGTGCTTTCTCTTACCGTAATTCCTTTACGAAGCCTTCCATCGCTTTTTTATAGCTTGCGATCGTTTCATCGCACCATACATCGAAGTCCGGATCTTCCTTTTTCTCCTCCGGATGTTCTTCCATATATTCCGCA